>CAIQFD010000043.1 GCA_903870995.1 uncultured Methylophilaceae bacterium | reverse complement strand
CGTCGCGACGATTACGTGAATCTGCAACTACTACGCTGTAGAAAGGGGTCTTCTTCGCGCCACCGCGGGCTAGTCGAATGATTACCATAATATTTTGTTCTCTAATCGTTTTTACAGAAAGGGGCGGATTTTACGTTATTTTCTAATACTTTGGCAAGGTAAATATGCGCTATTTGCAAATTTATCTCATTGTCTTTAGCTAGCAGGTGATTGATAGTGCGTTGGGTCAGGGAGTCCAGCCACAACAAACCCCTCTTTACGGAATCGACAAGAGTCACACAAACCACACGCGCGGCCTGAAGCATCAGCTTGATAACAAGAAACCGTCATGCCGTAATCAAACCCTAAAGAATGGCCACATTGAATAATTTGCGCTTTGGTCATATCAATCAGCGGCGCATGTACAGTGATGGTTTTACCTTCTACAGCGCTCTTAGTGGCAAGATTCGCCATGCGCTGAAATGCAGCCACGTATTCTTGGCGGCAATCAGGATAGCCAGAATAATCCAGTGCATTCACCCCAATAAAAATATCTTGCGCGGCCAAGGTCTCCGCCCAAGCCAAAGCTAATGACAACATAATCGTATTGCGCGCTGGCACATAGGTGACAGGAATACCCTCACTTGGTCCTTCTGGCACATCAATATTGTTATCCGTCAGGGCAGAGCCACCGAACATTGACAGGTCTAGCTGGACAGTTTTATGTGCTTTAGCACCAAGCGTTGTCGCAACACGTTCAGCCGCGATTAATTCAGCCACATGGCGTTGGTGATAATCCAAGCTCAAGCAATAACATTCATAGCCCTGGCTTTTAGCAATAGCAAGGACTGTTGCCGAATCTAATCCACCTGAAAGTAAAACAACCGCTTTTTTCATTGACTAAACCCCAGCCTTTTCGCCCCAAAGAATTTTATGTAACTGCACTTGCATACGAACAGGCAGATGATCTTCAAGCACCCAAGCCGCCAAGTGCTCAGGCGGAAGTGTTTTATAGACTGGTGAAAAAAGCACTGAGCATTTATTGCTCAAATCATATTGAGCTAACACCTGCTTCGCCCAATCGTAATCAGTCCTGTCCACGAGGACGAACTTCACTTCATCTTTCGCTGACAAATGGGCGATATTCCCCCAAAGATTTTTGCTCTCTTCACCCGACCCTGGGGTCTTGATGTCCATAATCACCGACACGCGCGAGTCTACCTGGCTGATGTCCATCGCGCCGCTGGTTTCAATTGAAACCTTATAGCCTGCATCGCAAAGCATCTTCAACAATTCGTTACATCCCTTTTGCGCCAGGGGCTCTCCTCCAGTGACACAAATATACTGGGCTTTATAGCTCGCAACTCTAGTTAAAATTTCTTCAAAGCTCTGCGTCGCACCTCCATGAAATGCATACTCTGTATCACAATATCCGCAACGTAAGGGACAACCCGTTAGGCGAACAAATACCGTGGGCAAGCCAACTCTAGATGACTCGCCTTGCAGTGAATGAAAAATCTCAAAAATACGTAGGGACATAATATAAAAAGCTTCGATTGAAGCAAATAGGCTTATTTCTTAATAGACTCTAACACCGTCAATCGACGTTTTGCATTAGGGATCAACTCACTTGTCGGATGTTGTGCGATTAAATCTCGCAATGTTTTTTTAGCCCCTTCAATATCAGAAAGCTGGATCTGGCAATTTGCAATATTGAATTTTGCATCGGGCACTTTTGGGCTATCTGGAAATTGACCAATCAGCTTTTGCTGCGTTGCAATCGCTGCTTTGTAATTCTTCAAAGAAAACTGTGCAAAGCCCAAGCCATACTGGGCATTAGGCACTTGTTTGCTATTGGCGTAACTCTGTATAAATTTATCAAAGGCATCGAATGCGTCTTTATATTTACCCTCTTTTAATAGTGTTTGCGCATTTTCTAGCGCTTTTAATTCAGCACTATTTTCTGTAGGGCCTGCACTTACATTTCCTGCTGGCGCAGCCTGTTCTTTGTTCTCAGATATTGAATTATTAGCACTTATGCCTGTTTCTAACTTACGTAAACGACCATCCGTATCCGCATATAAATCTTTTTGGCGCTGTTGCGACACTTCAATATCATGCTGTGCAACTTCCAAATCACCTTTCACTTTGTTCAGCTCTTCATTCAGCCGATCAATTTGACTGAGTAAATCCATCAGACCTTGGCTTTTAATCACGCCCTCAATAGAAAGAACGCGCTCTTCCAAGGCCTGCTGAGATTTTTTTAATGCCTCAAGTGTTGCCTGAGTAGACTGATTCTGAGCATCTGTTTTTTGTTGTAAATCGACAATTTGCTGGCGTGCCTCTTTGTCATCAAACAAAGCCGCATGGGCAAGTTGCGAAACACTTAATAAACAAATGCTAATCAGAATCAGTTTGCGCATATGGATTACTCGTTTTCGTAAACGATATCAACACGACGGTCTTGTTGATAACAAGTTTCGTCTTTGCAATCTTTAGCTTTTTCTTCGCCATAGCTCACTGTTTCAATTTGCTTGTCTTGTGCGCCTAATACGTTAGCTGCTTTTTTTACAGCCACTGAACGACGTTGACCCAATGACAAGTTGTATTCACGTGAACCACGATTGTCTGCGTTGCCTTGGAAAATCACTTTAGCATTTGGATTTGCAACTAAATATTTAGCATGCGCTTCTACCAATGGACGATACTCTGCTTTAACTTCATCTTTATCGAAGTCAAAGTAAACGCTACGCTTAGAAAGAATGTTGTTTGGATCTTTCAATGGATTACCTTCAGCGCCATTTTGATTAGCAACTGCTGTTGAAGCGCCATCATCTTTTGCTGTTGTGCTTGGCTTGGCTTGTGATGAACTGCTGCTATCAATCACTGGTGCAGCTGGTTTATTTTTTACAGCATTGTTTGAACAAGCAGCCAATGCTGCAGCCAACAACACACTTATTAATAAACTTTTTCTCATTTCTTTCTCCTAAATAAAACTACATAAAAATCGTCAAATAGCACTAATTGAGCGATGAGCCCCATGAAGGTTCACGCACATCACCACCCGTATCTTTTAATCGTTGTTTCACACGGCCATCCACAGAAACCGCCGCGAGCGTACCTTTCCCACCAATACTTGTCGCATAAAGAATCATTCGACCATTCGGTGCAAAACTTGGCGATTCATCTTGTGTGGTGTCGCTTACAACCTGTACTTGACCTGTTGCTAAATCCTGCACAGCCACTTTAAAACCTGCTGGACCTTGTTTAATAAACGTCAATAGCTTGCCATCCGTTGACAGATGAGGACTCACATTATAAGAACCCTCAAATGTCACGCGTTTTGCATCGCCACCGTTCGAAGGCATGCGATATATTTGCGGGCCACCACCTCGATTAGACGTAAAGTATATGAATGCACCATCTGGCGACCATTCAGGCTCAGTATCAATCCCATTACTAAATGAAATCTGCTTTAAACCGTTGCCATCAGCATTAATCACATAAATTTGTGAGTTTGCGCTGTAAGTTAAAACAATCGCTAACTTAGTACCATCTGGCGACCAAGCTGGCGCACTATTATTACCCTTAAAATTTGCCAATACGATGCGTTGACCAGACAACAATGACTGCACAAAAATAACTGGCTTTTTCTTTTCAAAAGAAACATAAGCCAACTTCGTGCCATCTGGCGACCATGAAGGTGAAATCAAAGGCTCTTTTGAAGAAACAACTGTCTGAGGGTTAAACCCATCAGCATCAGCCACTTGCAACGAATAGCGTCCATTTTCTTTATTCACATAGGTAATGCGCGTTGCAAAAACACCCTTTTCACCTGTTAGTTTTTCGTAAATCATATCCGCAATACGATGGGCAGTCGCGCGCTCCTGAGCTGGCGTAATATTAAATTCCATCGCGAGCAATTGATTTTGTTTTAACACGTCCACCAATCTAAAAGACACCTTAAGTCGATTGCCTGGCAAGCTATCTACAGCACCAATCGTTAATGCCTGAGTTTGAATGCTGGTCCAATCACTATATTTCACCTCAGAAAGGGTATGCGGTTGATTAGCAACACCACGAGTTTCCAACACTCGAAAAAGTCCACTTAAGCGCAAGTCTGCACCAATGACATTAGACAAACTATCTTGTTGAGCTGGAGCTGAACTAGCTTGCGTGGCAAACGGAACAATCGCGATTGGAATTTGTTGTGCAGCACCTCCAACAACCTCAACCGTCAGTTCAGCCTTGGCAATCATTGGAAGCAATAATAAAAGAAGAATAAATAAACGTTTATTTAACATATGTTAATTCTACCAAATTAGTTGGTGTCGTTAGGCCTAAAAACTAAATTTAACTCACGGAACTGGCTAAACAAATCAGAAGATGTTGGCACTGGAAGTGGCTGAGACTCTAAAATTGCGCGTTCAACTGCGTCATCACAAGAGGACATTCCACTTTCCTTAATCAACTTTGGACGGCCCATCACTTCACCCGTCGGCATCAACGCAATCATAAAAGTCACTTTAATAGATTTATCTTGACCACATAATTGTTTATTGACGTGTTGCTTAATTTTACTACTTATCATCGTTTTGTACTTATCGATTTCACCAGCATTTTGTGAACCAGCCTGGGCCACTTGCGCAGTTTTTGAACCAGCAGGACTGGCCTCGGACTTGGCTGAATCACGCTTTTGAGATTGCGAGTCTTCAGCCAACAATGCTTGTTGTAACTTTTTTAACGCATCTACATCTGCTTTCGTTTTCTCTGGCTTAGGCTGTTCTTTGGGAGGGTCTTTAGGCTTTTCTTCCTTCGGTTTTATAGGCTCTGGTTTCGGCTTCTCAACTTTCGGGGGAGCTTCTGGCATTTTTTTAGTTTGAATTTCAGCCTTAGGTTCTTGTTCGGGCGCTACCTTAGGCTCTGGTTTAACTGGCTCAACCACTTTAGGCTCTAACACCGGTTCAGGCGGAGGGGGCTTTACAGCAGCAGCTTCAGGTGTAGGAACACTATCCCAAAGTTCAACTTGTGCAATATTCATCGGCTGCACGGTTTTCCACTGAAAGGACACCAAAAATAATGCTAGCAACAAGCCATGGACTAATACCGTGAATGCCCCTGCTTGCCAAACTACATTTTTTTCATGCCGACGAATCATGTTTTAATTAGCTGGATTCAACAACAAACCAGCTTTAGCGCCTGTCTTTTTAAGTAAAGCTAAGACCTCAACCACTTTCTCATAGTCCACTTTTTTATCAGCACTAATCACAAATGCACGATCTGGTTCTTTGGTTACCTGGTTTTTGATTTCAAATAACAACTGATCATTACTCAATTGCTTTTCTTGAAATTGCACTTTACCATCGGCCATGACAGTAATCACAATTGGTGCAGCTTGTTGCTTAAGCACTTCCGCACCAACCTTAGGCAGTTCAACCACACCAGGATTGGTCATCGGTGCAGTCACCATAAAAATCACCAGCAATACCAAAGTCACGTCGATATAAGGCACGACGTTAATTTGGTTCATTGCTCTACGTTTGCGAAGGCGCGCCATGCTTAGCTCTTACGTTGCAGGATATTAGTAAACTCTTCTATAAAGCTTTCGTAACGTACCGCTAAGCGGTCTACAGAAGATGAAAAGCGGTTATACGCAATCACCGCAGGAATCGCTGCAAACAGGCCAATTGCCGTTGCAATTAATGCTTCTGCGATGCCTGGCGCAACATGCGCTAAGGTTGCTTGCGCCATGTTAGCCAAGCCACGAAAAGCATTCATGATGCCCCAAACTGTGCCAAATAAACCAATATAAGGGCTGACAGAACCAACCGATGCCAAATAAGGCAAATGAGAATCCAAATCATCCATTTCACGGTTATAAGCCGCACGCATCGCACGGCGCGAACCTTCCATTAAGTCACTCACTTCCAAACCGGGTTGTTTTTTCAAACGCACAAACTCTTTGAAACCCGCTTCAAAGATACTAGACATTCCATGAGGCTTGTTACGGCCTGCAGATACCCCATCGTAGAGTTTATTTAAGTCGCCGCCAGTCCAAAAAGTATGCTCAAAGCTTTCAGCCTCTTTTTCTGCACGACCGATCGTCATGACTTTAATAAAGATATACCACCATGAAACGATAGATACGATAAGCAAAATCGCCATCACCATCTGCACTGGCAAACTTGCACCTGTGAGCAAGGTCATTAAAGACATGTCTGCAGCTGCATTTACGGGTAACTCAGTCATTACTTCTCCATTGCTTCTTAATCAATTATTTTTAAAGTTTAAGCAAGCAAACCATCGTTTCAGGAATGCTCACAGGCTTAAAACTACTAGATCCAATACACACCACATCGACTTTCGCCGCGATCAAATGCTCATCCCCGCGGTATATGTTTTGTTCAAACGCAAGCAAACTTCTGCCAACACTGACCAACTGAGTTTTTACATTAAGCTGATCATCAAATTTTGCAGGCTTTTTGAAACGAATTTGAATATCTCGCACGACAAACAAAATACCTAAATCATCTCTCAGCGTCGTTTGCATCAATCCCAAGCTACGCAAAAACTCGGTACGTGCACGCTCCATAAAGTTGAGGTATTGGCTGTGGTATACCACACCACCGGCATCGGTATCTTCCCAATAAACTTGTACAGACCAATCAAACTTCATCGTCGTCTTTTCTAAACGTCCTCTGCTGCCCAAAGCTCACCAGTGGCCAAAGCTTTAGGGACAGGTAAGCCAAAGTGTTGATAAGCTTGTTGGGTAGCAACGCGACCACGCGGGGTACGCATCAAATACCCTTGCTGAATTAAGTAGGGCTCAAGCACATCTTCAATCGTGTCACGCTCTTCGCCAATCGCTGCGGCAAGGTTATCTAAACCAACAGGACCACCACCAAATTTTTCGAGCACAGCAAGCAAGAGCTTTCTATCCATCACGTCAAAACCAAGATGGTCAACATCCAGCATTTTGAGTGCCGCATCAGCAATCTCTGATGTCACAACGCCATCAGATTTTACTTGTGCATAATCTCGTACTCGGCGCAATAAACGGTTAGCAATACGCGGTGTACCACGTGAACGCTTAGCAATTTCAAGTGCACCATCCCCTTGCATAGCAACTTCCAAGAGTCCTGCTGATCGCTGAACAATGCGAGCCAACTCATCCGAATTGTAAAACTCTAACCGTGACACAATCCCAAAACGATCTCTCAAAGGATTCGTTAACATACCAGCACGTGTGGTAGCGCCCACTAGCGTGAAAGGCGGCAAATCCAGACGAACTGAACGTGCCGCAGGTCCTTCACCAATCATAATATCCAAGCGGTAATCTTCCATTGCTGGATATAAAATCTCTTCAACCACTGGCGATAAACGATGGATTTCATCAATAAATAAAACATCATTAGGCTCAAGGTTTGTGAGCAAAGCTGCCAAGTCGCCAGCACGTTCAAGCACAGGACCTGAAGTTTGGCGCATATTGACACCCATCTCTTTTGCGATGATGTGCGCCAATGTCGTCTTGCCCAAGCCAGGCGGCCCAAATAACAGCACATGATCCAAAGGCTCGCTTCGTCCACGCGCTGCATTGATAAAAATTTCTAGCTGACCACGCGCCTTTTCCTGCCCGACATACTCATCAAGGGCTTTAGGGCGAAGCGCTCTTTCCAGCGTTTCTTCTTGCTGGGTTAAAGGTTCAGCAGCGATAAGACGATCGGTTTCAATCATGATTTAGACAAGGCCTTCAATGCGAGCTTGATACCTTCAGAAACACCCACATCAGGCGCTAATTGTTTAACTGCCAACAAAGCTTCTTTTTCATTGTAGCCCAAAGAGACCAGGGCATTGAGCACATCACTAGCAGCTGATTTAGGTGCATTAGCGTTACCCGCAAGACCTTCGATTGAAAACTTATCTTTCAGCTCCAATAACAAACGCTCTGCTGTTTTTTTACCAACCCCCGGCACACGGGTGAGCAAACCTGTTTCTTGCAAAGCAATGGCTTGAATTAAATCTTCAACGGACAAACCGCTTAAAATTGAAAGTGCAGATTTCGCACCGATACCATTTACTTTAAGCAACTGTCTGAATGTCGCCCGTTCGCGCTCTGTGCCAAAGCCGTACAACAACTGAGCATCTTCACGCACAACAAAATGCGTTAAAAGCGTGAGCTTTTCACCAATGTTAGGCAGATTATAAAAAGTACTCATCGGCACTTCACATTCATACCCAACACCATTGCAATCAATCACCACATGCGGCGGTGTTTTTTCAAGCAAAATACCTTTTAACCTTGCTATCATACGAGCCTACCTCCTTTAACACGGAAGCCAGCTGTTGCTAGCTTACCCATGCCTTGACCACCATGCGCATGCGCAATCGCACACGCAAGTGCATCCGCAGAATCAGGTTTAGGTTTTGCAGGTAATGTGAGCAGACGCTTGACCATTTCTTGGACTTGCTCCTTTGCAGCGTGGCCATTGCCGACCACCGCTTGTTTGACTTGTAATGCAGTATATTCGGCCACGCTTAAGTTTCGAATCACGGCCGCACTGATCGCTGCGCCTCGAGCTTGGCCCAAAAGCAAAGTCGATTGCGGATTCACATTCACAAACACTTTTTCTATGGCAACCTCGTTCGGATTGTAAGTATCTATTACCTCAAACAAACCATCTAAGATGATTTTCAATCTTGCTGGCAACTCTTCTCTATCCGCTGTTTTTGCGCTGGCAGTTTTAATAGTGCCACTTGCAATATAGGTGAGTTTTTCACCCGTTTTTTCTATCACGCCAAAACCAGTGATTCGCAAGCCTGGGTCTATCCCCAATATTCTTACAACATTCACTGGTGCGTTATTCAAACTCACTCTTCGATAACCGCTGAGGTATAAACCTCTTGTACATCATCCAAATCATCTAGCGCATCGAGTAGTTTCTGCATTTTTACTGCATCATCCCCAGAAAACACCGTTTCGTTATCTGCCTTCATTGTTACTTCAGATAATACTGGATTTAGACCAGCAGCTTCCAAAGCTTCTTTTACTGCTGAGAAATCAGCTGGCGTGGTAATTACTTCAATACTGCCATCATCGTTATTGATAATGTCTTCGGCACCCGCCTCTAATGCAATTTCCATCACTTTATCTTCACTTGTGCCAGGTGCAAAAAGCAAACTACCGCAATGCTTAAACATAAATGCCACAGAGCCATCGGTGCCCAAATTGCCACCAAACTTAGTGAACGCATGACGTACATCAGCCACCGCACGATTTCGATTGTCTGTTAAACAATCTACAATCACAGCAGCACCGCTAATGCCGTAGCCCTCATAACGAATTTCTTCGTAGTTCACACCTTCAAGCGTGCCAGCACCGCGTTTAATCGCATTTTCAATATTATCTTTTGGCATGGATTCGCCTTTAGCTTTATCCACTGCCATCCGTAAACGTGGGTTCGTTCCCACATCAGCACCACCCATACGAGCAGCTACGGTAATTTCTTTAATTAGACGCGTAAAAATCTTGCCACGCTTAGCATCTTGACGACCTTTACGATGCTGAATATTGGCCCACTTGGAATGCCCTGCCATGACCTAACCCTCAATTGCTGAAAAATAACGCAATTTTAGCATAAAGCCGTAAGGCTTTTAATCATGACTATATTTAGTCTTGTCCCATGGCGGGCTCTATTTCTTCATGCGCTTTCATGGCATGAACTGAAATAACAACCAGTGCCAGACCAATTAATAACATGCCAACAATTTCAAATGCTGAAGGCTGCTCACCTAATTGTACCCATGCAGCTAGCACACCAATGAGTGGCGCCAACATAGAAGTCATACTAGCAACGCCGGCAGCAAGTCTTTGCAAAGCATATAACCACAGCAACCAAGCCAAGGCATTACAGAGAATTGCATTAAATCCTATTGCAGCAAACAACCTTGGCGACCAATCAATCGGGGGAGCATCCACCCAAAATGCCACAACTACTAAGGGCAATGAGCCAAAGAGCATCTGCCAAGCAGTGAGCGAAATCAAATCCAAATCCGGCACACGATGATGTAGTTTTTTGGCCAAAATCACTGCCAGCGCCCAAAATACCCCAGCCATTACTGCTAATGACATACTGAACACATCACTGCCTAAATGTAGCGGATCAAAAATAAGCACGAGTCCTAACAGCGAAGCAAAAACAGCCAACCACTGCATACCACGTATTTTTTCACCCAACAAAGGCCAAGCAAGCACCATTACCCAAAACGGCATGGTGTAGGTAAGCACTGCGGTTTTACCTGCACCACCATGCACCAGCGCCCAAATAATCAAGCCTGTAAAACCACACGTTTGCAAAATGCCTAGCAAAATGAGTGTAGGCACTTCTCTTGGCCGTAATGGCTTTTTCATTACGCACAGAACCAACATCAAACACAGCGCACCTAGAAATGTACGTAGTGCGCCAAATTGAAATGGCCCTGCATCAAGCAAGGCATATTTCATCACCACCCAGTTATAACCCCACAGAAGCGATAGCAGCATCAACGCACCAAATGCTTTAAGTTTTGTGGATTTTGCTATCGCCATGTTTCTCTGTTTTTCATATAAATCTCATTTACAAATATTTGGATTAGTTCCAAATATGCGTCAATGCTTTCCAAGCGCCATCCGCCTGACGACGATAAAGTAAATGAACATTGCCACTAAACACTTGACGCTCGCCGTTATCATTCACTACAGCCGCACTCCACAAGCCACGCTGGAAAGCCATATCACCAGACACACCCGCTTCAACCATCTCCAATTTGTGATCAATAATGCCCTGTGCAATGGTATTTGTCCAAAATGCCAACACCGCTGCCTTGCCAGAAACTTGTGCAGCGCCTGCTGGAATTACTGCAGCCGCATCATCATACATTGCTGCAACTTGGTCCGCTTTTTTGGCATTAAATGCCGCATCCCATTGGGCGTTTAAGGCTTGTAACTCTTGCTGAATACTCATACTTTCTCCTAAATAAAAAAATTAACTTCGCACTTCCGTATTAAAGGCGACTAAGCCCGCATTAATATTCATCAACGTTGCTTCGAGTTGCTGACGAGCGTTCTCGTCAACCCCAGCCATGCATGCTCTTAACCGCGCATAGTAATCTGGCATCACATCATCTAATTTTTGTTGTCCAGCATCGGTTAACCTAATAGACAAACGACGCCTATCCTCATCATCAAAAACCCTAGCCACCAAGCCATCTCGCTCAAGACCATCTAACAAACCCGTCATGGTCGCTCGACTTACCCCGGCCTTTTCAGCCAAGAGTGAAGGTGTAGAAGTTTTATTACCTTCACGCATTAACAAAATCAGCACCCACCATCGTCCTTGTAATAAGCCGTGCCGACTTAAGCATGCGTCAAGCGCAATGGATAAGTCTGAAGCAACACGGAGCAAATGCAAGAAAGAGGAGATTGCCGTCACATCAGCCACTGGGTAACGTGCGGCAAATTTTTTTAAAACCTCAACGGACGGAAGATCTCTTAGCTGCAACATAATTAGGTGCTTAATAGTTAGTTAGCTAACTATATCAACAGTTGATTACTTTCACAACAAAAAAGGCGCTAACCTGTTTTGGTTAACGCCTTCATCCAAAGCTAAATTTGTATGCCTAAATTTCTATAAGAAACGCGCTAACATGGCATTTTTCAAATCAGCGACTGGTAAAGGGAGCTTGACTGAAATGCCACTTCCTGCGGCTTCAGTCACAGGCTCGCCTTTTTTATTCAGCATGCTTTCAACTACAATTTCACGATTGCCACTTGGATGCACAATTTCCAAACGATCGCCAACAGCAAAGCGATTTTTCACAGAAATATCAGCCAGACCTTTAACATCGTCATAGCCCGTAATATCGCCCACATATAAGCTGCGATTTGATTTTGAATAGCCTTGCATATAGTTTTGATGGTCTTCAGTGTGGTGACGCTCCAAGAAACCATCGGTATAACCGCGATTTGCCAAACTTTCTAACTCACCTAACAAGCGCATATCAAATGGACGTCCGGCGACCGCATCATCCACGGCACGGCGATATGCTTGGCAAGTCCGCGCTACGTAATAACGCGATTTAGTACGGCCTTCAATCTTAAGTGAATCCACACCAATTTTAGTCAGACGCTCTACGTGCTCAATCGCACGCAAATCCTTACTATTCATAATGTAAGTGCCGTGCTCATCTTCCATAATTGGTAACAACTCGCCCGGACGATCTTTTTCTTCAATCAGATAAACCTTATCAGCCTCTGGGTGGCGCTGCATACTGCCACAACTCGATAAGCTGGATTTTTCCATCTCCGTCTTAAAGTCGAAATCTTGCAGACGAATCACGCCAGCTGGATCTTCTGCAGCATCATGCACTTTGTAATCCCAACGGCAGCTATTCGTGCATGTCCCTTGATTGGGGTCGCGATGATTAAAATAGCCTGAAAGCAAACAACGACCCGAATATGCGATACACAAGGCACCGTGCACAAATACCTCTAACTCCATATCTGGGCAGAGCTGGCGAATTTCCTCAATCTCATCAATCGAAAGCTCACGTGACAAAATCACGCGCGTTAATCCTAACGCTTTCCAAAACTTCACTGCAGCATAATTGACAGTATTTGCTTGTACAGAAAGATGCACATCTATCTCAGGCCACTTTTCACGCACCATCATAATCAAACCCGGGTCAGCCATAATCAAAGCATCTGGCTTCATCGCCACTACAGGCTCCATGTCAGCCATATAGGTTTTAATTTTGGCGTTGTGCGGCAAAATATTACTCGCTACAAAGAATTTTTTACCGCGCGCATGCGCTTCATTAATGCCGAGCTCAATGTTAGCCATTGAAAAGTCATTATTTCGCGCACGCAAACTGTACCGTGGCTGACCTGCATAAACTGCATCTGCGCCAAAATCGAACGCAGTACGCATACGGTCTAAATCGCCAGCTGGCGCAAGTAACTCAGGAACTTTCATTGCTAAAACCTTTTAATCAATCTATTTTTATTCGCCAATAATTTTAACTAACACACGTTTTTTACGGCGTCCGTCAAACTCACCATAAAAAATCTGCTCCCAAGGGCCAAAATCTAAACGCCCTTCAGTAATCGCCACCACTACTTCACGACCCATAATTTGGCGCTTCATGTGCGCGTCAGCATTGTCCTCACCCGTATCGTTATGGCGATAATTGCGAATTGGCTCATGCGGTGCAAGGCGTTCAAGCCACTCTTTGTAATCATGATGCAACCCTGACTCATCATCATTAATAAATACACTCGCTGTAATATGCATGGCATTCACCAACACCAAACCTTCACGAACACCACTCTCGCGAAGGCATTCATTAATTTGATTGGTGATATTAATTAATGCCACGCGGGTCGGTGGATTAAACCAAAGCTCTTTGCGATAACTTTTCATCATCTCTATCCTAAATATCTAATCGCTAAAAATTAATGATTATTTTTGTGACTTCGACGTCTCTTTAACAATAACCCAATGTCCAGCATCATTTTCCAAGCTCAATACTTTAGCAACCGTATCGCTATATTTACCGCTGGCGTAATGTTGAACAAAAGACACTTCTGCCTTTTTGGCGTCCGCAACAATATTCACTTTATCCAAACTCAAAGTAATATCGGCTGGATTAGCGCCTACACGCTGTTTACGTTGTGCAACCCAAGATTTTTTACTCATGCCTTCAGGCTTAAATTTAGCAGAATAAGTATTTAAGTAAGCCTCCGTATTTTTAGTGCGCCAAGCATTTGCCCAAGCATCTAAAGTTTTTGTAACTGCTTCTTGTGACGCGGAATGATCATCCGCAGGCACGACCGCTTGTTGAACACTTTCATTAGCAACAGGAACAACAACTGCATCTGCTTTCACCTCAGCGACTTTAGGCGCTGGCGCTTCTACAACAACCGGGGTTGGCTCTTGTTTTGCTGGGATAGCCACTGGCTCAACCATTGGCACAGGCTCAATCTTAGTGACTTTAGCAACACCATTAGCCTTACATGCGGCATACTTAGTCGTTTCATTCACCACTAGCGTTACATCGTCACTAGTCAAATCCAACTTACTAATGCCGTTTGTATAGACTTTGCTAGCACCAGCCTGTGCAAGTAGCACTTCACGGTCAGGCATAATCAACCAAGCAGATGCACCCTTATCCAATAGGCGAACAAAGAATTTTTTATTGCCCTCACACATATAAGGCGTTGAGTTCGCAGGCTGGTAAACGCGGGATGGCTCGCCTTTGCCAAAAGGCCATAAATTCACATTCGTTAAATCTTTCACATTGCTGCATGCAGGCAAGGTGCTTATCATCGCGAATAATAACGAACCTGCAACGACATTTACTTTCTGTTTCATTTCAACCTCTCAGACTTTATAAAAAGTCAGTATCATTTTCATGTGTGATTATAACGAAATCATTGCCATTAAGCTTGGCGCAACTCATTGCTCATTAGAATACCCGATTAAACCCAAAAACAATCGCAAACAGCCGTAAGCAAACCACGAGGCCAAGCGATTCGTTAAATTTCGATGGCGCCAAATCTCGTTGTTTATTTGAATGCCGCCAATTGAGATTGTGTTAAGAATATCTGTGCGAAGTTCATTCGCAAAGGCTTTGTCGGACACAATCACATTGGCCTCGCGTGCAAGTAGCAAACTAAATGGGTCGATATTGGATGACCCAATTGTGGCCCATTCTCGATCAATCACAGCAACTTTGCTGTGCATAAAGCTTTTGCGATACTCATAAATTTGAATGCCATGTTGCAAAAAGATGCTGTAAAACGCATGGGTAGCAAACATGGCAAAATATTCTACACGACCTTGCAACAATAGCTTGACGCTCACGCCTCTAGCAGAGGCTTCTAACAAGGCTCTACGGAAACGCATCCCCGGTACAAAGTAAGCATTGGCGATGATGATTTCGGTTTTTGCATGCTCAATTGCATCAAGGTAAGCCTCTTCAATATCACGGCGGTGCATGATGTTGTCACGGAACACTAAGGCTGCTTTTATACCGCCATGCCGTGCATGCACTCCGTCAACATAAGCAGGTGGTTTTGAAATAGGTCGAAGTTGCGACCATGCAATACGACGCCAAAGCTTGTGCACGCTCGCATATAGTAAGGGTAGCAAACCGCCCTCAATTCGAACCGCATAATCCACCCTAGGGGTAGCGTCGCTAGGTACGTCGTAATCGTCAATAATATTAATGCCACCCACAAATCCGACTTTTCTATCAATCACGACCACCTTACGATGCAAGCGCCGCAAACGATTTCGCTTAAGTGTCCAAGGTGAAATTTTAGTGCGATAAAACATCACTCGCACACCGCCCAGCACCAAACTTTGAATATAGGAATGGGCTAAATCTTGGCTACCAAAACCATCAAGCAACAAACAAACTGAAACCCCGCGCTGTGCTGCACGCATCAAGGCTTGGCCTATTTGCAAGCCCACTTTATCCGCCTGGTAGATATAGGTTTCTAGATAAATTTCATGATTAGCGGCATCAATCGCAGCTTCTAGTGCAGGGAAATACTCTTGGCCATTGCGCAGGAGTGTAATGAAGTTGCCTTGAATAAATTTGCTCATCTTTTCGTAAGCGTTGCGCTGAGAATTGCATGGTCGGACATTTTAATAAAGCGTGCGCCTGAGTGCACTTCGGCATGTTGAATATGGAAACCACGGACATATACGCGGTCTAAACTCAACATAGGAAAAAAGGAGGGGAAGCTTCTCGCGTGGCGACCTGTGTGATTTTCAAACACCTCATGCAAGCCCAGCTTGCCTGCAAACACGCTACCCGCACGGGTCGTCCAATCGTTAAAATCACCCGCAATCATTAAGGGCT
Organism: uncultured Methylophilaceae bacterium; assembly: GCA_903870995.1. GTDB lineage: Bacteria > Pseudomonadota > Gammaproteobacteria > Burkholderiales > Methylophilaceae > Methylopumilus_A. Next base: position 90,546 of record CAIQFD010000043.1, on the reverse strand, counting down.
CATCTGCAGGTACATTGGAGGCAATATAGTCAGCCACCATTTGTAATTGGGTATGGCGCCAACGCGCAAATAATCCAAGATGCACACAAATGGCGTGCAAAGGCTTATCCCATTTTGGGATTTGAATAGTGCAATGCAACATGCCACGCTCTTCTGTGCTGTGTGCGGAAATGTCGGCATTCTTCTCAGCGACAATGGGAAATTTTGAGAGCAAGGCATTACCATGATGACCAGCTGGGTAAACTGAATTTTTGCCGTAAGAAAAGTGCGGCCAAATTGCATCAGCTAAAAAAGAAGCTTGGCCAGCTTTGGGCCAATTGCTAAAGCGCTTACTATGCGGCGCATGTTCGTCGCGGACTTCTTGCAGAAAAACAATATCAGGCTGCAAAGTTCGCAATAACTCGCGTTGCTCATGCAGCGAAAAGCGCGCATTAAAATGTGATAAGCCCTTGTGGATATTAAAGGTGGCGATGTTTAGCGTGTGATGCACTCATTCGCCTCAAGAATTTAGGACACCGCTAACATGCGGTCCAAAGTGAGTTTGGCAAGCTTAGCTTCATGCGCCGGCACTTTAATTTGGTTGACAACGTTACCTTCAACTAAATTTTCCAAAGTCCAAGCTAAGTGCTGTGGGTCAATACGCGCCATGGTTGAGCACTCACAAACCACGTGGGACATAAACTGTACTGTTTTACCTTTCGGCTTCATTTGCTCAGCTAAACGATTGACCAAGTTAAGCTCAGTGCCGACTAGCCAATGAGTGCCTGCAGGCGCATCAGAAACCGTCTTCAAGATGTATTCAGTTGAGCCTACATAGTCTGAGTTCAAACACACCTCAAAAGGCGACTCAGGGTGCGAAATTACCAAACCTTCAGGATGCTCTGCACGGAATTTAGTGATGTTTTGCTCACGGAACATTTGATGTACCGCGCAGTGACCTTTCCAAAGCAAAATCTTCGCGTTTTTAATTTGCTCTTCAGTGAGGCCGCCCATCGGCTGGTCTGGATCCCAAACTGGCATTTGCTCAAGTGGAATGTCCATTTTGTAGCCACTCCAACGACCTAAGTTTTGGTCAGGGAAAAACAAGACTTTTTCTTTTTGCTGGAATGCCCATTCCAAGATTTTTGGCGCATTCGTTGAGGTACACACAATGCCGCCATGTTCGCCACAGAAAGCTTTCAAATCCGCAGCTGAATTAATATAAGTCACTGGCGTAATTTTTTCATCAAAATCCAGCACTTTAGATAATTCACGGCGTGAACGCTCCACTTTAGCCAAATTAGCCATGTCGGCCATAGAACATCCAGCTGAGAGGTCTGGCAAGATGGAAACTTGCTCAGGGCGTGAAAGAATATCGGCCACTTCAGCCATAAAATGCACACCTAAAAACACGATATATTCGGCATCTGTTTCAGCGGCAAAACGAGAAAGCTTAAGAGAGTCACCGGTGAAGTCAGCATGGCGATACACGCCTTCTTGCTGATAGTGGTGTCCAAGAATCACTAACTTTTTACCAAGCTTTTGTTTAGCCACAATAATACGCGCCTGCAAATCTTCATCATTGCGGGCTTGGTAGGGTTCAAATTTAATCGCAGAAATTTGCATCACAATTCCGTTAAAGGGTTAATTGGTGGCGCTCACCGAGCAATCGAAGCGCCTCCACATTTGTCCAAGAGAAAACACGCTTGGCCGCCTCGCGCCAGTCTACCCACTCATAAGCCACATGCTCATTGAGTGCTAATTTGACATCAACAGGTGCTGGCAATTCCAAACCAAATATATGCTCTATATTTTGGGTGACACCTGGTGCATAACGATAACGCCAGTGTTCGTATATTTCATATGTTTGGGCGAATTCCCAATCTTCAAGCTTGAATTGCGTGGCATCTAAACCAGTTTCCTCAAGCACTTCGCGAATTGCCGTATCTTGCAGCGTTGCATCTTCAGCCTCAATGCTTCCCGTCACCGACTGCCAAAATCCCGCTTTATCCGCACGCTCGATTAGTAAGACTTTTAAATCAGCCGTGTGGATCAACACTAAAACAGAAACGGGTGTTTTGTAAGGTGGCGAAATCAATTTCTTATTGAGGCTGAAATAAAAAAGGCGCTGTTCAAAGCGCCTTTTCTTTCTTCTTAAGCGCCCGCCACGTTTTGTGTGCGCACTCGAATATGTAATTCTCGTAGTTGTTTTTCATCTACCTCATTTGGTGCATTGGTCATCAAGCATTGTGCACGCTGTGTTTTTGGGAAAGCAATCACGTCACGGATGGACTCTGCACCTGCCATTAAAGTCACCAAACGATCTAGTCCAAATGCCAAACCGCCGTGTGGAGGCGCGCCATATTGAAGCGCATCTAGCAAGAAGCCGAATTTCTCTTGAGCTTCTTCTTTGCTAATTTTTAATGCATCAAATACTTTTGATTGTACTTCTTGCTTATGGATACGCACTGAACCGCCACCGACTTCCCAACCATTCAGCACCATATCATAAGCTTTAGATAAACATGCACCTGGGTTGGTCCCAAGCAAGTCCTCATGACCATCTTTTGGTGATGTAAACGGATGGTGTAGCGCAACCCAACGGTCGGCTTCTTCATCATGTTCAAACATTGGGAAATCAACTACCCATAAAGGCGCCCAAGCACGGCCATCGACATGGCCTTTGTCGTGACCAACTTTAAGACGCAGCGCGCCTAAAGCTTCGTTCACCACTTTAGTTTTGTCCGCACCGAAGAACACGATATCCCCATTTTGTGCACCTGTGCGCTCAATAATCGCTTTTAATGCTGTTTGGTGAATGTTCTTCACAATCGGGCTTTGCAAGCCCTCTTCGTTTAATTGCGTGATGTCGTTAATCTTAATGTACGCTAAACCTTTAGCACCATAAATTTTCACGAATTCAGTGTAAGCGTCAATTTCAGAACGGCTGATAGCAGCGCCGTTGGGCACGCGCAAGGCAGCAACGCGGCCATTTTCCATATTGGCTGCGCCCGCAAATACTTTGAAATCGACATCTTTCATCACATCTGAAAGTTCAGTGATTTCAAGCGTTACACGCATATCTGGCTTGTCTGAACCATAACGTGTCATGGCTTCAGAGAATGGCATACGTGGGAATTTTGCTGGCAAGTCGATATCTTGCACGCCTTTGAACATCTTACGAATCATGTCTTCAACGATGTTCATAATCTCTTCTTCACCCAAGAATGAAGTTTCAATATCCACTTGGGTAAATTCTGGCTGACGGTCCGCACGCAAATCTTCGTCTCGGAAACATTTCGTGATTTGGAAATAACGGTCAAAACCTGACACCATCAACAATTGTTTGAACAGCTGTGGTGACTGTGGCAAGGCGAAGAACATGCCATGATGCACACGGCTTGGCACCAAGTAGTCACGTGCGCCTTCTGGGGTGCTACGCGTTAACATTGGCGTTTCAACTTCAATAAAACCATTGCTATCCAAATGGTCACGCAACGTTTTAGCTACGCGGTAACGTAGCATCATGTTCTTTTGCATGGCTGGACGACGTAGGTCAATATAACGGTGCTCAAGACGCACGGTCTCTGTCAAATTCTCATCATCCAACATAAATGGGGGCGTGAGTGACGGATTGAGAACTTCAATCTCTGTCGCCAACATTTCCACTTCACCAGTTGGCATGTTTGGGTTCACAGTTCCCTCAGGACGTGCGCGTACTTTACACGTGACTTTCAACACAAACTCACTACGAACTGTTTCTGCAATCGCAAACGTTTCTGGGGTGTCTGGATCAATGACGATTTGCGCCATGCCTTCACGGTCACGCAAATCGATAAAAATCACGCCCCCATGGTCACGGCGACGATGCGCCCAACCACATAAAGTTACTGTTTGGCCAATGAGGTCGCGGTTTACATGTCCGCAATAATGAGTACGCATATTAATAAAGTTCTTTTGAAAAATTAATGTTAAAAGTTAATTAGGCATCTGATGTTTCATCAACACCAGGATCGTGTTCTAGGGTGTGCGGTAAAACTGGTGCAACCACACCCATTGAAATAATATATTTCAATGCTTCATCCACACTCATGTGTAATTCAACTACATCGCTTTGGTGCATCATCAAGAAAAAACCTGACGTTGGATTAGGCGTTGTTGGGACATAAACACTGACGTAATCACCTTTAAGATGATTGGCCACATCGCCACCTGGGCGACCAGTTAAAAAGGCAATTGTCCAAGAACCTTGGCGTGGATACTGCACCAACAAAGCCTTGCGGAAAGCATTGCCAGAATCAGAAAACAAAGTATCTGAAACTTGCTTAACGCTTGAGTAAATAGACTTAACGACTGGCACGCGAGCGAGCATGGCTTCCCAAAGCAAAACCAAACGCTTGCCAAAGAAGTTTGTCGCAATGACGCCTGTGAATAAGATAATCAGCAAGGTCAAAATTGCACCAATACCAGGAATCTGGCGACCAAATTGCGCTTCTGGGCGCCACTCAACAGGTAAAAGCAATAAGCTTTGATCCATCACACTGATTAATGTACTGAGTACCCAAACAGTGATAAAGAGTGGTACTAACACCAACAAACCTGTAATAAAGTTTTTTTTCATAGCTCTCTTAGCGTTAGTGACAAGCACAACCTGTAGAACAAGCTGCAGGAGCAGCTTCCGTCTTAGTTTCAGCCGAGCTTATGCTTGGCTTAGATGTGCCGCCTTTGAAGTCTGTGGCGTACCAGCCTGTGCCATTCAATTGGAATGCAGGCGCTGACACTTGCTTAGCAAAGGTCTCTTTTTTGCATTCTGGACATGCGGTAACGCTAGGCTCACTGGCCTTGCGCATCACTTCTTTCTTGAAGCCACAGCTTGTACATTGATAATCATAAATAGGCATGTTTAGCTCCTACTCGAAAAAACAGAATTATACCCGAACAGAGCGGCTTAGACATGCCCATTAATCCTTGTGCCAAGGCGCGACTTTTAAAAGCAACAACATGCCAGGAATCGCCAAGATAAAACACAGCACAAAGAAATGTGTCCAGCCGAAGTACTCCACCAAGTAGCCTGTTGCAGCATTGGCAAAAGTACGTGGCACAGCCGCCAAACTAGTAAACAGTGCAAACTGCGTGGCGGTATAAAGTGGATTTGTGGTTTGTGCAATAAAGGCCACAAATGCAGCCGTGCCAAGACCAACGCCCAAGGCTTCCAAACCGATCACCAATGCCAGCCAAGGCAAGCTATGGCCAACTGTCGCCAGCCAAGCAAAGCCTAAAATGGCAATCATCTGCACTGCACCAAAAATCCAAAGCGCACGACTAATGCCTAAACGCATCATCCAAATGCCACCCAGCATGCCTCCAATCACACTTGGCCAAAGTCCTGCATTTTTTGCAACCAAGCCAATTTCTGTTTTACTAAATCCCATTTCTAAATAAAATGGCGTTGCCAATGCCGTCGCCATGCTGTCGCCTAATTTATACAAGAAGATAAAAAGCAATACTGTTAAAGCGCTTTTCAAGCCATTACGTGCAATAAACTCTTGGAAAGGCTCAACCACTGCCGCACGTAAAGTTTTTGGCGTGTTGTTTTTGAGTGCTGGCTCAGTAATCAGCAAGGTCATCAACAAGCCTGGCAACATAAATAAAGCCGTAATCATGAACACACTGGACCAGTCCATGTGGTCTGCCAAGATTAGTGACAAAGAGCCCGGCACCAAGCTGGCGATCTTGTAAGCATTTACATGCACTGCATTGCCAAGGCCAAGTTCATCATCTGGCAGTAGTTCTCGACGATAGGCGTCAAGCACCACATCTTGGCTGGCACTTAAAAATGCGACTAAAAAGCAAAAGTAAGCGATGGTTGCAATATCTAACTGCGGGTGAAAGAAGCCGAAAACTGGCAATGTGACTAATAAGCCGATTTGCGTAATGAGCAGCCATCCACGACGTCGGCCTAATCGCGGCGCATATCTATCAAACAAAGGTGCCCAAATAAATTTCCAAGTGAATGGCAGTCCAATAAGCGCAAACAAGCCAATCTCTTTAAGCGAAACACCTTCGCTTTTCAGCCAAGCCGGTAACAAGCTAATTAAAATATAAAGCGGCAAGCCGGAGCTAAAGCCCGTGAAAATGCAAATCAACATGCGCTTATTAAGCAGAGCTTGTAAAAAGTGGTCGTTATTTTTCATAGGCTCAACATTACCCGAAAAGCAGTGACTCATGCCACAATATCAACATGCTTGAATTAAGTTTAATGAGTGCTTTTTTGGTGGGGCTGCTTGGTGGTGGCCATTGTGTCGGCATGTGTGGGGGCATTGTTAGTGCCGTTAGCATGCACTTACCTCATCACAAAACCAAATTGCCTTTTTTATTAGCGTACAACACAGGCAGAATTTTAAGCTATACCCTTGCTGGCACAATTGCTGGGTTAGTTGGAGCATCCAGCTTTTTTCTTCAGCACGTTCTACCCGTTCAACAGGTTTTATATGGCATCAGTAGTTTAATGCTGATTACGCTTGGCCTTTATTTGGCTGGCATTTGGCACGGTGTGACTTATTTAGAAGCCGCTGGAAAAGTGATTTGGAAAACTTTGCAGCCTTATTCAAAGCGTTACATTCCCGTACAAAATTTTAAGCAGGCTTTTATCTTAGGTATATTATGGGGGTGGTTGCCGTGCGGCTTAGTTTACAGCGTTCTGATTGCGGCGATTGCAACAGGCAATGCAATCAATGGCGGTTTGCTGCTGCTAGCCTTTGGGCTAGGCACTCTGCCAACTTTAATCGCTATGGGCATGGCTGCTGTAAAGCTAAAAACTGTATTGCAAAATATTTGGGTAAGACGCGTGAGCGGATTGCTGGTGCTAGGGTTTGGTTTACTGGGGCTGCTCAAACTTATTTAGAACGTAGGCGATACATCGCCAAAGCACCCATCATATTCGGCATGAAGTGCACAGCCTCTTTGTCAGTAAGTACCAAGCGCTCTTGAATAACAATATCGCTTTTGCGGCAAAATTCATCAAAGTCGTGAATTGTGCATAAATGCACGTTCGGCGTGTCATACCATTGATATGGCAAATTATCAGATACAGGCATATGACCGCCTAGCGCTAATTGAAAACGATAGCGCCAATAACCAAAATTTGGAAAGGTCACAATTACTTCACGACCAACGCGAAGCATCTCTTTCACAATCGCTTCTGTGTTCAGCACCGCTTGCAATGTTTGCGACAAAATCACCACATCAAAAGACTGTGCTTCAAAGCCAGACAACCCTGACTCCAAGTCCATTTGAATGACGTCAATCCGATTGTTCATGGCATTTAGCCAGTTGGCATCATCTTTCTCAACACCATAAGCACGCACATTATGGGTCTTGCGAAGCTTGGTCAGCAAAGCACCATCACCACAACCCAAATCCAACACCTTAGCATTTGGGGAAATCCATTTGGTAATTAAGGCAAAATCAGCACGATTTTCAGCATTAAGCGCGATATTTTTTTCTAAATTCCCCATATCACACCTCAATCTTTGCAAAGTAAGCACGCATGATGTTGTGATAATGCGCATCTGGCATTAAAAATGCATCGTGGCCGTGTGCCGCAGTCACTTCCGCATAGCTCACTGAAAGCTCATTATCTAGCAGGGCTTTGACAATTTCGCGTGAACGCGCTGGTGAAAAACGCCAATCACTAGTGAATGAAACCACTAAAAAGTCCGCTGTTACTTTAGACAGCGCAGCAGACAAATCGCCACCGTGCTCAAACGCAGGATCAAAATAATCCAAAGCGCGTGTCATACGTAAATAGGTATTAGCATCAAATTCACCGGCAAATTTATCACCTTGGTAGCGTAAATAAGATTCCATTTCAAACTCGACATCGAATCCATATTTAATAGCACCATCACGTAATTTACGGCCAAATTTTGTACCCATCGCGTCATCACTCAAGTAGGTGATATGTCCCAACATTCGGGCAATCCGTAAACCTCGACGAGGCACAGCGCCATGATTGTAGTAATCACCTTCGTAAAATTCAGGGTCAGTAATAATCGCTTGGCGCGCGACTTCGTTAAATGCAATATTTTGAGCTGTTAAATTAGGGGCAGAAGCAATCACCAATGCATTGCGAATGCGTTCTGGATAAGCGATCGACCATTGTAAGGCTTGCATGCCGCCCAAACTACCGCCCAGCACCGCAGCGAGTTGCTTAATACCTAAGTAGTCAGCCAATCGCGCTTGAGAATTGACCCAATCCTCAACCGTCACAATTGGAAAGTTTGCACTCCAAGGCCTATCTGTATCAGGATTAGTACTAAGTGGGCCACTGCTGCCATGACAGCCGCCAAGATTATTGAGGCCAATCACAAAGAATTTATTGGTGTCTAGCGGTTTGCCGGGGCCAATGAGGTTATCCCACCAGCCAGGACTTTTGTCATCTTCACTATGCTTGCCAGCCACATGATGATGCCCAGAAAGCGCATGACAAATCAGCACCGCATTAGATTTATCGGCATTAAGCTCGCCGTAAGTCTCATAAATAAGATTGAACTGAGGCAGCACTTGACCGCTTTTTAGCGTCAGTGGCTCATTGAAATGTGCAATTTGAGGGGCAACAATGCCGACGGATGAATGTTGTGACATATACTGATTATACTATGGCCGTGTTAAATTGCGCCAAATGTGACGCGCCGTATGCCTGCGATGTCCATTGCATGGTCAACTTGGCTAAAGCCTCGTGCTTTTAATAATGTGGCAACGGCATCTGCTTGGTCATATCCATGCTCTAACATTAGCCAGCCATTGTGGTTGAGATAATCAGGGGCATCTTGAATAATCTTGCGAAGATCATCCAAACCATCCACCCCTGAAGCCAATGCCGCGATTGGTTCAAAGCGTAAATCACCTTGTTTTAGATGTTCATCATCTTGGGCGATGTAAGGTGGATTAGTCACAACGACATTAAACTTTTCACCTTCAAGTGCTGAAAACCAATCGCTCTCAATCAAGCGAACATTCTGTAATGTTAGGCTTTGAGCGTTTTCTAAAGCGACACGCAATGCACTTGCAGAAGCATCGACAGCATTTATTTTGGCTTGCGGTCGCTGGCTAGCGATTGCCAAAGCCACCGCACCAGTTCCAGTTCCCAAGTCCAAAATATTGAAGCTAGCTTTCTGTGGAATTTTTAATAGTGCGGCTTCGACCAAAGTTTCGGTATCTGAACGAGGAATAAGCGTCGCAGGCGTAGTTTTGAGCGCCAAACCATAAAACTCACGATAGCCAAGGATGTAAGCAATGGGCTCACCACTTAAGCGACGTTGCACCAGCGCCTCAAAAGCTTCTTGTTGATTGGCATCTATAACATCAGCTTCGTGCCCAATTAACCATGATGCATCAACCGCCAATAAATGTCGCATTAGCACTTTCATTTCATTGAAAGCTTCAGATTTTTCCAATCCAAGCTGCTCAACAATTTGTTGACTAGTTAGTCGAATAAAATAAGCAATAGAGTTCATAGTTTGATTGTAACTCTATATACTTTTAATGAATGAATTGAAATTTTGAAAAACATGAAATCATTAAACAATCTATCGCCAGAACAGCTCCTACAGCAATCACAATCTTTTCAACAAGCAGGAAAGTTTGAAGAAGCTGCTTTAGGATTCGAAAAATTAAGAACAATCTATCCAAACTTTCCACCAATACTCAATAGCCTAGGAACTGTATATTTACAGCAAGGAAAACTTAAAGAGGGCTGTAAGTTTCTTGAAAAGTCTTTAAGCATAGATGCCAACCAGTTAATGGTACTTCGCAACTTGGCACTAGCTCTAAAATCTCAAAATCAGCTATCTGAGTCAGTTAAGTATTTTGAAAAAATACTTAAATTAGATCCTAAATCAATTGATGCATTTAACAATATTGGTATTAATTTACAGGCGCTTGGAAAGCACCAAGAGGCGATTAACGCCTTCGAAAGCGCAGTCAAAATAAATCCAAATACTGCCGACTCTCATAATAACCTTGGCATAAGTCTACTTACCAACAATCAACCCTCAGAGGCAGCTCTAGCATTTCAAAAAGCGATTTCATTAAATCCAAGCAGCCCACAACTCTATAATAACCTTGGGCTTGCACTCAAAAAGCTCAATAAGATAGAAGAGTCAATTATATGTTTTAACAAAGCCATTGATATTGATAAGCGCTATGCAGATGCTTATAGCAATCGTGGACTTTCTTATCAGGCCCTACAACAAACGCAAGCTGCATTGAACGATTATGATGAATGTACAAAACTCGACCCAGGTCATGTAGATAATTATTGGAACAAATCTTTACTAAAAATTCTCATGGGTGATTTTGAGGATGGCTGGATTCTTTATGAATGGCGCTGGAAAAGCTTCGCCAAAAAATCAGTACGCAAATTCAATGAGCCGTTATGGCTTGGTAAAGAATCCATCGAGAATAAAAAAATCCTCATTTACCCAGAGCAGGGCTATGGTGATTTTATCCAGTTTTGCCGTTATATTCCGATGATAGAGAAACTCAACGCGGAAGTAATTTTGGAAGCGCGCCCAGCACTACTGGACTTAATATCAACGACTTATCCTCATATGACTATCATTGAATCTGGTAAAAGATTGCCTAGTTTTGATTTTCAATGCCCAATTATGAGCTTGCCATTAGCCTTTAAAACTCAATTAGATAACATTCCATCATCTGCGCCATATTTGAAATCCGATCCAACAAAAAATAAGAAATGGGATACTAAATTAGGCAAAAAAACAAAATTACGAGTTGGCCTAGCCTGGTCAGGCTCAATACAACATCCTAATGACCATAATCGAAATATTAAGCTAGATGATCTTAAGCCTATTCTGGCATTGCCATTTGAATTTCATTCGCTTCAAAAAGAGTACAGAGTGAATGATTTAACTCTGATAAAGGAGTTTGGTATCCAAAATCACGCCGAAAAACTAAATAATTTTTCTGATACAACGGCACTCATTGAAAACCTAGACCTAGTGATTAGTGTTGACACCGCTGTTGCCCACCTAGCAGGCGCTTTAAACAAAACTATCTGGATTATGTTGCCATTCAACCCAGACTATCGGTGGATGTTAGATAAAGACCATAGCCCATGGTATGCCTCTGCTAGTCTTTTTAGGCAAAAACAAACAAATGACTGGCACCCAGTAGTTAAAAGCATTACCGACAAGCTAAATAAATTATTGACGACAACAAACTAACTGATGGTCAATTAAGCCCAACAACAATTATTTACATCTAAACGTGAGTTCTCGTTTTGCACCAACTGGCGTTTGCACACGATCAATTGTTTCATAACCATTTTTACAAGTCTCTTTAGCTTTCTCTAAACATTGAGGCCATGCCTCAGCCAAGCCACTACATGTAGTTTTATAAATTCCCTGCCTTATATCTACAGATTTCACTGGCTGTCTAGCTCCTTCAGCATTATTCAAAGCATAGCAACCTGTGAGTCCAAACCCAACCAACAAGAATAAATATTTCATAGAAAACTTTCGATTATATTCATTTAAACAAAAACGGCACCCGAAGGTGCCGTTATATCAGATCAAACTAAGAAATTAATCTTAGAAGAACATGATCGCGCCAAGAGAAACTGTTTTGCTGTTTGTGTCAGCAGTAGCAGTAACTTCCTGCTTAGCGTATGTGTACTCAGCTACTAAGTTAACTGACTTAGTAAGTGGGTGGTATGCGCCAACGATCCATGAGTTGTTTTGATTTTTAACTGTAGCAGAATCAACATTTGATTCGCCATAGCTCAAACCAAGTTTAGTACCAACGCCTGGCAATTTGTATGTACCTTGTACATAGTAACCATCAGACTCAGTCTTAGTTGTGTTAGCACCAGTAGTGCCACCTAGCAAGAAACCAGTGCGGCCAATGCCTTCACCTGAGTAGTAAGAAGCAACCAACTCAGCACCAGCGTAAGCTACCTTACCGCCCAAGTCAAAACCTGAAGCTGTGTAGCTACCACCTGTAGAAAGAACTGGAGACGTTGATGTACCTACGTTAGTACCTGCAGCAACCAAGTTAACTTTTTGTGTGATACCACCAACCCATACACGGCCAGTTACATCGTTAGCTGCGAAGTCATATGTTGCTTTAGCTTCGAAGCCCATGTCTTCTTGTGTGTATGCATCAGCTGCATTGTTTGAAGCCCATGGTGTGTCGATAGCACCAGTCAATTGGAAACCATTCCAATTTGGTGTTGAGTACTGGATTTGTGTTTTCCAGTCAGCATATAGGTAACCGAAACCGATACGACCTAATGTTGTGTTACCACCACCAGCTGGTGTACCAACGCCCAACAATGTCATGTCTGACAAGATAGCATCAGATTCAAACACGCCTAGGTCACGACCTAGTTTGATTTGACCCCATGAAGCGTCACCAACTGTCATGAATGCTTGACGAATGTTCAAGCTATTCATACCAAGGGCTGCGTTAGCACCGTAACCGTGTGAGCCAGCATCAATAGCGTTGTTTGTGCTGTCTGTACCAGTGAAGAATGTGAATTGGAAAGCAACGTCTAAATCATTTTGACGTGTTTTGCCGCCAATACCAATCGCTGCTGGCAACAAACCAGTGTTGATTGAGTTTGATTTTGCTGCACCAGAACCAGTTGTGTGTTGGTAAAACGCATTAACGTTACCACCGATGTCAACAGTCCAGTCACCAGCTGGCAATGTGATACCAGCGTTAGCTGCAGATGAGAATGCTACTAAAGCACCAGCAACTGCTAAACCTAATTTCTTGTTCATATATTTCTCCTAAGATTTTATTTCTTCATGAAGGCATATTTACCCCATGAAGGTGATGAGAGTATGCCAAACCAAAAGCAAGGTTAGCAAGTAAAGTTGTATGTTTTTTGACAACAAACGAAATTTTGTTGTTTTTTTGCAACAAAAAAGATAGAAATCTAGATAAACCAGCCCTTAGCGCTTGATATCTTGCCTTATAGCTCACGATCCGAAACCGTAAATAAGCGCTGATACTCTCTTATTGCATAGCGGTCTGTCATGCCAGCAATGTAATCAGCAACTGCACGGGCTTGATCTGTCGGGCTATCTAACTTTGCTCTTTGTTGGAACTCATCGGGCATGAGTTTCACATCTTGCATAAAGATCTGAAACAAATCACGCACAATACGCTGGGCTTTTGAAGTCATGCGATTCACACGGTAGTGCTGATAAAGATTAGTACGCAAAAAGCGTTTGAGTTCAGTTTGTTGCTCGCGCATCGTTGGGCTAAAGCTAATCAGCATGGCGCTGTGACGAACATCAGCGATGGTTTTTGGCGCAGCGTCGGCAATATTAGTGCTACTTTGCGCGCAAAGATCTACCACCAGCGCGTTAATCATGCGGCGTACAGTTTCATGAATAAGCCGACGACCTGTTAGGTCTTGATGTTGCGAACGTACCTTATTCAGATTATCAGCAAACAGGGTGACTTCTTCCAACTGCTCTAAAGTAATGAGCCCTGAACGCAAGCCATCATCCACATCGTGGTTGTTATAAGCGATCTCGTCAGCCAAGTTAGTAAGCTGCGCTTCAAGCGACGGTTGCTCTTTATTAATAAAACGCTCACCCACATCACCTAACAACTTCGCATTATTTAATGAACAATGTTTAAGAATACCTTCACGCAGTTCAAATGTAAGGTTTAAACCATCAAACTCTGCATAGCGCTGCTCAAGCAAATCTACCACGCGAAGTGATTGTAGATTGTGTTCGAAGCCGCCAAAGTCACGCATGCACTCATTGAGGGCATCTTGGCCGGCATGGCCAAACGGCGTGTGGCCCAAGTCGTGTGCAAGGGCAATACCTTCTACAAGGTCTTCATGCAAATTAAGATTACGTGCAATGGCACGGCCAATTTGCGCAACTTCGATACTGTGGGTTAAACGTGTGCGGAATAAATCACCTTCGTGATTTACAAATACCTGTGTTTTATATTCCAAGCGTCGAAATGCGCTGGAATGAATAATGCGGTCACGGTCACGCTGGAATTGGTTACGGCCTTGCGGGTCAGATTCTTGGAATTTTCTGCCACGAGACTGATCAGGATTTGCAGCATAACTTGCGAGTGTTTTCATAATTAAGCCAATGCCAATGTTTGACGGAGGATTTCAGCAGGGTAATCACTCGTCACCACAGACTTGCCAATTCCTTGTTGTAAGACGAGGCGAATTTTTCCATCCACCACTTTTTTATCCAAACCCATCAAATCGATATATTTATCCACACCCAATTTTGGCGCTTCAATCGGCAAGTTGGCCGCTTTGAAAATGTTAGCAATACGCACGACTTCAGCATCACTTAACCAACCCAGGCGGTTTGATAAGTCTGCTGCCATCATTGTGCCAGCTGCCACAGCCTCGCCATGCAGCCAAACACCATAGCCCAATGCGTTTTCTACTGCATGACCAAACGTGTGGCCTAAGTTAAGCGTAGCACGCTCTCCCGTTTCATGTTCGTCGGCAGCCACGACATCGGCTTTGTTTTGGCATGAGCGATAAATGGCTTCTGAAGTCACTGCTGTATCCAACCCCATGAGCTTAGCCATATTCAATTCCAGCCAATCAAAGAATTTAACATCACGAATGAGACCATACTTAATCACTTCTGCCACGCCAGCGGAAAGCTCTCTGGCTGGCAAAGTTTTGAGCGTTTCAGTATCAGCTAAGACTAGTTGCGGCTGATAGAACGCGCCTATCATGTTTTTACCCAGAGGATGGTTGATCCCTGTTTTGCCACCCACAGACGAATCGACTTGCGATAAAAGTGTTGTCGGAATTTGAATAAATGGCACGCCGCGCAAATAGGTTGCAGCAGCATAACCCGTCATATCGCCAATCACCCCGCCACCTAAAGCAATCAGCGTAGTGCTTCGTTCACAACGGTTTTGTAGGAGCGCATCATATATAAGGTTAAGCGTTTCACCATTTTTATAGGCTTCGCCATCTGGCAAGATAATCTCAATTACCTTAACGCCAGCAGCACGAAGTGGCTCAGCCAGTTTTGCCATATATAAAGGTGCAACAGTTGTATTGCTAACAATAGCGACTTGTTTGCGCTTAAGATGCGGCAGAATCAAATCTGCTTGGCTAAGTAAATTCTGGCCAATATGAATTGGATAACTACGGTCACCCAAAGAGACTTGTAGCGTTTGCATAGTTGATGACATTAGCTTTGTGGTTCCGATGTTGAGTAACCTAATAATTCTTGGATTTTTTCCACGATATTAATCACGGGTTGATTGCCTGTATCGACAATATGATGGGCAACTTCACGATATAAAGGATCTCTCTGAGCAAACAGCTGCTCAAGCTTAGCCTGTGGATTCGTATTTTGTAAAAGTGGACGATTGCGGTCAAAGCGGGTGCGCAAATATAAATCGTGCACACTCGCACGCAAATAAATCACCACACCACGACTAGCAAGATGCTCACGATTTTCCGCGGATAGCACTGCGCCGCCGCCGGTGGCTAAGACAATATTATCTAACTGCGAGAGCTCGTCAATCATGCCCACCTCGCGCTTACGAAAGCCAGCTTCACCCTCCATTTCAAAAATGGTTGGTACGCGCACACCCGTGCGCCTCTCTATCTCTTGATCGGTATCATAAAAATCCAATGCTAGATTTTTAGCCAAAAATCTTCCCACTGTGGTTTTACCCGCACCCATCAAGCCAACAAAAAATATTTTAGGCAATTTAGAAATCCATTCAGGCAATAAAAATGCCCATCACTTACATGATAGGCATTTTAAGGGAATCTTAATCGATTGTCAGATATTGCTTATCTTAGCTCGCTTTAATATCTCCAAATGACTTATCGAATCGACAAACTATCATCGACGACTTTAGGTGTCACAAAAATCAGCAACTCTGTTTTTTCATTTTGGCGAACCGTATTTTTAAACGCATTCCCAACAAACGGCAAGTCGCCAAAGAAAGGGACTTTAGATAAATCGATACGCTCAGCCTGCTCAAATATACCCCCCAGCACCGCTGTTTCACCGTTGCCTACCAACACTTGTGTACGTACATTTTGCGTATCAATTGAAGGCACATTATTAAACACCTGCCCAACAGCGTCTTTCTTTACATACAAATCCATAATAATCCGATTATCTGGGGTGATTTGTGGCGTCACCTCCAAGCTGAGCACAGCTTTCTTGAATGCGACTGCCGGCGTCGTGGATGCGGCTGAGGCTGGAGTGATATATGGAATTTCAGTCCCCTGCTCAATCACTGCTTTTTGTTGATTAGCGGTAATCACGCGTGGACTTGAAATCACTTTTCCGCGCTTATCTGTTTCAAGCGCAGAAAGCTCAAGATTCAACAAAGTGCTTTTACCAAAAGTCAGTAAACTTAGACCCAAACTTCCTGCTGGGTTCGCCACGGCTAAATTAGTCATTAAATCAGTCGTCCCCAAACTACCGCCTACCGTAAGCGAGTTACTGCCACTTCTAAGCGAAGTATTAATGCCGAACTTAGCCCCTAAACTTTTACCGAATTTTTCATCAGCAACGACTAGACGTGATTCAATCAATACTTGTTTGACTGGCACATCGGTTTTGTTGATGATCGTTTGAACCTCTTCAAGTTTTTTAACGGTATCTTGCACAAAAATCGTGTTAGTTCTTGGGTCCCACACAGCGCTTCCACGCTTGGTGAGAATGCTGTTAGTTCTCCCGTCTGTTCCACCCGTATTTGTACCAGTCAAAATATTCTTAAAAGCTTCCGCTTTTTGATATCGCAAAGTAAATACTTCTGTACGCAGCGGCTCTAAGTCTTCAATAGCTCTTTTCGCTTCAAGATCAGCCCGCTCTTTACCCGCGACCTCATCTGAGGGGGCGACCACCACCACATTGCCATTTTTTCGCTGGGTTAACCCCTTGCTTTGCATCACAATGTCTAAGGCTTGGTCCCAAGGCACATCTTTTAAGCGAATAGTGATATTACCAGTGACGGTATCACTGGTAATGATGTTAAGCCCTGTAAAATCCGCAATGACTTGCAATACAGTGCGCACATCGACGTTTTGAAAGTTAAGTGAAAGCTTTTCGCCTGAATATCCTGCTTTACTGCCTTGTACCAATTTATTAGGGTCATCCAATATTGGACGAATATCGACAACAAATTTCTTATCTGTTTGATAGGCCGATTGCTCCCAATTGCCTTTTGGCTCAATCACCACCCGAGTATTAGCACCAACTTTCATCGTATCCACATACATGACTGGCGTATTGAAATTGATGACGTTCAAACGACGCTGTAGATTTTCAGCGACACTGGCATTGATAAAGTCGATCACTACTGCTTTGCCTTTCTGTTTGAGATCGATGCCAGCGTTTGCATCAGACAAGGTCATTACAATATGGCCCTCGCCATTTTTTCCTCTCATAAAATCTACATTTTTTAATTGATGCTTTTGATCGCCAGCCTTGGACTCAGCAAAGCGACTAATCACTTGCGTATCCCCACCAGAAGCATCGTTAGCTTGCAAGAGTAGGGTTAATTCATTCCCTGCAATTGATGTGGTGTACCCAACAGATTTTGTGAGATTCAAAACAATCCGTGTGCGGTCTTTTGCTTCTGCTAAATGAACGACCTTCAACACCCCCTGATCCGCATTAAGCGTGTTACCTGTTAATCCATTTTTAACCCCTAAAAAATCGAATGCTAAACGCGGTGGATTATTCAAGGCGAAACTTGGTGGAATGTTTTGTAAAGCTTTGAGGGTTTTAATTTTGACTGCCACCCGTCCATTCGATTGCGTAACAAAATCAATCTTCTCAATTGTGTTTTCCGCGCCTACCTGCTCTGCCGCTTGTGTTGCTTGCCACGCCAATCCAAAGGCCAACATGCCAGCAAGAAGCCATTGATTAAACTGTTTCATCCAAGTCGCTAACATCATTTTTCCTTATTCTTGCGCATTAATACTGGCGCTACGTTCCGTCCAATCGCCAGATGATTCATCTTGAACAATCTCTTTGAGCGTGATGCCGTCATCACGAACAGCTGTCACCACGCCGAAGTTCTGCCCGACAAAATTTCCTAATTTGACAGGCTGAACAGTGTTGTCAGGCGCTTTAATCAAGGCATATTTAAGGTTAGGCTTACTAATAGACCCAACGAATTTCAAGCTTTCTAATGGATAGGCTTCGAGGGGCGCCTTGGGACGACTCAAATCAGGATGCACTCCCCCGTGTTTAGCATCAGATTTTCGAGATTTGAACGGATCACTGAGACTGTTATCTAGGTTATATAAGGTTGGCGAATAGGCCTGAGGTTGTGGAATGGCTGGGATCTTAGGACTCAATCCCTTGGGAACATCATTGATGAACTGATCAACATCATCTCCATTATTGGCAACGCATGCCACTAAGAAAAATGACCCCGTCATGATGAACATCCACCTAACACCTCGACGTGCAAACAAAATCACGCTCATTTTTGACCACCATTTAAGCTCTGCATGTGTTTTTTGGATGCAATTTCACCTGCGTCTAGATAGCGATAAGTTTTGGCGATAACTTCCATTGCTAGCTGCCCCTCTTTTGTTTCTTTTGAATCTTTTGGTAGAGGCACAATCACCACATTATTGAGCGTAACGATGCGTGATAACTTTGAAATCTCTTCCGCAAAATGTCCTAGCTGATGGTAGCTACCAATCACTTTGATTGAGATTGGTTTTTCTGCATAAAAATCAGAGATAACTTCATCAGAAGGTTTGAAGGACTCGAACACTAAACCTTGAGCTAAACCTGCCTGATTAATATCCGTTAATAAACCATCCATTTGCGACTTATCAGGTAACTGTTTAAGCAATGTGCCAAAAGTCTTTTCGATCTCTTTCATTTGCTGCTTATATGCATTGAGATTAAGCGCCATTCTTCTTTTGTCAGTGAGCGTAATTCGAAGCGAAGCTTCTTGATTTTTGGCCGTATCCAACTCCTCTAATGAGGGCGTCCAAATTAAAAAGTAACCCCCTGCCACCATCATTCCAAATAGCAGCCCCATGAGAACAGCTTTCACTGGTGCGGGGAGATTGCCCGCTGTTTGAATATCTATATTTTTGAAATCGTCTAAACGCATGTTTAATGATCCAGCAACTTCTTCACTTGGGTTGCACTTATGGTTGAATTGGCGGCCTCTTTTGACTCGCTTATTTTTTGAGTGAGGTTAAGCGTAAAGATATTTTGACGGCTGTTATTAACGCTTTCGGATTTAATCTCAAGCAAATTTGGCGACGCCAAATGTTCAGAATCATTGATATTACGTACCAAAGTTGCAACACGCGCATTCGTATCAGCAACGCCAACAATACTGATCTCTTGGCCTTGTTGCTTAAGAGATTTTAGATAAACGCCTTCTGGTAATTTGCGTGTGATTTCATCCAACAAAATAACGGCTCTAGAACGATTCAACTGTAAATTTTCAACGACTTTTTTACGTTCGATCACATCATGAATTTTGCTTTTAAGCGATTTGATTTCAACTAAATCTTTTTCATAGTGACCAATCGCAGCATTCAGCCTCGCGTTTCTGGACACTTGCTCATCAACAGCGCTCGAAAGGTAAGTTTGCCCCAAAATCACCACCGCTAAGGCCGCAACACAGGTACCGACCAACATAAAGTTAAATTCTCTTTGCAGCCTTGCACGCCGCATTTGGCGATGGGGAAGCAAATTGAGCCGAATCACACAAAGCTCCGCATCGCTAAACCACAAGCAACGACCAAAGATGAGGCATCTTTGAGTAGCTGCGTTTGCTTAACGCGAGAGCCTAGCTCCATCCCAACAAACGGGTTGTAAACAACGCTATTAATCTGCGTAAATTCAGAAACTATCTTTTGAATATCGGGAATGGCGGCACACCCGCCAACTAAGACGATCTGATCCACATGGCTATATTGTGTGCCGTTGGTGAGGAGTTGTAATGCGCGATTAATTTCCAAAACCAAGGTTTGAAAAAAAGGCTGCAGCACATCAGCCACATAGTTCACGGGCAGTTCATTATTCTTTTTAGCTAGCTCCGCTTCCATATTAGACAAGCTAAAATGGCGCTGAATCTCTTGTGTTAATTTATTGCCCCCAAATGCTTGGTCACGCATATACACAGAATTCATATCGTGTAATACATTAATTTTCATGCTATTAGCACCGACGTCCACGAGCATTATGGTCTGATGATGACCGCCATTGATTAGCAAATCTGGCGCCAAACTAAGGGCCGCTTCTATCGCATAGTGGTCAATATCCATAATGACCGCTTGTAATCCAGCACCCTCAACTGCGGCTACGCGATCTTCGATTTTTTCTTTACGAGATGCGGCAATGACCACCTCAATATCACCTTGTGCGTTTGGAACATTGTCCACAGCACAAAAATCAATGTTGACCTCGTCCAGTGAAAATGGAATGTATTGACTTGCTTCCACGTGAACCTGAGACTCCAATTCATCAAGGCTCAACTCTTTATTCATCATGACTTTTTTAGTAATCACAGCAGAAGTAGGCAAAGCCAATGCCACATTTTTTTCTTTAGCTCCTAGCGCTCGCCAACACTTGGCGACAGCATCGACCACTTGATCTAACTTAACAATACTGCCATCGACCAACGCTTCATGAGCTAAAGCTGTCGTAGCATAATTCTCCAAACGATATTTTTGATGCGCCAAACCAGTTAGCTCGACCATTTTCACGGCAGAGCTACTAATATCGACGCCAATGACGGACATTTTCTTGTCTGCAAAAAAATCAAATTTCAAAAAATGCCCTTTACTATTAATTATTTAGAAGCCAGAAATCATAGGCCAGCGTCACCACAGACAAACCCTATAATGAGTGTACCGAAAATTATCTTTCGTTTATTCCTAAAGCCCCACAAAGGCACATATAATGACCTTTTTTGACACCTCATCTACGCGCTTACTCTTATGTTCCTAAAAAACTGGTGGTTATTTCTGGTCATGTCATTCTTGGCGATGCTGACTGTTGTTGCATTGATGCTTGGCCTTGCAGCTGCTCTGATTTATCCAGACTTACCGTCTTTAGAAGCGCTCACCAACTACCAACCAAAACTTCCGCTTAGGGTGTACTCAGAAGATGGTTACTTACTCGCTGAATATGGTGAGGAGCGTCGTGCATTTGTCGACATTACTCATGTGCCGCAGAACATGAAATCTGCAGTGATTGCGATTGAAGACAGGCGCTTTTATCAACATGGCGGCATTGATACCAAGGGCATTTTGCGTGCCGCGATTAACAACGTCACAGGCGGCTCAAAAGAAGGCGCAAGCACGATCACCATGCAGGTTGCGCGTAATTTTTTCTTGTCCAGTGAGCGTAGTCTTAAACGTAAATTAAACGAAGCCATGCTGGCGATTAAAATTGAACACAGCTTGCCTAAAGATAAGATTCTGGAGCTTTACATTAATCAAATCTACTTAGGTCAGCGTGCTTATGGTTTTGCAGCAGCCTCTCAAGTTTATTATGGCAAACCATTAGAAAAGCTAAATCTTGCTGAAACGGCTTTATTGGCGGGCCTGCCAAAAGCGCCTTCAAGCTACAATCCATTTGTTCATCCAAAACGCGCCATCAAACGCCAACATGAAGTTTTACATGACATGCGCCGATTTGGGTTTATAGACGAAGCCACTTATCAAGCCGCGCTCAAAGAGCCTTTGCGCTTTAAAGCTTCACAGCAATCACGCGACTTAGCGGCTGATTATGTGGGGGAAATTGTGCGCCAAACCATGTATGACCGTTATCAAGAGCAAATCTATAGTAGTGGCCTCAAGGTTTACACCACCATCATCAAAGCCGATCAAGAAGCTGCCAACATGGCAATCGAGCAAGGGGTCATGGAATATGATTTGCGTCATGGATACCGGGGTCCAGAGGGTTATATTGCCGCCAGTGAAATCGTAGGGGAAAACGCTAACCAAAACATGGAAAAAGCGATTGATGCGATTGAAACCTTTGGTGGTTTATCACCAGCAGTTGTCACAAAAGTGACCGACAAAGCAGTACGCGTCCACACCACCAGTGGCGAAGACGTACAAATTGAAGGCGCTGGGCTAGTACTTGTTAATAAGGTTTTGCATGATGCAAAAGTCAGCGAGAAACTCAAAATTAAAGTGGGTTCCATTGTTCGCGTTACCAAAGAGGGGGAGAGTTGGAAAATCAGCCAACTTCCGCAAGTAGAGTCTGCTTTCGTCTCGCTAGACCCTAAAAATGGTGCTGTTCGTGCACTGGTAGGCGGCTTTGATTTTAACCGCAACAAGTTCAACCATGTGACACAAGCTTGGCGGCAACCAGGATCAAGCTTTAAGCCTTTTATTTACTCTGCCGCCTTAGAGAAAGGATTTACCCCTGCGAGCGTGATTGATGATGCACCAATTTCATTCCCCGCCAGCTTCACGGGCAGCGGCAGTAGTTGGGAACCGCACAACTTTGATGGAAAGT
The DNA here is from genome assembly GCA_903870995.1 of uncultured Methylophilaceae bacterium. Classification (GTDB taxonomy): domain Bacteria; phylum Pseudomonadota; class Gammaproteobacteria; order Burkholderiales; family Methylophilaceae; genus Methylopumilus_A. The sequence goes on along the minus strand of CAIQFD010000043.1, from coordinate 68,041 downwards.
ATGAAGGGCCAATGCGGTTAAGAACTGCGCTCACCAAATCTAAAAACATGGTGTCTATCCGCGTGCTCAACTCAATTGGCGTGGATTACGCACAAGACTACATCACACGCTTTGGTTTTGCTGCTAAGGACCATCCAGCTTACTTAACCATGGCGCTTGGCGCCGGCTCGGTCACGCCTTGGCAAATGGCGCAAGCTTATGCCGTGTTTGCCAATGGCGGTTATCGCGTCAACCCTTTCATCATCAGCAAAATCGTTGATAGCAAAGGTAAAATTCTTGAAGAAACTAAATCTGTAGAAGCAGGTAATGACGCGGATCGCGTCATTGATGAACGCAACGCCTTTTTGATGACGTCGATGATGCAAGACGTGACAAGGATTGGTACTGCAGCAAAAGCCCGCCAACTCGGCCGTAGTGATTTAGCGGGGAAAACGGGCACGACCAACAACCATATCGACACATGGTTTGCAGGCTTCAACCCTAAACAAGTTGCTGTAGTGTGGATGGGTTATGACAAGCCGCAATCACTAGGTGGTAGCGAAACAGGAGGGTCTGCGGCTTTACCTATTTGGATTAAATACATGAGCACCGCCCTCCGAGGTTTACCTGATAATGACCTTAACCCACCTACCGGGGTAAGCTCAATCAGAATCAATCTCAAAACTGGCAATCGTGCAAACGAGGATGAAAGTGGTTTTTATGAGTATTTTTATCAAGAGTATCCACCGCCAGAAAAAGGTGGTGGCTCTGGCGCAACTTCAGCCGCAAGTGATGCAACTGATACCAATTCGCTCTATTAAGTTACGTTAGTCGACGATGGCAAAAGATGGCGGCAGACAGTCACAACTTCGCCAATTAGTGGCACAAAATGCCGCTCGAATGATGGCTGAGGATGGCATTTCCGATTATGGCTATGCCAAAAAAAAAGCGGGGCGTCAATTAGGCGTGGTCGATGCCAACTGCTTGCCATCTAATGCTGAAATCGAAGAGGAAATTCGGCTTTTTCACGAGATTTACAATAGCGACGACCAACCAGAAGCTTTGCGAATACTGCGCCAAGATGCACTTGCCGCAATGCAAATTTTCTCTCGCTTTAATCCACATTTAACAGGTAGCGTACTGGATGGTACTGCCGGGCAATACGCTGAAACCCACATCCATTTATTTGCCGACAGCGCCAAAGACGTGGAGATTTTTTTACTCAACCAGCAAATCCCTTACGATAGCAACGATAAGTCTTACAGGGTAAGAGATAGAAAATCTGGTGAGAAAAAAGCAAGTGGGAAAAATAGTGAGCGCTTGAAAGTGCCGATGTTCACACTTGAAGGTCCTAACGGTTTTATTAAACTCAGCGTGTTTGAATTTGATGACATTCGTTTTTCAACGAAACACCCGGTATCAGGTGGCAATTCCGAACGACTAGATGCTGAAGGGCTTAAAGCCCTATTAGCTACTTAAGCCAGCGCGCGATATCCATCGCATAATAGGTCAACACACCATCAGCGCCAGCGCGCTTAAAGCCAAGCATCGCTTCCAACACACAGGCTTTTTCATCAAGCCAACCATTTTGTGCTGCCGCCTTGAGCATGGCGTATTCCCCACTCACATGATAAGCATAAGTCGGAACACCAAATTCCTCTTTGACACGCCGCACGATATCTAAGTAAGGCATGCCCGGCTTAACCATGACCATGTCCGCACCCTCTTCAATATCTAAAGCAACTTCTTTAATCGCTTCATCAGAGTTGGCTGGGTCCATTTGATAATTGTATTTATTGCCTTTGCCTAAATTAGCTGATGAACCCACAGCATCGCGGAAAGGACCATAAAAGGCTGACGCATATTTAGCTGAGTACGCCAAAATACGGGTATAGATAAAGCCGTGCTCTTCAAGCGCGTCACGAATCGCACCAATGCGTCCATCCATCATGTCAGATGGCGCTACTACATCAGCACCAGCTGTGGCATGGCAAAGTGCTTGTTTGACGAGTATTTCAACCGTTTCATCGTTGAGCACATAACCAGTATCATCAATCAAACCATCTTGGCCATGTGTGGTGTAAGGATCTAAAGCAACATCCGTAATCACACCCAATTCAGGGAATGCTACTTTTAGCGCTTTAACGGTACGAGGGACTAAACCATTCGGATTAAATGCTTCTTTCGCATCTAAGCTCTTGAATTCTTGTGGCACCACCGGAAATAAAGCAATCGCTGGAATACCAAGCGCCACACACTCTGCAGCTGTCTTAAGCAAAATATCAATACTTTGGCGTTTAACACCAGGCATCGAGGCTACTTCTTCGGTTCTATTTTCACCTTCGAGTACAAATACTGGATAAATCAGATCATTCGTCGTCAGCGTATTTTCACGCATCAATCGACGTGAAAACTCATCCTTACGCATACGGCGTGGACGAATTGCTAAGAACTGTTGGTTATCTTTTGCCATGATTTATCCTTCGGCCTAATTAAGCTGAACAACCTGAAGCAGGTGATGCAAAAACACGGGCAAGTTCAGCACCTGGATCCGGCTGACGCATAAACGCCTCACCTACCAAGAATGCATTCACATGATGACTTCGCATTAAAGCGACATCTTCAGGCGTAAAAATGCCTGACTCTGTGACCACAAAACGGTCTTCGGGCAACTGTTTGAGCAACTCCAATGTGGTATCTAAAGTAACGTCAAAAGTACGTAAATTACGGTTATTAATGCCGATGAGTGGCGTTTCTAATTGCAAGGCCAATTCAAGCTCCTCAGCGTCATGCACTTCTACCAAAACAGCCATGCCTAAGTCATGAGACAATTCTTCCAACTCGCGCATTTGCGCTAACTCAAGCGCTGCAACAATGAGCAAAATACAATCAGCACCCATCGCACGCGCTTCATACACTTGGTATGGATCAATCATGAAGTCTTTACGAAGCACAGGCAGTTTACAAGCTGCACGCGCTTGTTTTAAGTATTCAGGCGAACCTTGAAAATACTGTTTATCCGTTAATACAGATAAACATGCAGCACCACCTTTTTCATAAGATTTAGCAATTTCTGCAGGATTGAAATTCTCACGAATCACACCTTTTGAAGGGCTGGCTTTTTTAATTTCAGCAATCACCGCTGGTAAATCTGCATCAACTTTGTTGAAGATATTACCCACAAAATCTCTTGGATCGTCCTGGTTGTATGCCTCTATACGCAGGTCATCTAGAGACTTGATTGCCTTAGCTGCAGCAACTTCCTCACGTTTGGTCGCTAAAATTTTATTTAAAATATCTGACATAACAACCTTTTTAGGTTCGACTGGGTTTAAGTTCGATTGGATCGAATAATTAACTGATTTAATTTTTCTAAAGCACTGCCGTTATCAATTACTTCAACTGCTTTTTGAATGCCGGCTTTCAGGCTGTCCGCTTGGCCCGCCACGTAAATCGCTGCACCCGCATTCATGAGTACGATATCTCTAGCAGCACCTGGCTTCCCATTTAATACATCCAAAATCATTGCTTTAGATTCTTCTGCATTTTGGATTTGAATATCTTTGAGAAGATGCGTTGCCAAACCTAGCTGGCTAGGGTTAATCACATACTCGGTCACTTGGCCATTTTTAAGCTCAGCCACATAGGTGTCACCAGTGAATGAAATCTCATCCATACCATCGGCACCATGCACCACTAGCACATGCTCGCTACCAAGTTTTTGCAACACTTTCGCCAGCTTACCCGTCAGGCTTTTATCAAACACACCCATCACTTGACGACGGGCAGTGGCCGGATTAGTCATTGGGCCAAGCAAATTAAATAATGTACGCACACCAAGCTCACGGCGCACTGGTGCGGCATATTTCATCGCACTATGATGATTGGGGGCAAACATAAAACCGACACCGATTTCATTCACACTCTCAGCCACTTGCGTTGGCGTTTGGTTCACATTGACGCCTAGCGCTTCTAATACATCCGCACTACCGCAAGTGGATGAAACAGAACGACCGCCATGTTTCGCCACTTTCGCACCAGCAGCAGCAGCCACAAAAGCACATACGGTTGAAACATTAAATGTTTGGATGCCATCGCCGCCTGTCCCGCACGTGTCGATTAAATGGCTAATATCTTGAATATCCACTTTGGTAGAAAGCTCGCGCATCACCATAGCGGCTGCAGCGATTTCTTCCACCGTTTCACCTTTTGCACGCAGCGCGATTAAAAATGCAGAGATTTGTGCGGGCGTAAGTTCACCGCTCATCACTTGGCGCATCACCTCCAGCATAGCGCTTTCCGTCAAATCTTGACGCTCAAGCAACTGACTGAGAACGTCTTTAAATGCCATTAATAGGCCTTCAAAAAGTTATTGAGCAGTTCATGGCCATACTCAGTCAAAATTGACTCAGGATGGAATTGCACGCCTTCAACTGGAAGCGTTTTGTGACGCACGCCCATAATCTCACCATCATCCGTCCATGCGGTAATTTCAAGGCAATCAGGCAGGCTTTCACGCTCAATCACCAATGAGTGATAACGCGTCGCCGTATATGGATTAGGCAGGTCTTTAAAAACACCAATATTTTTATGATGAATCAATGATGTTTTACCGTGCATCAATTGTTTTGCATGCACAATTTTGCCACCAAAAGCTTGACCGATACTTTGATGCCCCAAACACACACCAAGCAAAGGAATTTTTCCTGCAAATTCATGAATCAGTGGCACAGAAATGCCCGCTTCATTTGGCGTACATGGTCCAGGAGAAATCACAATATGATCAGGATTGAGTGACTTTACTTTAGCCAAGTCAATTTCATCATTACGGTAAACCTGCACATCTTGACCAAGCTCAGCCAAGTATTGCACGAGGTTATAGGTAAAGGAGTCGTAATTATCAATCATTAATAGCATGGCTTACTCCTTACCTTCCAGGCCGGTATCTAGGCCCAAATTAACTAACTCGGCAGCACGCAACACTGCGCGCGCTTTGTTTTGCGTTTCCATCCATTCACTTTCTGGCACAGAGTCGGCCACAATGCCCGCACCTGCTTGCACATAAAGCTTATTGTTTTTAATCACGCCCGTACGAATTGCAATCGCCACGTCCATATCACCATTAAAGCCTAAATACCCCACAGCGCCAGCATAAATCCCGCGTTTAATTGGCTCTAATTCATCAATGATTTCCATGGCACGTACTTTTGGTGCGCCACTTACCGTACCGGCGGGGAACGTCGCTTTCAACACATCAATCGCATCCATGCCAGGCTTGAGCTTACCTTCCACATTGGAAACAATATGCATCACGTGGGAATAACGCTCAATCATCATATTGTCAGTGACTTTTACTGTGCCTGTTTGCGCAACACGGCCCACATCATTACGACCTAAGTCCATTAATTGGACATGTTCTGCACGCTCTTTTGGATCCGCTAACAACTCATCTGCCAATGCCAAATCTTGTTCACGTGTTTTACCGCGAGGACGTGTACCCGCAATTGGACGAGCTGTCACGGTGCCGTCTTCAAGACGCACTAAAATCTCTGGAGATGCGCCGACGACATGGTGGTCACCCATATCGTAATAGAACATATAAGGCGATGGATTCAAGCTACGAAGCGCACGGTATAGAGAAAGTGGTGGCGCATAAAATGGTTGTGACATGCGCTGAGACAACACCACTTGCATGATGTCTCCATCAAAAATATAGCGCTTTGCTTTTTCAACCGCGGCTTTGAAATTAGCCTCGCCAAAATCTGACTGGGCTTGTTCTTGCTTGAGCGCTTGCGCTTCAGGAATTGAAACTGACTTGCGTAAACGCAGAATCAACTCAGCTAAACGACGCTTTGCTTTTGCATAAGCATCTTGTTCAGCCGGATCTGCGTAAACAATGAAATAAAGCTTGCCTGATAAATTGTCTACCACGGCTAGCTCTTCAGAGACCATCAGCAATACATCGGGCACGTTGACGTCATCTGGTTTAACCTTGTCAGCCAAACGGCGCTCGATATAACGCACCGTATCGTAGCCAAAATAACCAGCCAAGCCGCCAGTGAAGCGTGGCAAGCCTTGATAAGGCGGCACTTTGAAGCGCGCTTGATAGTTTTGGACGAAGTCTAGTGGATTAACATCAGTGGCTGTTTCGACCACCTTGTTGTCTTGCAATACTTGCACATCACGGCGATTAGCCACAATGCGTGTGCGTGCTGGCAAACCGATAATCGAATAACGTCCAAAGCGCTCGCCACCTTGTACAGATTCGAGCAAATAAGAGAATGGTTGATTAGCAAGCTTGAGGTAAAGCGAGAGTGGGGTATCAAGATCAGCAAAGGTCTCAATCACCAGCGGAATGCGGTTGTAGTCTTCAGCGGCTAGCGCATTAAATTCTGTTTGATTTAGTGTGTGTAACATAAAAAATCCCAAGTCTTAAAAGTTAAAAGCAAACTGTTAACGAGTCAACGCTATAAGCAAGCGTGGTTTAGGCCCACCATCGCCAACTTGTTTGCACTTTTTTAACTTGAGATTCTTTCATTTGATGAAATCCTAAAATTACAGCGCCAAATTAAACCGTCGCTAATTGCGCACGCAATTCAGAAACGATTGTGTTGTAACGGTTAGGATCAGTATCTTTACCTGCACCAAATACGGCAGAGCCAGCCACGAAGGTATCAGCACCAGCACGGGCGATCTCAGCGATGTTTGCAACATTGACGCCACCATCCACTTCCAACCAAATCTCACGACCTGTTTGCGCTGTGTAAGCATCGATTTTTGCACGGGCTAAACGCAATTTGTTCAATGTTTCAGGAATGAATTTTTGACCACCGAAGCCTGGGTTGACAGACATCAACAACACCATATCCACTTTATCCATCACGTGGTCTAAATAGTGAAGCGGGGTTGCTGGGTTAAACACCAACCCTGATTTACAACCCAAATCACGCACCAAAGCTAGGCTTCGGTCAATGTGATCAGAAGCCTCTGGGTGGAAAGTAATGATGTTTGCGCCGGCTTTAGCAAAGTCAGGAATAATGCGGTCAACTGGCTTAACCATCAAATGCACGTCAATCAACGCGCCTGCATTTTTAGAAATTTCACGGATAGATTCACAAACCAATGGGCCAATCGTTAAGTTTGGCACGTAATGATTATCCATCACGTCAAAATGAACAAGGTCAGTACCTGAAGTAATCACATCAGTGATTTCTTGACCTAGCTTAGCGAAGTTCGCTGAAAGAATACTTGGAGCAATTCTGAATTGTTTAGCCATGATGTAAAGAATCTATAGTCAGTAAAAACGTTTATTTTAACCGCATTTAGGCATGAATTAACAGACTAATGCTCTATTTTCTTGCTTAAGAAGTCCGGATGCTGGAAAATTACGAAATGCAATTATTCACAGTTGGTGTTAATCACACCACAGCCCCAATCTCTATTCGCGAAAACGTGGCGTTTCAAAATGAAACTTTAGCCCATGCCCTTCGCGACTTAACCGCGCACGGCGTGCGCGAAGCGGCGATTCTATCCACCTGCAATCGCACCGAGCTGTACTGTAATACTTCGCATCCTGAACAAGCATTAGCTTGGCTTGCGCAATACCATAAACTAGACCGCGACAATATTCAGCCTTACATCTACACCCTACCTAGCGATGAAGCCGTTAAACACGCTTTCCGCGTTGCCTCTGGCTTGGATTCAATGGTGCTCGGTGAACCCCAAATTTTGGGACAAATGAAACAAGCCGTAAAAATTGCTGAAACGGCAGGGACGGTTGGCACTTTATTGCACAAACTATTTCAACGCACTTTTGCCGTTGCAAAAGAGGTGCGCACCTCTACAGATATCGGCGCAAGTTCACTTTCGATGGCAGCCGCATCTGTGCGTTTAGCACAGCGCCTATTTGATACGCTTCAAGATAAACACGTCTTATTTATTGGTGCCGGCGAAATGATTACGCTGTGTGCAGAACATATCTCGGCACAAAAACCTGCATCCATGACGGTTGCCAACCGAACATTAGACCGCGGGGAAGAGCTAGCGGAGCTATTTAATGGCCAAGCAATTTTATTATCTGAATTGCCTGAACGCTTACACGAATTTGATATTGTCATCACCAGCACAGCGAGTCAGCTACCAATCGTTGGCTTAGGCATGGTCGAGCGGGCGGTTAAAGCACGTAAACGTCGCCCGATTTTTATGGTCGATTTAGCCGTACCACGTGATATTGAACCTGAAGTTTCTCAATTGGATGATGTGTATTTGTATACGGTTGATGATTTAGCACAAGTGGTACAAGAAGGTTTAGGAAACCGCCAAGAGGCGGCTTTAGAGGCTGAGGTGATTATCTCGGAGCGTGTTGAGCACTTTATGCATTGGCTCAAAACACGTGACGCAGTCCCAACCATTCGTGCGCTGCGTGATCAAGCTGAACAATTACGTAAAACCGAACTTGAGAAAGCACAAAAATTACTCGCTAAAGGCGAAGACCCGGCAGCCGTCATAGAGGCGTTGAGTAACGCACTCACCAATAAATTCCTTCATGCACCAAGCCACGCACTCAATCACAGCACGGGCCATGAACACGAACAACTAGAAACGCTTTTGCGTCAGCTTTACCAAATTAAAACTTAACATTTAGACAAAGAAACAGCAATGAAACCATCCATGATTAAAAAGCTCGCCACCTTGAGCGAGCGTTTAGATGAACTAAATCGCCTACTGAGTAGCGAGGGCGCAACATCCAACATGGACAACTATCGCAAGCTCACACAAGAGCATGCTGAAATCACCCCTATCGTTGAGCAATTCCGTGCTTACGAGGATAGTGAAGCAGACATCGCTGAAGCACAAAAAATGCTTTCAGATCCTGAGATGAAAGAGTTTGCACAAGAAGAAATTGAAAGCGGCAAAGCGAAACTAGAGGCTGTCGAGGATGAACTGCAAAAACTCTTGCTGCCAAAAGATCCGAACGATGAACGTAATATATTCTTAGAAATTCGTGCAGGCACAGGTGGCGATGAATCAGCCTTATTTGCAGGTGACTTATTCAGAATGTACTCACGCTATGCGGAGCGCCAACGCTGGAAAGTAGAAATTGTTTCAGCAAGCGAATCTGAAGTGGGTGGCTACAAAGAAATCATTGCCAAGATTGAAGGCCACGGCGCTTACTCAAAACTAAAATTTGAGTCAGGTGGTCACCGTGTTCAACGGGTGCCTGATACTGAAACACAAGGCCGCATCCATACATCAGCATGTACCGTAGCGGTATTGCCAGAAGCCGATGAAGTCAGTGATGTCGTCATCAATCCTGCTGAGATTCGTATTGATACCTACCGCGCCAGTGGGGCGGGCGGTCAGCACATTAACAAAACCGATTCAGCTGTGCGTATCACCCACTTGCCAACCGGCATCGTAGTGGAATGCCAAGATGACCGAAGCCAACACAAAAATAAAGCGCAAGCGATGAGTGTTTTGGTCGCACGCATTAAAGATGCAGAAGTACGTGCACAACAATCGAAAATCGCGAGTGAACGTAAAAGCTTAATTGGTTCTGGTGACCGCTCAGAGCGTATCCGCACTTACAACTATCCACAAGGCCGCATCACCGACCACCGTATCAACCTCACACTTTATAAGATTGATGCAATTACCGAAGGTGATATGGACGAGTTGATTGGCGCACTTGCCGCAGAACACCAAGCCGATATGTTGGCGACTTTGGGCGAAGACAACTAAAGATTCAACAGACGTTTCATTCTGCTGAAATACTCAGGCTGACGGAAGCAAAGGTAAAAAATCACCAGCGCACTCATCAGCGCCGTGATTAAGAATAATTGCGGAATATTAAGACCCAGCTTAAAGATCAACATGGCGAAAACGGCAGATAAAACCATGAAAAAAGCGTTCAAAATGTTATTCGCGGCAATCACACGAGATTGATGCGTTTTTTGGGCGCGGGACTGAATTAGCGCATACAGTGGAACGATGTAAATACCCCCAAATAAGCCGATTAAACCAACATCAGCAAGCAAGTGAAGATCAGCGACACCACTAGCGCTGGACGCATATAAATCAACACCAAACGCCAACATACCCATTGCGCCAAGCGGCACCAAGCCTATCTCAACCGTGCCTTTTGAGAGCCGTTCACACAGTAGAGAGCCAACACCCACGCCTACTGAAAACACCGCAAGTAGCAAAATAAAAACGCTTTCATCTCCATGCAAAACCTCTTTTGCAAATACAGGGAATTGCGCAAGCAAGGTCGCGCCATAAAACCAAAACCATGAGATGCCAATAATCGCTAGCCATATTGGCTGACTTCTCCAAATAAACGCGATATTACGACCCGTTTCTGTGATTGGGTTCCAATTGATTTTTAGGTTAGGCTCAGCCGCCGACGCGTTTGGAATTTGTTTGCTGGCGAAATAGCCTAAGAGTGCAAGGCTCACAATACTTAAGCCCGTCACAAGCTCACCGTCTTGATGCATCCCAAGCCCAGCACCAATCATTTGCCCCAATAAAATCGCAACAAAGGTACCCATTTCAACCACGCCATTACCACCAACCAATTCAACTTCAGCAAGATGTTGCGGCAAATAAGCGTATTTCACTGGGCCAAATAAAGTGGAATGTATCCCCATCATAAAGAGCGCCAATACTAATAGCCAAAACACATGAAATAAAAATCCAATGGCAGCGAACAGCATTAGGACGACTTCAAATATTTTCACCAAGCGGATAAGTTGCGACTTTTCAAACTTATCCGCAATTTGCCCAGCGGTAGACGAGAATAAAAAGAAAGGCAGTATAAAAACGCCGGGCAATAAGGTCGCGAGTACTGCACCATCAAGAACCGTAAGATCTGATGTGTGAAATACAGCCATGGTTATTAGGGCGGTCTTAAAAACATTATCATTGAGTGCACCCAAAAACTGGGTGCAGAAAAATGGCAAAAAGCGTCTTTCACGCATCAACCTCAATTGCTGACTCATTCGCACGCCCTCAGTTATTAATAACATCATTATATTTTGATCAATCACAAATAATGCTGAAATTATTTTTATATATCCCAGTCTATTCGCTATCATGTTGGACTTGGCCTAATCAGTAAAACATTCTTTCTCGGAAAAATATCACTTTGGCATCTACACATCCATTGCTCAAACTGCGTGAAGATTTACTCACAAAAGTTGAAAAAACAGGCTTTAGCTTTTGTCCAAGTGCAGCGATGCAGGCTTGGTTGTTAGCACAGTCTGCAGAAGCATTGAGCGATTGGAATCAGTTTGCCGATAGCTGGAATGATATGCCACTAGACGAATACATGGCCGATGGTGGTCGGTACCGCAGACGTCGTTATGCCGTACTAAATGCACAATCGGGCACGAGTGAAATCGTTTTAGAGCCACACCAACCGCATTACCAAAGTCTAGATTACAACACGCTTAATGGTGGGATTGCCCGCAATTTTGAGGCGATACAAGCAAGCACCATTCAAAGCCATAGCATGCAATCCGTGCTTAAGTTTTGCCAAAAGGTGTTTAGTGAACTCATGCCGAATACCCCTTGGCACATCGAATGCCATCAGTTCCGTATTGAGGCAAATGACAAATCACTTGGCAAACCCACGCCAGAGGGTGTTCATAGAGATGGGGTTGAGTTTGTATTAGTGATGATGGTTAAGCGTCAGAATATATCAAGTGGCACTACCACTATGCATGATTTAGAACATAAAACTTTGGACAGTTTTACATTGACCGAGCCTTTAGATGTTGCCATCGTAAACGATCATCGATGCATGCATGGGGTGACACCCATCGTTCCAATAGACCAAGCCAAACAAGCCTATCGCGATGTGTTAGTGGTCACTTTCAAAAAATCTCAACAATAAATAGATGGTCACAACTAACGAAAATCCAGCACATCAAAGTGCGAATCCGTTGCGCAATTTGAGTTTCTTTAAGTTACTCACATACCGCGTTTTCATGGTGCTTTCTTACCAAACCATGGCAGTAGTGGTGGGGTGGCATTTATATGAAATTACACATGACCCTCTTTCACTAGGTTTGATTGGTTTAGCCGAAATCATCCCTTACTTTTGCACCGCCTTATTCGCTGGCTACGCGGTGGATCATTATTCAAGACGAAATTTTGGGGTCAGTTCTTCATTCACGCTCATGACCTCAGCGCTATTGGTTTATGCGGTCACAGATCACAAACTATCGGGCGACCCAACGCTTTGGATCTACGGTGCTATTGCCTTAATCGGCCTAGCGCGTGCTTTTATCGCACCTTCTTACAGTGCGATTTTTGCCTCCATTATGCCCCGTCAACAATACGCCAAAGGCGCAAGCATCGGCAGTGCTGTATTTCAATTTGGCTTAATTGTTGGGCCTGCAATTGGTGGCATATTAGTCGGATGGACAAGCTTACAAGTCGCTTATTTGGCATCTGCTGGATTGGCTTGTATTTCAGGCATCGCGCTTCTGACGCTCGAAGTAAACACACCGAAGGTGGTGGCTGAAAAAGCGATTTTTTCTGGCATTGCTGAAGGCATCCGATTCGTATTCAATCATCAGATAATCCTGAGTGCACAAGCTCTGGATATGTTTGCGGTGCTATTTGGTGGCGCTATCGCCATGCTGCCAGCCTTTTTGCACGATGTTTATCACTACGGCCCAGAGGGTTTAGGAATTTTAAGAGCATCCCCAGCGATTGGTGCGATTATCACTGGTGCTTATCTCGCCAAACATCCCATCTACGAACAAGCAGGTAAGAAATTGCTCATCTCAGTAGCGGGCTTTGGCGTATGCATCATTACCTTTGCACTGACGCCGCACTTTTGGTTTGCCGCTGTTATCTTAATGCTTTCAGGGATATTTGATGGCGTTTCAGTTGTGCTACGAACCACTATTATGCAACTTGCAACGCCAGATCACATGCGAGGCAGAGTCGCCTCAATCAATGGGTTATTTATTGGTTCTTCAAACGAATTAGGTGCTTTTGAATCTGGCCTCATGGCAAGAGTGATGGGGCTAATTCCATCGGTGATATTTGGCGGACTAATGACACTGGGCGTGGTGGCAACAACAGCCGCACTTGCCCCTAAGCTAACCAAGCTCAACTTAAAACATTTAGAAACTAATGGTCACGAGAAATAGAGCAAGTTAATAATCGCTACTTCGCCCTGTTGCATAGCTCTTTTCTACATCTTGCTGCCACTCACCACATTTCGAACATTTGTGATCATGCATTGTTGGGCATAAGACCAGCTCACTGCTATCGCAAAACTTACAAGCACGTGAAGCAACAGGTGATTTGTGGGTAGCCTCATGATGTTCCGTCGCCACTTTCGTACTGCCAAGTGCATATTTGTTATCCATCGCTCACCTCCAGCTTTGTCTGCAAAGTTTAATCCTAATTTTGTTTGAATGACAATATTAAATCCATGCAGGCTTACCCCTTCGCTTATACGTTAAAATAGCGTTTTATCCATTCAACATCTCAACCAATAAAGGCCGATATGCAAACCATCGTCGTAGAGAAAAATCCTAATCAAAGCAAACTTGATAGCCTCAATGTTGCTAAATGGCCTACATGGCAAAAAGAAGTTTCTGTATTTCCTTGGGTATTTCCAGAGCAAGAAATCGCCTATATTTTAGAGGGCGAATGTGTGATTACCCCAGAGGGTAGCAAGCCAGTAAAATTTGGCAAAGGTGATTTAGTGACTTTTCCAGCAGGCATGAAAGCAAATTGGGAAGTTAAAAAAGCACTACACAAACACTACAAGCTAGATGGCAACGCGCTCACACAGATTTTGCGCCGCATCAAAATCAAACTGGGCTTCTAGTTTTCCGTATCAATAAAGACTTGCGATTCATGATAATCACTAGGCAAGCTTCATGACTCGCACCACGACAGCTGTGTGTTGACCCCCTACAATGGGAACCGTTCTAAGACATTCTCTATTTACGGATAAAAAGGGGTTTCAACATGTGGACTAAACCAGCAGCGACAGAAATGCGTTTTGGCTTTGAAGTAACAATGTACGTAATGAACAAATAATTCAGATATTGCTCATCTGCATTTTTTAAAGCTTCAAATTAAAAAAAGGAACCGTTTGGTTCCTTTTTTATTGCCTAAAACATAGGGGTGTTAGTGCGCTTAATCTATATCGGCAGGGTCACACTAAGTCAATGACGGCTCATCCATCTGGTTACCCAAACTTACTACCTTATTCACTGCACTAACATCTTTATTTTAATCGCTTATCAACAAAAAACCCGCCTAAGCGGGTTTTTATTTTGCACTAATTTAAGCTTAGCTTAACCACATTTACTCTCACCGCAGTTTAAGCAAGTTAGGCAACCATCCATAATGATGGCGGCTTTAGTGTTGCACTTTTTACAAAGCTGCGCACCAACTGGGAAACCTTCCGCATTATTTTCAGAACCTGTTTGGGCTTGCTTTTCCAAGAACTCTTTTTTCTTTTCAGCCACTAGCTTTTGTTGATGTTCATCAAGGCCAGGCTTTTTAAGCATGCCGATTTCTTGTAAGTGTTGTTCAACCACCTCACCGATTTCAGCCACTAAACTAGGAATGTATTTACCACCTTTTTTGAAATAACCACCGCTTGGATCAAACACACTATGCAGCTCTTCTACCAAGAATGTGACATCGCCACCTTTACGGAACACAGCTGACATCACGCGCGTGAGGGCAACAATCCATTGAAAGTGATCCATGTTTTTGGAGTTAATAAATATCTCAAATGGACGGCGGTGCTCTTGTGGTGTGCCTTCGTTCATCACAACATCGTTAATGGTGATGTATAACGCATGCTCAGTCACAGGCGTTTTAATTTTATACGTATTACCTACCAATTTATCTGGACGGCTAAGTGGTTCGCCCATTTGAACGATAGTGGCTGACTGCACAGGCGCTGCAGCAGCTTCCGCTGCCTTTGCTTTATCTTCTTCGGTCACCAAGCCGAAGCCTGTGATTTTCTTTTCAATTTTAATTGCCATGTTCTTCTCTCTTTAATTTTTCAGTTATACGGTTTTTTAAAATTAGAACTTGCCGTAGTAACCTTCTTTTAGGGCATCGTACAGATTAGCGGCTGAGTGCATTTCACCGTCATACTCAATCTCTTCGTTGCCCTTCACCTCAACCACAGTCCCATCTTCTAATGTGAATTTGTAGGTGGTGTTTTCTAAGTCTTTTTCTGTCACCAATACGCCTTGGAAAGCTTCTGGATTGAATCGGAAAGTTGTACAACCTTTCAAGCCTTTATCGTAAGCGTAAAGATAGATATTCTTGAAATCTTCAAAATCATAATCGGTTGGTACGTTGATGGTTTTAGAGATTGAGCTATCAATCCATTTTTGCGCAGCGGCTTGGATATCCACGTGAGCTTTGGCTTGAATAGTTGATGAGTCCAAGAAGTAGTCTGGCAACTTCTCATCTTCTGCTTCGCTAAATGGCATCGCTTTGTTATTAATTAACTCGCGGTAAGCCAGTAGCTCGTATGAGAATACGTCTACTTTCTCTTTTGATTTCTTACCTTCACGAATCACGTTGCGTGCGTAATGGTGAGCAAATGATGGCTCAATGCCGTTACTTGCGTTATTCGCTAATGATAGTGAGATCGTGCCTGTTGGCGCGATTGAGCTATGGTGACTAAAACGCGCGCCTGTTTTGGCGATTTGTTTACGCAATGCTTCTGGGAACTGCTGCATATAGCGGCTGTACATCCCCATCAAGACTTTACCTTTTACCTTATCACCTAGCTTAAAGCCATCTTTCACCATTTCTGGGCGTTTTGAGAGCATGTCACCTGTCACCACGAACTCTTCGTCCATGATAGGTGCTGCGCCTTTTTCTTTCGCTAAATCAATACCGACTGTCCAACCTGTTTCAGCCATCACTTTAGTGACTTCTTCAGTGAAAGTGACAGAAGCTTCTTCACCATATTTCATTTTCAACATCGTAAGTGTAGAACCCAGGCCTAAATAGCCCATGCCATGACGGCGTTTGCGTGCAATTTCTGCACGTTGCTGTTCTAGTGGCAAACCGTTAATTTCGACGACGTTATCCAACATACGCGTGAAGATAGCAACAACCTGACGATATTCGTCCCAGTCGAATGTTGCTTGATCAGTAAATGGATTGCGTACAAATTTAGTTAAATTCACAGAACCTAACAAACATGCGCCATAAGGTGGCAATGGTTGTTCACCGCATGGATTGGTTGCGCGGATGTTTTCGCAGAACCAGTTATTGTTCATTTCATTGACACGATCAATCAAGATAAAACCTGGTTCAGCGAAATCATATGTTGAGGACATAATGACATCCCATAAACGGCGAGCTTTAATCGTTTTGTAAACGCGACAAGCTGTTTTGCCATCTGACTCACGGGTGAGGTACTTGTCTTTAATTGGCCATTCGCGCCATACCACTTGGGTTTCATCTTTAGTATCTAGCGCATCCACGGTTGCTTCTTTTGATGTGACAGGGAAAGCAAGCTTCCACTCTGCATCAGCCTTAACCGCTTCCATGAATTCTTTAGTAATTAAGCATGAAAGGTTGAATTGACGTAAACGACCCGCTTCGCGTTTCGCTTTAATGAAGTCAGTGACATCAGGATGTGAAATATCGAATGTCGCCATTTGCGCACCACGACGACCACCAGCAGATGACACTGTGAAACACATCTTATCGAAGATATCCATGAATGAAAGTGGGCCGCTTGTATAAGCGCCAGCGCCTGCTACGAAAGCACCTTTTGGACGGAGTGTTGAGAACTCGTAACCAATGCCACAACCTGCTTTTAATGTAAGGCCCGCTTCATGCACCTTATTTAAGATGCCATCCATGCTGTCTTCCACAATGCCTGACACTGTGCAATTGATGGTGCTTGTTGCCGGCTTGTGCTCAAGCGCACCAGCGTTTGAAGTAATACGGCCCGCAGGAATTGCACCACGGCGCAAAGCCCACAAGAATTTTTCGTGCCACTCAGCACGCTTATTCTCTTCTTCCACATCAGCCAATGCACGCGCAACACGTGAATAACTATCGTCCATATTTTGGTCAACATGGTCGCCTTGTTTGGTTTTTAGGCGATATTTTTTATCCCAGATATCCAATGATACTGATTGCATTGGCACTTCTTTTTGATTGTTTTCTGACATCGCAGCTTCTTCTGGCGTTTTAACGGCTTGTAACATTGGTAGCATCCCTGTTTTATTCTGTAATTTGTCTGACTTTCACACATTTTCTGATGTGTTTGAGTTGTGCTCTCTTTTTAGTCAGACCACAATATATTGTGCTCAGACGCAAAATTATTCCATTTTGTAGTGTTGGTCAAGCAATATATTTAACAAAATTTTACATTTCCCTCGCGCTTTTTTGGTGCATTGCCTGCTCACTAAATAGCGGACAACGATTGCCCTTTAGTAAGTATTCACTAACCAAAATAAAAATAGTTTTGTGGACAATTCTAGATACATTGTGCATCCCAATCTGTGAGAAAATCACAGCATGTCACGATTACACTATTCAGCACTTTTATATCTTTTGTTACCCTTCACCGCCATTAAGCTTTTATGGCGCGGATTGCGACAACCCGCCTATTTAAATCACTGGGCTGAGCGTTACGGTTTTTACAACCAAACAATTCAACAACCACTGATTTGGTTACATTGCGTGTCGGTCGGAGAAACTCGCGCGGCAAAACCGCTGATTGAAGCTTTATTAGCAAAATACCCTTCACATCAAATTTTACTCAGCCACACAACCCCCACTGGACGCGAGGCAGGCGAGCAGCTCTTTCCAAGCGACCAATGTCCACGCTTCTCACGCTGCTATCTACCTTATGACGTGCCGTATGCTACAAAGAGATTTTTAAAGCACTTTAAGCCAGCCCTCGGCTTACTGATGGAAACAGAGCTTTGGTTTAACTTGATTGCACAATCCAAAGCACAAGGGATTCCATTACTATTAGTAAACGCAAGACTTTCAGAACGCTCCGCACGTGGCTATGCAAAGGCAGGCAAACTTTCAGCGGAAGGCTTAAATAGCCTGAGCGCAATTGCCGCGCAAACAGAACAAGACGCAAATCGCCTGAATGGCTTGCTTGGCAAAGCTGGCAAAGTAACGGTCATGGGAAATCTGAAATTTGACGTCAATCCCCCTGCGGACGAAGCCGAACGCGGACGTTATTTACGTGGCTTACTAGGCTTTAAACGCCCTGTCTTTTTAGCCGCAAGCACCCGAGATGGCGAGGAGGCTTTAATTTTAGAAGCAATTGCTTCAAGCGAGCCCCCCAATCTGCTTACCGTCATTGTGCCAAGACATCCGCAACGGTTCGATGAGGTCGCGGCGCTACTCACCAAACATAACGTAGCTTTTTGCCGCCGCTCAGAATTTTCTATGGGCACAGTGGCTGGAGACATTCCCAACTGTAGCGTGATTCTTGGAGACAGCATGGGTGAGATGTTTACTTATTATGCGGCCTGCGATGTTGCATTCATTGGCGGAAGTTTATTACCACTTGGCGGACAAAATCTAATTGAAGCCAGCGCAATGGGGAAACCTGTTTTAATTGGACCACATACATTCAATTTCAGCGATGCAACAGAACAAGCAGTATTAGCAGGAGCGGCAATGCGCGTGAGCAATCCGCAAGAGCTCAGAGAGAAATTAAGTGGTTTAATGAGTGATGCGGAAGCAAGAAAAACGATGAGTGATGCTGCATTGGTCTTTAGCAAGAGTGCCAGCGGTGCCACGCAAAAACTAATGGATTTAATCGGGAAGTATCTGCCAGCAAAAAGCTAACGAAGAGAACTAGCGTATAAGCTGACTGATTTTTTTGAAGGCATCGCCTTCAGCAAGACCCAACCACTCAAACACCAATGACTCTGTATTAGTCACAATCACGCCTGCTTCACGCATTCTATTGAGCGCATTGCGTTTATTTTCAGGATTGCGCGAAATCACCGCATCTTCAAGCACAAAAACGGTTTTACCTTGCGCTAACAAATCAAGCGCTGTTTGCAAAATACAAATGTGCGCTTCCATGCCCGCCAAAATCACTTGCGAATGATCACCCAAAAGTTGGCGACTAAAAGCCGGCTCACCACAACAAGAGAAGGCGGTTTTCTCAACCGCTTTTTTGCCCGCCATATATTGGGTAAGCTCGGGTAAAGTAGCTCCTAAACCTTTTGGATATTGCTCAGTAAATAAAGCTGGGATTTCAAGCAAAGCGGCAGTTTGCAACAAGATGGCACAATTTTTAACTACGCCATCAATGTGTGATGACATCACACTACTGAGTTTGGTTTGCATATCCACAATCACCAACTGACTTTGATTACGATCCGCGATACAAGCTACATTCGTCATCCCGCCTCCGTGCCGATTAAGGGCTCACTAGCTGTTGATTTACACTTTCCAAATCAGCGTCGCCTAACAAACCCACTACGGATTTAAGCGATAAAATATTCACCAAATAAGTATAGCGGGATTGCAGTAAATCTCGCTTAGCACTGAAATATTGTTGTTGCGCATTCAGCACATCCACACTTGTTCGCACACCTACCTCATAACCAAGATTGGTGGAATCGAGCTGACTTTGGCTAGAACTCAACGCCTGCTCGTAAGCCTTAATTTGCGC
Source organism: uncultured Methylophilaceae bacterium (assembly GCA_903870995.1). GTDB lineage: Bacteria > Pseudomonadota > Gammaproteobacteria > Burkholderiales > Methylophilaceae > Methylopumilus_A. Next base: position 48,381 of record CAIQFD010000043.1, on the reverse strand, counting down.
CACACTACTTGAAAGATTCAAATACGCTGAACGCGTATCCAAGTCTGCTTGACGTTTAGCGGCTTCTAAATCATCCAGTGCCTTTTGTTTGTTAGCGACAGCCTCTCGCACTTTAGAGCTGACCAAGCCGCCTTGATAAAGAGGAATTTGAAGCTGAAGACCAATACTTGCGCTGGTAATATCACTACCAGTTCCAAGACCAGTCGCAGTGCCATTGGCATAGTTATTGTTATACCCAGCCACCGCATCTAAAGTTGGCATGTGCCCTGCATTTTGTCGCTCAACTTCTTGAGTGGCAATTTCTAGTGCTTGTTGTTGAAGGGCTATCGCCAAATTATTTTGTTCAGCGACCTCTACCCATTTTTCCATTTCGATTGGCTCGGGTGATTGCGCTACTAAATCACTTCTCACACCAATTAGCGCCTGAGGAATTGAGCCAACAATCGCTTGAATGGCGCGTTTTTTGACCTCCAAATCATTCATCGCAGCAATCTCTTGCGCCACCACTAAATCAAATCGGGCCTGCGCTTCATTAAAATCAGTAATCGTAGAAGTGCCGACCTCAAAATTGGCTTTAGCTTGCTCAAGCTGTTTATTTATCGCCGTTTTTTGTGCGCCAATCAAATCAATTTTGTCTTGCGCTAGCAACACATCAAAGTAAGCTTTAGAGGATCGAATAATAAGACCTTGTTTAGCCAACAATAGTTGTTTATCGGCTTGAACGACCTGGCTTTTAGCTTGCTCAAACTGCGCACGAATTTGCTTACGATAAATCGGCTGACTCACATTTACGCCGTAGTTGTAGCTTTCAAAATTACTCTGCCCACCGCGTAATACCGATGTGGTGCCCCCAAAAAACTTGGCATCAGATTGCGTTGCGCTCACACCCGAATTGAAAGTCACTGTTGGCAAAAATAGGGCATTGCCTTGCGCTAATTTTTCTTGGCTCGCCAAATGGCTACTTTGTGCAGAAGCCCATACAGGATCGCGACTCAATGCCTGCTGATAAATCTGCATCAAATTTTGGCGATCGGCCGCTTGGGCTTGATGGCCGACAAACAAGCCAACAGCTAACACTAAAAATTTAAGACGCATATTTTTTGATATCGCTCTTTAAGTAAGGCGCTAAAAATTAAAACTCGAACTTTTCTGATTGCGGCGCATTTTCAATCGCTGGCAAGCAAGTTTCAAATAACACATCCGTTTTGAAATGCTCTGCTGAAATACGCGTAATCAAAGTGGCTTCCATGACAGGCGCATCACCCACCACCACAAACATACGACCACCAACAGCAAGCTGACGTTCCACTTGTACATTTAATAAAGGTGTTGACCCTGTAAAAACAATCACGTCATAAGGCGCATTAGCAGACATGCCTTGCATACCGTCAGCAACCACCAAACTCACATTTTCAATACCTTGCGCAGCAATATTTTTAGCCGCTTGTTTACTGATTTTTGCGTTAAGCTCTACACTGTCAACCTGCTTAGCTTGATGCGCTATCAGCGCAGTGAGGTAACCGCTGCCAGTACCAATCTCAAGCACTTTATCCGTTTTCTTAATCGCTAAAGATTGAAGAATACGACCTTCCATTTTTGGTGAAAGCATCACTTGACCTTCACCTAGCGGGATTTCCAAATCCGCAAATGCCAGGCCGACATATTGTTTAGGCACAAAATCTTCACGCGGTAATTTTGCAAGCAAATCAAGCACGGCGCCGTCCAAGACGTCCCAAGGGCGAATTTGTTGCTCAATCATGTTGAAGCGCGACTGTGTCACTTGTGCTGTCTCTTGTTTCAAACTCATTGCCAATCCTTTTTAAATCAATCTTTAACCATCATTATAACCGAAGCCAATTCATTTTATCGCTTGCTTTTACGCGGTTTTTCGCGTAATTTTAGGGCATTGCTAGGGGTCTCCAAAACACTGTTTTGGAGTGAGATACACCCTTTGAACCTGATGCGGGTCATGCCGCCGTAGGGAAGCTAGTCCATCGCTTCCCTACTCCGTTGTATTATTTTTTTGGAGTAGACATTGAACGCCACCGATAAAAACCTCGCTCACTTTGTAGGCGAAACCGCTGAAATTGACCCAGCTACCAAACAACCATTTACCAATTCACGCAAAGTGTATGTGCAAGGCTCACGCCCTGACATCCAAGTGCCTTTCCGTGAAATCAGCCTAAGCGACACCCCTTCTGCTTTTGGTGCTGAAAAGAATCCACCTGTCATGGTGTATGACACTTCAGGCCCTTACACAGACCCCAATGTAACAATTGATATTCGTAACGGCTTGCCAGCTTTACGCGCTGATTGGATTGAAGAGCGTAACGATACTGAACAGCTAGATGGACCAAGTTCTGCATTCGGTGTGGAGCGTAAAAATGACCCAGCACTCGCTGAAATGCGCTTCAATTTATCACGCAAACCACGCCGTGCTAAAGCAGGCATGAACGTGAGCCAGATGCACTACGCGCGCAAAGGTATCATCACTCCAGAAATGGAGTACATCGCCATTCGCGAAAATCAACGTCGCGAAAACATGAGTGAATTGTTGCAAACACAACATAAAGGCCATGATTTTGGTGCGAGCATTCCTAAAGTGATTACACCAGAATTTGTGCGCGACGAAGTAGCACGAGGTCGTGCAATTATTCCGATGAACATTAATCACCCTGAAATCGAGCCAATGATTATTGGCCGTAATTTCTTAGTAAAAATTAATGCCAACATCGGCAACTCAGCGCTAGGCTCTTCAATTTCAGAAGAAGTTGAAAAAATGGTGTGGGGCACACGTTGGGGTGGCGATACCGTGATGGATTTATCAACAGGTAAAAACATCCACGAGACACGCGAATGGATTATCCGCAATAGCCCTGTGCCTATTGGTACAGTGCCTATTTACCAAGCACTTGAGAAAGTGAATGGCAAAGCAGAAGACCTCACATGGGAAATCTTCCGCGACACATTAATTGAGCAGGCAGAGCAAGGTGTGGATTACTTCACTATTCATGCTGGTGTTCGCTTGGCTTATATCCCCATGACGGCAAAACGCATGACAGGCATTGTGTCTCGCGGCGGCTCTATCATGGCTAAATGGTGTTTAGCACATCATAAAGAGTCATTCCTTTATGAACACTTCGAAGACATCTGCGAAATCATGAAAGCCTATGACGTCAGTTTTTCATTGGGTGATGGTTTGCGTCCTGGTTCAATCTACGATGCAAACGACGAAGCACAATTCGCTGAACTCAAAACACTAGGTGAGTTGACACAAATCGCTTGGAAACATGATGTACAGTGCATGATCGAAGGCCCTGGCCATGTACCTATGCACCTCATCAAAGAAAACATGGACTTGCAACTTGAACACTGCGGTGAAGCGCCTTTCTACACATTAGGACCTTTAACGACGGACATCGCACCAGGTTATGATCACATCACATCAGGCATTGGTGCTGCGATGATTGGCTGGTATGGCTGTGCAATGCTTTGCTACGTTACACCAAAAGAGCATTTGGGCTTACCAGACAAGGAAGACGTACGCGTTGGCATTATCACCTACAAGATTGCGGCGCATGCAGCTGACTTGGCAAAAGGCCACCCAGGCGCACAAATTCGTGACAATGCACTATCAAAAGCGCGTTTTGAGTTCCGCTGGGATGACCAATTCAATCTTGGTCTTGATCCTGAAAAAGCGAAGGAATTCCATGATGAGACATTGCCACAAGAGGGTGCAAAACAAGCCCACTTCTGCTCAATGTGTGGCCCACATTTCTGCTCAATGAAAATCACACAAGATGTACGTGATTATGCCGACAAATTAGGCTTGGATGAACAAGAAGCGCTTAACAAAGGCATGCAAGAAAAAGCCATTGAATTTGTGAAAAAAGGTAGCGAGGTTTATCACAAGGTTTAAACAGCCTTGTGCACTTAACAACCCCACAGCATTTACTGTGGGGTTTTTTATTGCCTAAATTATGCGCTGGCTAGCCAAGCAAGTTTTGTTACGGCGTATAATACGCATCATCATATAAATCAAACTTTTGGCACCCATTTTGACCACCATTAAAATCACAAAAAAACCGACAGATAGCGCTAGTCCTCGCACAAGTAAAGCACCTGTTCGTCGCACCGACCCAAGCAAGCGTGACCGTACGGTTGCACCTAAGCCCGTTGTGCGGCCACAAACTGAGCCGAATATAGAACAACTGGACACGCGGCCACCTGAGCGAAATGAAAGTGCGCCTTCAAAAGCATCTCAACGCAATCATCGATACGATGGAAGATTGCGCGATGAAGAACCACGCCCTCAGCAAGCACGTCCAACTTTGGATGATACAGGTCGTGACACGCCGCGCCGTGGCGGAAAAATGCGTGATGGCTTTGAAGTCGGGGAATTCAACAATGACCGTGCCAGCAATCCGATGTTTGCACCAAAACCTTTACCGAGCAATCCTGATTTTCCGCGCCTTTCAAAACGCATGGCAGAGCTTGGTTTTTGCTCCCGCCGCGAAGCTGATGAGTGGATTACGAATGGCTGGGTAAGAGTAGATGGCCGAATTGTTGATGAGTTAGGCAGTCGCGTGGCAATGAATGCGAAGATTGAAGTCAGCAAAGATGCTGAACAACATCAATCTGAAATCGTGACGATTATCCTTAACAAACCGATTGGCTATGTTTCTGGTCAAGCTGAAGACGGATACAACCCGGCGATTGTGTTGATCCATCCGGACAACCAATGGAAAGATGACCCATTACTGCATCACTCACAACCTAGAGAATTTCAGCGTGGGTTTTTGAAAGGTCTAGCCCCTGCAGGCCGTTTAGATATTGACTCTACTGGTTTGTTAGTGCTCACTCAGGACGGGCGTATCGCACGTCATTTAATTGGTGAAGACTCAACAGTTGAGAAGGAATACTTGGTGCGGGTTGAAGGTGATCTGTCTTATAACGACCTTGATCTGCTGAATGAAGGCTTGTCTCTGGACGGCGTCAAGCTCAAACCAGCAAAAGTGTCTTGGCAAAATGAAGACCAACTTCGCTTTGTATTACGAGAAGGACGCAAACGCCAAATTCGCCGCATGTGTGAATTGGTTGGCTTGAAAGTACTTGGTCTAAAACGTATTCGTATCGGCAGCGTCACTCTTGGCAAGTTGCCAATGGGTGAGTGGCGTTATTTAAGACCTGAAGAAAAATTTTAATTAAAGGGCAGAGATGGATTTAATTTTAATACTCAAAGCAATGATTCTCGGTATCGTTGAAGGGGTGACCGAGTTTCTGCCGGTCAGTAGCACAGGCCATTTAATTATTGTGGGTGATTTAATAGACTTCCTCAGCGAAGAAAAGCGCAATGTTTTTGAAATTGTTATTCAGCTCGGTTCTATTTTGTCTGTGGTATGGCTTTACCATGCCAGATTTAAAACCATTGCTCGCACAATAGCCAGCAACAAACAGTCTCAACAGTTTGTGCTACAACTGTTGATTGCGTTTCTACCACTCGCTATTTTAGGCCTGCTGTTCCACCACCAGATCAAAGCTGTTTTGTTCAATCCAATTTCAGTTGCCATTGCTTTAATCGCTGGCGGATTGATTATTTTATATATCGAAAAATTGTCACTTAAAGCACGCGTTACCAAGATTGAATCAATGACGATGTTGGACGCACTTAAAATAGGTGGCGCTCAAGCACTTGCGTTAATTCCAGGCGTGTCTCGTGCCGGTGCAACCATTCTTGGTGGTATGTCATTTGGACTTTCACGCCAAGTTGCAACGGAATTTTCATTCTTTCTGGCCGTGCCAGTGATGTTTGCCGCAAGTGGATATGACCTGCTTAAAAATCGTCATTTACTGACCTTGGATGATGCAGGCTTATTTGCAATTGGCTTTATTGCCGCGTTTTTATCAGCGCTAGTTGCGATTAAAACTTTCATACGCTACATAGCAGCGCACGACTTTAGAGTTTTTGCTTGGTATCGCATTGCATTGGGTTTAGTAGTCCTTTTATATTTCAAATAATTTTTTAGGTTTTAATCATGAAAAAAGCTCTTAAATATATCGCTTTCGGCTTGCTAGGCATTTTTGCATTGCTACTTGTTGTTGTAGGCTATGTCGTAGCAACCTTTAACCCCAACGATTACAAACCACTTATCGTCAAACTTGTACAAGAGAAGAAACAGCGCACACTTGATTTAGAAGGCGACATCAAACTGACATTTTGGCCAAAACTAGGCGCCGACTTAGGCAAAGTGAAATTGTCTGAACACAATAGCGCACGCGAATTTGCAAGCATCGACAACGCCAAAGTTTCATTAGCTGTGTTACCTCTGCTCAAAAAAGAACTGGTTGTAGACACTGTCTATATTGATGGTCTAAATGTCACGGCAATTCGTCACAAAGACGGCAGCACAAACTTTGATGACCTGACCAGCAAGGACGAAGAATCGTCTGATCTAATTAAATTCGATATTAATGGTGTCAACGTGACTAATACCGAAGTACGTTTTCTTGATGAGATGCAAGACACGGCTTACATGGTGAAAGAGTTCAACTTAAAAACAGGTCATATCGCGCTAGCAAACCCGTTTGATGTTAAAGCCTCTTTTAAGCTCGTCACACAAAAACCAAAAGTGAACGCCAAAATCAATGTATCTGGCGATTTTATGGCGGATGTCGAACATCAGCATTTTGTTGCCAAAAAATTAGACGCTTCAATCAGTGGCGCTATTACTTCCCTAAAAAATGCCAACATCACAGTAACAGGCGATATCGATGCTAAACCAGAAAACATGGAGTTACTGGTTAATGGCCTTAAGTTTGCAATCAATGGTGATCAAGAGGGTGCAAAAATTGCGCTCAATTTGTCTGCGCCAAAATTGACTGTGCAAAACAATGTCGTCAGTGGCAAACAAGCAGACGTCAGTTTTAGCCAAGAAAAAGGTAACGACAAAATAAATGCGAAACTGTCATTGGCTGATGTAAAAGGCTCTCCACAATCGGTGCAGAGCAGCGGCGTTACAGGTGAGCTTTCAGCTAAACAAGGCGCACGTGAAGTAGAAGGGAAATTCTCTTCACCATTTACTGGGAATATTGAGAAGCTGATTTTTGACTTACCAAAACTAGCAGGCAAGTTAAACATTACAGACCCGGCGCTCCCTAAAGGCGCAATGCAAGGTGCATTTAACCTCAATCTTCACTCAGACCTTAAGCAGGAAAAAATCAATAGTGATTTAGCGATTGATGTCGATGATTTGCACATCAAGGGCAACGTTGGTATTGCTAGCTTTAGTAATCCCGCTTTCCAATTCAATCTTGATTTGAATAAATTAGACGCAGATAAATACATTACAAAATCAGATAATCCAGCAGATACAAAATCAGCTGACACGCCGATTGATTTGAGTGCGCTTAAAAAATTAAATGCTGAAGGTTCGTTGCATATTGGCGACTTGAAAGTAGCTAATATCAAGACGAATGACGTCAATCTGAAATTAAATGCTAATCAAGGGGTCGTTGAGTTAGCCCCTTTCTCAGCCAATCTTTATCAAGGCAAGATGAATGGCAGCTTAAAAGTAGATGCCCGTAATACGCCAAACATCGCCTTCAAACAAAACATGTCGAATATTACGATTGAGCCATTACTGATGGATGCAATCAATAACGACATGTTGAGCGGCAAGGGCACACTCAATGTTGATATCACGACGCAAGGCAATACTGTCAATGCGCTGAAAAAAGCACTTAACGGCACTGCCGCAATCACCTTGGCAGATGGTGCTGTTAAGGGTATTGATGTTGCAGGTACGATTCGCGGCGTGAAAGACAAACTCAACTTCATGAAGCAAAGTAACGTGACTGGCGACAAATCCAAAAAAACCGATTTCGCTGAAATGTCTGCTAGCTTCAACATTAGAAATGGCGTCGCACATAACGATGACTTAAATATTAAAGCCCCATTATTTCGCATCGGTGGTGATGGTGATGTGGACATTGCCAACCAAACGATTAACTACACTGCAAAACCGACTATTGTTAACTCGCTCAAAGGCCAAGGTGGTTCTGATTTAGGCATATTGAACGGCTTAACCATTCCAATTAAAGTCACAGGCACATTTGCAAAACCAAACTACGCACTCGACTTTAGCGGTCTAGTAGCAGGCATTGCAAAAAATAAACTACTTGAAAACGTAGGCGGTGCAAAGGGCGATGCAGTGAAAGGCCTAATCAGTGGCAATAAAGCGGATGCAATTAAATCGCTCATCGGTGGCGGTAACAAAACTGCACCAACCCAAGAAGCCGCACCTTCTGGCGATCCCGCTGCACAAACGCCGGCACCAACAACCGCACCTGAAGACAAAGTGAAGAAAAAACTCAACAAACTTCTTGGGTTCTAATGCGGTAATGTCTGCACAACAGGATTTCTCGGCACGCCTTATTGCATGGCAAAAAAAACATGGTCGCCATGATTTGCCTTGGCAGAACACCCGCGATCCTTATGCGATTTGGGTGTCAGAAATCATGTTGCAGCAAACGCAAGTCGCCGCTGTGATTGGTTATTACGCTAAATTCATGGCGCGTTTTCCTGATATTGCAAGCCTAGCCAGTGCAAGCCAAGAGGAAGTATTGCAACATTGGAGCGGACTTGGCTACTATTCGCGTGCGCGCAATTTACACAATGCCGCGCAAACGATCATGGATGAACATGCTGGAACATTCCCGCAAGACTTTGAGCAAATACAGATGCTTTCTGGGATTGGTCGTTCAACTGCTGCAGCCATTGCTTCATTTGCCTTCCATCACAATCAAACCATTCTCGATGGCAATGTGAAACGAGTCTTAGCAAGACACTTTGTGATTGAGGGTTGGACGAGCAGCCCTAAAATTGAAAAGCAATTATGGAAACTGGCTGAGTCTTTAGTCCCCGAGCAAGACATGGTGGCATACACACAAGGCCTCATGGACTTAGGCGCAACTATTTGCACCCGCAGTAAACCAAAATGTGATATTTGTCCGTTCAATGACAGTTGTCAGGCGTTGGCTAAAGATAGAACAAAAGAATTACCAACCCCCAAGCCTAAAAAAGCCATCCCGCAAAGACAAACTACCATGCTATTGATATTAGATGGCAATGAAGTCATGCTAGAAAAACGTCCATCAAGTGGGATTTGGGGCGGCTTATGGAGCCTGCCTGAAATCAACATGCAAGACATTGCGAGCGAAATTGCTTTCAGGAAATTTGGTTTAGAAGTGGAAGCAGAAGAACCGCTAGCGAGCATTCAGCATGTGTTTACGCACTTTAAGCTAGAGATACTGCCACAGCCATTACAAGTCACGCACAGACCACGACAAACCAATATGCCAAATATCATTTGGCTGGGCATTGAAGATGCAATTGGGGCAGCGTTGCCCACACCAGTGCGAAATATTTTGCTAAACTTAAAACGTTAGCTTTTATATTTGTCAGTAAATTATGCCATCACTTTACCGCTTTAAAGATGAACGCATTCAAGATGTGATGCTTGCATACACCAATGTTGAAAAGTCCGTGAGATATTCACTCACGCACGGCGGTCGTTATCTGCCTTACGATGAACAAGAGCTCGCCATGATGCGTGAAGACAAGGCTTGGGCAATGGCAAGATTGATCATTGATAAAATCATGCGCCTGCCAGCGATTGAGCACTTTAAACCCAAAGGTTAAGACAACAAAAAAGCAGCCGAAGCTGCCTCTTTGCTGAATATCACACTAAAACGAATTAGATCTCGCCCCAGCTTTCGTCCCACATACAGTGTTTAACTGTATGACGGTTTTTGATCAACTCATCAATCGTTGGCTCGTCGTTTAATGCACGTTTAATTGCCAATTTAGTCGCTTCGTAGTTGTTTTTGTACATATCTGCTTTATCTAATTTACCTTCTTTAGCCAAAGCAGCACAGCCTGGATCAACCCATACTAAACTCACGATACACAAATCGTTCACTTGGTCTTTTGGGATGATGCCTTCAATCACGCAATCTAAAATCGCATCAGCTGTGGCCGCTTGCACTACACCGCCAAACAATTCGATATTGATGCTATCTTTCAAAGTCACTTTTGGCACCATCATGGTTGCTGGACGCACCAATTGGTTAATATCACGAACTGCGAACATTGCAGTGTGGCCTTTACTTTGAGCCATCATATTTGCGAATGCAGTACCTACTGGGCCATCAACAGCACCAATTAGGATTTCTGGCATCGCTGCTGTTACGTCTTTACCTTCTGAAAAAACGGTTGCTTCACCCGCTTTGAAAATAATCTTAGCCATATCTCATGTTTCCTGTCAGTTAAAAAAATAGTAAATCAATAAACTTATTATCAGACCGCATATTCTACCCAAGCCATGATACATCAGCAAATGAAGTCATCATCTTGTAAGGGCTTATTCTCTTAGTGTGGCTGCTGGGTTATACTTTGCTCACAAATTCTTTTGAAGGCTATTTTCATGAACAAATATTTAAGCGCTGTAGGCCGTATCTTTTTGGCATCCACTTTTCTTGGCGTGGTCATTCTAAAACTCATCGCCATTCAATCTAGTCCTGAAGGCTATGCCCAATACAAACAAATGCTAGGCCAGGTGGGATTGGGTGAAAACTTTGCACCTTTACTCATCTTAATTGAGTTAATCGGTGGCGCTGCACTATTCCTTGGATTTAAAACTAAGCCTGCTGCTTACCTTTTAGCGAGTCTAGCTGTTTTCATGGCGGTTGTAATCGGCCGCTTTAGTCCTGAAACGTTTTTCATCTACACCGGCTTGGCTGGCGGCTTTTTAACCTTGGCGCTCAATCCAAATACCACATGTAGCTTAGATAACTTAAAGAAATAGACGAGGCTGGGCATTGAAACGGGCGCTTAAATTAAGCGCCCTTTTTATTTGGCTTTTTAGGCTTGCTTAAGATTTTTAGGTAATTGAAATACCACGTTTTCGACCACGCCCTGCAATTCGGTCACTTCAGCTTTAGTGAGGCCCTGCAATTTAGTGATCACTTCTTTCACTAAAATCTCTGGTGCAGAAGCACCGGCAGAAACACCGATACGCGTTTTACCGACGACCCACGCTGCATCGATATAGCTCGCATTGTCGACCATGTAAGACTCGACCCCTTGGTTCTGAGCAACCTCTCTTAGACGATTCGAATTTGAGCTATTGGGCGAACCAACAACAATCACTAAGTCACAATCTTTTGCGAGGACTTTAACTGCATCTTGACGGTTTTGAGTCGCGTAACAAATAGAGTCACTTTTCGGCGCACTAATTGCTGGAAACTTTTGTTTTAAGGCCGCCACAATCGACGCAGCATCATCAATCGAAAGTGTGGTTTGCGTCACATAAGCCAACTTATTGGGGTCACTTACTTCAAGCGTCGCGACGTCTTCTGGAGACTCCACCAAATACATGCCCCCCTCAGATTGCCCCATTGTGCCTTCAACCTCTGGGTGACCTTTATGACCTATCATTACAATCTCTTTATCTGCAGCTCGCATTTTTGCGACTTCAATGTGGACTTTAGTCACGAGTGGACATGTGGCATCAAAGACTTGCAATCCCATAGATTCAGCCTCAGCACGCACATCTTTCGAAACTCCATGCGCACTAAAAATGACCGTATTACCCGCAGGCACATCTTTTAGCTCATCAATAAAAACTGCGCCCTTACGCTTTAACTCATCAACGACAAATTTATTGTGCACGACTTCATGGCGCACATAAATCGGTGCGCCAAATTTCTCTAGCGCTTGTTCAACGATGATAATCGCGCGATCAACCCCCGCGCAAAAGCCACGGGGATTAGCGAGTAAGATATCCATAAATAAAACCTGTTTTTTTGAGGGATTAAGCGCCAAGCCAACGCGCAAAAGTAAGTAAGATGAGCAATCCGACCATCAGTAATAATACGCGCCACACAAGGCCAACTGTAGCTTGCACATAATCAGCATCCGCTTCATCACCCAAACCCAAATCTGGACGTGCTTGCAAAACACCGCGCAGTGGTAACGCATCAACCAGTTTTACACCCATCGCCCCTGCGCCGCTGGCCAAGACCATGCCCAAGGATTTGTCCGGCCAGTTATTGGCCTGTGTACGCCAGCAGTATGCGGCATCTTCAAAATCGCCCACGACGGCAAAACAGGCTGCGGTAATTCTTGCAGGAAGCCAGTCTAGGTAATAAAAGGCACGTTGAGAGAATTGATAAAACGCGTTGCTATGACTTGGCGTTGCCCATTCTGTTTGAAGAATATGCGCCAAACGGTAAAGCAAAGCACCGGCTGGACCAAGTACAGCGAACCAAAAAATGGGCGCAAACATGCCTTGATGTGCCCGCTTTAATGTTGTTTCAATACATACTGAAGCAATTTGAGTCGCGTTATAGTGATCAGTCTCTGCACCCTCCCACTCTGCTAACAATTGGCGAGCGGGCGCAATGTTTTGCTCTTTCAAATTCATGCCTATTTTTTCAGCATGTTGGCCAAAGTAACTAAACCTCAAAGCAAAATAAAGCACCACAAGGCTGATAAGAAACCCAGCAAAACTACCAACCAAGAACAAGGCCAATACATACGTAAAGCCCAACAAAATGACCGGCAATAAAACACCTAGACACCACGCAATCATTCCATGCTGTTGTGTGCCGCCATTAAACGTACGATCTAAAAATCTCGCATAGGGCGCAAAAATTGTTTGCAACCAGTTTTGCTCTATCAATGGTCGATAATAAGTCAGCAATAAGGCGAGAATGAGTGCAGAAACCTTCAAGAATTGTCTCCCACTTTATTTTCCAAAGGCATCTCAACACGCAAAATGCTATGGTCAAAAATCTCAACCGTTGGGAGCTGTAATTTCATCTCATGCTTTTTGCAGTAATCCAGTAGAACAGAGTAGGTTTTACCGTAAGCGAGCAATGGATGTGCCTTGATTTCGGCAATCGCCACCTTTTGTGGATCAATATGGCCTAACTTCAAAGGTTCTTTTACCTCAACAGCATGATCAACCACAAAACCTGCTCGCGCTAGTAGCTCTTTATAAGAAGTCGTACGTGGGTCAGTCAGCACAATTGAAATCGCAGCACCATGTGCAATGTTTTGCTGCTTCATATAAAACAACACTTCATTTTGTTTGCTACTGAGTTTTGAGTATGGGCCTTCGGCATCCAAATAGACATAGTCATAGGCAGGTGAAATACCAACCTCTAGGCTGGCACTAGAGAACAAACCCCACCATGCCAACATAGCAATCACTGGTAATACAAAAAATAGAATGAAGTAAGGTAATTGTTTTTTCACTGTGTTGAATTGCCCTGAAATTAAATTGTAAAAAGTGCTGTAAAACACCTCGATTAAAAGATACCACAACCTTACCAGCGATGCACTTATTCAGTCACAACTTATCTTGGTATAATGGCGTCTTTACTTATAAAGCAGCGCGCATTTGCGCCATACTTTTATGACATCCATTAAAAATACAGCTACGTTGCTCGTGACCTGCCCTGACCAAAAAGGCATCGTTGCTGCAATCGCTGATTTCTTACTGCAACATGATGCCAATATTTTGCATGCAGACCAGCATCAAGATGCAGAAAACAACTTATTCTTAATGCGCGTGGAGTGGGATCTGACCGGCTCCAAAATTAACGCAGACAACTTCGCAGAACATTTCTCCGATATCGCCAAGCGATTCAAAATGGAATGGCAACTTAAGCTGGCACAAAAACGTCCACGTTTAGCGATTATGGTGTCGCAATATGACCACTGCTTGGCGGATTTATTACATCGTCATCAGGGTGGTGAGCTCGCATGTGATATTGCGATGATCATCAGCAACCACTTGGACACAGCGCGCCTTGCTGAATTCTACGGCATTCCATTCCATCACATCGTGGTGACCAAAGACAATAAACTAGAAGCGGAAGCGAAACAGTTCGCTTTGTTTGATGCTGCGGAAGTTGATTTGATTGTGCTTGCACGCTACATGCAAATTCTTTCACCCGAGTTTGTGAAGCGATACCCACAACGCATCATCAATATTCACCATTCATTCTTACCGGCATTTATCGGTGCTCGTCCATATCATCGCGCATTTGAGCGTGGCGTAAAACTGATTGGTGCAACTAGCCATTACGTCACTGAAGTGTTGGATGAGGGCCCGATTATCGAACAGGATATCGACCGCATTTCACACCGCGACCAAGTAGAAGATCTCATTCAAAAAGGCCGCGACTTAGAGCGTATTGTGTTATCTCGTGCAGTCCGCTGGCATATTGAAAACCGCATTTTGCCTTATGCGAACAAGACGGTCATTTTTGATTAAGCTTGATAAGAAATAGACAATAAAAAAGCGAGGTTGTTACCTCGCTTTTTTATTTTAATCATATTGGCCTTACAAAACGCGCTCCATCGCAAACAAGTCTGCCACCTGCTCACGCTTACGAATTTCATAAACTTTGTCGCCATCCACCATCACTTCAGCGGCTCGAGGGCGCGTATTGTAATTGGAGCTCATGCTCATGCCATAAGCACCCGCTGACAATACTGCCAACAAATCATCCTGCGCCAACGCCAACTTGCGATCATGGCCTAAAAAGTCGCCACTTTCACAGACGGGGCCAACAACTTCATAGACCTGAGCCTCTGTATTACCTGACTTTACCGCAACAATATCGTGATAAGCATCGTATAGCGCTGGGCGCATCAAGTCGTTCATAGCAGCATCTACAATCGCGAAATTTTTAGATTCTGTATGTTTGAGATACTCAACTTTCGTCAACAATGCCCCAGAATTCCCCACCAAGGCCCGGCCCGGCTCAAATACTAATTTCACTTTACGGCCTGCCATTTTTTGACGCATCGCTTGTGCATACTCAGCGAAATCCGGCGGCGTTTCATCTACATAACAAATACCAATACCGCCACCTGCATCAATGTGATGAATAGGAATGCCTGCGGCCTCAAGCTGGTCAACCAACGCTAATACGCGATCTAAAGCATCTAAGAATGGTGACAACTCTGTCAATTGCGACCCAATGTGACAATCCACGCCGTGAATAGCAATGTTTGGCATTTTTGCAGCAGATTGATAAAGCGCCAAAGCCTCTTCATAAGCCACACCAAATTTATTATTCTTAAGTCCTGTTGAAATGTAAGGGTGCGTTTTTGCATCCACATTCGGATTCACACGTAATGAAACTGGTGCAATTTTATTCATGCTACCAGCCACACTATTTAATCGGTCTAGCTCACTAGCTGACTCAACATTAAAACAAAAAATCCCTGCTTCTAAGGCACTTCGCATTTCAGCTTCAGTTTTACCTACGCCTGAAAACACGACTTTAGAGGCATCACCACCAGCGGCAATCACGCGCGCTAATTCACCACCTGAAACAATATCAAAGCCAGCGCCTAGTTTTGCAAACAAGCTCAAAATCGCTAAGCTAGGATTTGATTTCACCGCAAAACAAACTAAATGATCCGTTCCTTCAAATCCAGAATCAAAGCGCTCAAACGCAGAAGTAAGTGCTTCTTTTGAGTACACGTAAGTCGGCGTACCAAACTCTTTCGCAATTTTGCTTAAAGGGAAATTTTCGGCGTGAAGTTCGCCGTTTTTCATTTGAAATGGTTGCATGAAAAGACTCAAGAAATAACGGTTAGTTGATGCAATTGAGCGCGACTTTCACTATGCGGTGCGCTCACATTTTGCGGATATTTTTTCTCAGGGATATATAAAGGGCCTTTAATACCACAAGCAGATAATGCCAAAGTGAGCGTCAAACTCAATAAGAAACCACGTGTCAATTTGCTCACTTCCAGCCTCCAATTACACCCAAATATAGATCAAAGAAATATTGAGAGTATTTTAACATAAAGCACTATTTAGCCTTTGTCTTCATCAGCCTGACTTGGATTCATGCGCAATAAATAATTGGTTAACACCCCATTCACCACACCAAAGAGCAAGGCAACAGCCATAAAAACAGGAATTAAATAAGCGACACCCGCATGCGGAATCAGCCACATCCTTACAACCATAAGCTGACCTGCCATATGTGCAAACGCCGCCAAAACACTTAATGATATCGCGCTAAAAAATCGCTGAGGCAAGTACTGTGCGATATAAAGTACGCTTAAACTCAGCAAAGCACCCGATAAACTGAGGGCAAAAGTAGGGGACAAAAAATTACCCAAAATCAAACTACTTGCAAATACGCGCAATAAGCTGACCCATGCTGCTGTTGCAAAATCAAAGCGGTAAAGTACAAATAAAGTCACAATATTGGCCAAGCCAGGCTTAACCCCAGGCATGGGCGAAGGCAATACAGCCTCAACCAAATGCAAGCCAATCGCCAAGGCTGCCAACTTAGCAATGCGATGGTCATCTGCAGTGGTATGAATTTCAATCTGCTTATTTTTGGAAGAAGGTGTCATCAATAATTCAAACTATCAAAAGGTTTTTCACCGCCCAACAATTCCAAGCTCACTTGATTAGGCAAACAAATCGCTGCCTGCCCTTGATGACTTAGCCAACCTTGATGCACGCAGTACTGGTTCGGACAGGGCGAACGTGCAAAACGCGCTTTACCCTTGTTAATCACAATACGCGTGATGCCAATCGGCCCTTGAATATCAATACTGCGATTTTGCGCCAGGCTATAAGTCGCATAGATTTTATCGCCCAACCGAATTTGCAGCTTAGCTGCTTGCTCATGATGCCATAAGCTTTGGAACAGATATCCTACAAAAACAAGGCTAACCAAAATGACTAAAAAGTCACCTATTAAAGGCTTGGTCCACGTCGACATGCGCGTCATTACTGCACCGTCATCTTTGCGGGCTTAGCTAACCAATGGATGCGCTTATTCATGGATGCGCTTAAGGTAACGCCACCTTGCGCATCAACCACCAAATAATGATCGACGCCCATCGCTTTTGCTGCAGCTGCACGTTGCTCAGCCGCGCTCAAAAATATTGGCTTAGACGCCACGTCCGATAACACACCAGCTTGAGGACTTGGCGGAATCAAGACTGTCACCGCTTGTGCACCTTGTGCTGGGTAGCCAGTGCGGGGATCAATAATATGGCAATAGCGTTTTCCACCTTGCTCGAAGTAACGTTGATAATCGCCTGAAGTCCCAATGGCCCAACCATTGGGCAAATCAACCGTTGCCATAGGCTTAGGCTCACGCGGATGCTGAATGCCCACCCGCCAAGACTTATCTCCATGCTGACCAAGCGCGATGATGTTGCCTCCAATATTCACTAACGCATTTTTTACCCCTTGCTTTTGCAATTCGGCCAGCGCCAAATCCAAAGCGTACCCTTTGGCATAGCCTCCTAGATCAAGCCTCACAGCTGGATTGACGCTATAAGCGGCGTTATCTTTAATGACGATATCTGACATTTGTGGATTAGCATGCACCAGCTTTTGGATGGTAGCGTCGTTAATTTCCACAGGGGTAAATTCATCGCGTTGAAATCCCCAAGCGCCAATCAAACCACCAATCGTGGGATTAAATAAGCCTTCAGACTGCTTGGACAATACTTGGACCTGCGTCAGCATTTGTGCGAATTCCGGGCTAATTTCAACGGGGGTTTTGCCTGCCGCAAAACTTTGGTTAAGTTTGCTTAGCTCGCTATCAGACTGCCAAGCATGATATTGATGATGCAGTCTTTGAAAGGATTGCAGAATTTGGCTAGTAACGGCATGCGCTTTTTCTTCACTCTCGCCGTAAATACTAATATCCACCATGGTACCAAACACATAAGACTGGCTTTGCACTAAAGGTGCTTGGTCACATGCGCTTAACAATAGCGCAAAAAATAAGATCAAAAATCTCATTAATTTATAGCGCTTCCAATGCATCCATAAACACTAAAGCTGGATTACATGGGGTTTGTGCCGCAATTTCCACCATCCCTGTCGGGCTAGTGACATTGATTTCAGTCAGGTGATCGCCAATCACATCCAAGCCCACTAAAAACAAACCTTTTTCTTTAAGCACTTTGCCAACGGTGCTAGCAATTTCAAAGTCCCGCTCAGTCAATGGTTGGGCAACGCCAGTACCGCCTGCCGCCAAGTTACCACGCGTTTC
The DNA here is from genome assembly GCA_903870995.1 of uncultured Methylophilaceae bacterium. Taxonomy (GTDB): domain Bacteria; phylum Pseudomonadota; class Gammaproteobacteria; order Burkholderiales; family Methylophilaceae; genus Methylopumilus_A. The sequence goes on along the minus strand of CAIQFD010000043.1, from coordinate 30,261 downwards.
ACCTGCCATTGGAATGCGTGCCAGCGAATAAGGAAGGGGTTCACCATGAATGACAATAATACGTTTATCACCTTGAGTGATTTGAGGCAAATAGCGCTGTGCCATCACAGTTCGATTACCATAGTCCGTAATCGTTTCAAGAATGACACTGATGTTGGGGTCTAATTGCGTCAACCTAAAAATACTACTACCCCCCATGCCATCAAGCGGCTTCACAACAATATCGCCATGTGCGCGTAAAAATTCTCGGATTAAGCCAATATCACGCGCAACTAGAAACTCAGGCGAAAACTGTGGAAAATTCGCGACCGAAAGCTTTTCATTCCAATCACGAATGGCACTTGGATTGTTGAGCACGCGGGCACCTTGCTTGACGGCTAATTCCAACAGATAAGTCGTATATAAAAATTCATTATCAAATGGTGGGTCTTTGCGCATCAACACCACATCGAAATCTTGAGGGGCATATTCAAGATAATCCCCCACTACAAACCAGTTCTCTCCATCCGCAAATTCAAAAGACTGCGCACGCAAACGGGCTTGCTCTTGCCGTAAAAACAAATCATCTTGCAGTGACACAAATAGCTGATGCCCACGGGACGCAGCCTCGCGCATCATGGCAAGACTGCTGTCTTTATGCGGCTTTAAGGTATGTAAAGAATCAAGAATAAGTGCAATACGCATAGGTTTACCGCTCCGGGTCATTTTCTTCCAACTCAATCGCTGCAGCGAGCAAGGCTAACCGAGCAACCACGCTATAAGCATAAAAGCGATTTTTAGCAGTATCAGGCGCATCGGCACAATCGGGCGTTGAGCATGGATTGTCAAAGGCTAATGGCACAAAATGCATCCCTGGCGCATTTAGATTTTCATCCACAGCACGGCCGGTATGTACGCGGTAAAAACCGCCCACCACAAAGTGATCCATCATATAGACCACTGGCTCAGCCACTGCATCATTGATGGTCTCAAAAGTATAAACACCTTCCTGAATGATGACCTCGTGAACTTCCATGCCCTCTTTCACAACCGCCATTTTATTGCGCTGTTTACGATTTAGATCACGGACATCATCAGGACTCTTTACCGTCATGATGCCCATGCCGTAGGTCCCTGCATCGGCTTTCACAATCAGGAAAGGCTCTTGCTCTACCCCGTACTCTTGATATTTTTGTTTGATTTTGGCGAGCAAAATTTCAACTTTTGCTGCCATTTCATCTTCGCCTACGCGCGCCTGAAAATCAACACCACTTGCAGTATCGAAATAAGGATTAATCAACCATTCGTCAATGCCTAAAAACTCAGAAAATTCTTTAGCAACTTGGTTGTAAGCGGAAAAATGTTCAGATTTGCGACGTGTTGCCCAGCCTGCATGCAAAGGTGGAATAAGGTTTTGTTCTACCCCTTTCAAAATATCAGGCACACCGCCGGATAAGTCATTATTAAGGAGCACTGCACAGCTATCAAAACCATCTAAAGTTAAGCGGTTCTTAACGCGTTTCACCGGCTCAAGTAAAATTGTTTGGCCTGGTTCAATTTCAATTTGAGTTGGCTCAGTAATTTCAGGATTGATGCTACCAATGCGAACATCCAAACCAGCTTGACGCAGAATATGTGCAAGCGCTGCCACATTACGCAAGTAGAAAGTGTTACGCGTATGGTTCTCTGGGATCAGGAGTAAACGATGTGCTTCAGGACAAATCTTTTCAACCGCCACTGTTGCGGCTTGAACGCACAATGATAGAAAAGCTGGATTGAGATTATTAAACCCGCCTGGAAATAAATTGGTATCCACAGGTGCAAGTTTGAAGCCCGCATTGCGCAAATCTACCGACGCATAAAATGGCGAGCCATGCTCTAGCCACTGAACACGAAACCAATGCTCAATCTTAGGCATGTTCTCGAGAATGTTTTTCTCGAGCGCAAGTAGCGGACCATTCAGTGCGGTAGTGAGATGAGGAATCATGTATAAAAACTTCTTAATGAATAAGTGAAGTTTTTGATTTTAACGCAGTTTAAGTCGAGTTCGCCGTTTATCAAGAGGAATGTAGCAACCCAGTCCAATACGTATAAACATTCCTTGCAACACTATTTAAATTCGCAACGCGCCGATCAAGGTTTTGCTGTATTAGCTCGGATTGTTGAACTGCAGGACTTGAGCGAGAAGACTCAAGCTCTTCAGCCCCATTTTCACACCAAGTTTTTACCATCTCATCAGTCATCTCAATATGGCATTGAAATGCAATCGCATTGCCAATGGAATAAGCTTGATTCTGGCAGTACTGACTCGCCAGCATATGCTTTGCGCCTTTAGGCAACTCAAACGTTTCACCGTGCCAATGAAAGCTCTCAAAACTAGGAACGCCAAACAAGCTTAAAGCTTGTTCATCACTGACGCGCACCTCTCCCCAGCCAATTTCTTTAACGGGATTAGCTTTAACCGTTGCGCCCAACGCTTTGCTAATCAATTGACCGCCCAAGCAATGTCCTAAAACAGGCAAATTCTTACCCATTGCTTGTTTTATTAGCGCAACTTCATCTGCAATCCAAGGCAAATCATCATTCACACTCATGGGTCCGCCCATCATAACTAGGCCGCTGAAGGCTGAAATATCTTTAGGTATTGCATCCCCTTGATCGATGCAGGTCATCACCCAAGGAATATTGTGCTGATCTAAAAAAACACCAAAAAATCCAGCACCTTCTGTTTTTGCATGTCGAATCACTAATACAGGTTTCATTGGCAACCTACGAATTCAATATTTAAGAGTAAAAATGGGTGATTAACAAACCCTAGCTAGGGTTTATATCATTGCAATAGTGTATAAAAAAGCGGGCATAAATGCCCGCTTTTTTATTGTTAGCTCAAACTACACTGAATTACATATGGTAAGCGCGCTCACCATGTTCAGCAGTATCTAAGCCTTCACGTTCATCTTCTTCACTTACACGTAGACCGATAACAAGATCAACAACCTTGTAAGCAACATATGCAACCACAGCAGACCATACGATGGTTACGCCAACACCCCATGCTTGGCTAGTCATTTGAGTAACCATATCATATGAGCCTACCGCATTAGCTACATAGTCATAAACACCTGTGCCACCTAAAGCTGGGTTCACTACGATACCTGTAGCAAGCGCGCCAAAAATACCGCCTACGCAATGCACACCGAATACGTCGAGTGAGTCGTCATAACCAAATGCTGATTTCACTTTCGTAACGAATGTGAAGCATAGCGGTGAAACGATTAAGCCTAAAACAATCGCACCCATTGGGCCGGAAAAACCACAAGCCGGTGTAATAGCTACCAAACCAGCGATTGCACCTGATGCAGCACCCAACATTGATGGCTTGCCTTTTGTGAACCACTCAACAAACATCCATGAAACTGCTGCAGCACATGTAGCGAGCAATGTATTAGCGAATACCAGCGTTGCAAAGCCACTTGCTTCTAAGTTTGAACCAACGTTGAAACCGAACCAACCCACCCACAATAATGACGCACCAATCATGGTCATTGTGACGCTATGAGGAGGCATTGCTTCGCGACCAAAGCCGATACGTTTACCTAATACCAATGCACCTACTAAACCAGCAATACCCGCGTTGATATGCACAACTGTACCGCCTGCAAAATCTAACGCGCCCTTACCGAAAATAAAGCCAGCTAATTCATTGGCTTTTGCACCAGCTTCCGCTGAAGTGAATGCATCAGGACCAGACCAGAACCAAACCATATGCGCGATTGGCAAGTATGAGAACGTGAACCAAAGCACCATAAAAAACAAGATCGCTGAGAATTTCATACGTTCAGCAAAGGCACCCACGATCAATGCTGGTGTAATCACTGCAAAAGTTAATTGGAAACACATGTAGATATATTCAGGAATCACAACACCTTTGCTGAAGGTCGCAACCGTTGAGTCTGGTGTAATACCGCTCAAGAATAAACGACTGAAACCACCAAAGAATGGCGTAGTCCCTTCAGTAAACGCAATGCTGTAACCATAAATCGCCCAAAGCACACCCAACAAGCATGTAAGCATAAATGTTTGCATCAACACTGAAAGCATATTCTTTTGACGCGCCATGCCGCCATAGAATAAGCCCAAGCCAGGCACACACATCATTAACACAAGCACAGTGGCCACAATCATCCATGCAGTATCGCCTTTATCAGGCACTGGTGCAGCAGGGGCTACAGCTGCATCAGCTGGAGCAGCAGGAACAACCGCATCAGCAACAGGTGCTGCTTCAGTTGCCGTAGCAACCGCTTTTGTATCGTCAGCATAGCTTATGTTGGCTAGACCAAATACGCCTAGACCTAAAGCACTTACTAACGCGAGAGTAGATAGTAATTTTTTCATGTTATGTCTCCTTATAGCGCTTCAGGGCCGGTTTCACCGGTACGGATGCGGTAAACTTGCTCAAGATTGAAGACAAAAATCTTGCCGTCGCCGATTTTTCCTGTTGTTGCAGATTTTTCGATGACTTCAATCACTTGATCAAGCATTGCATCATCAATCGCAACTTCCAATTTCACCTTAGGCAGAAAATCCACCACATACTCAGCACCACGATAAAGCTCAGTATGGCCTTTTTGACGGCCGAAGCCTTTGACTTCAGTCACTGTAATTCCTTGTACGCCGATGGCTGAAAGTGCCTCGCGTACCTCGTCAAGCTTAAATGGCTTGATAATGGCTGATACAAATTTCATTTGAATCTCCTCTTTATAGTTTTTAAACCAGAACCATTAAAATGTTTTTTGCACAAATACGGTGCCTTGCGCATCCGCAATATTGCCGCCTGCATAAGCAGCAGGGCCGTAACCAGCAACCTTGCCATTCGTATCAGTGTAATAAGCACCCACTGTTACGCCGTTATCAAACGCCTTAGATGCGCCAAGTTTCCAATCGGTATATGAATAAACATCATTACTTACGCCGCCTGGGGAGCCGCTATACTCTTGACGACCTACATGTGCAGTTAAAGTTATGGTGTCAGTCACAGGATAATTAGCTGTTAAGTCTGCGTAATAAGTACCTGCGGCATCTCTATTAGCAAATACCTTGTCTGACACGGCGACTGATAATTTTGCAGTAACCCACTTATACGCCAAAGAACCATAAATTTCAGTTGTTTCTGCCCGTGCCGCACCAGCGACTGGGGAACCTGGATAAACGTACTGCAATAGACCAATGTCATAAGTAACATCTTTAATTGCAGCGCGATAGCCACCATAGATATCTAACTCTAAACTTGAGTTGTCATAACCAAAGCCTGCCCCACCTTGTTTGGCATCTTCCAACCAGCTGACATTTGAACCCCAAGCGCCCGCATAAAAACCTGTTGAGTGCGTGAAATCAACACCACCTTGAATTGCTGGCTTGTTTGCTGTTTGCGTCAAACCACGGAAAATATATTGGCTATAAAGACCAACGTTGTAAGCAATCGTATATGCTGGCGCTTCTGCCGCTGGCGCCGCAGCATCAGCCGCACAAACTGCTGACGAACCAAAAGCACTTAACAATGCAACCGTTAATAAAGATTTACGCATTCTGAATTTCCTTTTCATTAAAAATAAAACATTTGCATTAACCTATAAGCAATCAGCGTGCCAACAATTAAAATCCTTAAAAATCATTTGGTTAAAATTTTTAAATTAACATTCATTCATCTAACCACAAATTAATATTGAGTTTGGTAAATAACCTGCTAATTTTTAAAGGAATAATCATGCTCATGCATAAGAAAAACCTGCTAAAATTTATTCTAAATAGGAGAATGCACCATGAAAAACTTACCATTTATTGAGGATTTATCCTTAAAAATCAAAGAGGCGCTTGCAAACTCGCCTGCTGGTGATTTGGAAAAAAACATTCACGCACTATTACAGAGCACGTTCACCAAATTGGCGCTCGTTTCTAGGGAAGAGTTCGATGTGCAGACAGAAGTGCTGAGGCAAACACGTAAAAAACTTGAGGCGCTTGAAAAGCAAATAAGCATGCTAGAGCAGGCTAAAAAGCCATAAAGCTAAGCGTCCATTCGGCCGTTTTATATAGCCTCGCACTCACGGGGATGGATGCACCAGAAGTGGTTGTGGAAGTGCATTTGGCGAACGGCCTTCCAAACTTCACCATTGTACGGTTGCTTAAAGCGACTCAGTCTCGCCATGATGAATCTATAAATACCCAATAATTGCCACGCTTAAAATTTAGTGAATTGCGCCACCTGCTTTATAATGAGGGGCTACTAAGCAAGCTAAAACAAGCATTTGAGACTTTCTACATGACACAGTTTTCCCCAACCGAACAAATTTTGCGTGACCTATTAGCCCAACGCATCCTCATCTTGGATGGCGCGATGGGCACGATGATTCAGCAATACAAACTCACAGAAGCGGATTATCGCGGTGGAGAAAATGGACGCTTCAAAGACTTCAAAGGCCCAACTGGCGCGGAATTCTGCAACAAAGGAACAAGCTGCAGTTGCGGTGCAAATCACAGCCAAGCGCCTGCGGAAACCACACGCGAACTGTTTGTAAAAGGCAATAATGAGTTATTAAGCCTCACACAGCCACACGTCATTCAAGAGATACACGAGCAGTACTTCGCTGCTGGTGCTGATATTGTAGAAACCAATACTTTCGGTGCAACCAGTGTGGCGCAAGATGACTACCACATGGCACATTTGGTTTATGAAATGAATTTGGCCTCAGCCAAATTAGCACTGGCAGCACGCGACAAATACAGCACACCTGACAAACCAAGGTTTGTCGCAGGCGCTTTAGGGCCAACCCCAAAAACAGCTTCAATTTCACCGGATGTAAACGACCCCGCAGCACGAAATGTAACTTTCGATCAACTGGTCGCAGCTTACCTTGAGCAAACGCGCGCCCTCGTTGAGGGCGGCGTGGACATACTGATGGTCGAAACCATTTTTGATACGCTCAACTGTAAAGCCGCACTTTTTGCGGTTGATGCCTTCTTTGAAGAAAGCGGGAAACGTTTACCACTGATGATTTCTGGCACGGTCACCGACGCTTCTGGTCGTATTTTATCTGGTCAAACTGTACCCGCTTTCTGGCACTCTGTTCGCCACGCAAAACCACTGACGATCGGCTTAAACTGCGCCCTTGGTGCTGCCTTGATGCGTCCATATGCACAAGAACTTTCCAAAATCGCTGACACCTTTGTCTGTATTTACCCGAATGCTGGCTTGCCTAACCCAATGTCAGATACTGGCTTTGATGAGAAGCCTGCTGACACTTCCGCCTTGGTAAAAGAGTTTGCTGAAAGTGGCTTTATTAATATTGCTGGTGGTTGTTGCGGTACAACACCACCCCACATCAAAGCGATTGCTGACGCACTTAAAAGTATTGCGCCACGCAAAATACCAGCCGTTGAAAAAACGACAAAACTTTCTGGACTTGAACCCTTCGTCATTGATGACAACTCTCTATTTGTAAACGTAGGTGAGCGGACTAACGTGACGGGCTCGAAAGCCTTTGCTCGCATGATTTTGAACGAGCAGTTTGAAGAAGCGCTCCATGTGGCGCGCCAACAAGTTGAAAACGGTGCACAAATCATCGACATCAACATGGATGAAGGTATGTTAGATGCCATCAAAGCCATGTCTCACTTCTTGAACTTGGTCGCGTCAGAACCTGATATTGCACGCGTGCCCATAATGATCGACTCATCGAAATGGGACGTCATTGAAGCGGGCCTAAAATGTGTGCAAGGCAAAGCGATCGTTAACTCGATTTCGATGAAAGAAGGCGAGGCAGAATTCTTACGCCAAGCGAAACTATGTATGCGTTATGGCGCTGCCGTCATCGTCATGGCCTTTGATGAAAAGGGCCAAGCAGATACTTTTGAGCGAAAAATCGAGATCTGTAAACGCGCTTATGACTTACTCGTCGAAAAAGTTGGTTTCCCTGCTGAAGACATTATTTTTGATCCAAACATTTTTGCGATTGCAACCGGCATCGAAGAGCACAACAACTACGCCGTCGATTTCATCAATGCAACGCGCTGGATTAAAGAAAATCTACCGCATGCCAAAATTTCTGGCGGGGTATCCAATGTAAGCTTCAGCTTCCGTGGCAACGAACCGGCGCGCGAAGCGATTCATACCGTGTTTCTATACCATGCAATTAAAGCCGGCATGACAATGGGTATCGTCAATGCAGGCATGATCGGCATTTACGATGACCTACCGGAAGCATTGCGTGAGTGCGTAGAAGATGTCGTGCTGAACCGCCGACCTGATGCAACAGAGCGCATGATTGAAATGGCGGGCACACTGACTGCTGGCGGCAAAAAAGAAGCGGCGACATTAGAGTGGCGAGGCACGGCAGAGAATCCTGTCAGCGTTCAAAAGCGTCTTGCCCATGCACTCGTTCATGGCATCACTGAATTCATTAATGAAGATACAGAAGAAGCACGTGTTGAAGCATTCCAAAATGGTGGGAGACCAATTCATGTCATTGAAGGCCCACTCATGGATGGTATGAACATCGTTGGTGATCTATTTGGCCAAGGAAAAATGTTCTTACCCCAAGTAGTGAAATCTGCACGTGTCATGAAGCAAGCAGTTGCGCACCTCATTCCTTTCATTGAGGAAGAGAAACTTTTAGAAGAGAAGCGCACGGGCGTCGCCGCAAAACCAAAAGGCAAAATGGTCATTGCGACCGTCAAAGGTGACGTGCATGACATCGGCAAAAACATCGTTTCCGTAGTCTTACAATGCAATAACTTTGAAGTAGTGAATATGGGCGTGATGGTGCCATGTTCAGAAATTTTAGCATTGGCTAAGGCTGAAAATGCAGACATCATTGGCTTGTCTGGTTTGATTACACCATCGTTAGAGGAAATGGCGCACGTTGCACGCGAAATGCAACGCGACCCTTATTTCCGCGGACTTAAAACACCACTTCTAATAGGCGGTGCAACTACCTCACGTGCACATACTGCCGTGAAAATCGCACCGCATTATGATGGCCCTGTTGTTTATGTCCCAGACGCATCTCGCTCGGTCGCAGTGATGCAATCGCTAGTCACGCCTGAACAACGCGATGCTTATATTACAGAGCTTAATGCAGACTACGAACGTGCTCGTAATCAACACGCCAACAAAAAAGGCGTGCCGATGCTTAGCATCGCTGATGCCCGCAAAAATAAGGCAAAACTTACGTTCACTGCGAAAAATACGCCAGTAAAACCAAAGTTTATTGGTCGCCGTGTATTAGAAAATATTGATTTAGCCACTATTGCCCAATACATCGACTGGGGTCCTTTCTTCCAAACTTGGGATTTAGCAGGCGCTTACCCTGCAATTCTCAAAGATCCTGTCGTTGGAGAAACTGCGACGAAATTATTTGCCGACGGCCAGGCGCTGCTCAAGAAAATCATTGAAGGCCGATGGCTAACAGCGAATGGTGTCGTTTCGTTATTGCCAGCCAATAGCGTGAATGACGACGACATTGAAATCTATAAAGATGATAGCCGCAAAGAAATCGCTTTTACTTATTACGGCATGCGCCAACAAACAGAAAAACCAGTAATCGATGGCGTACCTCGCCCGAACCAATGCCTCGCAGACTTCATCGCACCCAAAGAGTCTGGCGTTGCAGATTACATCGGCATGTTTGCAGTGACTGCTGGCCTCGGCATTGAGAAACATTTAAAACGCTTCGAAGAAGCCCATGATGACTTTAATAGCATCATGCTGAAATCTTTGGCTGACCGTTTGGCTGAGGCTTTTGCAGAATATCTACATGAACGTGTCCGCACAGATTTGTGGGGATATGCGGCACAAGAAAAACTCAGTAGCGAAGCTTTGATTAAAGAAGAGTATCAAGGTATTAGACCAGCACCAGGCTATCCCGCTTGTCCAGACCATACCGTCAAAGCCGATATGTTTAAAGTGATGCAAGCGACAGAAATTGGCATGTCACTGACCGACTCTTACGCGATGAACCCTGCGGCGGCAGTTTCTGGTTATTATTTTGCGCACCCTGAAGCCAAGTACTTTAGTGTGGATAAAATCAGTGAAGACCAACTCACTGAGCTGGCCAATAGACGTGGCATGAACAAAGAAGAATTAGCGCGCTGGCTCGCCCCTAATTTAGGATAACCAAATGCATATTCATATTCTCGGTATTTGCGGCACTTTTATGGGTGGCGTTGCTGTATTGGCAAAAGATGCTGGCCATGCTGTCACAGGTTGCGATGCCAATGTTTACCCTCCAATGAGCACGCAGCTTGAAGCTCAAGGGATCAAACTGATTGAAGGTTTTGACCCAAGCCAAATAGACTTGAAGCCTGATGTGTATGTCATCGGAAATGTAGTATCACGCGGTAATCCATTGATGGAAGAAATCCTCAACAAAGGATTACCTTATGTTTCAGGGCCACAATGGCTCGCTGAAAACATCTTGCATCCACATGGTGAACCAAGCAAATGGGTATTGGCTGTCGCTGGTACGCATGGCAAAACAACTACTTCATCCATGCTCGCATGGATTTTAGAGCACGCAGGCTTAGCGCCTGGCTTTTTGATTGGCGGTGTTCCACAAAACTTTTCAGTTTCTGCACGTTTGCCACAAAAGCCTAAACAAGATGCTAAAAGCACATCCCCATTTTTCGTGATTGAAGCTGACGAATACGACACAGCATTTTTTGATAAGCGTTCAAAATTTGTGCATTATGGCCCGCGTACAGCCATCTTGAACAATCTTGAGTTTGACCATGCAGATATCTTTGCTGATTTGCATGCCATTGAAACGCAATTTCACCATTTAGTCAGAACTGTTCCGCAACAAGGGCTAGTGGTTGCTAACGGCAAAGAGGAGAGTTTGAAGCGCGTGATTGACCGTGGCTGTTGGACACCCGTTGAACATTTTGGCTCGGCTGATGGCTGGCAAGGTGGTGAAGCTGACCCGAATGGAAGCTTTGATGTCATGCTTAACGGGAAAGTGATTGGCCGTGTTGAATGGGAGTTGCTTGGCGAGCACAATCGCATGAATGCATTGGCCGCACTTGCGGCGGCTCGTCACGTTGGCGTTTCTGTAGAGGTTGGCATTGAGGCACTAGGCTTGTTCCAAAATGTGAAGCGCCGTATGGAGCTTCGAGGCATCGAACAAGGCGTAAGCGTATACGACGACTTTGCGCACCATCCAACTGCAATTACCACTACCGTGGCTGGCTTACGCGCAAAAATGGGGAAATCACGAATTTTGGCAGTACTCGAACCACGCTCTAACACCATGAAGCTTGGCGTCATGAAACAAGCGCTCCCTGCAAGCTTAGTAGATGCAGATTTAGTGTTTTGTTATGGCGCAAATTTAGGCTGGGATGCTAGCGAAGCGCTTGCGCCGATGGGCAACAAAGCCAAAGTTTTTGATCATATGGACGCCCTAATTGGCGCGATTGTTGATGAAGCAAAAAATGGCGATCAAATTTTAGTCATGAGCAATGGGGGTTTTGGCGGCATTCACCAAAAACTTTTATCGCAACTAGCTACACCAAAATCCTAAAACGAGCATGTTGTTTCAAAGGCTCAAACGGCTCAATTTTTTTACGCTAGCCTTATTAGGTTCTGCACTTATCCATCTCATCATCATTGGCTTTGTTAAGTTTGAGTCACCCGCACTTCAGTTTCTAAAAAACAGCATGCCAGCTTTGGATGTTGTATTGGTCAATAGCAAGTCTCATAAAAAACCACACAAAGCAGATGCCCTAGCACAAACAAACCTAGATGGCGGTGGTAACACTTCGGAAAATCGACAATTAAAATCTGCATTGCCTTGGCAAAAAAACAAATCCTCAGAAACAGAAGCACATCATCAATCTAGTACGCTTGAAAAAAGCCTAGCCAAAGCCGAAGCCGAATCAACACGAAAAAAAGAACGTCTTGCTGAGCTTGATAGAGAAGCGCAAACGTTGATGAGCCAAATCAAAGCAAGTCACGCAATTGAAACCAACCCCACGCAAAAAAAACGCGCCGCCAATCCAGAAATAGGCATTCAAGACACCAACATTAAGTCACCAAACAGCGCCGACTTAATGAGCTCGAGTTTAGAAATGGCCAGGCTAGAAGCACAAATCAACAAACAACAGGACGAGTATCAAAAGCGCCCAAAACGTAAATCAATCGGTGCGCGCGCTCAAGAGTATCGCTTTGCTGCGTACGTAGAGTCTTGGCGCCAAAAAGTGGAACGTATCGGCAATTTAAATTACCCTGAAGCAGCGAAAGACCAAAAAATATATGGGCAATTGCAACTTACCGTTTATATCAAATCCAGTGGTGAAGTTGAGAAAGTTGAAATTAGACGTAGCTCTGGTTACCCAATATTAGATAATGCCGCAAAGCGTATTGTCGAAATGGGATCACCTTATGCCGCTTTTGCAGAAGAGTTAAGAAAAGAAGTCGATATCCTAGACATTACTAGGACTTGGATTTTCACCCAAGAAGATAGCTTAGCAACAAAAGCCTCTGAATAACATCACGTCAGGACTCCCATGAACACACATTATCAACACCACGTATTTTTTTGTTTAAACAAACGTGAAGATGGATCTAATTGCTGCACAGACCACGGTGCAGAAGCTGCTTTTGATCACATGAAAGCGCAAGTTAAAAAGCTAAACTTGAATGGCAAAGGGAAAACTAGAGTCAACCGTGCGGGTTGTTTGGACAGATGCGGTGAAGGCCCGTTGATGGTGATTTACCCTGAAGCGACTTGGTACACATTTGTTGATTTAGAGGATATCAACGAGATTATTAGCGAACATTTACAACAAGGTAAATTGGTCGAGCGTCTACAAGTGACTTAATTAACGCAAGGCGTCCGCCAGTTTAGCTTTAAGCGTCAGCGCCAAATCTTGAATATTAGGTTTTTCAGCTCGGCGCACTTCTGCACTCCAAACCGTTTCGGGGAAATGTACATCGTTTTCAAATCTCGGAATGACATGCCAATGGATATGTGGCGTTTTATTGCCTAGGCTGGCGAGATTGATTTTTGTGGGCTGTAAAACATCACGTAAAACTTGCTCTACCACGAATGTAATTTGCATCACGTTGATACGTTCTGCCTCGCTCAAATCCGTCATTTCTTTAATGTGCTTATTCAAAATTACGCGGCAAAACCCCACATAATTGAGGTCATCCACCAACACGATGCGGCACAAATCATTCTGCCAAAGCAGCTCACCGCCCACTGAATTACAAAACACACAAGTATTGCCCATTAGATTTTCACGGCTTTTCCTGTTGCCGCAGATTCAAGCGTCGCAACAATTGTTTTGCAGTTCATTTTCGCATCCGCGAAAATAAGCAGCGTTGGTTTGTCGTTCAATACGCAATCCGAAAAGTGTTCAATTTCTAATACAAAATGATTGGAGACCGGGTAAATAACTTCACCCTGATGGCCACTATCACTCGACCAGCTAATCACAGGCACGTCATTCGTGCCAGGCAATTGCCAAACGGTGTGGCACTTCACACTACCTTTAGTGCCCACAATGGTATATTCAGATTGTCGACTGCATTCAAAGCTCGTATCAAAGTGACCACGCTTGCCGTCACCAAAATCAATCACACCACTCGTAGAAATATCTGCGCCAGTCTTGGCGTATTTCGCCATGGCGGTCACACTAACAGGCGCCGTTTCAAAACAATGACGCAAGGTATGAATGGCGTATGGGCCAATGTCCCACATTGCACCGCCACCGTTATCCGTATCATTTGCTAAACGATACATGCGCGCCTCGCGCATCATGAACGAATAACTGGCCTTGGCAAACATCACATCACCGATCAAACCAGACTGCACGATGTCTTTTACGCGCTGGTGTTGAGGATGAAAGCGATACATAAAACCCTCCATCACCTTCACTTTTTTATGCAATGCAGCGGCTTCAAGCGCATCAATATCAGCCACTTCAATCGCCATTGGCTTTTCAATAAGCACATGCTTACCTGCATTAATTGCTTTCAGCGCCCATTCGGCATGCTCGTGATTGGCTAGCGGAATGTAAACAGCTTGCACACTGTCGTCGCTCAACAGGTCTTCAAGTGCATCATAGGTCTTAACGCCTTGCACTTGCGGTGCATATTTTGCCAAAGTTTCTGCTGCTGCTCCCTTTCGACGACTGGCAATCGCCACCAAATCAGCGTTTTTGGCTTCAACAATGGCCGGCAATAAGCGCTCGTTAACACGCGCCGCACCTAAAATTCCCCAACGTAGTTTAGTCATCACAAGCTCCTTAAATTAAACACCAGCCGCATGTGCTTGCGTATCTGCGTGGTATGAGCTTCTCACCATCGGCCCACATGCTGCCTGAGTAAAGCCCATCGCAAGCGCTTGTTGCTCAAACTCCGCAAAGCGCTCAGGGGTCACAAACCGCACCACTGGCAAATGATGCTGACTAGGTTGCAAGTACTGACCAAGTGTCAGCATGGTCACGCCGTGCTGACGCAAATCTCTCATCACTTCCAAAATCTCTTCATCCGTTTCACCTAAGCCCAACATGAGGCCTGATTTAGTCGGCACATTGGGATGTAACTCGCCAAATACTTTAAGCAGATTGAGTGAGTTTTGGTAATCAGCCCCTGGACGCGCTTGTTTATATAGTCGCGGTACAGTTTCTAAATTGTGGTTCATGACATCTGGCGGTGCAATTTTGAGAATCTCAACTGCTGTTTCTAATCGTCCACGAAAGTCTGGCACTAATACTTCGATTTTAATATTGGGGGATTCGGCACGCGCTGCTTGAATACAGTCAACAAAATGCTGAGCGCCTCCATCCATCAAATCATCTCTATCAACACTGGTAATCACCACATAACGCAAATGCATTTGGGCGATGGTACGAGCCAAATTACTTGGCTCATTCACGTCTGGCGGTAGTGGTTTGCCATGCGAAACGTCACAAAATGGGCAACGACGTGTGCAAATATCCCCCAAAATCATAAAGGTCGCTGTCCCGCCACTAAAGCATTCGCCAATGTTTGGGCATGAGGCCTCTTCACAAACCGTGTGTAGCTTATTTTCGCGTAAGACCTGTTTAATCTCTTGAAAGCGCGCGCTATCTGGCACCTTCATCCTTATCCATTCAGGCTTACGCATAGGAGCTTGCGGCACAATTTTAATGGGGATGCGTGCGGTTTTTTGTTCGCTAGTTTCTTTGACGCCAGCAATTTTACTTGGGCGCTTTAATTCAGCTGATTTGTTCGCTTGTTCGGTCATATTGAAATTGAATAGCCTAATTCTTTAGTCAGGTATTTTAGCAGTTTTGCGGCCGCCTCTGCTTGCGTTAAATGCACACCTAAATCTTTTAATTGCGTCACCTCCAGCCCACGATAACCACATGGATCAATGGCGTTAAATGGCGACAAATCCATCTCAACGTTGAGTGATATACCGTGATAGCAACATTCTTTTTTTAGACGCAAACCGACTGAGGCTATTTTTTTATCTTCTACATAAACGCCTGGTGCATCAGCTCTAGAAGCAGCCTCAATGTTAGCCTCTGCAAGTAAGGTGACAACAGCGTTTTCCATTGCGCTGACCAACTGGCGGACGTTCAAACCCTTGCGTTTAAGATCGATCAATAAATAAATAATGGTTTGGCCAGGGCCATGATAAGTTATTTTTCCGCCTCTATCGGTATTCACCACGGGAATGTCATTACGCGATGGCATGCGGACATCTTTACGGTTAAGACCTAGTGTGTATACAGGAGGAT
The DNA here is from genome assembly GCA_903870995.1 of uncultured Methylophilaceae bacterium. Taxonomy (GTDB): domain Bacteria; phylum Pseudomonadota; class Gammaproteobacteria; order Burkholderiales; family Methylophilaceae; genus Methylopumilus_A. The sequence goes on along the minus strand of CAIQFD010000043.1, from coordinate 14,499 downwards.
GCTCTGTGAGCCATATTTCATCGGGGGATTCAGCATTTCTACTGGTGGTGAAATCTTGCATGGCGCGCCAAGTCGATTCAAACTCGGCGCACCCTAAGTTGCGAATGATGGGGATTTGACTCAGGGACTTCACTCAGAGACGTCGATTCAGATTAAAGCACGTACTTCACAAGTGGGTGCTCTGAAAGCGCACGGTAAATGTTGTCTAGCTGAGGCTTAGAGGTGACATAAACGCTGCAAGTTAGACTAATAAATCGACCTCCACTACTTGCACGCATATCCACTTTTGAAGCATCAAAGTTTGGCTCATGGGTTTGAATGACAGTAACCATCATGTTTGCAAAATCATCGCCAGTCTCACCCATGACTTTAATTAAAAAATCGCAGGGAAACTCGACCAAGCTTTCTTGAGCTTGTGTTTCAGTCACCAAGCCCTCTTCAATTTTATTTGTTTCTTTTTTCGGATCAACCATTGTTTTGACTCGCCACCCCTTTAAGCAAAAAGTAACATGAAGCTATCCCAAAGCCTGCCGAATATACCTGCGACTTTGACTTCTTTTGCGGCCACTAGTTTCTGTTCATCCACAACTTTTCCATCGATGACAAATTGAATCGTGCCAATTTCTTGGCCTTTTGCAATTGGAGCAATCAACGGCTGCTTGCTAATGACTTTCGCTTTAGCGCGAGCGTATTCACCTTTTGGTAGCGTCACATAAAGGTCGTGAAACGTCGTTGCAACCAACTTGCTATCACTGCCCTTCCATACTTTTTGCGTAGTAATCGCCTGACCCGTTTTGTAAACCAAATGTGAGTCGAAGAATTGGTAGCCATAATTCAAGAGCTTCTGACTTTCGGTCGCACGCGCATTGTCATCAGCAGCGCCAAGTACAACAGAAATTAAGCGGTGTTCGCCACGCTTTGCAGATGAAATCAAACAAAAACCTGCTGACTCAGTATGGCCTGTTTTCATACCATCCACATTCGGATCCAGCCACAATAAGCGATTGCGGTTTGGCTGAGTGATTTTGTTATAGGTGTATTCTTTCACTGAATACAAACGCTTGTATTGATCAGGGAAATCCTGAATCAACGCTGTCGCAAGCAATGAAAGATCGTAAGCTGTTGTGTAATGTTGCGCGTCAGGAAGACCTGTCGCATTCACAAAGTGCGTATTTTTCATGCCTAAGCGTGCTGCCTCTTTATTCATTTGTGTGGCAAAAGCATCTTCAGTGACAGCAATGCCTTCAGCCAACGCAATAGAAGCATCATTGCCAGATTGAATAATCATGCCATGCAGAAGCTCATCAACCGTTACGCTCATGGTTGTATCAATAAACATTTTTGAGCCTTCAACACGCCATGCTTTTTCAGAAATTGGCAGGGTTTGATCTAACTGCAAATGACCATTTTTAAGCGCTTTGAATGACAAATAAGCGGTCATTAACTTAGTAAGGGAAGCAGGCTCAACGCGATTTTGGCTTTGTTGTTCGGCGAGCACGCGGTTACTGTTAAAGTCTTTAAGCAAATAAGCTTTCACTGCCAATTCTGGCGGTGGTGGCGCAACTTCAGCCTGTGCAGCACCAATAAAAAAACTCAACATGAATACAAAAAATGAAATGAAATAAGACATAGGCGCTTTACTAAAGTTAAGGTTGATCAATGAGGTAAGTATTCACACCCAGCGCATTTTTGACTTTCGTCGCAGCAATTTCTGCTTCTGCGCGGTTGGCGTAAGGCCCAATACGGACGCGGTATACGCCCTGATTGTACCAGCTATTAACAGGTGTATTTTCAACTAAGTTTTGCGTCGTTATTTTTTTGGATAACAAACCTGCATTATCTGCCGACTTAAAAGCGCCCACTTGAACAAACACGCCAGAAGCTGGCGGTGCATTTAATTTTTCTGAGGCTGACTGAGTAGGGCTGTTTTCAATTGTCGTTGGCTTTGGCACCTGTGCGGACTTTAACGGCTCCACAATCACAGATGAAGACTCCGCTGGACTAGCCACTTTTTCTGCCGTCACTGGTGACTTATTTTGCACATATTTTTTCGCGTCAATGGCTTCCACTTCGACCATGCCACTGCCCTTACCCGCCAAACCCAGCTTATAGGATGCGGCATAAGATAAATCAATCAATCGATCACTATGGAATGGACCTCGGTCATTAATGCGAACAATCACCGACTTTTGATTGTCTGGATTAGTCACGCGAACGTAACTAGGAATAGGCAATATGGTATGTGCACCCGTCATGCCATACATATCGTACACCTCGCCCGCTGAGGTTTTTTGCCCGTGGTATCGCTTACCGTACCAAGAAGCAATCCCGCGTTTTTTATATGGCTGAAACTCAGTCATTGGTGTGTAATTATTACCCAGTGCGATATATGGCTTATTCGCTCTTGCCAATAATGGCTCAATGCGTGGCACAGCATCAGGAATCGCATCAATATTCGTAGGAGGATTATCGCCTGGACCATCATCTAAATAATAGCCGCCAGATTTTTTAGGTTTGGCTAACTCTGTTGATCGAGCAGGCTCACTGGCTCCTGGTCTCACCTCTGGGCTACCACCACAAGCTACGAGCAATAAACTAAGTAGCGCTGGAATAAGAATGTATGTAGATTTCATGATGTCGACATCAATGTTTTATGGGTGTGAATACTCATCAGAATACCAAAGCCCAATAATATAGTGACTAAAGAAGTACCGCCATAACTCACAAAAGGCAGCGGCACACCCACCACAGGCAAAATACCACTTACCATCCCCATGTTAACAAAAACATAGGTAAAAAATGTCAGTGTAATACTGCCGGCCAATAAACGCGTGAAGGTATTTTGTGCTTGCGATGCAATCACCAAACCCCGGCCGATGAGTAACAAAAACAATACCAACAATAAGGCATTCCCCAAGAAACCAAACTCCTCTCCAAATACTGCAAAAATAAAGTCTGTTGTCCGCTCAGGCAAAAAGTCCAATTGAGACTGCGTACCATTCATCCAACCCTTGCCCGCAAAGCCACCTGAACCCAACGCAATGCTTGCTTGTATGGTGTGGTATCCCGCACCCAATGGATCCTGGTAAGGATCAAATAAAATCTCAATTCGTTTACGCTGGTAGTCGTGCATTAAAGACCAAAAAATAGGCGCCATCACGGCAATGGACAACGCACCTCCAGCCAATATCTTCCAGCTTAAGCCTGCTAAAAATAATACATAAAATCCTGCAGCCGTGACAATTAAAGCCGTGCCTAGATCGGGCTGTTTCATAATCAAACCAACGGGCACGACCAATAACAAAGCCGCAATCGCATAATCGCCCCAGCGCAGACTTTGTTCACGTTTACTGAAATACCAAGCCAGCATCATCGGCACAGCAATTTTCATTAACTCAGATGGCTGAATTCTACCTACCCCCAAGTTAAGCCAGCGCCTTGCCCCGTGACTGATTTCTCCAAACAAAGCAACGCCAATCAAAAGCAGCAAGCCCACGACAAACAACGGCAAGGCAATGCGCTCTAAATAGTGCGGAGATGTATGCGCCGCCAAAGCCATAATCACGAGCGCCGCTGTGATATTCAAAAACTGAGAAAACACACGCTCAATACTGCCACCCGATGCACTGTAAAGTACAAACAAACCCACAATACACGCAAATGAAATACAACCCATTAAGAATGGATCAATATGTTGTTTTAAGCGCTCCAAGAATTCATTAATCATGTGGACCATCCTCAACAATTGGCGCCTCAGGTGTTTTACTGCCTTCACCACTTGGCGCATTCGGCACCTTGCCTAACAAGTAGTAGTCCATCACTTTTCGTGCAATCGGACCAGCCGCTGAGCCACCATGGCCTCCATTTTCGACAATTACTGCCAACGCAATTTTAGGATCCTCAGCAGGGGCGTAAGCAATAAATAAAGCATGGTCACGATGCCGCTCATCCATGCCTCCCGCATTATATTTAGCGCCTTGCTTAATCCCCACCACCTGCGCTGTTCCCGTTTTAGCCGCAATAGCGTAACTACTGCCAGCGCCAACACTCGCAGCTGTACCACCAGGTTGCGTTACTGCCACCATGCCCGCTCTCACAAGCTCTATATTGCTAGGATCTAGAGCAACTTCATCCAGCTTATTGATAGGCATCATATGTGTTTCTGCACCGTTATGTTTTTGAATGGCGCTCACTAAATGAGGTCTCATCGCCACGCCATTATTAGCCAACGCCGCCGTTGCTTGCGCGAGCTGCATCGGCGTCACTAAAGTGTAACCTTGCCCAATGCCAACAATGACTGTTTCACCGGGGAACCACCTTTGTTTCCAGCGACGCCATTTCCAATCAGGGGTTGGCAATAAACCACCAATCTCACCCGTCAAATCTACCCCTGTTTTTTTACCAAAGCCAAAATGGCTGACAAATCCGGTCAATTTATCAATACCTAGCTCCAAAGCTAAACCATAGAAAAAAGTATCGCAAGAAACAGTAATGGCTTTTTGTATATCGACTTGACCATGTCCGCCGGGCTTCCAATCCCGGTACTGATGGGAACTGCCCGCCAAGGTATAAAATCCTGGGTCACCAATACTAAAGGGTGGTGAACGTTTACCTTCTTGCAATCCGGCCATCGCAACAAAAGGTTTAAATGTGGATCCCGGTGGATAAATACCGCGTATTGGGCGGTTAATCAATGGCCGGTCTAAAGACTCATTCAGGGTTTTCCAAGTGTCCGCATCAATCCCATCCACAAACAGATTTGGATCAAAAGTCGGCATACTGACATACGACAAAACCTCACCGTTTTTCGGGTTGATTGCCACCAAAGCTCCCCTGTGATTACCAAAGGCGGTTTCTGCAATCTCCTGCATCTTAGAATCAATCGACAACACCAAATTATCGCCAGGCACAGGAGGCGTACTCGACAGCACCCTTACAGCCTGACCATCCGCATCGATTTCAACTTGCTGAAAGCCTGTTGTACCATGCAGTTGCCGCTCGTAATATTGCTCGATACCACCCTTGCCAATATGGTCCGAACCTTTGTAATTGGAAATATCTTCCGACGTCTCTAAAGCCTTTACATCGGCTTCATTAATACGCCCAATATAGCCAATCATGTGCACACCCAAATTGCCCAAAGGATAATGTCTAAAGAGACGAGAGCGAATTTCCACTCCTGGGAATTGGTAGCGATTTACTGAAAATTTAGCCGCTTCAGTTTCTGTTAAGTGTGTTCTTATCGGCACGCTTTCAAAACTGTGTCCTTGTGCGCGTAGCTTTTTGAAACGCTTACGGTCTTCCGCGCTCACTTCAATAAACTGGCTAATCTTATCAATTGTGTCTTCAACATTGTCTGTTTTTGAAGGCGTAATTTCTAAGGTATAGACAAAAAAGTTATGCGCTAAAGTGACACCATTTCTATCAAGAATAAGACCCCGATTAGGCACAATAGGCACTAAAGACACACGATTATTTTCAGCCAGCGTTTGGAAATAGTCGTATTTGAGAACCTGTAAATAGAGAAAGCGACCGAGTAAAAAAACAAAACAAAACGCAACAAGTCCTATCGCAACAGTCAGCCTCGCAGTGAAGCGGTATTGCTCTAAGGAGTGATTTTTAACCTCGAAACGCAAGCGCATAAAGTGACTATTGACGGGCCATGCTGTGAATAGAAAGACGGGAGTGAAGCACTACGTACCATAACAAAATCCCTGAAATAGAAGGCACAAAGTAAGTCCACCCAAAATACTCACTTCCAGTAAATGTCTTAAGCAAAAGCAATATAATTTGATTGACAAATAACAACAAGAACACATAACCCGACTGCTGCAATACCGTGAACAAAATCAATCGGCGCTGATACATCACCGCCAAAAAAGCAGTCAATGCGTAAGCGAGCGCATTAACACCAAATAAATCACCATTAATCAAATCCATAAAGACGCCTGCCGTCCATGCAACCCCAATATTGCAAATTTGTGGTGCTCGCAACAACCAGAACAACAAAACCAACAGCAAAAAATCTGGCTTAATATTTAGCATAAATCCAGACCAAGGCAGTAGCTGCAGGAGCAAGGCTAGAAAAAGCGTCAAGTAAACACGTCGGCGTCTAAGGTGCTGCATTATGTTTTCTCGATGAATTGTCTTTTTTAGCTTTATTCGACTGATTGGCATCCTTACTCAATACTTGCTCAATATCTTTAGCGACAAAATTATTGGTGTCGCTAGTAAGGATTAACACTTGGCGATGATTTTGAATCCCAGCGACAGGCGTCGCAACGATTTTTGCAAATGGCGAACTCGCATTCGTTCTAACACTATCAACGATCGCAACCCCTAATCCCGCAGGGTAAATACCATCGATGCCAGAAGTCACTAATTTATCGCCTTTTTTGATATCTACATTAGCTGGCAAATACGGCAGAACAACTGTGTTATCTCGGCCTTCACCAAAAGCAATCGCACGCAACGCATTGCGTTCTACCTGAATAGGAATAGAAAGCTCTTTATCTGTCAGCAACGTCACTTCACTTGTATAAGGAAAAACACGGGTAACCTGACCCAGCACACCAGCAGCATCAACTACCGCCTGGCCTGGCAATACATTTTTTGTGGCCCCCATGTCGACAATCACTTTGTGCGTGAAGGGATCTCGGCCCATATACATGACTTCTGCCAAGCGGGCAGGTTGACTAGCCACTTTTGAAGCCTCAAGCAAGGTACGCAAATTCTCATTCTCACCTTTGAGAGAAGATAGCGCTTGCAACTGAACTCCTTGCAGCATCATTTGCTTCTGAAGATTAGCTACATCATGGCGCAATGAGGCCTGGGTAATAAAGTAATTCTGGATGTCGCCATACAACTTAAATGGACTGTTTGCTACTACTTGCAGAGGTTGAAGCACAACCATTAAACCCTGTCTAACTTGAGAGAGATAGTTGAATCTAGAGTCTGACGCCATCAACAAGAGCGATAACGTAGAAAAGACGATAAGCCGCGTAAACGGGCTAGGACCATGTATAAAGAAACGAGGTGCTTGTTGTTGATCCATCAGTTGCTATATTTGTACCCAATAACGATTGGTAAAAAACATCAATAAAACGATTAATGCAAATAAAGAAGGCTGCGGTATGCAGCCTTCTTCAATACCATCTAATTACTCGTGCGCAAAAATACTGCCTAAGCGATCAATTTCTTCAAGCGCTCGACCACTTCCACGTGCCACACAGGTCAATGGATCTTCTGCCACAACAACAGGCAAGCCTGTTTCTTCCATAATCAAGCGATCTAAATTATGCAGCAATGCGCCGCCGCCAGTCAGCACCATGCCTTTTTCGGCAATATCAGCACCCAATTCAGGGGGCGTTTGTTCTAGTGCTGATTTAACCGCACCAACAATCGCATTCAAAGGCTCAGTCAACGCTTCTAAAATCTCGTTGCTAGAAATTGTGAATTTACGTGGCAAGCCTTCTGCTAGGTTACGGCCAGTCACTTCCATTTCTTTTACTTCATTGCCTGGGAATGCTGAACCAATTTGCTTTTTAATTAACTCAGCCGTTGGCTCAGAAATTTGCATGCCATAGTTACGACGGATGTAATCAATAATCGCTTGGTCGAATTTATCACCGCCAACGCGCTCTGATTTTGCATAAACAATACCACCTAGTGAAATCACACCCACTTCAGTTGTACCGCCACCAATATCCACCACCATAGAGCCTGTCGCATCAGCAACAGGCATGTTGGCACCAATGGCGGCAGCCATTGGCTCTTCAATTAAATAAACACGACGAGCGCCCGCACCGATCGCTGATTCACGAATCGCACGACGTTCAACTTGCGTTGAGCCAACGGGCACACAAATAATGATGCGTGGGTTTGGTGAGAACAAACGTGATTCGTGAATACGACGAATAAAATATTTGAGCATTTGCTCAGTAATTGTAAAGTCAGCAATTACGCCGTCTTTCATAGGGCGAATTGCGCTAATGTTCGCTGGTGAACGGCCAAGCATACGCTTCGCTTCAGCGCCAACTGCCAACAATGTTTTTTTACCAGTCGGCCCACCTTCTTGGCGAATCGCTACAACAGAAGGTTCATCAAGCACCACGCCTTTGCCGCGCACATAAATCAGGGTATTTGCTGTGCCCAAGTCAATGGCAATATCATTTGAGAAATAACTATTTAAAAAACCAAACATTGTCTTTATATCCTTAGCGAGTGGCTAAAATTAGCTGCAGTATTGTAACGATGACAATCCGCGGCTGAAGTTGTGCGTAAAATCAAGTTATAATACCTTATATCTAACAAAAATTTAAGATTTGGACGCAGAAATGTCACTTAACAGTGCAGATATTAAAAGGATTGCGCACTTAGCGCGCATTGAAGTCAGCGATACGGAAGCAGAAGCCACTTTAACCAAGCTGACAGGCATTCTTGGCTTGATTGAGCAAATGCAAGCGGTCGATACCAAAGGCATCATTCCAATGTCACATTCACAGGATGTTACTCAGCGTCTTCGTGAAGACGTCGTGACCGAAACCAACCAGCGCGAACTGTTCCAATCAATCGCACCAGCTGTTGAAGGCGGTCTATACCTTGTTCCTAAAGTTATCGAATAAAAACTCATGATTAATAAAAGCCTAAAACAACTTGGCGCGATGCTCCAAGGCAAAGAAATTTCTAGCGTCGAATTGACCCAAGAATTTTTAAAACGCATTGACAGACTCAATCCCGAAATCAATGCCTTCATCACGCTAGATAAAGACAAAACGCTTGCCCAAGCGAAACATGCCGACAGCCTTTTAGCTGCAGGCAAGGGTACCGCATTAACTGGCTTGCCAATCGGACAAAAAGATATTTTTGTGGCTAAAGGATGGCGCACAACATGTGGTTCAAAAATGCTCGAAACATTCATCGGCCCATATGATGCAGACATCATTGAGCGCTTTGATGGTGTAGGCGCGGTCAATTTGGGTAAAACCAACATGGACGAATTTGCGATGGGCTCATCTAACGAGACTAGCTATTTCGGCAAAGTGCAAAATCCTTGGGATAGAAGTCGCGTTCCAGGCGGCAGCTCGGGTGGTAGCGCCGCTGCAGTTGCAGCACGCCTTTGTGCCGCAGCAACAGGCACAGATACTGGCGGTTCAATTCGCCAACCAGCCTCACTTTGTGGACTTTCAGGTTTAAAACCAACCTATGGCTTAGCTTCTCGCTTCGGCATGATTGCATTTGCATCATCACTAGACCAATCAGGCCCAATGGCAAAATCATGCGAAGATATGGCACTGATGATGAACGTGCTCACGGGCTTTGATAAACGTGACTCCACCAGCTTAAATCGCGAAAAAGAAGATTACACGCGCGACCTTAGCAAGCCACTTGCTGGCTTAAAAGTTGGCTTACCAAAAGAGTATTTCGCAGAAGGCCTGGGCGCCGATGTGGCTAAGGTAGTGCATGAAGCTATTGCCGAGTATAAAAAACTAGGCGCGGAAATGGTTGATATCAGCCTACCAAACACGCAACTTTCTATCCCTGTTTACTACGTACTCGCACCTGCTGAAGCCTCAAGCAATCTGTCTCGCTTTGATGGTGTGCGTTACGGCCATCGCGCTAAAGAATATGGCGATTTGATGGACATGTATTGCAAAAGCCGCGCTGAAGGCTTTGGTGCAGAAGTTAAGCGCCGTATCTTAATTGGTACTTATGTGTTGAGTGCTGGTTACTACGACGCCTACTACCTCAAAGCGCAACAAATTCGCAGACTCATTGCACAAGATTTTGAAAACGCATTCAAGCAATGCGACATCATCATGGGGCCAACTGCGCCTTCCACTGCATTTAAAGCGGGTGAAAAAGCAGACGATCCTGTCGCAATGTATCTACAAGACATCTACACCATCGCGGTGAACTTGGCTGGCCTGCCAGGCATGAGCATTCCTGCTGGCTTTGCCCCAAGCGAAGATGGCAAGCGCTTGCCTGTTGGCTTGCAAATTATCGGCAATTATTTTGATGAAGCGCGCATGCTCAATGCTGGCCACGCTTATCAACAAGTCACAGATTGGCACACACAAATGCCTGAGGGAATTGAATAATGGAATGGGAAGTCGTTATCGGGCTGGAAACACATACCCAGCTACAAACCAAAACTAAAATTTTTAGTGGCGCATCCACTGCGTTTGGTTCGGAGCCAAATACACAGGCTTGCGTAGTGAGCTTGGCTTTGCCTGGCGTGTTGCCAGTGCTCAATAAAGAAGCAGTGAAATGCGCGATTAAATTTGGCTTAGCGGTCAATGCTGAAATCGCATCACGCTCTGTATTTGCGCGGAAGAATTACTTCTATCCAGACTTGCCTAAAGGCTACCAAATCAGCCAATACGAGCTACCAGTGGTTGGCAAAGGCAGCATGACAATTCAAGTCGGCTCTGGTGACAAAGCCTACGAAAAAGTGATTAACATTACCCGCGCCCACCTAGAAGAAGATGCTGGAAAATCTGTGCATGGCGCACAAGAAGGCATGTCAGGCATCGACTTGAACCGTGCGGGCACACCACTTCTTGAAATCGTGACTGAGCCAGATATGCGCTCAGCAGCAGAAGCTGTCGCTTATGCTAAAAAATTACATGATTTAGTTCAATGGATCGGCATTTGCGATGGCAACATGCAAGAAGGTAGCTTCCGCTGCGACGTCAACGTTTCAGTGCGTCCAAAAGGCTCAGAAAAGCTTGGCACACGCCGCGAAATTAAAAACTTAAACTCATTCAAGTTTATGCAACAAGCGATTGAGTACGAAACACGCTGGCAAATCGAAACGCTAGAGGATGGCGGCACGATTCAACAAGCAACGGTGCTATTCAATCCAGACACAGGGGAAACCCGCGCCATGCGTAGCAAAGAAGAAGCGAATGATTATCGCTACTTCCCAGACCCTGATTTATTACCGCTCGCCATTTCAGAGAGCGATATCAGCACAGTCAAAGCTGACATGCCTGAACTGCCTGAGGCTATGAAAGCACGCTTTGAGGCACAATACGGCTTGGCGCACTATGATGCAAACGCACTAACTAGTTCACGTGGCACAGCAGATTATTTTGTCTCAACAGTGGAGGCTGGTAGTGATGCAAAACTTGCAGCTAACTGGGTGATGGGTAGTGTTTCAGCCAAGCTTAATGCTGAAGACAAAGAGATTTCAGCGTCACCAATTTCTCCTAGCGCTTTAGCAAGCCTCATCAAACGCATTCAAGACGGCACAATTTCTAACAACGCTGCGAAACAAGTGTTTGAAGCAATGTGGGCTGGCGAAGGCGATGCCGACAGCATCATCGAAAGCAAAGGCTTAAAACAAGTCTCTGATAGTGGCGCAATTGAAGCGATTGTGGACGAAGTACTTGCCGCAAATGTTGCCATGGTTGAAGAGTTTAAAGCGGGTAAAGAAAAGGCGTTTAACGCACTTGTCGGTCAAGCAATGAAAGCCTCAAAAGGTAAAGCGAACCCTGCACAAGTGAACGAGATTTTGAAGAAAAAACTTGGCGCTTAGTTAACGCTGTGAGAACAAAAAAGGGCGATTTCATTAAATCGCCCTTTTTTAATTACTAGAAACTGTTAAACGCCATATTCATTTCTATACGCCTGCACCGCTGGCTTGAACTCAGCCAAGTAGGCAGCCCCATCTAAAAACTGAATTAAATCTGCCAATGTCGCAATTTTAATTACTGGCATACCACTATCTTTTTCCACTTCCTGAACCGCTGAAAGCGCACCCAAACCACGCTCTTGGCGATCAATCGCGATAGCCACACCTGCTGGTTTTGCGCCTGCAACTTTAATCATCTCAACAGACTCCCGAACAGAGGTGCCAGCAGAGATTACGTCATCGACAATCAATACCCTACCTTGTAGTGGCGCACCAACAATCGTACCGCCCTCACCATGATCTTTTGCTTCCTTACGGTTATAAGCATATGGGAAGTTATGTCCTTGTCGTGCCAAGGCGATCGAAATACTTGCCGCCAAAGTAATGCCCTTATATGCCGGACCAAACAACATATCGAACTGCACGCCTGATTTTAGAATCGCTGCCGCATAAAACTCGCCGAGCTTCATTAGGCTTTCACCATCATTAAACAAACCCGCATTGAAAAAATAAGGGCTTAAGCGGCCCGCTTTTGTTTTAAACTCACCAAAGCGCAGCACCTGTTTTTTAATGGCAAAATCGATAAACTGCGCGGTAAAATCTGTCTGTGTCGTCATCTAGAATCTTCTAAAAACTTTAAGGAATTATCTTGCTTAGAATTATATCCGCAAATCTCAACGGTATCCGCTCCGCAGTGAATAAAGGTTTCTTACCTTGGATGCAAAAACAAAATGCCGACTTTATTTGCCTGCAAGAACTTAAAGCACAAGAGGCTGACATGTCTGCAGAAATGCACGTTCCTATTAGCTATCAAGGCTATTTTCACTACGCTGAAAAAAAGGGCTACAGCGGTGTGGGCATCTATACCAAACACAAGCCAGACAACGTGATTATTGGACTAGGTCATGCTGATATTGATGCTGAAGGGCGTTATATAGAACTTCAGTTTGAAAACCTTAATGGCAAAAAACTTAGCATCGTTTCACTCTACCTCCCCTCAGGATCTAGTGGTGAAGATAGACAACAAGTGAAGTTCAGCGTAATGGAGCGTTTCTACCCACACCTTGAAGCACTCAAAGCAAGCGGGCGCGAAGTCGTTGTCTGTGGTGACTGGAACATCGCGCACCAAGAAGCAGATCTTAAAAACTGGAAAGGCAATAAAAAGAATTCAGGATTTTTACCCGAGGAGCGCGCTTGGATGACAGACATATTCAGCAAGCTAGGATGGGTAGATGCCTACCGAAAAGTGCATCCAGAAACCACCGACGAATGTTATACGTGGTGGAGTAACCGCGGTGCAGCTTGGGATAAAAACGTTGGGTGGCGAATTGACTACCAAGTCACCACACCAGGCATTGGCAATAGTGCCGAGCAATGTCAGATTTATAAAGCCGAACGATTTAGCGACCACGCGCCGTTGATTATTGATTACAATCTTTGAGCTAATTCAAAACAACAAAATCGAACACTTATGGATTTAAATCCCCTCTCAGATAACGAAGTTATTGAACTTTACCCAAGAATCCTAAATGAGCTGAAATCCAGAGGCATCATAAGAACTAACAATTTAATCGGTGAGCTTGGTGAATATTTTGTTTCAAGCATTTACCGCAAAACACCATCACTACCCAATCTTCAATTAAATCTAAAAAGCACTAGAAACATCGATGCTACAAGCGACAAAGGTGAAAGATATGCTATAAAGGCAACATCTGGCGGAGGAACTGGCGTGTTCGCAAGCCTGCCACTAATTGATGATGGTAAAGTTTACTTTGAGTATTTGATATTAGTAATCTTTAACAAAGATTACTCATTAAAAGAGATTTACGAGTTAAATTGGGAGCAATTTCTGCAGTATAGAAAAATGAAACCTCCCGAAAACAAATGGAATCTTCCAATCACTCTTGAAGTTAAAAGAGTCTCTCGCAAAATTTACTAACAAAAAAGCCCGCTGATTGAGCTGCACCCCAAAAGTTGGACTCAACCTCCAACTGATTAAGGTGCAGTTTTCATGTCTAAATATACGAAATCATGATAATAAATTGAAATTACTTTATCACGTCAATCACAACCTGTATAAAAAAATGGATTTTCTTATCACGTTATGGGGCGTATGTATAAAAAGTATATTTTTTCATACATATCAATTCTTGAACCTAAAAATATGGGCTCAAAAACAACAGAGCCCGCAATCAGCGGGCTCTGTTTACAACTTTAATACTGGTAAATTCTAGAACGGAATATCATCCTCAAATGCATCAAAATCACCGCCGCTTGCAGGCTGTGCGGCTGGTGCTGATTGTGCTGGACGCGAAGTTTGTTGTGGACGTGATTGCATGCTTTGATCTTCATCCATAGATTCGTAAGAGCTACTACCACCGCCACCTTCACGGCCACCGAGCATTTGCATTTGATCTGCAATAATTTCAGTGGTGTAACGGTCTTGACCCTCTTTAGTTTGCCATTTGCGGGTTTGCAAACGACCTTCAATATAAACAGGACGACCTTTTTTAAGGTATTCGCCAGCAATTTCAGCAAGCTTGCGATAAATCACAATGTTGTGCCACTCAGTGCGCTCTTGTTTTTGACCGCTTTTATCTTTCCAGCTATCAGTTGTCGCAATACTAAAGTTACATACCGCTTCGCCGTTTGGCATGAAGCGCATTTCTGGGTCACGCCCTAAATTACCTACTAAAATCACTTTGTTGACTGATGCCATGTTTACTCTCCTATTAATCGCACTACAGCAGCTTCATCCCAACCCTGCTGCATATCCACTTTCAGTATCACCATACCTTCGTCTGCTAATACCACTGTCTCACGAACACCTTGCAAAGCAGCTAGCTTTGTTGCCAATGTTT
>CAIQFD010000042.1 GCA_903870995.1 uncultured Methylophilaceae bacterium | reverse complement strand
GTTCGCCAGCGTTGCCTTTCACAATGACAATCCCGCCTCTCATCCCTTTTCTATCACCAACAAGCGCGGCGCCAAGATAGTCGCCCACATTGCCATTTACATAGAGTGAGCCGCCAGCCATTGCGCATGCTACGAAATCTGTCGCATTGCCATTAAGTGTGATTTCGCCTTTGCGCATTTGAAATGCTAAAAATGCACCTGCATCCCCGTTTACCGTTATTTGGCCAGACTGAAGTCCGCTACCAATGTAATCAACCTTTGCTGTGCTTTTTTCAAACACGATGTGATTGGTATCCTTGCCCGTAATATCAAAAGCCTCATCAGTGCGGATTTGCTGTTTTCCATACCAAAGTAAAGTGGCAGCAATATCTGCAACGATTTTGTCAGCCAATAAATCAGGGGTGAGTGGTGAAGCGTCTAGTTTTTGCGCTAAGTCTTTTTTGAGAGTGAAGGTTAAAGCGCTCATGCTGTTTCTCCGCTTAAACTTTTGTCGTTCATGATGTCGCGTAAATGGAATTGGAACTGACCTAATTTTCCGCCGTAATTGCCTGCCGAAATCCGGCGAATGCCATTCTCAGCCCCTAACTTGCAAGCCGCCTCAATGCCGACATAAGTGGCTTTGCGAATGTCTGCATCGGTTAAACCATCAATTACGATTTCCATCACAGACTCAATATCATCAGAAAGTTGTGTATTGGTGAGCCCCTTTAACGTTGGGCAAAAAGCGTCATTGGTTGAAGCAAACAAAGCTTTATATTTAGAACCGACTTTTGAGCCCGAGCGCACGACGCCGCCAGGGAAAGGCATAATGACGTTCGGAATTTTTCGCATGGCTTCAATCGCAGCCTCGCAAGCGGCTAATGCTTGGGGTTGAGAGGTCGCTAAAACTAAGAAATTGCCGCCGCCGACCGCACGTACCATGCCGGTTGTTTCTTCGGTAATAAACTCACCATCCATCACGGGTACGCGCCAATACCGTTTTCCACCAAATTGTTTTGAGATTTGGAATCCATCTCCAAAGAATCGTAAGTTTTTACCGAGGTTGATTCGCTCATTGCCATCAATGCCTGAGAATGCAGCTGCAGTTGGGCAGGTCAGAATGGTTTGTCCCATGCGGTTTTCAAGTTGCTTCATCAGTACAGAGCTGCCCATCGCAAACATGAGGATGGAGACGCCAGGACGTCCGTCAGGAGTTTCTTCTGGACTAAGTTCGCGCTCAACTCCAGCTTCTACCCCGCAACCGATGACTGAGGTTGCAAATCCTGTCATTGCGTTTGCCGCGTTATAAGCCCATTTGTGATTTTGTGCTGTGATGATGACTCGAGTACCGCGCATATTAAATGCTTCGGCAAAGGTTTCGTCAATGTGTACGCCATTAATGATCATAGTGATTTCTCCCTGCGACCTTCACAGGCTTGAACAACGACACCGCCTCGTCCACCTTCTGCAATTTCATCACTGCTTACTTTGAAGTTTTCCATGTTCATGGTGTGATAAGTATCAAAATATTTCTTAATGTCTTTTTCGATGCCGCGGTCGAATTCGGGTTTGACTGTGTGTGTATGTCCCCAAGTCACTTTAACTACTTGTCCGTCTTTAACGACAAGTTCACCGTCTTTAAAGACATAATCAGGTTTTTCGAACATTTTTTCGCGGTCCGGGTTGTCTGTGTAAACGGTAATATCAGCCCCTGCGCCAACGCCCAAATGACCTCTGTCGTGTAAGCCCACCAGTTTTGCTGCGCCAGCGCGCGTCATAATCGCAATGTCGTACAAGCTATATTCGCGGTCTAGGCTGGTTAGCGTGCTCATGGCTTGTGCATCTAAATTGAGTTTTGCGAACATATCGTTACGGAAGGTTTTATCCATCAGCAATTTAATCAGATGTGGGTAGCTGGTAAATGGCGCGCCGTTTGGATGGTCGGTGGTTAAGAAAATGCGCCAAGGGTCATCGGTGAGTAAGAAAATCTCAAGGCCAATCGCCCATTGCAATGCATTTACAAAGTTTTGATCTTTGTATTTAAAAGGCACTACACCACAGCCAGAGTCGCATTCAATATCCATAATGACCGACTTATGAGGTGAGCCTAAAGTGGAGTTCGCGAATTGACGCATGTTATCGCCAGATGCTGTCACTGTTTGGTTAAACAGGATTTGACCAACGTCGGCTGAGATGTGTTTGTTCTTATTAATCGCTTCAGCGATTTGCGCGGCGCCAGATGAAAACTTGCGATCGCC
>CAIQFD010000041.1 GCA_903870995.1 uncultured Methylophilaceae bacterium | reverse complement strand
TGGTGGGAGATGCGAGGGTCGAACTCGCGACAAACGGATTAAGAGTCCGCTGCTCTACCAACTGAGCTAATCTCCCTTGAGGGGCGCAATTATCAAGATAAAGCGCTACACTGTCAACTTAATGAAGTTATCACTATTTAATTAGAGGCCTTGCTTTATGAATGCCAGCGTAGTTCCCGCTCACCCCTTTGATGACCAAAAACCAGGCACATCAGGCCTGCGTAAAAAAGTAACGGTTTTTCAACAGCAACATTACCTAGAAAACTTCGTTCAGAGTATCTTTGATTCTATCAATGTGCCAAAAGGCGCAACGCTGACCTTAGGCGGTGATGGCCGTTATTACAACCGTGAGGCGATTCAAACTATCCTAAAGATGGCGGCAGCAAATGGATTCGGACGCGTACTTGTGGGGCAAGCCGGCATTCTTTCCACACCTGCTGCTTCATGCATCATCCGAAAATATAAGACTTTTGGCGGCATTATCCTTTCTGCAAGTCATAATCCTGGCGGCATGGATGGCGATTTTGGGATTAAGTACAACACCGAGAATGGCGGCCCAGCCCCAGAAAAGATTACTGACGCAATTTATGAGAAATCAAAAACCATTCAAAGTTACAACATCATTGATGCGCCGGATGTTGGGATTGATGTCATCGGTGAAACAGATCTAGCTGGCATGAGGGTGCAAGTGATTGACGCGGTAGCTGACTATGCCGAATTAATGGAATCACTGTTCGACTTTAATGCAATTAAAGACTTGCTCGCGTCAGGCTTCCGCATGAGATTTGATGCAATGCACGCTGTGACAGGCATTTACGCGCAAGAAATCTTCATTAAGCGACTCGGCGCATCTTCTGACAGCATCATGAACTGCATGCCCTTACCTGACTTTGGTGGCGGCCATCCAGACCCGAATCTCACTTACGCACATGAGTTGGTTGATATTATTTATGGCGAAAACGCACCTGACTTTGGCGCGGCCTCAGACGGCGATGGCGACCGCAATATGATTTTGGGCAAAGGTTTTTTTGTCACGCCTTCAGACAGCCTCGCACTAATTGCTGCCAACGCCAAGATGGTAAAAGGCTATGCTAAAGGGCTTGCTGGCGTAGCGCGCTCCATGCCAACAAGCGGCGCGGTAGACATGGTGGCGAAGTCTTTAGATATCCCCTGTTTTGAAACCCCAACAGGCTGGAAGTTTTTTGGCAACTTGATGGATGCGGACAAAGTTACACTTTGTGGCGAAGAAAGTTTTGGCACTGGCTCAAGCCACGTTCGTGAAAAAGACGGCCTGTGGGCAGTATTATTCTGGCTCAATATTTTGGCAATAAAACGCCAATCAGTTGAGCAAATTGTAAAGCGTCATTGGCTACAGTTTGGTCGCAATGTTTATTCACGTCACGATTATGAGGATTTGCCATTAGACGCGGCGAATGGGGTGATTGAACATTTGCGCAGCAACTTCGGCACAATGACTGGCAAAAACTTTGGTAAATACACTATTAAAAGTTGTGATGACTTTAGTTACACAGATTCGATTGATGGCAGTATCAGCACCAAACAAGGTCTTCGTATTTTATTCACCGATGGCTCACGTATTGTATTTAGGCTCTCCGGCACAGGCACCTCTGGTGCCACACTTCGCATTTATTTAGAAGCCTTTGAGCCCGACACCAGCAAACACGATTTAGATGCGCAAATCGCCTTGAGTGAGATGATACAAATTTCTTTGCAAATCTCCGAACTAAAACAAAGAACTAGGCGCGACACGCCAACCGTAATTACCTAACAATCTGACTTAACCTTCACAAGGCCGTGCTATGCTGACGGCCTTTTTTATTTCTTTTGCTTGAAAGTCACGCGATGCAAAACACTCCTAACACCAACACAGAAACCTTTATTCCAAGCAAAGATGCTTCGCTTGAATATTCGATTAAAACGCTACAAGCCAAACTTTTGGATATCGGCTTTCATGTAGAAGAACGTTCATGGCTGAATGAAATTGAAGGCATTTGGTCTGTGCACGTGACGGATCGTGATTGCACACGTCTATTTAGCAATGGCAAAGGTGCCTCACAGCTAGCCGCAAGAGCGAGTGCGCTTGGTGAATACTTTGAGCGCCTCAGCACTAATTACTTTTGGACGCATTTTTACTTGGGCGAAGCGATTAGCAATCAAGATTATGTGCATTACCCGAATGAAAAATGGTTTCCGCTCGCTGGCGACAAATGGCCTGCTGGCTTGCTCAACAAAGAACTGCATAAATTTTATAACCCAGAGAGCTCAGTTTCAGCGACTAAGCTGATTGATCTGAACTCGGGTAATTCGAAACGTGGCATTTGCGCTATTCCATACACACGTTTGCGTGATAATGAAGTGGCGTACTTCCCGGTGAATTTAATTGGCAACTTATATGTCAGTAACGGCATGTCCGCTGGTAACACGCTTAAAGAAGCACGTACCCAAGCCTTGGCTGAAATTTTTGAGCGCGACATTAAATACAAAATCATTCGTGAAGGTATTTGCTTGCCAGATGTGCCTGAAGCAGTGATTAACCGTTACCCACGCATCGCCGCTGGCATTAAAGGCTTACGCGAAGCTGGTTACGGCATTTTGGTAAAAGACGCTTCATTAGGCGGCAAATATCCTGTGATGAACGTCACCCTGTTGCACCCGGAAGACCAAGGCTGTTTCGCAAGCTTTGGTGCACATCCACGCTTTGAAGTTGCGCTAGAGCGTGCATTAACCGAACTATTACAAGGTCGTGCAATTGATGGCCTCAAGAATTTTGTTGCTCCAGGTTTTGATATGGAAGAAATTGCCGATTCACAAAACCTAGAAATCCACTTCGTAGATTCAAGCGGTGTCATTAGCTGGAACTTTCTCCGCGACACCCCAGATTACGATTTTGTAGATTGGAATTTTGGCACCACGACGGATGAAGACTATCAATGGTGTTGTGACACAATCCACGCATGTGGTCACGACATTTACATTTCAGATTTCACGCATTTAGATGTCTATGCTTGCCGTATTTTTGTGCCAGGCATGTCTGAAATCTACCCTGTGGAAGAACTTGAGTGGGAAAACAACACGGTGGGTAATTTGGTGCGCCCTGCTTTGCTTCGCACACAAGACCTCAGCCAAGAAGAAAGTGCGGAGCTACTAGAAACATTACTAGACCTTGAGCTAGCTGATGAGCTCCCTGTGACCACATTAATTGGCCTTGCAGCTGACGCTGGTAGCGTTTGGGCCGACTTACGTGTTGGCGAGCTAAAAGCCTTATTAGGTCTAGCCGTGGGTGATGTTGATGTGATTTTAGAAGGCTGTGATTGGATTAGCCAATTTGGCGAATTACCAGAAAAACGCGCCCGCGTTTATCGCTGTATTGCCGACTTGGTGCAACTACAAGAAATGGCGGAGCTCGAGCACACCAAACCATACAACGCCAACTTAGCACTGATGTATGGCACAGAAACTTTGCAACAAGCCCAGCAGCTGCTCAGCCGTGAATCTCGTTATTTTGGCCTCAATAACTTAGGCCAAAATATGGAAGGTAGCGAGATGCACAAGCAGTTGTTATTGGCTTATCACAAAGTCAATGCTAAAAAGCACTAGAAGGGCAATTTAACTTGCGGTGCAGCACCTAAAATCACTGCACGAAAGGCATTCTGAATACGCTTTAAAGCGTCTTCAGAATCTGCCTCAAAGCGCAGCACAACTACTGGTGTGGTATTGGATGGACGCATCAAGCCAAACCCATCGGGATACTCCACACGCAAGCCGTCAATCGTAATCACTTCGGTTGCGCCTTCAAACTTGGCAGACTTTTGCAAAGCAGCAATCAGCGCATGCGGCTCACCCTCTTGCATTTGAATGTGCTGCTCTGGCGTACTCTCACTATCAGGCAAATTATTCAAAGTTTCACTTGGGTTGTTCACTTTACTTAAAATCTCAAGCAAACGCGCCCCCGAATAGAGACCATCGTCAAAGCCATACCAGCGGCGTCCTTGAGCTGGATTGTTGCTGTCGACTAAATCATTAAAAAATACGTGCCCGCTCATTTCGCCTGCCAAATCAGCGCTAGTTTCTTTGATTTTAGCTTTAACTAGCGAATGACCTGTTTTCCACATCAAAGGCTTGCCGTTGCGTGCTTTAATCCATGGTGCGAGATTTCGTGTTGATTTCACATCGTAGATAATCGTAGCACCTTGACTCCTCTGAAGCACCTCGTCTGCGAACAACATCAATTGACGGTCTGGGTAAATAATCTTGCCATCCTTGGTCACAACGCCTAATCGGTCGCCATCACCATCAAAAGCCAAGCCAAGTTCAGCATCGCCTGTTCTAAGGGATGCAATTAAATCTTTTAAGTTTTCTGGTACAGATGGATCAGGGTGATGGTTAGGGAAATGCCCATCGACTTCACAAAATAGCTCCTGAACTGAGCAACCAAGTGCCTCGTAAAGCTTTTTAGCATAAGCGCCTGCAACGCCGTTTCCGCAATCGACGGCGATTTTCATACCGCGTGCCAGTTTTACATCAGAAGCGATTTTGGCGATGTACGCTGGGGCAATATTGTGCTGGCTTTCTGAGCCAGTGCCATTGGCCAAGTCTTCATTTTCAATGCGTGCTCGCAAACTTTGTATGGTTTCGCCAGATAGCGTTTCACCTGCCAATACCATTTTCAAGCCATTGTAATCAGATGGGTTATGGCTTCCTGTGACCATGACACCGCAAGCTGTACCAAGCTCATAGGCCGCGAAATACACCATGGGTGTGGCGACCATTCCAAGCTGAATCACATTCACGCCCGCTTTGCGGATACCACGAGACAAAGCCCCCGCTAATTCTGGGCCTGATAAACGGCCATCATAACCAATACAAATCGTCCTTTGTTTTCTCGCCAAGGCTTCCGAACCAAGCGCTTGACCAATAGCTTCGACAATCTCAGACGTGAGCGTTTTACCAACAATGCCACGAATGTCATAAGCCTTAAAAATCTCTTTTGGGATTTGCATCATTAAATTTCGTCTATCCAAGAAAGTTGAATTGCTTCCAATATTTTTTCATTAGACTTATTTGGCTCGTCACTAAAGCCATCCAAAGCCATCACCCAAGCATGTAAATCAGTAAAGCGAATGATCTTAGGGTCAACATCGGGGTGCGCGTCGCACAAGGCTTCTGCAATTATTTGTACATCAGTCCATTTCATTTTAGTTACCTCAAAAATTATTCAACATTGACTTGAATTATACCGCCTAGATGCGGTCAACAGGTGGGGTGAAATCACGCCCAATATGATAAAATAACGAAATTATTTTTTTAAGCCTACGAGAAAGTGACTTATGTTTAGCCGAGCAAAAACGTTGAGCGTTGTAGATCCTGAATTAGCAAAATATGTAGAACTTGAGCGGGTTCGCCAAGACGAACATATTGAGTTGATTGCTTCTGAAAATTACACCAGCCCTGCTGTGATGGAAGTGCAAGGCTCACAACTCACTAACAAATATGCTGAAGGTTATCCAGGCAAACGCTTTTACGGCGGCTGCGAATACGTTGACCAAGTAGAACAATTGGCGATTGACCGTATCAAAAAATTATATGGTGCTGAATATGCAAACGTACAACCACATTCTGGCTCACAAGCGAACCAAGCAGTTTACTTCTCCATTCTAAAACCAGGTGACACCGTCATGGGCATGAACCTTGGTCATGGTGGTCATTTAACACACGGCTCACCAGCAAACTTATCAGGCAAGCTTTTCAATATCGTGCCTTATGGCTTAAATGATAAAGAAGAAATTGACTACGATGAAATGGAACGCATTGCAGTTGAATGCAAGCCAAAACTATTGATTGGTGGTGCATCTGCTTACGCGCTTCGTTTCGACTGGGAACGCATGGCGGCGATTGCTAAAAAAGTAGGTGCTTATTTCATGGTGGACATGGCCCATTACTCAGGTTTGATTGCAGCTGGCGTTTACCCTAACCCAGTACCACACGCTGACTTTGTGACATCAACCACGCACAAAACATTGCGCGGCCCACGTGGCGGCATCATTTTGGCAAAAGCTGAATTTGAAAAATCAATCAACTCATACGTGTTCCCTGGCTTACAAGGTGGGCCGTTGATGCACGTCATCGCTGGTAAAGCCGTGGCGTTCTTAGAAGCCTTACAGCCAGAATTCAAAACTTATCAAACACAAGTGTTGAAAAACGCGAGCGCAATGGCTGAAGAGTTGGCAAAGCGAGGCTTACGCATAATTTCTGGTCGAACAGAGTCACATGTTTTCTTGGTGGATTTACGTCCTAAAGGCCTAACAGGCAAAGCCGCTGATGCAGCTTTGGGCTTAGCGCACATCACCGTTAACAAGAATTCTATCCCTAACGACCCAGAAAGCCCATTTGTCACTTCTGGTATTCGTATTGGCTCGCCAGCCATTACTACACGTGGCTTTAAAGAGGAAGAAGCACGTCAAGTGGCTAATTTAATTGCTGATGTATTAGACAATCCAGCAGATGAAGCAGTGATTGCGGTAACTAAAGCGAAAGTACACGCATTGACTTCGAAGTTCCCAGTTTACGGCGCTTAAGTCATTTAAGAATTACTTAGATGAAATGTCCTTTTTGCAGCACTGATGACACGCAAGTCATTGACTCACGCGTGAACGACGAAGGCGACTCAATTCGCCGTCGTCGTCGCTGCGCGGCTTGCGATAAGCGCTTTACTACTTACGAAACTGCCGAACTACACTTGCCTCAGGTTGTGAAGCAAAATGGCACACGTGAAGAGTTTAATCGTGAAAAGCTTCGTAGCTCCTTCACCCGCGCTCTTCACAAGCGCCCAGTGCCCACTGAATATGTAGATAGAGCCATCGAACACATCGTTCAGAAGATTCTCGGCCAAGGCGAACGTGAGATCATGGCACGGGCTTTAGGTGAAAGCGTCATGCACGAATTAAAAGCCATGGATAAAGTTGCCTACATCCGCTTTGCATCGGTCTATCGTAGCTTCCAAGACGTGGATGATTTCAATAACGTGATTCGTGATCTTGACCCGCCAAAAAAATAGTAAGTCTTAAACTAAACTTTTTAAATAAGCACTCAAAAAAACAATCGAGGTCTTTGATGAGCAACGAAACCAAACAAAACGACGTCACCCGCATTTTTATGATCATTACTTGGGCTTCTGCGGCAGTGGCTGTCGTCGCGACCATTGCTTTCTTTGCTTGGTGGGCCATGAAAGACCGCATCGAGTTTGGTGACGATAAGTTTGATCAAGTAGCGTGGATTACCGCATCTGGCACCGTGGATAAGACCTGCCACCGTGGCGACATGGCTTATGACCTCCAACAAAACGTTTTACAAGCAGGCATCACGCGCGAAGCCGCAACGTCTTTGCTTGGGCGCCCAAGCTGGGAAGAGGCAGGCCAAATGGAATATGACCTTGGTAGTTGTATGCATGTGATTCACGGGCTTCGTTTATTCTTTAACGAAAATAACCAGCTGACGCACAGCCGTATCGTGCAACACTAATCGATGAACGCTAGGTAATCCATCATGTTTACCGCAGCAGATCATGAATACATGAGCCTTGCCCTGCGTTTAGCAGAGCAAGGTTTATACACCACCACCCCGAATCCTCGGGTCGGTTGCGTCCTAGTCAACAATGGTCAAATCATCGGCCAAGGTGCCCATTTAAAAGCTGGTGAGCCACACGCTGAAATCATGGCATTACGTGATGCCGAAACCAACTCCCCCGGCCTTATCGAAGGTGCAGACGCTTTCGTCACACTAGAACCGTGCAGCCACTTTGGACGTACACCACCATGCGCCGACGCATTAGTTAAATCTGGTATAAAGCGCGTTGTTGCCGCGATGCAAGACCCCAACCCACAAGTGGCTGGAAACGGCTTAGCAAGATTAGCTGCTGCGGGCATTAAAACCGAACATGGCCTAATGCAAGCGCAAGCGCTTGAGCTAAATGAAGGCTTTATTACTCGCATGACCACCAACAGGCCTTTTGTACGCGTCAAAATCGCCGCGAGTTTAGATGGCAGGACAGGTCTTGCGAGCGGCGAAAGCAAATGGATTACTGGGGAATCTGCAAGACAAGATGTACAACACTGGCGCGCTAGGTCTTGTGCAATTTTAACTGGCATAGGCACGGTGCTGGCTGACAATCCGCAAATGAATGTGCGTAGCATAGCCAATGCACGCCAACCACTCCGCGTTGTAGTTGATAGCCAATTGCGAATTTCTCTAGACGCCAAGATTTTAGAAGGCGGCAACACCCTGATCGCCTATGTTGCAGACCCTGACAACAAAGCAGAAGCTTTAAGCAACGCTGGCGCAACGCTATTCAACAGCACGACAAATAACGGAAAAGTGTGCCTAAAACAGCTTTTAAGCCACCTCGCGGAACTTGGCATCAATGAAGTGACGGTCGAGGCCGGACAAACGCTAAACGGATCGCTCTCGGCGCTTAAATTAGTGGATGAATTTGTGTTTTACTATGCCCCCACTTTATTAGGTTCAGATGCTCGCGGCATGCTTGCTATCCCAACACTCAATAGTATGCAAGATCGTATATCGCTCAATCTGATTGATGTGCGGCAGTTTGGTCAAGACATTCGCGTTAGAGCCAAGCCCGGTAGCCAATCTTAAAGATTAGTCACATCATGCTCATTGATACGCATTGCCACCTAGACGCAGCAGAATTCGATGCAGATCGTGAAGTCGTGATTCAAGAAGCATTCAATAACGAAGTGAAGATGATGGTCGTGCCATCAGTTCATCGTAATAACTTCGAAGCTGTTGCTAGCCTTTCTGAAACTCACGCTTGTTGCACCTATGCGCTGGGCATTCACCCGATGTATGTTGCAAGATCTCAGCTTGCTGACTTAGCATTTTTAGACCAAGCGGTTGCCAAACAACTCAAAAGTGACAATCCACCAGTCGCCATTGGTGAAATAGGCTTGGATTTCTTTATTGCAGATTACGACAAAGCCTCACAAGAATATTACTTTGTAGAGCAACTCAACATCGCTAAACAATATGACTTACCTGTCATTTTGCACGTGCGCCGCGCCATAGATGATATTTTAAAGCACTTACGCAAACATAAAGTACGTGGCGGTATTGCGCATGCTTTTAATGGCAGTCGTCAACAAGCCGAGGCTTTTATTGATTTAGGATTTAAATTAGGGTTTGGTGGCGCACTCACCCACCCCCGCGCTTTGAAGATTCGCGAATTGGTTTCCACGCTTCCACTCGAAGCCATCGTATTGGAAACTGATGCGCCAGACATTCCGCCAGAATGGCTAAAAAATGATAAAAGAAATACGCCAAAACAATTGTTAAATATTTCAGAAATTATCGCCTCGCTAAGGCACATAAAGCACACGCAAGTGACTGAAATTACTACGAACAACGCACTGGAAATTTTGCCAAATTTGGCAAAGTTATTCACACGACCTAAAGTGATACATTAACAAATGTTAAATACCCTTAAGAATCAACAGTGGCATAGTAAGTTATTGTTTTATAAAGATAAAATAACAGATTAAAATTTAAGCGTTTCAAAAAAACCTATACAGAATCGCAAGTTACACTTTTAAGTCACAGGTATCCACAGTTTTATCCACAGTTTTTGTGGATAGGTTTTGAGTATTTTGAGACACAAAAAAAATGCAAGAAAAATATATGTAAATATGAAAAATATTTAGAGAAAAATCACTTGAAAATCGACGAAAAATACTACCGAACTATTTGGCCTATTACTGGTGCGGCTTCGCCCGAAAATGATGCAATTTTCTCCGTCGGCATTATCGACCAAACCCTACTTCCCCATCGCTTTGAGGTCAAAGAGTTAGCGCGTCTTGATGAAATGATCCTCGCAATCAAAACCATGCAGGTGAGAGGTGCGCCATTAATTGGTGCAGCAGCAGCTTACGGAATGGCGCTTGCGGTGCAAACTGATGCAAGCGATACACATATAGAAAAATCCGCTCAAGCACTGTTACAAAGCAGACCAACTGCGGTTAATTTGCGCTGGGCAGTCAATCGCATGCAAATTGCATTAGCAGCTCTGCCTCTAAAAGCCCGGAATCAAAAAGCTTGGGAGGAAGCCAGGTTGATTTGTGATGAAGACGTGCAAATCAACCAAGCCATCGGAGGACACGGCTTAGCGCTGATACAAGACGCAGCAGCCAAGGGTAGCAAAAGCGTCTTTAATATCTTAACGCACTGCAACGCAGGCTGGCTGGCCACGGTAGATTGGGGTACTGCCTTAGCGCCAATTTACGCGGCGCACGACGCAGGAATGAATGTACATGTGTGGGTAGATGAGACACGCCCTCGCAACCAAGGCGCGAGTCTCACGGCATGGGAGCTAGTAAAACATGGTGTCCCGCACACGATCATCAGCGACAATGCTGGCGGGCACCTGATGCAACATGGCCAAGTGGACATGATCATCGTTGGAGCTGACCGCGTAACCAGCACAGGAGATGTCTGCAATAAGATAGGGACGTATCTCAAAGCGCTTGCTGCATTCGATAACAACATTCCATTTTACGTAGCCGTTCCCTCGCCTACTATCGACTGGACGATACAAGATGGACTGAGCGACATTGAAATTGAAATGCGCGATGCTGATGAAGTGAGATTCATGACAGGATTAGCAAAAGATGGGGCCATTCAAACTGTACGAGTCACACCAATTCATAGCCATGCGCTCAACCCGGCATTTGATGTGACCCCAGCAAGATTAGTGACGGGAATTATCACCGAGCGTGGTGTAACTGCGCCTAATAAGCTTAAACAACTTTTCAACTGAAAGAATAGCATGGCAAAGGAAGCCCTCCTCCATACCGCACAAACGCTTGAAAGACTGGGCCTCAACAAAGGGACTTCGGGCAACGCAAGCGTGCGACAAGGAAATGCCTTTTTAATCACACCGTCAGGCGTTCACATTCAAGATATGAAGCCGAATAGCATGGTCGAAATGAATATGCAGGGAGAGGCCATCAGCCAAGGTAAGCCATCTTCTGAATGGCGCTTTCACCGCGACATTTACCAAGCTAGGCCAGAGGTTGGCGCTATCATTCATACCCACTCCATGTTTGCCACAACCCTAGCCTGCTTACGCCATGACATTCCGCCCTTTCACTACATGATTGCCGTTGCGGGTGGCGATACAATCCGCTGTTCAGATTACGCCTTATTTGGGACACAAGCACTCTCAGATACAGCAATTACTGCGTTAGAGAGCCGCCGCGCATGCTTATTAGCCAACCATGGCATGATTGCCATCGGCAAAGATCTGCAACAAGCTTTAGATCTCACGGTGGAAGTAGAAACACTGTGTGAGCAATACTGGCGGGCACTGCAAATTGGTAAACCGCATATCTTAAGCACGCAAGAAATGGCGGCCGTTTTTGAGCAATTTAAAGGGTACGGCAACTGGAGTAGGTAAATGAATAGCCCATCAAATAAAAAACGAATATTGAGTATCGCCATAGCTCTGATGTTTTTGAACGCCTGCACAAAAGAAGTTACACCACAAACACTCGCAGGTTCAGATAAAGACACGCACGGATGCATAGGCTCAGCAGGCTATTTATGGTGCGCCAAAGAAAACGTCTGTGTGAGACCTTGGGAACTGGCTAAGGATAAAGGCTTTGAAAATACCGAGGGGGATGTTAAAAAGTATTGTGGGAGAGCATCGAAGCTTAAAGACTAATCAGCCTTTGTAGCTTCCAACATAATTTTCCCAAGCGTTCGAAAATAATTTTCGGTCAGCTCAGTTGGTTCTACGTATTTAATTCGAGAATCCATTTCATCCAAACTCAGCTTCACATACCCCTGCTGGCGTAAATTCTTCAGTTTCTTATAAGAGGTAGAAATGGCGACTTCATCGAGTAGATTTGCAGCATCAACCACCGTCACCCTTTTACCATTTGACCACTCAAGACAAAGCAAAGATAACAGGCGACGATGGACTAATTCAAGGGCAGGCAATAAGTCAGAAGCTTCCGACTCAATGGCCAAATTAACAAAACGTTCATATATTTTTTTATAGTCTTGCATAGTGAGTATTCTTTGCCGTTGATTGAAAACGCTATCGTTTGTAATGATTTCCAATTATCAATTAACGCAATTATACGTTTACTTCTTCAATATCTAGCCTAAAAATTAACATATATAATAAATACACTAAAAAATAATAAATTATTTCCATTACTGTCACAAAAAACAATCGAATTAATATCGGACTAATAAAGTAAAAAACCAGCACTAGGCTGGTTTTTTACTTTATTGCTCATGAGAAAACATCATCCCAAGCTTTACTGCCCTGACTCGCCTTTCACATCAATAGTCACACGTCGATTTGGCGCAAGGCATTGAATAAGAAGAGCTCTATCCTTGTTTTCACAATAGACTAGCGGCTCACTCGGCCCTTTACTTAAGGACTTAATGATTAACTCGCTCACACCGTGGGTCTTCAAGTACTGCTTCACAGCTTCAGAACGTCTTTCAGAAATAATCAGATTGTTTTTGTCACTACCAATCCTATCTGAGTGCCCCGTTACTAGGACTAGCACAGCGTCTTTTTGAGATTTGATCTTCTTAATGGCCTTATCTAGAACTTTATAGTTCGCAGCATCAATCTCAGTTAGATTAAACCCAAACAAAGTATCTTCTTGAATTTCAATATGCTCAAGTGTTGGCATGGCTTCCATTTCAGCCAATGAAGGCTTTTGCTCAACCTCTTTACTTGCAACCACTGGGAGCTCAATAACAGGAGTTTCCAGTGGCGCAACGTCATCCTCGGCACTACGGAAAATCTTTGTATGTTTGTGAATATCTTTTTCATCAAACTTCATTCGAAGTCTAACGTACAAGCCCTCCATCGTGTAGTCACTGCCTGTTAAATCTCGATCAGTAAAGCCTGAGAAGTTATAACCCACACTTGCCCATACGTTTTGCTGAACGATGTAACCAAGCTCAGTGCCATAAGCATATTGCCTTGCATTTCCTTGCGGACTCCACAGCACACTCGCCATTAAGCCAACATCT
Organism: uncultured Methylophilaceae bacterium; assembly: GCA_903870995.1. Classification (GTDB taxonomy): domain Bacteria; phylum Pseudomonadota; class Gammaproteobacteria; order Burkholderiales; family Methylophilaceae; genus Methylopumilus_A. The sequence goes on along the minus strand of CAIQFD010000041.1, from coordinate 21,080 downwards.
ACTTTGCTCGTCACGTCATAAATAATACGGCCTGAGCCCATAAACGCTTGGTAATTGCTATCAACACCCGCCAAACGTTCATCCACTGACTTAGCAGCAATACGCGCATTCAGCCACCAAGGACGACTTGGATGGTAATTACCATTCGCTGACAACAAATTGACGAAGCGTTGCTCTGTCGGTGCAAGCTCAGAGTTTCTTTCGTATTTATTTTCATATCTCAGCAAAGCATCAAAATTATTGAGTTTCGCTGGACGATAAGCCGCTCCAACTTGGAAACGATTCTGCACTTGTTCGCCCACAACCGCGTTGCTATCTGTTACTAGCAAGTAGTTCTTAAATAAGCCAGTCCAACTTTCATCAATTTTACGAGCCAAGGACAGCGTGTTCATCCAGCTTTGCGTTGTAGTATCCGTGATATCTGTTGAGGCTTTGTCTAGTTGACGCCACTCCAAACGCGCCGAGCCAGACCATAAGCGCTCGTTGTATTCCAAGCCTCCACCAAGCGCTGTTGCACTTCGACCGCCGCCATTAAATACTTTCAAGCGCTCCATCATGACATTTGCTTTAAGCTGATCAGTAATTGGGAATGTATTTCTAACCCCTGTCGCGCTTTCTAAATCACGGCGATTGAAACCATCGCGCTCACGCATTTCAGAATAATTTTCACTTCCCTTCCCATCCGCCTGACGAACGCCCATTACAATCGCTTGCGATTTAGATGCACTATCCAAGGCATAGCTTGAAGCCAAGCCATTGGTTTGTTCCCATCGACCATAAAGCGTGGTGTCATCCAATACGCGATAATCACCACCTGCGGCTGCACGGCCTGTGGGTGCTTCTAAACGTCCAAAGAGACGACCTTTACCATAACGATAATCTGTATTAAGCGCGCCCCAGCCGCGATCATTGCCAAACCCATAGTCTTGACCAGCTTCTATGCCAAGACTCCAGTTTTCTTGAATCAGGTATTTGGCTCCGCCACGAACAGTAGTTGCGTCAAGCGCAGGGCTCACGCTGCCTGCAACGACAGGTTGTCCGTTGAGTGCAAAGCTTGTTTGAGGCTGACCCGTCACAGGATTCAAACCTGCGCCCGTTCCCCAAAAGCCAGAACCTGCTGGATTCAATCCAGAACCCGCATAGACAGGTGCACTACCCGGCAAGGTGATCTGACTAGCCGTTGAAGAAAGCGACAACACAGCCCCTTCTGATTGGTGTACATGACGCACCCCAGCATCTATCGACAGTTTCGGAGTGAGCTTATGTTCAACATTAATGCTTTGACCGCTTCTATCAGTCCCCAACCATTGGTCTTCGGTGTAGTTAACATTGCCTAATATCCGCGTTTGCTTGGTAAGTTCAGCGAACCCTTTAGCACCCAACTCGATTTTTCCACCGGTGTAACTTGAAGCTGGGTTGTTAAAATCTTTATCAGAGTAGCCCCCAAATACGCGGGCATCCCATTTCAAATCCTTACCCATTTTGCTGTCGTATAAGCCTTCTTGTGCCCAATCAAAGCGGAAAGCATTACCAGTCACATCCGTATCTGGTGTTGCTGAAGTTGCGTTAGCAACTTCAAGCACTAGCTTGCCCTTCTCGCTGGTTTTGATACCAACATTCGCACTGATTAACTCTCGTAACTCTTTTAAACCCGAACCCGGCGTAGTGGCATAGCCTCCACCGATTGGCTGACTTGGATTTTCATCTTTCACATACGAGCCACCGACTTCGAATTTTTCATTCATCTGGCGTTGCCCCGCAACCCCATAAACCCAATACTTTTCCCCACCAGTATCGACTTCATAAGTAATGCGCAGGCTGACTGGATTCAAATCACTATCATAAGATGGCAATGCCGCCTTGAGTAGTGCTCGCCCTGAGAAAGGCTCAAAGCTGTAATCCACAAAACGCGTTAATGGCGTAATTGAAAGAATGCGAGAAAGATTATTGCGATCACGCACAACCACTTCTAGCTTATCTGTATTCTCAACCGCATTTATATTCGAAACAGAATATGGACCTGAAGTGCCATTACCACGATATTCCTCAACCGCCTGGCGCAATGATTCACGCATCGCAAAAGTATCCACATATCCTTTGCCGTCATCGCGATGTAAACGTACGCCTGTCATCGTGCGATTATATTGACCTAGATTACGTTGTTGCACGTTTGCAACGCCGCCACCGCCCATCATTTGAGAGAAATTATCGCCTGTTTGGAAGTCACCATACAACACATAACTCTTGCCGTTATCTACACGCACATACAAACGCTCAGAACTCTTCGCTTCATAGCCACGCTGTGCCGAATCACCCATCACTGGGTAATATTTATCAGGATTAATATCCTTTAACACACGACTACGCGTATCTTTTTCAGAGTCATACATCGCAGTTAATAAATACTCGCCTTTGATTGTGCCTTTAACGAAGAACGTTGTACGACCAGCCAAGCTAATATCGCCATTATCAAATGTGCGCTGCCAACGACGTAACTCACGCTCAAAACCATCTGACAAACCCGTGCTCGGCGTAATCGCGCTTGAGCCATTGCGACCAATATTGATAATGCCTTCCACAATACCCGCGGCAATCAATGGACGGACATCAGGCGCAAAGGCAATCTTACCTTTGGCAACCTCTTTACCCACCGTCACTGAAAGCAAAACGTCTAAAGCACTGCTTGGTGCGACTAGATTAAAGCTAGCCTCACCGTCTTTGACTTCAACCTCATCTTGGCCTAATCGTTTTCCGATGTTATCAACCAGCTTATCGACTTCATTAGCATTTGCGTGAGGGGCAATCCTTACGCCATCTGCTTTGATTTTCGCAATCAAACGGCCTTTGACGGGATTGCCTTTTGCATCCAATACCTTGATTTTGACAGGCACTAGGCTTAAACCATCCGCTGGCAACATTCCCGATGCCGCATTCAAGCCTTCAACCGTGACCACTACATCATTCACTAGCTGATAAAGATTAGCCATCTTACCCACTTCTGGGCGAAGCGATTCAAACGCACCAGATGAATACGGATCAAATGAAGCCGCTGGCAACTTGGTATCAGGATCAATTGGATTATTCAGCGCCGCAGCATTAGCACCTGGCATTTGCTCGGCCAAAGGCAACACTGATTCCGCATAAGTTTGTCCAGCAAAAGCCACTCCAACGCTCAGCGCTATTAAACGAACTTTGAATTGGGGTTTCATTATTTACCCTCCCCATCAAATTTGCGATTCGTGCTTTGTTCCTTCGAACTAAAGCTTTGTGATTTCGTTGGCACTTTCGTGTTCCCTTGTGGATTAGCGCTTACAGGCGCACCAGACTTATCAGTACGCGAGGTCACTTGATTCACTACATCAGCTGTACAGTTATTGATTGAGAAATCGGCACGATGCAGCTCGCCATACTTCATATCGACAAAGATGGAATCGGGGTCGAGTGCATTACGGTTAGCAGTGATGCCAAGCTGAGCACCGGTTGGCAATGTCGTCTTATCAAGCTTGAGAACGTGTGTAGCCGCTTGAATGCCGCAAATACTGTATTTACCTTGACGGTCGCTCACCATGTAAGTGCCATCCTCCATGTAGAGGCGAACACCACCTACACCAGGCTCATCACCATCCTGCTGGTCTTGGATGCCGTTATGGTTACAATCAAGGTAAACCTTGCCAGTAATACAGCCTTCTTGAGTAAAGACGCCATTAGTGACTTTCACAGTCGCACGCGCTTCGTTTGAAGTAGAGCCAGAAGCCGTGTTCGCAATGGCACGGTTAATACCTGTGCCTTGTTGTGAACCCACCGCAAGTCGCACACGGTAAGTTAAGGTCACCAAGTCACCTAGCACCATATCGCCGATGTTGAAATTAAGCACAGGGCCCACACCAGTCACACCCAGCGCACTGTCACCAGAGGCGGTGCTACTGACGCTACCAGAACGTGTCATTTTGACGGTGCCAGAAATGTACTTAAAGCCAAGTGGCAAGGTATCCACAATCTTGGTGCCAGTTTGTGGCGTGCCTGCTTTATGCTCCAACATCAAGGTGTACAACACGCTATCGCCAATTTCAGCGCTTGAGATAGATGCTGTCTTTTGCAGGAATAAGGTAGCATTGCCCAGACTCAATTGAGCAACCGTCGCACCGTTCTTCGCACAAGCTGACGTTGGTGTACATTGCGCAGGGTCTTGAGGCGTTTGTGGCGCACTTCCACCTCTTGGGTCAACCGAGCTATAAGTTTCAATCGCAGTCACACTGCCATCTGGCGTGAAATTCACCGTAATCGCATTAGCATTACTTCCCGCAGCAATCGGCGTTGTGCTGGTACATTTCACCACGATTTCACCGGCCGCAGGTAGGTTAAGCGCGCTGCCATCTTGATTAGTACAAATCCAACCTGTACCAGTAATGCTATTCAATACCAATCCAGCAGGAATTTTCTCCAGCATCGTTGCACCAGCAGCAGTCCCAACACCAGCGCTATTGGCCACCGTCACAACATAAGACGCAGGTACGTTAGGCACCAGTCCTGTTAACGCTGTTTTGCTAATCGTCAAATTAGCAACTGGGTCAATCGGCAAATGGTTATTGGCAACGCCATTAGACGTATTTGTTGCATCACCTGCCACAAAGACAAAGGCAAAAGAGGTGTAATAAGTTGTTGGCTGACTACCTGATGGTGCAGTTAACTGAGTTTGAATAAGCTCAGTGCCACCGCCAAGATTAGGTGAGTAGGCGCCATTAACGGTACTCTCATCCACTATAACGCTCGAAGTTCCACTCGCCGTTGAAGCCTTGTAAGCGGAACTACTTGGACATGTGATGGCAAAAGGAGAACTCGATGCCATCGTACAACCAGGCGGCACAACTTTAAGCGTGTAAGTTCCACTCGTTGCCGTATCTTTTAGATAGAGCTTATAGGCGCCATCAGCAGCTGTTACCGCACCATTCACCGTACCGTAAGTTTGGTCCAACAAAGCATCTGGAACCAAACTACCATTTGGTGCGAACAGATAAACTTTAGCGCCAGCGACTGCTGCACGACTCGCTGCGTTATAAACAACACCACTTGGGTCGACAATCACTGAGTTTTGTTGCGGAATCACCAAGCCTGCTGCTGGCGCAGTAATCGCCGTGATGGTATTGGCAGATGCAACACCATTAGGCCCTGCTGTATTTTCTGGCGCGGCGGTTGCCGTGCCCGCTGGTGGAACAAAGGTCACCGCATAAGTTTGGCCTGGTGTTAGGTCATTAAACTGATAATCACCATTGGCATCAGTCACCGCGACAATTGGTTGGCTATTAGCATCCAATATTGGCTGACCAGCACCGTTTTTAAGCTGAACTGTAACGCCGACCTGACCGCGAACGCCACCGCCACCGACTTTTTTAGCCTTTCCAGAAATGGATGAAGTGGTGGATGGGCTAATGTTAATCATGGCTTTTGCACTAAAGCCTGAGGCAGAAACCGTGCCGCCGGTGCTTCCTGCCGCCGTTGGATTAGCTGCACTCGCGCTGGTGTCCGTATTGCTTCGCACATCACCGCCTTTGAGTGTGGCATCCACAATCACATCATTGATTAATCCTGTGGTTGCCGCACCAGTTGATCGCACGGTATAAGTGACAGATGTGTTTGCACCCACTGCAATCGTACCCGCGTATTCGCAAGTCACAACTTGACCAGCAGCGGTACAGGTAAAATTTGTACCTGTTGCTGAAACGAAAGCCAAGCCTGTTGGCAAGGTATCTGCAAACTTAATATTGCCAGTGGTAACACTGCCGCCACGGTTGTAAATCTTGACCGTGTAAGTGCCTGTTTTCAGCGTTTCAATTGCAGCTTGATTCGCCAATTTTTCTACATTAATCACTGGTGGCGTTGGATTACTCACTGAACAAGCGCTGCCACATGTACCTGCACTTGAAGCCACCACATTACCAATCGTCAAAGCAGTCAATGGCAGGCTAGCGTCAACAGTCACAGTGAAATAAACGTCTTTAATACGATTAGCTAAAGCAGTAACGCTTTGCGTGCAGCTTGTCCCTGCTGCTGCATTGCTGCCAACGGCACAATTCATCCAAGCCTCACCACTCAAGCCCGTATATTTGGTATTCGCAGGCACAACATCAGTCAGGATAGTCGTTGCTGCCGTACCTGATGTCTCGGTCACGCTGATGCGGTAAGTCAGCTGATCTCCTGGCTGAACCACGCTAGAAGGGCTCGCAAATATGAGCGTTGCACCACGCCTAATTTGATACAAAGTCTTAGTTGTTGAAAGCGCGCCTTGAACGACATTAATCGCTGCGTTAGAGAACAACCCACTTGCATCAAGAATTCCCACACCTGACGAGGTGTTAACTGTGCTTGATGCAGCAGTAGAACCGCCGACAACCGCATTGGCAATCGTACAAGCGCTAGTGCAAGTGCTTTGCACTGTTCTTGGGTCATTAGCAATCGCTGTCGCCACAAGCTTCGCATTCAAATCCGAGCCTGATATCGCAGTGTTTGCGGTTAATGGAATGACTACCGAGGCAGCAGCGCCAGAAGCGATCGCACCTGATGAAGTACAGGTCACCACTTGAGGACTCGCGCCGTTTGCCGTGCAAGTAAATCCATTACTGCTAATACTTGAACCAGCAAGGCTCATTCCCAGAGGCAGGGTTTCAGTAAAGGTAATCGCGCCAAAAGTGCCTGATCCGCCATTGTTGTGAATAGAGACATTCAAGCTGACAGAACCACCTGGCGCCACTGTTGTGCTTGTATATTGCTGACTAAATTCAAGCTTAGGCACTGTTGGTGTATTGACTGTACAGGTCAAACAAACTGGTGGCTCCGGGCTGTAACTCGTATAAGCAGACGTGATGGTGTTGCTAATTTTGAGGTTAGCCGTTGTCGGCAATGCACCTACTGTCACCACGAATGTCGCTGTTAACGATTTAGGCACCCCGCCATTACTTAATTTCCCTGGAATCAGAGGAAGCGCCAAGGTACATGAAGTACCAGCCGCCGCACCTGCAAAACAACCCGCCCAAGCGACCGCAGGACCAGATGTTGGCGTGTAAGCGCCACTCGCATAAGTAGTATTTGCTGGCACAGTTTCTGTGGCGATTGTCGCGAGTGAGTCTGCGTCATCAACGTTAGTCGCAGTGATAGTGTAGGTAATTTCATCCCCCATCATCACTGGCATTGAATCAATCGTTGTGACACTTGCTGGCAAATTAGCCGATGTATAGCTCGTTCCCGCACGCTTAATCTGAGTCAATTCTTTAAGGAAAGCGGTCTTCCCTACCACTAAAGTCGCAGCAGTTTTGGCACACATGCCATCCGTTGATTGCGCGCTTTCACCTGCCAATAAAGTAGAAGCAGCTAAGGTTGAGCAATTTGGCGTTCTGGTATCGCCGCCTGCCTGCCCTGCAACCAAGCTTGCTGAGTTCACTAAAGCAGCGGCTGTTGTAGATGCACTACTTTGTGCAGTGACGAAATAACTGACGGCCACTGACTCACCTGGATTAAGTACCGAAGATGACTTAGTACAGCTGATTGTTTGCGCTGTTGTAGGGTTCGAAGCGGTTGCTGGTGTTACTGAGCAAGCAAATCCATTGCTTGTTTGAGATGTGCCGTTAAACCAAACACCCACTGGCAATAAATCATTGAAGCTCATTACACCTGAAGTTGCCGAACCACCATTATTGGTCAACGTCACGGTGTAGCGTGAACTAAGCCCTGCCAATAAGTTCGTCGCACCTGTTTTAGAGATGCGCAACAAAGGGGGTGTCGGATTGCTCACTGAACAAGATGAGCAGTTTGGTACAGACGGATTCGTGCTTCCAGATGGATTTTGGGCAGTGACCGTATTGTTAACACTCATCTGACCAGCGGCTAAATTACCAACGGTCACCGTGAATGTTTTGGTTTCTGTGGTATTTGCTAACACGTTGACTGACTGTGTATAAACACCGCCTGCACCCACAGTCCAACCTTGTGAACTACCACCTGTATAGCTGGTATTCGCAGGCAATGTTTCTGTCAAAATAACGCCGTTGTAATTGCCACTAATCGCTTGCGCAGCAATGCTATAAGTCAGCACATCACCGTTTTGAACCTGAATGCTTGCCAAACCAGTGGTGATATTGCTTGAATTTCTAAGCACATTCGTCAGTGTTTTAGAAACATTCAGCGCGACAGGACCTTGAACATTCACAACAATTTGTGCCGCTGTGCTGTTGCTAGAACCCCCTGATTGATTGGTGTTTAAACCTACCGTGCTTGGTGTGGTCGCATCACCACCCAAGGCTGTCAAAATAACTGCGTTAGTCTGATTGCCTGTTGCAGTTGCACCAATGCCCACTTTATAAATCACATAAAAACTGCTTTGAGGCGCGAGCACATTAGAGGTCGAACAAGCAATCACTCTTGTTGAACTGTTATAGGTACAAGTTAATCCACCTGTCGCCGCCACGAGCGCCTCGTAAGCAAAGCCTTGTGGCAATGTGTCTGCAAATGACAAAACGCCAGAGGTAGCTGCACCACTCACTTGCGTCACAGCCACTTTGTAATAAATCGAATCACCCACGGAAGGCTGCGCTGAGATGGTCGTGCCAGCTGCGTCTGTGAGTTGTTTTGAAATGGCAATTTTTGGAGCAACTGCATTGCTCACCGCACAACTAGTGGCCAAAAGACAATTGGTGCCTGGCGCTGTGACATGATTGCTAATCGATGCGGGCACATTGGTGCTATCCACCAACACTGTAAAGAAGGTATCAGCACTCTGCGTACCATTCAAAGCCACTGCCTGCGTACAGCTAGTTGCAGCCGTTGACCCTGCCGCACAACTCCAGCCTTCAGAAGGCCCGAAGTAGCTTGTGCCTGTAGGCACAGTTTCTGTCATCGTCACCGTTTGAGCCGTGCTCGCTGATGAGGTGATTTTGTAGGTTAATTTGTCACCCGCTTTTACCACATAGCTAGATAAGTTAGCGGTAATTGCCGCACCACCACCTGCTGGCACCACAGAGTAAAGGCTCTTCACTAATGATGGCACTGATCGAACATTCACCACCGTTTGTGCCGCGGTACTATTGCTTGAAACGCCTGATTGGTTAGCAACTAGGCCTGTCGTGCTTGGTGTGGTCACATCACCACCCAATGCCGTCAAAATAACTGCATTGGTTTGATTGCCTGCTGCCGTTGCACCAATCGTGACTTTATAAACCACTTCAATACTGCCTTGCGGTGCGAGTGAAGTGGAAGTAGAACAACTAATCACGCGTGTCGTGCTGTTATAGCTGCAAGTTAATCCACCTGTTGCACTCATCACTGAGTTATAAACAAAGCCTTGAGGCAAGGTATCGCTAAATGACAACACACCAGAAGTGGCAGCCCCCGTCACGTGGCTAATAGCCACTTTGTAATACACTGAGTCGCCAGCCGATGGCTGCACTGAGCTAGGATTACCACTTGCATCGGTGAATTGTTTTGAAATGGCAATTTTTGGAGCAACAGCATTGGTCACCGCACAGCTGGTCGCTACAAGACAAGTCGTGCCAGGTGCCGTGACATTATTACTAATCGTCGCTGGTAAGCTGGCGCTATCTGCCAGCACGGTAAAGAAGATATCGACTGGCGTTGATGGTGCCAAAGTAACAGCCTGCGTACAGCTGCTTGAAGCCACAGCGCCCACTGAACAACTCCAACCTTCAGAAGGTCCGAAGTAGGTAGTTCCTGCAGGCACAGTTTCTGTCATTGTCACCGTAGCCGCAGAGCCAGAAGATGCGGTGATTTTGTAAGTTAATTTATCGCCTAATTTGACAGCATAAGTGGATAGATTTGATGTGATGGCCGCACCGCCAGCCGCTGGGGTCACAGAAGCAAGGCTCTTAACTAACACTGGCACGGCTTGCACATTCACTACTGCCTGTGCAGCTGTACTATTACTTGAGACGCCTGATTGGTTAGCTACCAATCCCGTGGTACTTGGTGTCGTCGCATCACCACCTAATGCCGTCAAAATAACCGCATTAGTTTGGCTACCAACCGCTGAAGCGCCAATATTGACTTTATAAAGCACATAAATACTATTTTGAGGCGCGAGTGCTGTTGAGGTAGAACAGGTCAGCACACGGGTCGTGCTGTTATTCGTACAAGTTAAGCCACCTGTCGCAGTCACAACAGAATCAAAAACAAAGCCCTGAGGCAAGGTGTCCGTAAATGACAATGCACCTGAAGTGGCTGCGCCATTCACATGCGTAATTGCCACTTTATAATAAATCGACTCACCCGCGGATGGCTGGGCTGAGCTAGGATTACCAGTTGCATCGGTGAATTGTTTTGAAATGGCCACCTTAAGCGCCACAGGGTTAGTCGCAACACAACTGCCAGCTACCGCACAGTTAGTGCCTGGGGCCGAAACGCTGTTGCTGATTGACGCAGGCAAGGCGGTGCCATCTGCCAACACCGTAAAGAAAGTATCAATATTCTGCGTACCGTTCAAAGTGACAGACTGAGTACAGCTTGTTCCAGCCGCAGCACCAGCCGCACATGCCGCCCAACCTTCGGAAGGCCCAAAATAGGTGGTTCCCACAGGCACAGTTTCAGTCATATACATGGTGACCGCAGTGCCAGAGGATGCAGTGATTTTGTAGGTTAATTTATCGCCTGGTTTTACAACATAGCTAGTGAGGTTGGTAGTAATGGCAGCGCCACCAGCCGCTGGCGTGACTGAAGAAAGAGTTTTTAACAAAGATGGCGCGGTATTGACCGTGGAAGCTTTCGCCACCGCACACAACTTGTCAGTAGATTGCGTAGAAGCGCCAGCCGCTAAGGTTGTGCTATTAATCGTCGAGCAATTTGGTGTTCTTGTATCGCCGCCATTATTGACAGGATCAATTTGAACAGAATTAAGCACTGTACCGCCGTTAGACAAAGTCGTCGGTACATTCACCGTGAATGTAACGGTCTTAGTTGTGTTCGTAGGAATGTTTGTTGTGGTTGTACAAACCACTTGATTGGACGACGCCCCTGCATTACAAGTAAAAAATCCGTTAGCAGTTGCAGCGGCTGGTGCACTCGCAAATGTAAAGCCTGCTGGCAAGGTATCAATAAAGCTCAGCGTGCCTGATGTCTCCAAACCACTTTGAATTGTTCCAGGGAATGTTGCGGCATTATTAACAGTGACTGTATAAGTGGCAGTGCCACCAGCTGTCAAACTAGCCGGTCCTGACTTGGTTACAGCCAATGTTGGAGTCCTCGCAACGTTTGTGGCGACACAATCCCCCGCCACAAGACAGTTACTGCCTGGCACAGTGACCGTATTGATAATCGGGCTTGGCAAAGGCATAGGTGTTAACCTCATCTTGACGGTGAAAGCAGATGTCACCGTCGCATTTGCCGCAAGACTAATGGTTTTATTACAGCTTGTCCCAGCAACTGAGCCTACTGGGCAACTCCAACCTTCTGTCGCAGGGCCAAAGTAAGTTGCGCCCTCTGGCACTGTTTCAGTAATGGTTGCCGTAGAGGCAGTCCCCACCTGTTCTTTGGTCGTGATGGTGTAAGTTAATTCATCAGATGGCCTCACAGCCCAAGTGCTAAGGGTTGTCGGAAAGTTAGTTGAGCCAATCGTATTGGTGCCAGATGCTGTCGCTACAGTTGTGCCACCAGTGCCGATATAAGACTTAGCCGCAGTGAGTGCTTTCGACACATCGAACTGCGTAGAAACTTGAGAGTTGTAAGCGGCACATTGCTTATCAGTCGACTGTCCTGCCGAACCAAGCGCTAAAGTCGTCGTATTTAACGTTGTACAGTTTTGAACCGTTGAATCGCCACCCGTTTTAGTTGGATCTATCCTTACTTGATTAAGCACCGATGAACCAATTGCTAAACCAGATGGAACATTCACTGTAAATGTCACCGCTTTAGTCGCCGGACTAGCAATTGGCGTGCTGGTTGTACATACGACATCATTGGGGTTTGTACCTGCGGCACAGGTAAAACCATTATTGCTAGCACTCACCGGAGCACTCGCAAACGTGTAACCCGCTGGCAATGTATCGATAAAACTAACGTCCCCAATGGTAGCCGCCAAACCAGTCGCATTCGATACTGTGACCGTATAAGTTGCTGTACCGCCAGATTGCACTCTAGGCGGGCCTGATTTAGCAATCGACAACTTAGGTTCAGTAATCAAAGAGTTAAAAGCGGCACATTGCTTATCAGTTGATTGTGCAGTAGCACCAGCAGTGGTCAAAGTTGAAGTGTTTAAGGTGGTACAGTTTTGAACTGTTGAATCGCCACCAGCCTTGGTTGGATCTATCTTAACTTGGTTAAGCATAGCTGTATTTAACGCCAAGCCTGTTGGCACGTTCACAGTAAATGTCACGGCTTTAGTCGCTGGGCTAGCAATCGGGGTGCTGGTTGTACACACCACATCATTAGGGTTTGTGCCTGCAGTACAGGTAAAATCATTATTGCTTGTGCTGACTGGTGCACTGGCAAACGTGTAGCCAGTTGGCAATGTATCGATAAAGCCAACAGCGCCAACTGTAGGCACTAAACCCGTGGCGTTCGATACGCTGACTGTATAAGTTGCCGTACCGCCAGCTGCAAATTTAGCAGGCCCTGACTTGGCAATCGACAATTTAGGCTCAATAATCCGAGAGAGAGAAGCAGCACAGTATTTATCTGTAGATTGAGCAGATGTCCAAACAGCAGTGGATGATACATCCAATGCGCTATTAAATTGCGGGCAGTTCGCACTCGCTGCGGCTGTATCACCACCAGACTTAGTTGGATCAATCTGCACTTGGTTAACAACGGCTGTATTCAAAGCTAATCCCGTTGCAACATTTACCGTGAATGTCACGGCTTTAGTCACGCCACCAAAGATTGGTGAACTTGATGTACACGCCACTTGATTTGGGGTTACACCTGTTGTACAGGTAAAACCATTATTGCTTGCACTCGCTGGCGCACTGGCAAACGTATAGCCAGTTGGCAATGCATCAATAAAACCGACATCACCCGTCGTAGGATCAGCACTAGGGGCATTAGATACATTCACGGTATAGGTTGCCGTTCCACCAGATGCGAATTTGGCAGGACCCGACTTTGAAATAGATAACTTAGGCGGCGCAGCTTGCATACTGGCATAACTAAAGTTTCTAATTTCATGGTAATTGACAGCCCCCCCAGTGGAGGCAGAGAAGCCAAACTTCAAGCTAGCAGGAGCGGTGCCAGGAACGGTGACGGAACTAACAGGCGTTAAAGTCACACCATTTGCTTGGAGCAAATCAACCTTGATGGTGTAACTGCCTGCATTCGGGGTTAACGTCACTGTTGCTTTTCGATAGGCATTCGTACTATCGTTAGGTCCAGACCAACGGCTGAAGTTAACACTGCCAACCCCGCCAGGAATTGGTGAATACGTTGTTTGATTACCCAACCAACAATAAGAGGTCGCTGCAGTTGCTCCAACAGGACCGCGGACACCAATCGTGTTAGGCCATTGGCTTGTACCAGCACCGTAACCAGAGCCTGCACCATTGGCGGGGCCACTACAAGCATGTGACTTTGCGTCAGGCCAACTACCAAACTCGTCAAAGCCAACACCAAAATAGCCGCCAGCCATACCACTGCCGCCACTGTTGGTTTTATTATCCGCATAACCCAAACTTGAACCAAAAGCACCTAATTTAAATGTTTGACTCGCATCAAACATAAAAAATGCAATGCCGTCGGCACCTGCAGGTCCTGCACTTGCATACGAACCTATGCCTTTACCACCATAAGTTGCATATTCAAAACTCACGGTCAAGCCTTGAGTTGGATTCACTGGAACATCGTAGTAGGCAAAACCTTTTTGATTCTCTGCTGCGCTTGTTAGCCGCAACCAGCCATTACCAGCCGTATCATTACCACTGACAGCGGTTGCAGTAGTATTGTTGCTTCCGCAAGCAACGGTCGTACTTGCTGTTAAACATGCGTTATTTCCCAGGACCCAGCCTGGTGCAATAGAATCAGTAAAGCCTTCCGAAATCGTGGCAGATTCTGAAACAGCTGTCATAGATAGAAGCAAAGCACCTAAAACCCAGCTTCTTAAATGTAAGATATTCTTTTGAGATTGATTGGTGCGTGGCGCTAATAAGCCAGCAGACTTTTCGATCAGCGCCGCTTTTAACACCGCACCACAAAAAGACAATTTGCTTTTTAAATTCCACATAAAACCAACCAGCTACAAAAGGGAGTTGCGAATTTTAGTGGATAAGCAAACAGTGGAATACCCTGCAAAAGTAGGGTGTTGGCGAGCTAAGGCCGCTCATGAGAGTTGTTGGGGATAACGCCGAGGGGAGAGTCGAGAGAAAAAAATTAGCCTAAAAGTTAATGGAGCTTCATTAATTCTGATAAGTGTTCAATTTCTAACTTTCTAAACACATTCGCTTTATATTCCTTCACTGTCGGCATGGAAATACCCATGCGATCAACAAGCTGAGGATTGCTAAAGCCCTCACGGAGCAAGTCGTAAACCATGCGTTCGCGTGGAGATAACTTTTGAAGCTTAACTTCTAAGCTAAGTTTGGTGATGTACGTCGCCGCCTCAATAGAAAGCTTTTCAAAAGCTCGCTCGATAGCCAACAACAATTCCTCAGGACTAACCGGCTTAGCCAAAAACTCAGCAGCGCCCTGCTTCATCGCTTGTACGGCTTGCTGGAACGTACTTTCGCCACTGATAAATATCATCGGCATTTCCACACCCCGCTCAATTAACACGGTCTGGACATCCACCCCCGTCAAGCCTGGCATCTGCATATCAGAGACCAGGACAGCAGGGGCAACCAAAGCCTCTCTTAGAAATCCGTCTGCCGCAGGATATGAAAAGACTTGATAGCCTTTAAGATTCAAAAATTGCGCAATATTGGAACGACAATCATCGTCGTCTTCAATCAAGTATATAACGCGACTTTCAGATAGCGGATTGGAATTAGAGGTAAGTGAATCGGCGTTTTTCAAAATATAAAGTCGATTTTATCAAGCAAAAATATGAATTTCGACATCATACAATCTACGACAGAAACAGCATAGAGAAACAAAAAAACCAGCGCTAGGCCGGCTTGGTGTTTTGAAAACCGATGTTTGATTGGTCGGAACGGCAGGATTTGAACCTGCGACCCCTTGTCCCCCAGACAAGTACGCTACCAGGCTGCGCTACGCCCCGAACCGGTTGCCGCTTTCGCAACAAGACTTGAATTATAGCTGAAAGGCTGGATATGACGAAGCCCCAGCAAAACTGAGGCTTCAAATAAAATGAGACTTGAGATACTAAACTAATCGACTTTTAAAATAGCTGAGATTTCAGCTAGCTCATTACGCAAGGCTTGCACATCAACACTAGAGTCCTGAGTCAATGGCACATTGTTTAATGCTTCACCCGTTTCGCCATCTGGTGCTTTGTTCTTATCAGACTTTAATCTACCCTTTGCATCAAGCAAATTGCGTGCACCGCTGATTGTAAAGCCATCATCATATAAAAGTGCTCGAATACGGCGAATAAGGAGCACTTCGTGGTGCTGGTAGTAACGGCGGTTACCACGACGTTTGACTGGGCTAAGTTGAGTAAACTCTTGCTCCCAGTATCTTAAGACGTGCGGCTTTACCCCACACAATTCACTGACTTCACCAATCGTGAAGTAGCGTTTCGCTGGGATTGGTGGAAGCTCGATATTAAGCGCTTGCTCCGCCATAAGTTTCCTCTACCTTGCTTTTTAATTTTTGACTTGCGTGAAACGTAACAACACGACGTGCTGTAATTGGTATTTCTTCGCCTGTTTTTGGATTACGACCTGGACGCTCAGATTTTTTACGCAATTCAAAGTTACCGAAGCCTGATAGCTTAACGGTATCGCCAGACTCTAAAGCCACGCGAATCTCTTCGAAAAATGCTTCGACCATATCTTTAGCTTCACGTTTATTCAGACCCACCTGGTCGAATAACATCTCTGCCATATCTGCTTTTGTTAGTGTCATGCCCAATCCCCTGCTACTTTCTTGAATTATCTATAAATTTACTATCGATAATGTTTTGACATCATACAATGATTTAACATTATTTAACAATACTTAATGTTTTTTAACAATTACTTTGGTGACTATCTTAACTCCGCACCAAACTGTTTTTTGACAGTTTCTAGCAAGCTAGCCATTACCTTATCTGCGTCAGCATCAAGCAAGGAGCGCTGGGCGTCTTGCATCATCACGAAGAACGCTAAGCTCTTTTGATTTTCTGGAATTCCCTTGCCACGATAAACGTCGAACAAGCCAATTTCCGTAACAAACTCAACGCGTTCAGCCTGCATTGCATTTAACAATTCACCCACTGAAACACTCTCATCAACCAATACCGCCATATCACGACGAATCGGTGGGAATTTGGAAACTTCAGAATAAGCTGGGACTTGACGTTGTTGCAAAGCTACAAAATCCAGCTCAAATAACACCACACCGCGCGGCAATTGATAATGCTGCTGCCATTTAGGATGAAGCTTACCTAGCCAACCAATCGCTTTACCATTTAACATCACTTCTGCGCTTTGGCCTGGATGCAAGGCTGGATGGGTTACGGCAACATATTCAGCACGACCAAGCGTCAAGCGATCCACATCAGCTTTTACATCGTAGAAATCTACACTGCGCGCCGCCTCGCCCCACTGTTCTGGTAACGCATCGCCATAAGCCAATCCTGAAACACGCGTGGTTTCCGCATAAGCGTTATTGGCCGCATGATGATATGTTGCACCGATTTCAAACAAGCGCACGCGTGTTTGCTGACGGTTCAAGTTGTAAACCAACACATCCAATAGCCCACCCCAAATGGAAGAGCGCATCACGCTCAAATTGCTCGCAATTGGGTTCTTTAGCTTAATTGGATTGGCGTTTGCTAGTAAATCACGCTCCCAGCTTTCATCCACAAAGCTGTATGTCACGACCTCTTGATAATCATTCGCAACCAATGCGTCTTGGAAAACATGACGTGCCGCAAGACCTTCAGAATCAGCCAACATGCGCAAATCTGCTACTGGTGCGATGGCAGGAATGTTGTCGTACCCATGCAAGCGGGCGATTTCTTCAATAAGATCTTCTTCGCGTTCGATATCAAAGCGATAGCTAGGCGGCGACACCTCAAACGTGCCAGCCTTTAAAACATAAGCAAAACCAAGCTGATCGAATAACTTAGCAACTAAGCTTTCTTTCAGCGTAATGCCTAAAATTGAGTTCAATTTCGCCATGCGCAAATTAGTTGGCACGCGTGCTGGCAATGTACCATTCACTGCCGTAACAGGCCCAGCCTGGCCGCCGCAAATCTCAAGCACTAACGCAGTTGCACGATCTAAAGCTTGTAGGGTTCTACCGTAATCCACACCACGTTCAAAACGATAAGAAGAATCCGTACTAATACCAAAGCGACGACCTTTACCTGCAATGGTGTCAGGCGTAAAAAATGCACTTTCCAAGAATATATCTTGCGTGCTATCTGAAACTGCTGTTGATGCACCACCCATCACGCCAGCAAAAGCAATCGCGCCAGTATTATCAGCAATCACTAACATATCTTTATCAAGCTTGACTGTTTGCTGGTTAAGCAAAACAATCTCTTCGCCCTGGCTTGCCCATCGCACGTCAATCTCGCCAGTCAATTTAGCTGCATCAAACGCGTGCATAGGCTGACCAAGCTCAAGCAAAACGTAATTGGTAATATCAACAATCGCACTGATGCTATGTAAACCGCTACGTTCCAAGCGGCGCACCATCCATGCAGGGGTTGTTGCTAGCGCATCCACACCTTTAACTAAACGGCCTGAATAAATCGCACAAGCTTCTTTGTCAGCAACACTCACGATTTTGCTATCAGTAATTTGTGCGCTCACAGCTTCTGCATTAGGCAACGCCAACTTAGCACCCGTTAATGCGGCTACCTCCCGCGCAATACCTACTAGGCTTAAACAGTCGCTTCGGTTAGGCGTTAATTTGAGGGTAAATAGTTTGTCATTTAAGCCAAGAAATTGACGAATATCTTGGCCAACGGGCGCATCTGCAGGCAACTCTAAAATACCTGCACTTTCAGCGGCTAACCCTAGCTCTTTTTCTGAGCACATCATGCCGAAAGACTCAACGCCGCGCACTTTCGCTTGTTTTATATCAAAGCCTGGCAACGCCGCACCCACCAAAGCACAGGGCGCTTTTATGCCAACACGCGCGTTGATTGCGCCGCAGACAATTTGTATCGGCTCAGCAGCGCCCACATTCACTTTAAGCAGCTGCAAACGATCTGCATCAGGATGTTTTTCTGCACTGATAATTTCAGCAATCACTACTTTAGTGAATTCAGCACCGACGCCATCCAGGCCCTCAACTTCTAAGCCCGCCATGGTGAGCAAATGGCTTAACGCCTCAGTATCAATCGCAGGGTTGGTGTACTCACGTAACCATTGTTCAGAAAATTGCATATTTATCGCCCAAACTGCTGCAAAAAGCGCAAATCGTTATTAAAGAAATGACGTAGGTCATTTACACCGTAGCGGAGCATAGTCAAACGCTCAACGCCAAGCCCAAAAGCAAAACCACGGTATTTTTCAGCATCAATGCCCACGTGCTTAAACACTTCTGGATGCACCATGCCGCAGCCGCCAATCTCAAGCCAACCACCATTCCAACTCATATCCATCTCAGCAGATGGCTCAGTGAATGGAAAAAATGATGGGCGGAAACGCACTTGCAAATCATCCCGCTCAAAGAAGCGTTGCAAAAAGTCTTGCACCACGCCTTTTAAGTTAGCAAAGCTGATGTTTTCATCCACCCACAAACCTTCGACTTGATGGAACATCGGAGAATGCGTTGCGTCAGAATCAACGCGATAAACACGGCCTGGCGCAATAATCTTAAGCGGCATATCCGCATTACCTTTCATCGCATTTTGCATGTAATGCACTTGCACAGGCGATGTGTGGGTACGAAGCACATAATCTAAACTACCATCTGCCGCATCGACATAGAATGTATCGTGCATGGCACGTGCTGGATGGTTATCAGGGATATTGAGTGCAGTGAAATTATAAAAGTCTGATTCGATCTCAGGGCCTTCAGCCACGTCAAAACCAATCGAATGAAAAAGAGATTCAACACGTGCCAGTGTTAAAGAAACAGGATGTAAACCGCCTTTACCTTGTCCACGTGCAGGCAAGGTCACATCCAACGATTCACCTGCTAATTGTTTTTCCTGTTCGGCTAGCAAAATCGCATCACGACGGGCTTTTAATGCAGCCTCAACCGCCTGCTTAACGAGGTTAATCGCAGCACCTGCTGCTGGTCGATCTTCGTTGCTTAACTTGCCTAAGCCCTTCATGGCTTCGGTCAATGCGCCAGACTTACCTAAGTATTTAGCCTTGGCTTGTTCTAAATCGTTGATGTTGGCACAGGCGGCAAAGTCACGCTCGGCTTCTGGAATCAAAGACTCTAATGAGATATTCGTATTTTGCATGTTGTTAGACCAATATGGGTTAAGTGATCCCTGAAGTCATCTTTTTGCCATATAGAACGGCAACGATTAAATAAAAAAAGGAGGCCAGAAGCCTCCTTTTCATTCCTACACTAACTAAGCTGCGAGGCCAGCTTTTGCTAATTCAACGAATTTTGCAAATGCTGGTTTATCAAACACTGCTAAGTCAGCTAATACTTTACGATCCACTTCAATCGCGGCTTTCTTCAAACCATTCATGAAACGGCTGTATGTCAAACCACACTCACGTGAACCAGCGTTAATACGCGCGATCCACAATGTACGGAATTGACGTTTCTTTTGACGACGGTCACGATAAGCATATTGACCAGCCTTCATTACCGCTTGCTTGGCAACACGGTAAACGTTTTTACGACGACCGCGGTAACCCTTGGCAGCGTTTAAAACTTTTTTGTGACGAGCGCGAGCTATGACACCACGTTTGACTCTAGGCATAATCTATCTCCTTATTGTGTTGGCATCATTGCGCGGACGCGCTTGACATCAGTTGGGGAAACGATCGCCGTGCCGCGTAGTTTACGCTTTTGCTTGGTGGTCTTCTTAGTCAGGATATGACGAAGGTGCGAATGCGTACGCTTTACCTTGCCATTACCTAAGAACTTAAAGCGCTTTTTGGCGCTGCTCTTGGTCTTCATTTTTGGCATTTTTTTCTCCTAAAGGAACATTAAAAAGAGCGTTCGGGCATGCCTTTGGCCGCGACGCTACAGCTTGGTACTACTTCTTTAAAACCCACTTTCGTGAGCTTGTATTCTTTAAAGCTAAAACTACTTAGCCTTTTTAAGCGGTGATAACACCATCACCATTTGGCGGCCTTCCATCTTAGGGAACTGCTCAACCACTGCATACTCTTTTAAATCAGCTTCAACACGCTTCAACAAGGCCAAGCCGAGTTCTTGATGCGTAATTTCACGACCTCTAAAGCGCAAAGTAATCTTTGCTTTATCGCCGTCTTGAATAAACTTAATAATATTCCGCACCTTGATGTTGTAATCGCCATCATCCGTACCTGGGCGGAACTTAATTTCTTTTACTTGAACCTGCTTCTGCTTAAGACGAGCTTCGTGCTGACGTTTGCTCTCGGCGTATTTAAACTTACCGTAATCCATCAAACGACACACTGGCGGGGTTGCTTGCGGTGCGATTTCTACCAAATCGATATCAATCTCTTCCGCTTTAGCGAGCGCTTCACTCAATGAAACAATACCGAGCGGCTCATTATCCACGCCTACCAAACGAATCTCTTGTGCTGTTATGTCACCGTTGATTCTTACTTCTTTGTCTTGAGCTATCGCAAATTCTCCAAAATTTTTCGCTTCATATCGAGCGTTTTTATAAAAAGCTAAGCCGCGCTACCTTTAGCTTCAACCTCGCCTTGCAAGAGCGTTATAAACGCTTGCACTGGCATAGAACCTAGGTCTTCGCCTTTTCTGGTACGCACGGCCACTTGTCCGCTTTGCATTTCTCGCTCACCTGCCACTAGCAAATAAGGCAATTTCTGCAAGCTATGTTCGCGTATTTTATAGGT
>CAIQFD010000040.1 GCA_903870995.1 uncultured Methylophilaceae bacterium | reverse complement strand
CACCATAACCGCCGTTAACGATTAAACGGACGCATTCCTGCTTAAACTCTGTGGTAAATACTCGTCTTGTTTGATTCATTTGACACCTCAATAAGTGATAATTATCTCTTAATTAGTGTCCCATTTCATTAGACCATTACAACATAATTCCTTCTTAATTAGGAGCTTTTGTTCATTACCCTATGAATAAAAAACTGTTGGATGCTTTAAGGTAAAAACTTTTACCTTAAAGACTAATTTAACAGTGCTACATTGGTTATCACATGGAATGGGTATGTTTGCACCTACCGGAAGGCAAATTCAAGTGTGAAATTTGCTACACACTTGAATGCTATGCAATATTATGTGCGATTAAAACATGTAATGAAAGCTGGCTGAAACCATCTCGGCCTTGTAGCCTTCACTTTGCATAATATGGTAATCAAAATCTAAAAAGCTATTAGCTTTCAGGGTGCGGTGATAGTTGATGCCGGCATTCTCAAGCTGTTTACCTGGCACAATGCCTATCAACTGAAATTGCTGCCTATCATCATTGGTTGAATTCAAAATCCCTTGCTTAGCTAAAGGATCGTAGCCTCTCTCGTATTTCAATTGAAGGCGATCATTAGGACTAAATGAGTATTGATACATAGTGCCGACTGAATAAACCAAAGACTTCGCCGTTTGCCTATCATAAGTACTGTTTAAAGAATCATGATACTTATCTACTAATGCACTTACATAATTCAGACCTATAGTTGGAATCAGCTTCTGCTTTTCAGTAACTTGAAACTCTTTCTCTAAAGATACACTACCGCCAGCATAATAGCCCGTCAGACTTGCGTTGGCATCCTTGCCTTCCGTCACATCAAATCTAGATAAGTCGGATTTATTAACACCGCCCATCAAATAGCTTTTTAAGTGCAAACTATCTGAAAAAGAATACTTAGAATAGATAATGGCTTGGTAGTTTTTAGCAGAGAAATTCTCATGAGGAATAGCATCGGTTCCTTTTAGCGCAGAGCCCCCAATGGCTAGAGAGCCACCAACATAAAAGTTATCAGTCACCGGCTTATCACCGCCAATAATTAAACCGCTAATCTTTTGCTTATAAGCACCTAGACTATCTTTTTGCATACCCCAGCTTGTATAAGGCGTCATCCAAATACGATTATCTCCTGTGGTACCTTGATAAGAGGCACCAGACATCCAATTCAGACGATCTCGCACTGCCTGAGTAGTAATCATCGCAAGCTGAATCAACGAGTTGGCTTGGTTAGCACGCGAAGGATCTACAGAATTGACAGGGGGAACTGGGCCCGTATCAACAAACATATCCAAACTCGACCCATTTTGCGTAATCGTGTAATGGTAAGTTTCTGAAGGATTCTCAATGAAGGTGCCAGACACAGGTGTTGTTAGGCCTGAAATACTAGTTGCTGAAACAACACCATTGTATGTGTGCCCAGCAATAGGATCTGATCCTGCCTTGATAATAATGGTTGAGCCGCTAGTAAATGAAGCGGTTCCAGTAATCGTTAATTTTGAATAGTTTAATCCATCCAAAGCAATCTGAATGACACCGGCAGCGCCCTGAGCATAATTACCAGTAACTGTTCTGTTGCCACTTAGCACTAAATTACCATTATTAGTAAACGCACCACCTGAAACGGTGACATCGTTATTCATATTAAAAAGACCGGTGGTCGCAATAGTGAAATTGCCAGCGCTCATAGTACCGGCACTATCAAAACTACCATTTACATTGACTGTACCCGCACCAGTCACATTGCTAGAAATATACGCACCCGTGTTTAGATTTAGGGTGCCCGCATTGGCAAATGTATCGGCATAAACTGATTTATTCAGATTAAATGTACTGCCTGAGCCAACACTTACGCTAGTTAATTTATAGTTAGTAGCGCCAAAATTTCCCTCGCTTGTGAAGCTGGCAGTTTGTATGCCGTCACCAATACTTAGCTCTGAACTTGAAGTGGGAGATGCATTTGAGATAACAACATCACCAATAATACGCGCAGTTGATCCATAAATTTTCAAAGCTGTCGTGGTGCCTGTTTGTAGCACCACATTTCCGTTAATCACGCCATAATTGGTTAAAGCCCATAAGCCGCCATTATTAATCGCAACACCTCCAGAACCTATCGTCCCTGACGTATTATTAATAATGGTATTAATCATACCGTTATTGCTAATACTACCTATAGTTCCATCATTCACAATACCCTGGAAGGTTGAAGGTGTGGCTCCAGATAAAGCAAAACCGATATTGCCATTGTTAATCAGCGAATCCAGGGTCGCGCCTGAATGTACTGTAATAGATGCTGTTGTTGCGTTTGGAACAATAGAATTGCCGCAAGCAAGTGATATACTGCCTGAGGATGCTGTCCAATCAACAATTGGAACCGATATAAAGGAGCAGCCGCCGCCGCCAGCATGGGCGGCTAAAGGGAATAAAGAAAGAGTTGAGCCGGCAATTACTACTTTAGCGAATTGAGAGTATCTGTTCTGTTTTTTCATTGTAACCCATTTTTTAGTTATGGTTTTTCAATGATATTACTATTTATATCTAAAATTTCCTAATTAAAGCTCTGGGTTAAGTATGAAGTGTTAGCGGTGTGGCTACACAAAGAATTTTTTCTGGGGGTATATTTGGGGGTATTAGTATTTATATTCCATTAAATTACATTTAATATCATATTTTTATTTATTTTATTAGATTCCGGCCCCGGCACCAATTCTTGACTCTTGGTTTTTAAAGCGTCATAAAAAAATCCCCATGAAAATAATATTTCTTGGGGATTTTTTATTGTGATGAGTTAAAAATGTTAACTATCTATTTCTATTTAACAAGCTTTAATACTTTATCTGTGACGTCCACTTTAGGGCCTATGTAGCCGCCAGTGTTGTAAAGGATTAGGTCGTAACCTTCGTTCTGACCTATTGAAGTGACTGCAGCGTTGATGTTGTTTTGAAAGTTGTTAAGTTCTTCGTGTTTGCGCATTTCAAAATCCTCATGCTGACGATTTTTTTTGCGATCAAAATCAATTTTTAGATATTCAATTTCTTGGCGTTTTGCAACGAAGTCTCTTTGAGACAGTGAGGTCGCTTCTTTTTCTAGTGCAGCTTCTTTATCTTGAATTTGTTTGCGAAATTTTTCGAGTTCAGCGTTGCGAGGTTTGAACTCTGCCATCAGTTTTTTGCCTACATCAATAGACTGTTGTGACTGCATGATGACTTTCATTTGCACATAACCCACTTTGCTTCCAGCAAGGCTGATTAAAGCAAAGCCCATCAAGAAAAGTCCAATTAAAGTGTTCACAAAAGCTCTCAAACAAAACCTCTTCGTAAATTTGGGGTATAAGCGTTATTATAAGCCCATTTGGTGCTTGTCTGTTATCACTCTATTTCATAAAAGTGTGTAACTGAATGAAATAAAGGTTGATTGCGAATTAAGATGATTAAAAAAATAGTGATTTCCTTTTGTCTGGGTTTTTTCTTGCTGGGCTGTGCCTCGCAGGTTGCTCCCGTGAATGGTAAGCGCCTTCCAGATCAGAAAGACGGTAGTTCTCTAAGTCATTTAATGAAGTCTGATATTGATCGCATGGCTGATGTAGAGATGAGAGAAAATACGCAGAGTTTGCGTGTATTGATGACCAAGCTTTATAAGCGCAATCCTGCTGAGCTAAAAAAGAGCACCTCAGGCAGTGTGGACGAGATGGTAGGTTGGGTTTTTGAAGGCGATCATCACTGGGATTTTGAGATGTTGGGTGGCGTTAAAGAAACTGACGCTATTTACCTCGCGTTTAAGCACGATTACAAAGGTGACCGTGTTTTGGCTTTTGTCGTTGGATTACACACTATGATGATTAAAGCGCGTGGAGGTAAAACAGAGTTCTTTTTGACGGATAGTGTTGACCCGCAAAGTGTTTATAACAGTGCTCGTAATGTTGAGATTGCCGCTTGGAAGCTATCAAATGCACGGGATGAAGCTGGGAAGCTTTATTTTCAAACCAATGAAATGAATGCGAAAGAGCAAAATCTTAGTTTTGAGCGTGAAGTAGGGCGCATGGTAGGCCGCATTGATTTATATGCACTCACGCTTTCTGAAAAATCTCAGCGCGGAGTAACTAGGTTCACCCAAGGTGTTGCAACCGCCTTATTCTTGCCTATATAGGCGTTCTGATTTGTGAGAAAATGGCGCACCTTTTGAGGTGTTTGTCATCAATTGCCCCCGTAGCTCAGTGGATAGAGCATCCCCCTCCTAAGGGGAGGGTCACACGTTCGATTCGTGTCGGGGGCACCATAGGTTTTTCTAAAATCTCGCTAAACAATCATTTTTGGCATCTTTAGAAGAAATGCTATAACAATAGCTTTTTTCGTTTCCTACTACTGCTAGGCAATAGTTTTTCCTGTCACTATCGCTCACCGAGTAGCAATAAGATTTTTCATGTTTGGCTTGGGCTAGACATATGTTTTTTGAATCCTGATTGCTGATAGAGTAGCAACTTGATGCGTCAGCCAATGTGTTCAAACTTGTGATTAACAATAGCGTAAAAACTGATAGTTTAGACATCATTTATACATCCTTAATTTTAGCGGTTGCCAAGAGCCACTAACATACTAGCAATGGTAACGATAAAGTTATGTGGGTTTTTACAACGTTAGGCAAAGCGATTTTTTTATTTTCTCAACACAATAAATATTCTTAGTAAAACCAATATTTCCAAAATTCCACTAATAAAGAAATCAAAGAAAATCATCAGACCACCTGCAGTACCATGAGTGTTTGCAAGTAATGATGCTCTTCCAAGCACTATTGATTCATCAAGTTGCAATAAATAAGAAATAGCCATTAAAACCGCGTAGCCAAGCGTAAACAGAGGAAAGCGGTAGCGGATAGAAAAAATATTGATAATAAGGTAAGAAAAAGCCATAAGACCAACACATACGCCCAAAAAGTATGCGGGGTTAGTTGGAAACCCAGGGTCGATAATTATCCCTATGTTTCTTGAAAGGTATGCAACTGTAAAATCAATTAGTAACAAGGTGTAAAAAAATCGAGTCAGGGTCTGTACGTTTGTTTCTTTAAAAATAGTGTCGTAAAAATATGAGAAGATATTTTTGTTAGGTTTTTTCTCTTTAGATAATTTTGGAGAAACTTCATTTAATGACCCGAGGTTGTCATTTTCTTGAGTGCTCGCAATGTTGCTTAACTGCATTCCACAGCTTGGACAAAACTTACCCTTACTTTCATTTTTACTTCCACAGTTAGAACAAAAATTCATATGACATCCTTGGGTCGTTGGTTTTAATATGCTTAAATATTGGATATGTAAAATTTAAACTGTTTTACAAGCCAGACTCAAGCACTAACTAAGTCCAGCCATTTCATAAATTCCATTAACACTTGTTTAAATAAAATAACTTAACCTGTGTTTTTGCTTTCTAACGCTTCCCATCGTGCAATGATATTTAAAAGTGACTCATCTAGTTCAGTGAGCTTGATTTGTAACGCAGTCGCTTTTTCTAAGTCGGCTTTATAAATCTCTGGGTCTGCTAATGCAGCGTTAATCTGGGCAATCTCAGCTTCCGTTACTTCAATTTTGTCTGGCAATTCTGCAAGCTCTAGCTGTTCTTTATAGCTTAATTTTGCTTTAGCTGGTTTGGTGCTCGTGTCTGCAGGTTTTTGTTCGCTGACTTTCGCTTTTGGTGTGCTAATGGCACTTGCGCGCTGTTCAGTGAAGCGGAGCCAGTCGTCGTAGCCGCCACCAAACTCTGTGAGTTGGCCGTTGCCTTCAAAGGCAATCACTTGTGTGACGGTGTTCTCTAAGAAGGCGCGATCATGGCTGACTAGGAATAGGGTGCCAGGGAAATCTTGTAATAAGCTTTCCAGGAGTTCTAGCGTGTCGATGTCTAAGTCGTTGGTTGGTTCATCAAGTACTAACACATTGGATGGGCGTGCAAACAAGCGCGCAAGTAGTAAGCGATTGCGTTCGCCACCAGAAAGTGATTTTACTGGTGAGCGTGAGCGTTGAGGAGGAAATAAGAAGTCTTCCAAATAGCTGATGACGTGCTTGCGCTCATTCCCAATTTCAACAAAATCAGAGCCTGGGCTAATGGTGTCTGCGAGCGTGGCTTCTTCATCTAACTGTTCGCGCATTTGGTCAAAATAGGCCACGTTCATATTCGTGCCGCGCTGAATGATCCCTGAATCAGCTTCTTCTTCGCCTAGAATGAGTTTGAGTAACGTCGTTTTACCAATGCCATTTGGGCCAAGTAAGCCAATACGGTCGCCGCGCATGATGCGTGTCGTAAAGCCGTTAATAAGCGTGCGGTCGCCGTAGGCTTTGATCACATGATCAAGTTCAGCCACAAGTTTGCCTGAGCGTTCACCAGCATCAAGTGACAGCTTAACGTTGCCTTGACGTTCGCGCCGCGCCGCGCGTTCTAAACGTAATTTTTCTAATTGGCGCACACGGCCTTCGTTGCGAGTGCGGCGGGCTTTAACGCCCTGGCGTATCCAAGCTTCTTCTTGTGCGAGCACTTTATCGAACTTAGCGGCATGGGTCGCTTCAACAGCTAATAGTTCTTCTTTTTTGACGAGATAGTTCTCATAATTTCCCACAAAATCTGTTAACTTGCCGCGATCTAACTCCACAATGCGTGTTGCGAGTCGATTTAGGAATCGGCGGTCATGGGTGATAAATAAAACGCCACCGTTAAAGTTAAGTAATAGTTCTTCTAACCATTGAATCGCTTCCAAGTCCAAATGGTTGGTAGGCTCATCTAATAGCAACACCTCAGGGTCAGCCACTAGAGCGCGTCCTAGCGCAACGCGCTTACGCCAGCCGCCGGAGAGTGAAGCAACAGGAGAGTCAGGATTCAAGCTTAATTTACTTAAAACAGTTTCCACTTTAGCTTGCATGCCCCAGCCATCTTTGGCATCTAGCTCATGTTGCAACTTTTGCATTTTTTCCATTAGCGCATCAATATCTGCATCCGCTGCGCCCATGCTATGGGTGACTTCATGATAGTCCACTAAGACTTGTTGCATTGCGCCCAAGCCCTCGGCTACAGCTTCAAAAACCGTATGACTAGGATTTAGTAAAGGCTCTTGCGGCACATAAACAATGCGCACTGAGGTTGCACGCCATACGTTGCCATCGTCTAGCTTGGTTTCTCCTGCAATGACTTTGAGTAAGCTGGACTTACCCGCACCATTGCGACCAATTAAGCCAACGCGCTCACCGGGGTCTAGTTGAAACGACGCTTTATCTAATAAAGCGTGATGACCAAAGGCGAGGGAAGCGTTGTCTAGGGTGATATGTGGCATGAATACTTTCTAATTAATGATTACTTTTACCGAGCATGGCACGAATTTGCGCCATCCGTTCTTTGCCATGCTCTTTGCTTGCTGCAGGATCTGCGCTTGGATTGCCAAAATGGCGAATATCATCCGTTGGGAGCTCTTCAATAAAGCGGCTGGGTTCGCAAATTTCTGTTTCTCCAGCACGTTTACGTTTTTTGCACCAAGAAATGTTGAGTGATTTTTGGGCTCGCGTAATGCCAACGTACATTAAACGGCGTTCTTCTTCGATTCTATCGGTATCAACACTTTCACGGTGCGGCAAAATACCTTCTTCTACACCGATTAAAAACACGTGACCAAACTCTAAGCCTTTAGCTGCATGAAGGGTTGATAGCTTGACGGCGTCTGGCTCGCCGTCTTCGCGGCCTTCCAGCATGCTCATTAAAGCGACCATTTGCGTGAGGTTCAGCAAATCACGGGTTTCACCGTCACCAGTACCTTCACCTTTTTTTGTGAGCCAACCCACAAAATCGAGCACATTTTTCCATTTTGCCTCGGCAGAGCGCGGCTCTTCGGAGTCATACAAAAACGCCTCATATTGAATCGCAGTGAGCATGTCATTCAGCACCTCGCCCGCAGGGTCTTTCGTCGCGCGGTCTTGGAGTTTATTAATGTATTGGCAAAAAGTGAGTAAGTCATCTAATTGTCGCCCGCCAAGTTCGCGCTGAAACTCGCCCTCGAAAGCCGCAGCAAACAATGACATTTTATGTAAGCTCGCATATTCACCAAGGCGCTCTAGCGTGGTATTCCCTATGCCTTTTTTAGGCGTGGTTGCCGCGCGGATGAAAGCAGGATCGTCATCCTCATTGGCAATGAGACGTAAGTAGCTGACTAAGTCTTTAATCTCTGCTTTATCAAAAAACGATTGCCCACCAGAGATGGTGTAAGGGATTTTATGGTTGCGTAAGTGCTGTTCAAATATGCGTGCTTGATGGTTGCCACGGTAGAGGATCGCGTAATCAGCGTAGGTGGTGCGATGTTCAAACTTATGTGCCATCAGCTTCATCACAACCGACTCAGCTTCGTGTTCATCGTCGCGTGCAGCGCTGACTTGAATTAAATCGCCCGTGCCAAGTTCACTCCAAAGTTTTTTTTCAAAAAGCTTTGGGTTGTTGGAAATGACTTGGTTAGCCGCACGCAAAATACGCACTGTGGATCGGTAGTTTTGTTCTAGCTTAATGACTTTTAGGCGTGTGAAATCTTGGGTGAGTTGGCGTAAGTTTTCTACGTCTGCACCGCGCCAGCCATAAATCGCTTGGTCATCATCACCTACCGCAGTGAAGTTGCCTTCAACCCCCGTGAGCAATTTGACCAATTTGTATTGGCAAGTGTTGGTGTCTTGGTACTCGTCAATCAGTAAGTATTTAAGTTTGTGCTGCCATTTGTTGAGTACTTCAGGGTGTTGCTCAAATAGCTCAACAGGCAACTTAATCAGGTCGTCAAAATCTACGGCTTGGTAGGCTTTAAGCGTTTGCTGATAAATTTGATATACCTTGGCCGCAGCATGTGTCAGCTCTTCATCCGCATTGGCTTTGGCCTGGTCTGGCGTTAAAAATGCATTTTTCCAGCTGGAGATTTGCCACTGCGTCTTACGTAGTAGCTGCTTATCTGTGGTTGCTAAAATGTCTGACAAAATCTTAAAGCTGTCAGATGAATCTAAAATTGAAAATTGTTTTTTATAGCCCAATACTTCAGCTTCTTGGCGCAATATTTGCATTCCAAGTGAGTGAAACGTCGCAATGGTTAAGCCTTTTGTGTTGACCCCAACGAGTAATTGGCTGACGCGCTCTTGCATTTCACGCGCAGCCTTGTTGGTAAAGGTAATGGCTGCAATTTCTCTTGGTGCAAAGCCGCACTCTTGAATCAGGTAAGCGATTTTTTGAGTAATGACGCGCGTTTTGCCGCTACCAGCGCCAGCTAGCACGAGCAGGGGACCATCAAGATATTTTACGGCTTCGCGCTGCGGGGCGTTGAGGGTGTTTAACATTAGAGCTTTAAGTATTGAGAAAGACGCTTGCGTTTTAGTTAACGCCTCGCAATTTTAACTTTTAAGGCTAACATTAGCTATCAAATCGTGGCATAGTTTGCGCCATGCAATTGAATCCATTTTTAGAAGCCTATCGCCAAGCCGCTTTCTTAGTGCGTCATAGCCATTTGCTGATGTCCAGTTATCAGCATTGGACCGGTGAAGCTTTGGTCGTATCAAGTGGAGATGCTTCACATGCGTTGATGCATGCGCCATTGGCTGTTGCTTCACATGTGGCGGTAGATGACCCAATGTTTAATTACGCCAATCATCAAGCTTTGTCTTTATTTAAGATGGCGCCAGAAGAGATGCTAGGATTGCCTTCGCGCTATTCTGCCGAGCCTATGCTACGCGAAGCGCGGGCAGAGTTTTTGCATCAAGTCGCAACACATGGGTTTATTGAAAACTATGCCGGTGTTCGGATTGCTAAAGATGGTAGTCGCTTTTTAATCGAACAAGCGACGGTGTGGAACGTGGTAGATGTTAGCTCACCTAAACAAGTGCTCGGCCAAGCCGTGATTATCAAGGCTTGGCATGTGCTATAAGTGCTTTATAAAATCAAAGGAATATCATGAGATCAACTAAAGCGAGTGGTGCGGTAGAGCGCCTCAATAAACGTGGCGAGCAAAACTACTCGATGGGGACTAATGGTAAGGGCTTGTTTTGGCTCTCTCAGCCCGGTGAAAATGGGGTGTCAACTAAGCTTTGTGAGCCAATGACCATGGATGATTTTGTGGTATTCGTGAATGGCTTTGGGCCGCAAATCGTTAAGCGGGTGAGCAAGCTTGATGTTGAATTTAGCAAACAGCTTGTTAAAAAATAAAACTATTCTTCGCTAATCTCTTTGTCAGCGTCCTCTTCGGGGGCGACTTCCACGGGCACTTTTTTACTAGCATCCATCATTTCTTGGCGGCTTGCTGGGGTTTCCAAGCTAATGCGGCCGATGGTGCCAGCGCGGTATTCAGTTAAGAAAGTGACCGCAGTCTTTTCCATATCCCATTCCCCCGCTTTAAGTTTGTAAGAACGGCGTTTGGCGATGGCTTCAAGTAAATCGATCCCATCCATTCCATTGACATCTACTTTGTAACGTGTGGCTAGGAGTGCTGGGTAGCGTTTTAGTAAGTTGTCAGCAAGGAAGATGGCCACATCTTCATCAATCACCGCATTACGGCCAATTGCATGGCTGGCGGCCAACATAAAACCGTCTGATTCATACTGAATTTTTGGCCACATCATGCCGGGGGTGTCGGTAATGCTCATGAGTGGACTAAGTTCAAAGCGTTGCTGTGATTTAGTCACAGCAGGCTCATCACCTACTTTTGCCACTCGGCGATTAAGCAGGGCGTTCATGAACGTTGATTTACCAACGTTTGGAATGCCCATAATCATCATCCGAAGCGGTTTAATTGGGGAGTCTCTGTGCGGCGCAAGCGCAGCACATAACTTAGGAATTCTTGCGGCATCCCCTGGTTTTTTGCATGAAATAGCTACAGCTTTAACGTTAGGTTGTTTGTTGTAGTAATTAAGCCAAGCTTGTGTGACAGCTGGGTCAGCTAAGTCAGTTTTGTTAAGAATTTTGAGCTGTGGGCGCTGACGGAATAGACGCATTTCATCAATCATGGGGTTATGGCTGGCCATTGGAACGCGTGCATCCAATACCTCGATGACAACGTCAGTGAACTCCATTGTCTCTTCGGCTTTTTTGCGTGCTTGGGTCATGTGACCCGGATACCATTGAATTGCCATAAATCCTCACTGAATATGACCACTATCAAGCAAGTCGTTCGAAGTGGTAGGGCGCATTCTAACATTGCCTACCAATCTAGCCCTAATTTGCGCGCATTAAAGCGTATTGATGCAACATCAGTTAAAATGCGTCTATGACTTTAATTCCCGAAATCAAGGCACATCAGTCCATTGAGTTGCTCAAAGCGCTTCATATCCTGACGCGTGACGGTAAGCTTAATCAAGATACTCGCCGTAAGCTGAAGCAGGTGTATCACCTTTATCATTTTATCGAGCCTTTGCTGACAGAGTTGATGGATGAGGGTGACAACATCACGCTGGTGGATCATGGTGCAGGCAAGTCATATTTGGGATTTATTCTTTATGACTTATTTATGAAGCAACATCAATCCGGCCATGTGGTCGGTATTGAGACACGCGCTGAGTTGGTCCAAAAGTCTAAAGAATTGGCCGAGCAATTGCATTTTGACCGCATGGATTTTCATCACTTAAGCGTTGAGGAGTCAATGACTTCAGCGTTATTGCCTGAACAAGTGGAAATTGTGACGGCATTGCATGCTTGCAATACCGCGACAGACGATGCCATTCGTTTTGGTTTGCAGAAACAGGCAAAGTTTATGGTGTTGGTGCCTTGTTGTCAGGCCGAAGTTGCTGAGGTGCTGCGTAAACATAAAAATGAGTCTTTCGGCAAAACGCCTTTGTCAGAAATTTGGCGTCATCCTATCCATACCCGTGAGTTTGGAAGCCAAATCACCAATGTTTTGCGATGTCTTCAATTGGAAGCGCACGGCTATCAGGTCACGGTGACAGAGCTTGTGGGTTGGGAGCACTCTATGAAGAATGAGCTCATTATCGCGCGCTACAAAAATAGCCCACGCAAAAATGCGCAAGTCCGTTTGGCGCAAATCCTTGAAACGCTTAATTTGGAAGAGTTGCATACACGCTTCGCTTAAGTGTTTTGAGTTGCTTATGAATACCTTACAAAATTCCATTGCTCAGTTGAACCAATCGCTTGCAACTTGCATGCTCTCAGATCGTCATGGTTTGCGTCGCAAGATACGTGATGTCTCGGATTTACATAAAGTGCTTGAGAAATCGCCTGATGCCAAGGCTAGTCAAAAGGCGGACAGGCTCTTGGCTGAAATCGTCCAAAAGATTTCGTCCTCACATCAAAAATATCAAGCGCGTTTAAATGCACTCCCCAAGCCTGAATATGAGTTGGACTTACCAGTTACTGCGCGTAAAGATGAAATTAAAACGGCGATAGCAAAAAATCAGGTCGTGATTGTGTGCGGTGAAACAGGCTCGGGTAAAACCACGCAGTTGCCCAAAATCTGTTTAGAGCTTGGTCGTGGGGTGAGTGGTTTAATCGGCCATACACAACCACGCCGTATCGCAGCACGTTCTGTGGCAAGCCGTATCGCGCAAGAGCTTAAATCACCGCTCGGCGAGGTAGTCGGCTATAAAGTGCGCTTTAACGATAAGCTTTCAGAGTCTAGCTATGTCAAGCTAATGACCGATGGCATCTTGCTAGCGGAAACGCAGGGCGACCATTTTCTGAATGCTTATGACACCATCATTATCGATGAGGCGCATGAGCGAAGCCTGAATATTGATTTCTTATTAGGGTATCTCAAACAGTTATTGCCGAAACGTCCGGATTTGAAAGTGATTGTCACTTCCGCCACGATTGATGCAGATAGATTCTCCAAGCATTTTGACGGCGCGCCAGTGATTGAAGTTTCTGGTCGTACCTATCCTGTTGAAATTCGATATCGCCCGCTTGGTAAGGCTGGATATAACTCACAAACTGTTGAAGAAGAGATTGGTGAGGATGACGATAATCTTTTTGGGATTAAACGTAAAGGCAAGACAGAAGCGCGTTGGCTAGAAGAGGATGGTACAGAGGAAGCGATTGAAGAAGCGATTTTAGATGCGGCGGATGATTTGCTTCGTCAAGGGGATGGCGACATCTTGGTGTTTTTGCCAGGTGAGCGTGAAATTCGTGATACAGCCGAGCATTTAAGAAAATACCAAGGCCGTTCAGCCAAGCTGAAGCATATTGAGGTCTTGCCTCTTTTCGCAAGACTTTCGATTGAAGACCAACAAAAAATCTTTCGGACCACGGGAACACGAAGGATTGTTTTAGCGACAAACGTGGCTGAAACCTCACTGACTGTGCCGGGCATTAAATACGTGATTGATGCTGGTTTGGCTAGGGTTAATCGATATAGTAGCCGTGCCAAAGTGGAGCAGTTGCAGATTGAGAAAATTAGCCAAGCGGCGGCCAAGCAGCGCGCAGGGCGTTGTGGTCGTGTTTCAAACGGTATTTGTATCAGGCTTTATGACGAACAGGATTTTAATAGTCGCCCAGCGTTTACTGACCCTGAAATTCTGCGTAGTTCATTGGCCTCGGTTATCTTGCGGATGGCCGCTTTACGCCTCGGCGATATTAGCCACTTTCCTTTTATTGAAGCGCCATCGTCACGCCTCATTGCTGATGGCTATTTGCTTCTGCAAGAGCTAGGCGCGGTTGATGCTAATCGAGAAATCACCGAGCTAGGTAAACAGCTTGCTCGTTTGCCTTTAGACCCAAGAGTCGGCCGCATGATTTTGGCCGCTAAACAAGAGGGCGTGTTGCGCGAGATTTTGATTATTGCGAGTGCTTTGAGCATTCAAGATCCTCGTGAACGACCAATGGATAAGCGCGAGGCGGCAGACCAAGCCCATGCTAAATTCGCTGATGAGCGTTCGGACTTCTTGAGCTTCCTTAAGCTTTGGAATTTTTATGATGATGCCCTTAAAACGAAGAAGTCCAATAAAGATTTGTTGGGTAAATGCCACCAAAACTTCTTGTCGTTCTTACGCCTAAAAGAATGGCGCGAGTTGCATGGGCAAATCCGTGAAATCGCTGAAGAGCTAGATTTAAAGCCTAATGCTGAAGAAGCGGATTTAGATAAAAACTACGACCAAATTCATCGCGCCTTATTATCAGGCTTACTAGGCAATATCGGCTTTAAAGATGGCGAGGCAGATAGTTATTTAGGAGCGCGTGGTATTCGCTTTACTATTGCGCCAGGTTCGGCGCTTAAGAAGAGTCGCCCTAAATGGGTGATGGCGTCAGAATTGATGGAGACCAGCAAACTTTATGCGCGCTGCGTGGCCAAAATCGACCCTGATTGGATAGAGCCCCTAGCCCGTAACCTCACGCAAAGCCAGTACAGCGACCCGCGTTGGGATAGAAAGCTCGCGCAAGTTTCAGCTTGGGAGCGCGTGAGCCTCTATGGCTTGACCATTATCCCTAAGCGCCGTGTGCATTACGGCCCAATTGATCCACAAGAATCACGTGAGATTTTTGTGCGTGAAGCTTTGGCCAATATGGAGTTTGATACTCGCGCGCCTTTCTTTGAAGCAAATCGTCATTTGATAGCACAGATTGAAGAGTTAGAGCACAAAGCACGTCGCCAAGATGTGCTAGTGGATGAACATACGCTCTTTGCTTTCTACGACCAGATTATTCCGCAAGGCATCTATAACGGTGCAAGTTTTGAGCATTGGCGCAAAGAGGCGGAAGAGAAAGTTCCGCGATTGCTCTTCCTTACTAAAGATGCCTTGATGCGTCATGGTGCGGCTGCGGTTACAGAGGCTCAATTCCCCGAAAGCTTTGTGATGGACGGTGTCACACTCACGCTTAAATACCGCTTTGAACCAGGGCATCCGCTTGATGGTGTGACCGCCACTGTTCCGCTTGCATTGCTTAACCAGCTTAAGCCCACGCAAGCTGAGTGGCTAGTGCCGGGCATGATACGAGAAAAGCTTACTGCGCTTGTGAAAGCACTACCTAAAACCTTGCGCCGTGTTTGTGTTCCAGTCCCTGATTTTGTAACGGGCTTTTTAGAGCATGCGCAACATGAGCAAGCCATTTTGCCAGCGCTCGCAGATTACATTCAGAAGCAAACTAGCCTCAAATTAAGTGTGGCTGATTTTGATTTAAGCGCGTTAACCGACCACTTACTCATGAACTTTAGTGTAGTGGATGAAAAAGGTCGCGAGTTAGGCATGGGGCGCGATTGGAATGCACTGAAGGCACAGTTAGGAAGTGCCGCACAACTTACCTTTAGAAGTAGCTCGCCCAGCATTGAGAAAACAGGCCTCAAGCAATGGGACTTTGGTGATTTGCCTAAAACGCTGACTTTTACTAAAGAGGGGCATCAGCTCACTGGCTACCCAGCGCTAGAAGACAATAAAGATAACGTTGCGGTGAAGCTGTTTGATACGGAAACGATGGCTCATAAGGCCCATAGAATGGGTGTATGCAGACTGATGCGTTTTGAGCTAAAAGAGCAAATGAAACAGCTTGAAAAAGGTCTGCCACAATTTAATCAATATGCGCTGTTGTTACGCAATCTGATTTCACCGGAGGATTTGCGTGAGGACATGCTACTTGCTATTAGTGACAGAGCATTTATCGGTGATGATGATTTGCCGAGAACTAATGCAGAATTTATGACATTAAAACAGCGTGCGAGAACACGGTTGCCAGCGGTGGTGGATTCCTCGTCAAGACTTGCTACTGCGGTTGCGCAAGAGTATTTAGCGCTTACCCAAAAGATTCATGCTTCCCCCCCCAATATGGCGCGTGTGAAAAAGGAAGTGGAAGAGCAACTGGCTTTGTTATTACCTAAGAAGTTTTTCAGTCAAACGCCATGGGAACGTTTGCAACACCTTCCTCGTTATCTTAAGGCTTTAAAATTGCGTCTGGATAAATATCCAAGTGCGATTGAACGTGATGCCAAAAGTGCTCAAAACGTCCAGATGGTTTGGCAACGCTGGCAAGATAAGGTGAGTAGTTTACGTAAAGCTAATGCTGAGGTGAGTGAAGCGTTAGCAGATTATCGTTGGTTGATAGAAGAACTTCGCGTGTCTTTGTTTGCTCAAGAACTTAAAACACCATTTCCTGTATCGACTAAACGGCTGGATAAGATTTGGGATGATTTGAAATAGTACTAAATCCGCATCATT
>CAIQFD010000039.1 GCA_903870995.1 uncultured Methylophilaceae bacterium | reverse complement strand
GTTATGGCTATTCAAAAAAATACTTTGACCAATGGGCCTTGCAACAAGGCGCGCACAACAGCCCTCCTCAATGGCAAGGCTTTAAGTTCTTCAATGTGTATGGCCCTAACGAATACCACAAGGAGCGCATGGCCAGCGTGTCCTTCCACACCTTTAATCAGTTCAAAGCCGAAGGTAATGTTAAGTTATTCAAGAGCCATTTAGCTGGCTATGAAGATGGCATGCAATTGCGTGACTTCGTGTATGTGAAAGATGCCGCCGCGGCTGTTGTGCATTTTGTGAATAACTTATGCGAGTCAGGCATTTATAATATTGGCACTGGTCAAGCGCGGGCATTTAAAGACCTTGCAAGTGCCGTGATGACCAGCATGGGAAAAGCACCCAACATTACTTACATCGACATGCCAGAGGACTTGCGTGGCAAGTACCAATACTTCACCGAAGCCAAAATGCTCAAGCTTGCTGACGCTGGTTATACAGAGAAATTCCACACGCTAGAAGAAGGTGTGCGCGACTACGTGCAAAACTACCTTTTGCAAGCTGACCCTTACTGCTAACAATATAAAAACCATGAACCCATCAGAAAACTTAAAAAACGCCATCGCAGAACATCAAGCGATGTTCGCCAAGCTAGGCGATTTAATTCCGCAAATTAGCATCGTTGCCGAAGAGCTTAAGGCCTGCATAAAGCGTGGCGGTAAAATCTTACTCATGGGCAATGGCGGAAGCGCCGCTGATAGCCAACATATTGCGGCTGAAATCGTGGGGCGTTTTAAAAAAGAGCGGCGCGGCCTAGCGGCAATTGCGCTAACGACTGACACATCTATCATTACCTCTGTGGGTAATGATTATGGGTACGACTATATTTTTGCACGCCAAATTGAAGCACTTTGCCGCCCTGAAGATGTGGTGATTGGCATTACCACTTCAGGCAATAGTAAAAATGTTGTTGCTGCGATTGAAGAGGCTAACAAGCTAGGTGCAACGACGATTGGCCTGACTGGCGGGTCTGGCGGCAAGATGAATGAACTGTGCAAATACAACCTAGTCATGCCTTCAAGTGAAACCGCACGCGTTCAAGAAGCACATATTTTTGTCGGCCATAGCTTGTGCGACTTGCTGGAATCAGAATAGAACGCTTACTCAGAATAAACCTAAGCATAAAACCATGAACCAAGACCTCATTAATACCGTCAAGCTATTCAACGAATCAGATAAATGGGTGCTGGTCATTGGCGACCTTATGCTAGACCGCTATTTAATTGGCGACGTACAGCGCATATCTCCTGAAGCACCTGTACCAGTGGTGCTTCTCAAACAACAAAATGACCGCGCAGGTGGCGCAGCCAATGTGGCGGCTAACTTAGCCAACTTAGGCATCAACACACGCATTGCGGGCTGTGTGGGCGAAGATGCAGAAGCGACTACGTTGCTCGCTTTGATTAATCATCTAGGCATTCAATCGGAAGCGGTCATTCAATCATCCACTCGCCCAACGATTGCTAAAACAAGAGTGATGAGTTCGCATCAGCAAATCGTTCGGATAGACCAAGAAAGCCAAGCCAAATTTAGCGCTGAAGAAAATGCTGAATTGCATGTATTAATTACCCGTGCACTTCACGAAAAACCATCGATCGTCATTTTGTCGGACTACGCCAAAGGCGTACTGAGCGATGATGTTTGCCAGTCCATCATTCAAGCCTGTAAAGAAGCGAGCATCCCTGTGCTAGCGGACCCTAAAGGCCAAGACTACAGCAAATACAAAGGCGCAACCGCACTCACACCAAACAAGAAAGAAACCGCTGAAGCTTGTGGTGTGAACATGAACGACACAGAGGCCTTGTTAGCTGGTGCAAAGCAACTGAAATTGGATTTAGGCCTTGAGTTTTTAGCCGTCACGCGCGGTGAAGAAGGCATTACGCTTTTTGATAAAACCGATGAACATCATATTGCCGCAACTGCCAAGCAGGTGTTTGATGTATCAGGCGCTGGCGACACAGTGATTGCAACGCTAGCGGCAGGCATCATTCATGGCTTAAGCCCAAAGGATGCGCTTAGCCTTGCCAATACTGCGGCTGGCATCGTAGTTGGAAAAGTTGGCACAGTACCCATCCAATTAGATGAATTGCTTCACGAACTCACCGCTAAAAACACCAGTGAGCAAGCAGACAAAATTACAGATTTAGCAGGCTTAAAACTAAAAGTAGACGCTTGGCGCGCCGCTAAACAAAAAATCGTATTTACCAATGGATGCTTCGACTTACTTCACGCTGGCCATGTCACTTATTTAGAAGCAGCAAAGAAAACTGGTGACAAGCTCATCCTTGGCTTGAATACTGATAGATCGGTGAGCGCCTTAAAAGGCCCAACCAGACCAGTCATCCATGAGAATGACAGAGCGCGTGTTTTAGCAGCACTAGAAGCCATTGATGCCGTGATTTTATTTGATGAAGATACCCCACTCAACCTTATCCACGCGGTGAAGCCTGATGTGATTGTCAAAGGCGATGATTACACCGAAGAACAAGTGGTGGGTGGCGTGGAAGTCAAATCATGGGGCGGGCAAGTGAAACTGATTCCTTTAGTGCAAGGACGGAGCACAAGCAAAATCATAGAAAAAATGGCGCAATAACTATTCTTCCAGCATCCATCTACTCTGTGCAAAAAACGCTCTCCGCTTCTGAAAAAATCCTCGTGTTAGGTCCAGCCTGGGTGGGCGATATGGTGTTAGCACAAAGCTTATTCACCACACTCAAACAACAAAACCCCCACTGCCAAATTGATGTTGCAGCCCCTGCTTGGACATTACCGCTTTTGGAACGGATGCCCGAAGTAACAAACGCAATTGCCCTCCCTTTTAAGCACGGAGAGTTTGCGTTTTGGGAACGTATCCGCTTTGGCAAAAGCTTACGCGAAGCTGCTTATACGCAAGCCATTATTCTGACCAACTCCCTTAAATCTGCTATTTTGCCTTTTGCGGCGAATATTCCACGCCGCACTAGTTTTTTAGGTGAAATGCGCTACGGCTTAATTAACGAAATTCGTCCATTAGATAAAGCCAAACTCCCGCGCACCGTGGATCGTTTTGTGACATTGGGCTTGGCTAAAAATGCTGATTTGCCCAATAAGCTACCCAACCCAAAGCTGATCGCTAATCATAAAAACGCCTTAGCCACCTTAGCTAAACTTGGCCATCAAAAACCATCTCAAAAAGTACTAGGCCTATGCCCAGGGGCTGAATATGGCGAAGCTAAACGCTGGCCGATTGAATACTACGCGGAAGCCGCAAAAGCCGCGCTTGCTAAAGGCTGGGAAGTTTGGCTTTTTGGCTCAGAAAAAGACATTCCTTACACTCAGAAAATCAACCAACTCACAGAAAATCACTGTTTAGATTTAGGTGGAAAAACCAAGCTAGGTGAAGCCATAGACTTAATGGATTTATGCGATACCGTGATCAGCAATGATTCAGGTTTAATGCACGTCGCCGCTGCTTTAGATAAAAACCTCATCGCCATTTTTGGCTCAAGCACTCCGCACCACACCCCGCCGATGAGCGATAAATCGCACATTGAATATCTAGGCCTGCCTTGCAGCCCTTGCTTTGAGCGTACTTGCCCGTTAAAAGATGCTAACGAACATATGCAATGTCTAAAAAAAATCACGCCCGAAAGCGTGATTCATTTGATCCGATAATTCCAAAACACTAGGACTTATTGTAATAAGCTGTATACCAATCAGAAAACTTGGCAATGCCCTCTTTTAATGGCGTATAAGGCTTAAAGCCCACCCAAGCCTCCAAAGCACTTGTATCAGCATACGTCGCTTTAACATCCCCAGCCTGCATGGGTAAAAATTCTTTCTCAGCGACCTTACCAAAAGCCTCTTCAAGTATGCCGATAAAATCCATGAGCTTTTCCGGCTGATTATTGCCGATATTGAACACGCGATAAGGCACACTGCTATTAGCTTCTGGCGTTGCAACTTTATCCGCCACGCGCACTAGGCCTTCAACGATGTCATCGATATAAGTGAAGTCGCGCATCATATCGCCATGATTAAACACTTTGATGGGCTTATTGCTCAAAATAGCATCCGCAAACAAAAATGGGGACATATCAGGACGTCCCCAAGGGCCATAGACCGTAAAAAAACGTAGCCCAGTGGTTGGAATGCCATACAAGTGGCTATAGGTATGCGCCATCAATTCATTGGCCTTTTTAGTGGCCGCATACAGGCTGACAGGATGATCCACCGTATCTTGCTCGCTAAATGGCAACTTAGTGTTGCCACCATATACGCTTGATGAGCTAGCATAAACTAAATGCTCCACCTTGTTGTGACGACAGCCTTCTAAGATATTAGTGAACGCGACTAAATTGCTTTGCACATAAGCATGAGGATTTTGTAGTGAATAACGAACTCCCGCTTGTGCCGCGAGGTGAATGACACGCTCTGGTTGCTCTGTTTTGAATAAAGCTTCTGTTGCTGATGTATCGGCCAAATCGAGCTTAATAAATTTGAAATTGCTTGCTTGTGGATGTTTGGCGATATCTTGAAGACGTGCTTCTTTAAGGCTGACATCGTAATAATCATTGAGATTATCAACGCCAATCACGGTATCGCCACGTGCTAATAATCTAAGCGTGGTTTGATGACCAATAAAACCAGCGGCGCCTGTCACTAAAATTTTCACGCAACATCCTTTTGCAACTCACGCTGAGACTTCTCATGGCGTTTAATCAAAATTAAGTTTCTTGCATAAACAAAGGTGCCAGGCAATTGCCCAAGAATAATCACTGGCTCCAATTTATGGAGGCCGTAAAGCAATACGGTTAAGCCGCCGATTAAACTGAAATACCAAAAACTCACAGGAATAATGCTTTTTTGATGGCGCTCACTATGAAGCCATTGCACGATAAAGCGCATCATAAAGAGCACTTGCCCCAGCAAGCCCACGCAAAGCCAAATCAAATCAGTTTGCGATGTGGTACTGAAAAAGTGCTCTGCCGATTCGACAATGTGCTGAAAAAAAGAAGTAATGCCGTATTCCATGAGCGCTTCCTATTTTGTCTCTTCATCAATAATGACAGGGAGTTTAGCGCGGCGTTGCAACCATGCCACACCAAACAAATCTACAATGCCAACTAGTAAACGATCCAAGGTGCCGTAGTTAGATTTGCCAAACTCACGGTTACGATGACTAACGTGAACTGAACGAATTTGTCCACCAGCGCGCTTAATCAAGGCAGGCAAAAAGCGATGCATGTGATCAAAATAAGGTAAATCTAGAAATACAGCTTTGTTGAATAGCTTTAAGCCACAACCTGTGTCTGGCGTATCATCACGTAGCATTTTTGAGCGGACTGTGTTGGCGATTACGGAAGAAATACGCTTAATCCAAGTATCACGCCTGCTTTTACGGCGGTTACCACCCACCAGCCAAACACCCTCTTCAAGCGCCGCAACCAGTTTGGGAATATCTGCAGGATCGTTTTGCCCATCACCATCAAGCGTCGCCACCCATTCATACTGCGCTGCTTTCACACCAGAACGCACCGCTGTGCTTTGCCCGCAGCTATTGGCATGGCGAACGATACGCAGTTGTGGGTACTGCATTTGTAATTGTTGCAAACGCACATGGGTTTCGTCGGTACTACCATCGTTGACATAAACAATCTCATGCGTAAAGCCTTTAAGTGCGGCATCAATTTCCGCAATTAAAGGCGCAACGTTATCCTGCTCGTTACGCACTGGCACGACAACTGAAAGCTGCTTCGGAGGTGTAAATTTCGCCATGAAGTTAGGTTAACCTTTTCAAATCAGATCACCCTCAACTAAGATCGCCGAGGTGATTAAAAACCGTTATTTGGTGGTTGGCACAATAATCTTGCCAACCTTCAACATCTGTCCAAGCACTCAAAAACACAAAATCCAAACCCGCATTGGTAGATGCCTGATGGTCATATCGACTGTCTCCAATAAACAACGCTGGTTCAACGATATTGCCTGCATCCAGTTCACGCGCCAAGATGGCATCCTTATTGTCAGGACTACCAAAAATACCAGCACCAAACAGTCTATCAATGCCACGTTGCTGAAATATGTCACGCAACTCTGCTTGGTCACCACCTGAAATAATCATCCATTTTGCATGGGGGTTCGCTTCGCGAACACGCATCAAATCAGGTGCAATTTCGCAGTCCGTCAGCAATCTCTTCACTTCGGCAGTAAAACTATCAAGCAATGCCTGCATGGCCTGCTCTGTGACTATCTGCTGCATAATCTCGCGCAAAAAAAATTCAAACTTTGGATAGCGCGAAATTCCACCCAACCTTACATGATAATCAACCAAGGCTTGAGCTTGCGTTTCATTCGCACCAAACTTAATCGCCACATCATAATAGGCTTGTATCTTAAGCTGATTGGAGTTGAGCACAACCCCATCACAATCGAACACCAGCGTCTTGTATTCAGCTAAAGGACGCATTAATTATTTGCCTTACAAAAACTCAAAAACCTATATCCAGCCATTTAGCTAAATATAGGTTCAAATTTGAGGTTAAAAATAACAAACTTAAGCAGGCTTAATCGCACTAGCTTCTTTTGCTAATTTTGTAATGTGCGCCCAATCACCTCGAGCAACTGCATCCGCTGGCGTAAGCCATGTGCCACCACATACCACTACGTTAGGTAATGATAAGAATTGTGGCGCTGATTCAACCGTTACGCCGCCGGTTGGACAGAACTTCACATCGCCAAATGGTCCCGCAAAACCTTTAAGTAAGTTTATGCCACCTACAGCAACCGCTGGGAATAGCTTCAAGAAGTAATAATCATCAGCATTCGCCATCATGATTTCAGAGCCTGTTGAAACACCTGGCAACAAAGGCAAACCAATTTGACGTGCAAACTGACCTAGTTCACTCGTATAACCTGGACTCACAGCAAATTTGCAACCAGCGTCTTTAGAAGCTTGTGCGTCTTTGTTGTTACGCACAGTACCTGAACCCAAAATCGCCTCAGGCACAGCCTTAGCAATCGCCTCCATGCCTGCCAATGCGCACGATGTACGCAAAGTGACTTCAAGCACTTTAATACCACCCTCAAGCAAAGCTTCAGCCATCGGCACCGCATCTTCAACACGATTAATCACGATGACTGGAATGACTGGACCTTCTTTTGCTAAATCTAATGTATTCATGTTTTATCTACTTTTAATTTCTAATTAATAATTTTACAACCAAGTTACTGCGCCTTCTTCGGCAGTTAGGACATTATTACGCATCCCTCCAAACAACTCGCGACCCATTCCATGTGAGTTTGCAAAACGTTTAGAGTCACTTAACTCTTCGATTTGACGTGCTTTCCAAGTGTCCTCATCCACCAAGGCATTTAATGTACCGGCAATCACGTTCAAACGAATAATGTCGCCTGTACGAATCTTACCAATCGCACCACCGGCAGAAGCTTCTGGAGACAAGTGAA
The DNA here is from genome assembly GCA_903870995.1 of uncultured Methylophilaceae bacterium. GTDB lineage: Bacteria > Pseudomonadota > Gammaproteobacteria > Burkholderiales > Methylophilaceae > Methylopumilus_A. The sequence goes on along the minus strand of CAIQFD010000039.1, from coordinate 14,348 downwards.
TTGCCGCAGGCACTTTGCCTGACGCGCCACTCATACGACCGTCAGTCACAATCGCCACTTTAAATCCTTTGCCTTGAAGCACTGACAATGGTGGTGTTAATTTATGAAGTTCTGGCATGCCATTCGCTTTAGGACCTTGATATCGCACAACTGCCACAAAGTCTTTTTCTAATTCGCCACGCTCAAAGGCTTCCAACAATTCTTCTTGCGCGTCAAACACCACTGCTGGCGCTTCAATGATATGGCGGTCTTCAGGCACGGCTGAGCTCTTAATCACTGAACGGCCAAGATTGCCTTGCAACAAGAGCAAGCCGCCAGAAGCACTAAATGGTTTAGATGATGTACGTAAGATTGTTTCGTCAGGGCTTTCTTTAGGCAAATCAACCCAGCTCAAGCTTGTGCCGTCGGTCTGTGGTTTCTTGCAATAATCACGCAAGCCGCCAATCACAACAGATTGAACGTCTTCATGCATATAACCACCTTCAACCAACTCGCGAATCACAAATGATGGGCCACCTGCATCTTGGAATTGGTTTACATCAGCTTTACCGTTTGGATAAACACGCGCCAACAATGGGGTGTTTTTAGAAAGCTTATTGAAATCTGCCCAGTCAATGATGATGCCTGCAGCACGCGCTACAGCCACCCAATGGATACAATGGTTAGTACTGCCGCCCGTTGCCAACAAAGCCACAATCGCGTTCACAATCACGCGCTCATCGACCATACGACCAATCGGCATATAACGATTATTCTGAGTATTCTCGAGCACAACGCGAACAGATTCGCGCGTCAAACAAGCACGAAGCGGATCGTGCGGATGAACGAAAGCTGCACCAGGAACATGCAATCCCATTGCTTCAAGTAGCATCTGGTTACTATTAGCCGTGCCGTAGAAAGTACATGTGCCAGCACCGTGGTAGGCGGCTGACTCAGAGGCCAATAACTCAGGACGACCAACCAAACCTTCAGCGAATTTTTCACGAACTTTAGACTTTTCGGTGTTATCCAAACCGGTGCTCATTGGGCCTGAAGGCACAAACACACATGGCAAATGACCAAACTGCAACGCACCAATCAACAAGCCTGGAACAATCTTGTCGCACACACCAAGAAGCAATGCTGCATCAAATACGTCATGTGAAAGCGCAACGGCTGTACTCATCGCAATCACATCACGCGAAAACAAGCTTAACTCCATGCCAGGCTCGCCTTGTGTAATACCGTCACACATCGCTGGCACGCCACCAGCCACTTGCACCGTAGCGCCATATTTATGTGCTTCTGCACGAATGACTTCAGGAAAATTCACATAAGGCTGATGCGCAGAAAGCATCTCGTTATATGCAGTTACAATGCCAATATTTGGCGCTTTTTCAGCCACAACTTTAAATTTATCGTTTGCAGGCATTGCTGCAAATGCGTGCGCTACGTTAGCGCAACCCATACGATCTGGACCGCGAGTACGCGAAGCCATCTTCTCAATACGTTGTAAATAAGCATAACGCGTAGGCGCACTGCGCTCACGGATACGTTCGGTCACTTCATTTAGGATTTGTTTCATGGTGTCGCTATAGATGATTGAGTTAGTCTTTGATTATCCCCAATGCAAGGGTTATCGTCAATTCAAACAGCCCTAAAATCAAGCATAAAAGACTATTTTTTGAGCCAATTAAGCTTGGTAATTTTGTTTTTTTTAGTATACTCAAAGACGAAACTAACCATCGCAAAAGCAAAATGAAAATCAGTGGTTTTACATTTATCCGAAACGGCACCTTACTTGGCTATCCGTTTATAGAGAGTATCCTTTCCGCACTGCCGATTTGCGATGAATTCATTGTAGCCGTTGGTGATAGTGAAGACGACACATTGGCACGCATTCAAGCCATCGGGTCAGACAAAATTCGCATCATCCAGACCCAGTGGAATGAAAAAATGCAAGACCGCGGTTTTGTTTATGCGCAACAAAAAATGATTGCACAATACAACTGCACTGGGGACTGGGCGTTTTATCTTGAAGGTGATGAAGTGTTGCATGAGGACGACCTCCCTAAAATTAAAGCATCAATGGAAAAACATCTGAATAATCCAGAAGTGGAGGCTTTGGCTTTCGATTACCATCATTTTTTTGGGAGCCCAGATTGGGTAGCAATCAGCCCTGCCTGGTATCGCCAAGAATGTCGCATTATTCGCAACACGATTCGAAGTTGGGCACCAGATGGCCTTTACTTCGTAGTAATGGACAAGAACAAAAAAGGGCGCTATCCCAAAGCAGCTCTAGTTGGTGTACCGATTTACCATTACGGCCACGTTAGAAGTGTGGAAGCAATGCGCCAAAAAAATGAGCGTGTAGGAAAATACTGGAAGCATGACCACCCATTATTTAATGGTTATAAAATTGACCCTCAAGCATTAAAATCATTCAACGGTGACCACCCATCAATAGTTACTGATTGGCTTAAAAATGGAGCAGAGAAGCGTTTCAGCCCAGATAAAAATCACCAACTAACAAGGCGCGAGAAAAAGCATCGCTGGGCTATGAAATTGGAACATATTTTCAATTGCGATTTGAGTAAAAATCATTTCAAGCTAGTAAACATTAAAAAATGAACCTCTCAAAAATTACCGATTCAAGCAATCAATTTAACTTAATCACTGCAAGCCGTTGGATGGCGCTAATGTGCGCATTCGGGATTCCATGGTCAAACGGGTTTTTCAATTTCGGATTCTACTTAATGGGCATATGTTTCTTATTAAGCATGCCCTATTTGAAGAATTGGCAAGACCCCCTTAAAACACCAGCAGTTATTATTGCCTCAACACTTTTTATATTCATTTTAATCAAAACCTGTTTTTCAGTTACCCCCTGGGAGACTGGAAAACATGATTTAATGAACTACAGAAAACTTCTTGCCATTCCTGTTTTTGTAACATTATTCACGTCGAACGAGCAAAAAAAGCTGCTAATTATCAGCTATTGCCTCGGCGTAATAGTCCTTATGTTGCCAACGTTGATTGATGGCTTCGGGCTTGGCCAAGTCATAGAGCACTTAAATTTTTTCCGAAAAAATGCTGCGTACAACATCTCACAAAATGGGGCACCAAATCTTGTTTATTGGCGCAATCAAATTGTTCATGGCTTTCACGTGTCTATATTATTTTCCGCCTCATTGCTTGGAGGCATTTATTACAAAAAATATCGAGCCCCGTTACTTATTCTTGTTGCATTATGCGCAATCGATTTACTGTTTTTTATATACGGGCGAATGGCGCTCATAAGTCTATTCTTTTCCCTATCAGTAATAGCGCTTATACACTTACGCTCAAAAAAACACATTGCCATTATCCTTACTATAATTGCAATTGCCACAAGTTCTGCATATTTCGCAATTCCATCAGTTAAGGTTCGCATATCGTCAATCAGCAATGAGACAAGCGCCTACAAAGACAAAAATGACATACACACATCAGCAGGAGAGAGGCTCCACTATTGGAATGTAAGCTGGACAATGTTTAAAGAGTCTCCAATAACAGGCATGGGGAGCGGGTCATTCAAATATCAGCTGAAAAACACAAGCGACCCATTAGCGCCACTTGGCAGAGGCCATACTCATAACGAATACCTCACACAGTTATCCCAATATGGCTTAATAGGTTTTATTTTATTTATCAGTCTAATAATAACCACCATAAAAAATACAAGCACAATAACTGACTCGTGGTTAGCAAATCTAACGATGACCGCAACTGCTATATTTGCGTTAAACTGCTTGACTGATAGCTCATTACACAACGATTGGGAAGGATGGGCATTTGTCTTAATTGTCGCAATCGCATGCAATCAAAGCAAAATCAAACACACCTCAAATCCAACATGTTGTGTATAAAAAAACTGTTAGTCAGGGGCGCAATCAATTCGATTACTCCGCCTATTAATGAGTATATTGAGACAAGCAAACGTAGCCTGTTGTCAAAAAAAGGGCTGATGAAGTTAGGTTGGCGGTCATTGAGAAGGCTTGCCCCCTTAGTCATTTCAAATCAAAAAAAACACCTATTAACTACAATAGACCCCCAAAAACATAAAAAATGTTTATGGCTATATTATGATGCGCCTCAAATTGGAGATGCCCTAATGGATCTAGCTCCAAGGTCTTTGCTTTATAAACTTGGGATCGAAATAGATTTATTCACACATGCTCACATAGCCCAATTATTTGCTGATGACAAATTCATTCATTCTGTCCAGAGCGATCCAAAACTCATTCAGCCAGAAAAGTACGATTTTGTAATAATCACAAATTTCACATGGAAAGCCCTTAAGCACAAAATTATTTATACTCGACATCAACCATGGATTTCAATTTATGGCGAGTTTACTGGGCCTGAAATAAACAGAGCGCTTTTTTCAACAAAAAGACTAGCTGAGCTAACCAAACAAAAGCTGAGCGCAAAAGATCAAGATCTACATGCCCAACAAAAATTAACATTTACAACTGATACAAAAAAGACTCCCTCACCTTCAAAGTCAGTAGCATTAGCAATCGGAGGGGTCGATAAAGATAGAACTTTTACCAACTGGGATGCATTGATAAAAGAGCTTGAAAATATAGGAATTCAAGATGTGATCTTGTTGGGAAGCACAAACGGGCTAACCGAAGCAAATGCAATTAAAAGTGTAAGTTTAAAAATACATAATTTTGTTGGGAAAACATCATTAATAGAGTGCCGAAATTTAATGCAAAAAACCACGCTCATAATTGCAGCAGACGGTGGCCTAATGCACTTAGCAACAACAACAGAAACACCAGTAATCGGGCTTTTCAACAACACAATTAATCCAATATGGCGATTGCCAAAACATTTATTAAAATATGCAGTCCAGTCACAAAGTCGCAGTGTCGAGGACATTGAGATATCCAATATAATCAACATGGCAAAGAAACTTATATGAACGAGACAGAAAAAACTAACAAACTCAGAGGCTCAAAATTCCTCGAACAATATATGAGTGGTAAATTAATTGATATTGGCGCTGGAAAAGATTTAGTTTGTGAATGGGCGGAAAGATTTGACATTGAAGACGGCGATGCAAACTTTATCACCAGTTATAGAAAAAAAGCATCTTACGACACGGTCCATAGTAGCCACTGCCTAGAACATATGTTTGATCCCAAAAGCGCACTAAAAGAATGGTGGGAGCTAGTAAAACCTAACGGATACATGATTATTGTTGTGCCAGATGAAAATCTATATGAACAAGGGATATGGCCTAGCAATTTCAATTCCGATCATAAAAATACTTTTAGGCTTCATGAAAGTACAAGCTGGTCTCCAGTTTCTCACAACATTAACAATCTATTCGAATCGCTACCCAACTTAGAAATCATATCTTCAGAGAGGCAGGATGCATTTTATGACTACAATTTTCAGTTCAACACCTTGATGCCCATAGGAAAAACCCCTTTCTGGTTCAAACTAATCGCTAAAATTTTGGTAAAACTCACCCCAATAAAGCGCCAAAAGCTAAAAAAGATGATTGACCAATATGCTTTTAAGCATTTTCAAGTACCTATGGATCAAACAAAATATGAAGCAGTGGCCCAGATACAAGTTATCGCTAAAAAAGTAATGTGATCAATATGTCATTATCAGTAATTATCATTACAAAAAACGAAGCATCTAATATTGGAGAATGTATAGCGAGCGCATCTTTTGCAGATGAAATTGTTATTGTGGACTCTGGAAGCACCGATGAAACCGTATTAATCGCTCAAAAATTAGGCGCGAAAATCTTTGAAACGGACTGGCAAGGATTCGGGCATCAAAAGAACCGAGCTATCGACTTTTCAACAAGCGACTGGATTTTTTCACTCGATGCTGATGAAAGAATAACCAGCGAACTAAAAAAAGAAATCCAAAGTGCTATAGATCAGGCGAAGTTTTATGTTTTTGATGTGCCAAGATCATCGCTTTTTATCTCAAAATTCATGAAACATTCAGGTTGGCATCCAGATAGGACAATACGTCTCTTCAAGCGTGGCTCTGCTAGATTTAGCTCCCACCAAGTCCACGAACACATAGAAACAAAGCAAAAACTAGGACATTTAACAACGCCTCTAACTCACTATAGCTATAGAAACTATGAAACGTTGCTTAATAAAATGAATGCCTACTCAACCGCAGGTGCTTTAGATCTTCATAATCGTAACAAAAAGGCATCGTTAAGCAGCGCAATACTCCACGGCACTTGGGCTTTTATTAGAACCTACTTCATCAAACTTGGGTTCCTTGATGGCTCTGCAGGATTTATTCTAGCGTTTGCAAACGCAGAAACCACTTACTACAAATACCTTAAACTTTACCTTTCTCAATTACAAAAAAAATAACTTTCACATTGTCCAAGGCATCATCTGCGAACCCCTCACTGGGTTAGAAACAATTGGCTCGGCCTGCAAATTTTGACCATCCAGAATCGACGTATAGTATGTGATGTATTTTTTAGCCATTACCTTTGCTGAGAAATTTCTTTCCCAATACTCATGAATTGCTCGTCTATCGAATGATTCCCATTGCCTTGCAGCACTAGCCAATTCAACAGCTGAATTAGATAAAAAACCAACATTCTGATTAACAATTTCAGGCAATGAACCATAAGGCGTTGCAAACACAGGCGTACCGAAATACAAGCTTTCAATCACAGCGACACCAAATGGCTCAGGCCATAACACAGGAAAAATAAGTCCACGCGCTTGCCGCAAATAAGGAATTTTGAGTGAATCATCCACCATTCCATGGAAGTGCGCATTAGACGAAAGCGTCAATCTGAATCCCATTTTAAAATTCAGTCGATGCCCTCCTAAAACGTCAATAGGGGAATTTGCAAGCTCGGCAACACGAACTGCACCTTTAACATTCTTCACTCGCCAAGCTGCTTTAGCTAAAAAAACAAATGAATTGCGAGCAACATTAAACTCTACTTCACCATAATCACGCGCATCGAGGCCATTGTGAACAAATGCCTTTGCACCATGATTCTTAGCGTGACTAGCTGAAACAAATATACTATTCGGATGAAAAGTTGTTACTTCCCGACAATTCCCATGAATCGTTTGACAAGCTGGAATATCAACCGGCATATCAAATCCAGAATGCAAATGAACAATATCAACGCTTTCTGGCACTTGATCTTCCAAGCGTTTATCCTTATCAATCACGATAACTTCTGCGAAGTCTAGCTTCGACTGTTGCGCCAAAAATGTAACTTTGTGACCAGCCTCATAAAGGGCTCTACCTAGCCAATAAACAACTCTCTCCGTCCCTCCATAACCTTGGACTGGAAGTTTTGCATCGATTACCAAGCAAATATGCACTAGAATCCTTTATATCAAAAAATAAACATCTATAACTTAATACGGCAATCTTACAAGCAGAAACAATGAATGTCTCAATAAAAAAAATTCTCGCCATCCAGTTTAAATATCTTGGCGATGCTGTTTTTATAACGCCAGCACTTCAGGCGTTGCATAATAAACATCCCGAAGCAGAAATTCACGTTTTAGCGGCTGAAGAGGTTGTCCCCATATTTGAACATCTACCATTCATAACAAAAGTTTGGGCTTTCCCACGTACTCGAGGTAAAGCAAAGCTAGTTAAATCTTGGCCTTTTGTTCGAGAATTACGAAAAGAAAATTTTGACCTTTCAATTGATTTTGTTGGCAATGATAGAGGTGGCATCTTAAGTCTCTTAATTGATGCGCAAATCAGAATTGCGCCAATAGAGCACAGCCCTAGTTTATTACAAAGGCTCGCTTATACAAAAACCGTAAAGACATCATCACTCCCAACCTCATGGGTTAAACGTCATCTAAGAATGTTAGCGCTACTGCTAAACGTTCCCGATACACCTGCCCCCAACATGAAAATTGTGGCAGAGCATTCACTAGTGTCTCAAGCAAATCAAATAATAAAAAATCATCAAGTTATCTGTCATCTGGGGACATCTCAACCAAAAAAAGAATGGCCTATTAGTCGTTGGGTCGAGCTTTACCATTTAGCGACAAAGAGTGGATACAAGTTAGCTTTTTCGGCTGGACCCAATCAACGGGAGCAGGACTTAATTGCTGAACTAAAAGAACGAGCGCCTCATGCTTTTATATTGGCGCCGCTAAATAATTTACCCTTATATTTGGCAACATTACATCAATCCAAACTGGTTATCTCTGGGGACACTGGGCCATTACATTTTGCCGCAGGCTTGGGGGTGAAAGTGATTGGGCTATTTGGGACTACTGACTCCGTAGTTCACGCAGCTCCCGTTTATAATAATAATGAGGCAATCCTAAGCCGTCCGTGTAAGTGCTTAAAAGAAAAGTCGCAATTTGTCACGTGCCAAAGCACCTCCTCCTGCATGAATTCAATCTCAGCTGAGCAAGTTTTCGATCGACTCAAAGAACGCTATCCTCTTAAGGCTTCTTAAGCGTTAAAATAGCCACCTATTTACAGAAAAATCCACCTTGCGTATTCTCATCGTCAAAATTTCATCAATGGGTGATGTGATTCACAATCTCCCCATCATTGCTGACATCCATGCAGAGCTTCCTGACGCTCAAATTGATTGGGTCATTGAGGAGAGCTTTGCGGATATGCTCCAGCTTAATCCGCATATCAACAACATCATCCCCGTCGCCATTCGTCGTTGGCGTAAGCATTTGTTCAGCAAAAAGACTTGGCAAGAAATCAGTGCGTTTAAAAGCCAATTACAAGCACACCAATACGATTACATTATCGACACTCAAACATTACTAAAGAGCGCATTGATTGCCTGCTTAGCCAAGGGAAAGCGCTATGGACAAGGCCCAGGCACCGCAAGAGAGTGGCTGGCTGGCTTTTTCTACAACCGTCGCTTTTCAGTGTCTAGGGCTCAACATGCCGTAGATCAAAATCGGCAATTAACTGCTTTAGCGCTTAACTACAGGGCACCGACCAGCCCACCAAACTATGGATTACCGAGAGAAGAGCTACTTAAACAAATCGATATTCAGTTGCCTGAAAAATACGTGATGGTTTTTCATGCAACCAGCCGCGACTCAAAACTATGGCCAATGGGCCACTGGGTTTCGCTAGGTTTACTATTGGCGAAACAAGGTGTGACGCTTTGCTTGCCTTGGGCAAACGAGACAGAGAAAAGCCGTGCTAATATTATTGCCACGCATGTTCCAAAAGCCGTTGTACTTCCAAAATCAAGCCTCACCGAATTGGCCCATATTACGGCTGGCGCTCAAGCATCCGTTGGCGTTGACACAGGGCTTATCCATCTTGCAGTGGCAATGGATGTGCCTTCTATTGCAATCTACACAGACACACACCCCGATCTAAATGGCGCGTATGGTGGACAAAATGCCTTAGCAATTAATTTGGGCGGCAAAGGACGGATGCCCGAGCCTAGCGAAGTGTTTAGTGCATTTGATAGATTAGGAACATTCTAATGTTTAAGCACAGAGCCTTAGCGCTTATGCTCAAGCTATCAGCCAAACTACCATTACGAGCAGTCCATTTTTTAGGCGCAACATTAAGTTGGGCAAGTTATTTAAGCTATAAAAAATACGCTCATCTAATCAATACAAATCTAAGACTAAGCCACTTAAAAAAAGATAGCATTAGCTTCAAAAAAACGTTGATCCTAAATATTAGTGAAACGGGAAAAGCATTTTTAGAAACGTTCGCTATTTGGTTTAAAGACTATTCAAAACTATCACAATGGTATCAAGGCTGCACGGGCTGGGAGCATGTAGATGCTGGTTTGGCAAAAGGTAAAGGCATTATTTTCTTAACGCCGCACCTAGGTTGTTTTGAAATTACTTCGCTCTACTACGGCCAGTTTCATCCCATCACAGTCCTATTCCGCCCACCAAGACAAGATTGGTTAATGCCGCTGATTAGCCAAGGGCGCAAGCGTGGCAATGTAAGACTTGCCCCAGCTAATGCTCAAGGGGTGAAGTTGTTATTGCAAGCATTAAAACGCGGTGAAGCGATTGGGATTCTGCCAGATCAAGCCCCGCATGAAGGCGAAGGCGAATGGGTACCCTTCTTTGGACGCTCCGCTTACACGATGACACTAGCTTCTAAACTTGCCGAAAAATCAGGCGCGCAAGTCCTGATGGCATTTGGCGAAAGATTGGCGAATGGTCGTGGCTACCACATCCATATCAAGCCAATTGCAGAAGGTGGCATCAACACGCCGGAATTACTCAATCAAGAGATTGAAAAAGCCATTGCGCAATGCCCTTCTCAATACATGTGGGTTTACGACCGCTACAAAGTACGAAATTAATCGACCAAACCCAAAGCTATACCTTTAATCGCTTCCAACACCTTAATCGGAGAAGTTTCAGGGCGATAAAGCGCTTCAGGTGGCAAATGAAAGGTCTGCTCCATCATGTATTGCCCACTCATGGCGGCATGCAAGACTTGATCAGAGTAAACAATCCAAGTGGTTCCTGGCATAAAATTCACGCTTTGTTGAGGAGCGTTACGCTGATAGTCCATATCCGCCTTCACCAAGTCATGCAACTGCAACATCAGCTGATCATAAGGCGTCCGCTTGCGCTTGGTAATGCCTAACTTATGCATTAGCGATGCCTGGCCAGGAAACATATTTTTTGCTTGTGGAAGATACTTTTTTACCATCGCATCAAAAGGCTCACCCACACGCCACACTCTAGGCCTACCATTTGGATTAACATTGTTGAAGACACGAAGCAAGCGTGTGCCTTGCGTTGGATTTGATGGGAACGCATCAGTGTGCAAGCGCTTGTCATCCTTACGGTATGAGCTCACGCGCCCTTCTACCTCAAATGGACGAAGGCTAGTGTTAGCCTTTACAAGGTTAGGCACATAATCAGGAAATAAGGTACTAACCAACTGCGTCGCCTGATCTGAATATCGCTGAATCATGGCTCGCAAAGCCTTCAATTCATCAGCTGAACCAAATGCGCCTTTTAATCCACCTTGGGGGCGCAAGGAGATATTTTTAGATTTATGGTCTGACCAACGTTCAGAAAGGAAGCGTTTTTCATCCTCACCGAGCACGAATGGCAAATGCGGCAAACAAATCACAAAACCATCCTCCAAAGCCGCAATTGCTTGCTGACTAGTTACCGAGTCTATCTTTGGACTCCACTCGTTAAAGTCAAACTTACGAATTAGATTCATATCACATCGCCACCGTTTTTATCTATTGCCCATGATTATCGCAAACAAGACTCAGGATAGCCATTGCGTTAAATCAACCCAGCAAAAATAATTATCAAAAAAATTTAACTTTTGCTCTTGTAATCATCCACATCATCCCCATTTAGCAAACTATCGTAAAAACAAATCACCAAAAATAAGGGATTTTTATGCAGCAAGAAGAGCAAAACCAAACACCTGAAACCGAACAAACCACTTTAGAAACAGAGCAAACGCCAGAGCTGCGCATTGCCGAATTAGAGGCGCAACTGGCAGAGCAGCAGGCAGCCGTTCTGTATGCAAAAGCCGAGGGTGAAAATATCCGTCGCCGCGCGACTGACGACATCGACAAAGCGCGCAAATACGCACTTGAAAAATTCTCAGGTGAATTGTTAGCCGTTAAAGACAGTTTGGATGCGGCGCTTGGTGTAGCCAATGCCACCCTTGAAAGCTACAAAGATGGTGTTGAATTAACTTCAAAGCAGCTACTTAGCGTATTCGAAAAATTCAACATTGCTGAAGTAAATCCTGTAGGTGAAAAGTTTGACCCAAACAAGCATCAGGCGATTAGTGCAATTGAAGCTGAAGGCGAACCAAATACAGTGCATAGCGTGTTACAAAAAGGCTACACACTAAATGAACGAGTTCTGCGCCCTGCTTTAGTGGTGGTCGTAAAAGCAAAAGAATAGAACTTTTCACAATATGGGCTTGAAAGATCAAAACTTAGCCCCATTAACAGTACATAGAAATTTTGAATTAACTAATTATTTAAAGAGGAACATCTCATGGGTAAAATTATCGGTATTGACTTAGGCACCACCAACTCTTGCGTAGCCGTGATGGAAGGTGGCAAGCCACGCGTGATTGAAAACGCTGAAGGCGGCCGCACAACACCATCTATCATCGCTTACCAAGATGACGGCGAAATCTTAACTGGTGCACCTGCTAAGCGCCAAGCAGTGACCAACCCTAAAAACACATTGTTCGCGGTTAAACGTTTAATCGGTCGCCGTTTTGACGAAAAAGAAGTTCAAAAGGACATCAATTTGATGCCCTACACCATTGCTAAAGCTGATAACGGCGATGCATGGGTAGAAGTGCGCGGCAACAAAATGGCACCGCCACAAATCTCTGCAGAAGTTTTACGCAAAATGAAAAAAACTGCGGAAGACTACTTAGGCGAAGAGGTCACAGAGGCTGTGATTACTGTCCCTGCTTACTTCAACGACAGTCAACGTCAAGCGACTAAAGATGCTGGCCGCATCGCTGGTCTCGAAGTAAAACGTATCATCAATGAACCAACTGCTGCTGCATTGGCATTCGGCTTAGACAAACAAGAAGGTGACCGCAAGATTGCAGTTTATGACTTGGGTGGCGGCACATTTGACGTTTCAATTATTGAGATTTCAAGCATTGATGGCGAGCATCAATTTGAAGTACTTTCAACCAATGGTGACACTTTCCTTGGCGGTGAAGACTTTGACAATCGCATGATTGATTTCTTGGCTGACGAATTTAAGAAAGAAAACGGCCTTGATTTGCGTAACGACCTGCTTGCGAAGCAACGTCTAAAAGAGGCTGCTGAAAAGGCAAAAATTGAACTATCTTCAGCGCAACAAACTGAAGTGAACTTACCTTACATTACTGCGGATGCATCTGGCCCTAAACATTTGGTCGTAAAAATCACCCGTACAAAGTTTGAGTCTTTAGTTGAAGATTTGATTGAGCGCACCATTGCTCCATGCCGCACTGCATTAAAAGATGCTGGCGTAAGCATCGATGAGATTGGTGATGTAATTTTGGTGGGCGGTCAAAGCCGCATGCCAAAAGTACAAGAAAAGGTGAAAGAGATTTTCGGTAAAGAAGCACGTAAAGACGTAAATCCTGATGAAGCTGTGGCAGTTGGCGCTGCAATTCAAGGCGGCGTATTACAAGGCGACGTAAAAGACGTGTTATTGCTAGACGTATCTCCATTGTCACTAGGTATTGAGACCATGGGCGGCGTGATGACTAAACTCATCAAAAAGAACACAACGATTCCTACCAAGGCATCACAAGTGTTCTCAACAGCTGAAGACAACCAAAATGCTGTGACCATTCAGGTGTTGCAAGGTGAGCGCGAAATGGCAGCTGGCAATAAGAGCTTAGGTCAATTTAACTTGAGCGACATCCCTCCAGCACCACGTGGTATGCCACAAATTGAAGTGACTTTTGATATTGATGCTAACGGTATCTTGCATGTCTCTGCAAAAGACAAAGCGACCGGCAAAGAGAACAAGATCACGATCAAGGCAAACTCAGGCTTGTCTGAAGAAGAAATCAAGCGCATGGAAGAAGATGCAGCAGCGCATGCGGATGAAGACAAAGCATTGCGTGAATTGGTTGATGCACGTAACGCAGCAGATGGCATGATTCATAGCGTAAAGAAATCTTTAACAGAACATGGCGATAAATTAGATGCTGACGAAAAAGCTAAAATTGAAGCGGCAGTTCAAGATGTTGAAGATGTACTAAAAGATGGCGACAAAGAAACCATTGAAGCTAAAACTAATGCATTAATGGAAGCATCACAAAAGCTAGGTGAAAAAGTTTACGCTGAGCAACAAGCCCAACAAGCGGGGAGTGCTGAAGCACAGCCACAAGGCGAAAAAACAGTAGATGCTGAAGTGGTTGATGCTGAGTTTGAAGAAGTTAAATCTGATAAAAAATAATTACTTTTATCGGTAGAGATAAGCACATCCTCGTCAAAAGCGCGGGTGTGCTTTCTTGCATTTATAGCCCAACTTGATAAGCGACAAAATAATGGCAAAACGTGATTACTACGAAATACTTGGCGTCAATAGAGATGCTTCTGAAGAAGAGATTAAAAAGGCTTATCGCAAACTTGCGATGAAGTATCACCCTGACCGTAACCCAGACAATCCTAAAGCAGAAGAGCAATTCAAAGAAGCAAAAGAAGCTTATGAGATGCTCTCTGACGACCAAAAGCGTGGCGCTTACGACCAATATGGCCATGCAGGCGTTGATCCTAGTGCTGGCCCTGGTCCTGGTGGCGCTGGCTTTGGCAATTTTAGCGATGCCTTTGGCGATATTTTTGGTGACATCTTTGGTGGCGCTGG
>CAIQFD010000038.1 GCA_903870995.1 uncultured Methylophilaceae bacterium | reverse complement strand
TGCGAAAGAGCTTTACAACCCGAAGGCCTTCTTCACTCACGCGGAATGGCTGGATCAGGGTTGCCCCCATTGTCCAAAATTCCCCACTGCTGCCTCCCGTAGGAGTCTGGACCGTGTCTCAGTTCCAGTGTGGCTGGTCGTCCTCTCAGACCAGCTACTGATCGAAGCCTAGGTGAGCCTTTACCTCACCTACTAGCTAATCAGATATCAGCCGCTCCATTAACGCAAGGTCCGAAGATCCCCTGCTTTCCCCCGTAGGGCGTATGCGGTATTAGCCAACCTTTCGATTAGTTATCCCCCATTATTGGATACGTTCCGATATATTACTCACCCGTTCGCCACTCGCCACCAAGAGCAAGCTCTCGTGCTGCCGTTCGACTTGCATGTGTAAAGCATTCCGCCAGCGTTCAATCTGAGCCAGGATCAAACTCTTCAGTTTAATTCCTAACTATTACTTGTGACCCCAATAAAGGGGTCGGTATGTCGCTTTTGCTTTATTTACTCAAATGAATCTAGGTTGTCGACAATGTCTATTACTAAACATCGTTTATTACAAAGTTTCATTCAAGGTATAAGCATTTGTATCTTGAGTGTTCACGTTCCGAAGAACCAGTGAACATGCCAGCTACAAACACTCACACCTATCGATTGTTCAAATTTTTAAAGAGCAGGTACTACTAAATTCTTTTCAACATCACCAACCGGAAAACTGCTCCGCGTTAGCAACGAGAGGGGCGCATTATACAGACCTGGTAAATTTGGTCAAGAGCAAAATCAAACAATTTATCACTCTTTTTATTGCTTCCCGCCTCGTGTTTGAAGCGAAGGCCGCATTCTACAGAACAATAAAAACCGGTCAATAGGAATATGGCTTTTTTTACAAAGTAATTACATTTAAGTTAACTTATTGTGACCCTGGCAAACTTTCGCTTACCAACTTGCGCAACGACTTCACTGCCTTTATTCACTTGCTGATGCTTATCCGTGACTTTTTCACCATCTAGTTTTACGCCGCCCTGCTCAATTGCTCGCATGGCCTCAGAGGTGCTGGCCACTAAGCCAGCTTGCTTTAATAGTTGTGGGACAGAGATACTTGCTTCTGTAATTTCAATCGCCACTTCAGGCACTTCATCTGGAATCCCGCCTTTTGAGCGAAGCTCAAAATCCTTGAGCGCCTCTTCAGCAGCCTCTTGATTATGAAAGCGCGCAACAATCTCTTGGGCAAAATGTACTTTTGTATTTCTTGGATTTGCACCCGCAGCGATTTCCGCTTTCCACTTAGCAATCGTTTCTAATGACTCAAATGACAATAACTCTATATAACGCCACATCAGCTCATCAGAGATTGACATGATTTTACTGAAGATGACATTGGCTGGCTCAGCAACACCAATATAGTTACCGAGAGATTTAGACATTTTGTTGACGCCATCCAAACCTTCTAACAAAGGCATGGTAAGAACGCACTGCTGACTTTGGCCAGCTTGTTTTTGTAACTCGCGCCCCATCAACAAATTAAACTTCTGATCTGTTCCACCTAGCTCTACATCAGCCTTAAGTGCAACTGAATCGTAACCTTGTAATAAAGGATATAAAAATTCATGAATCGCAATTGGCTGATTGTTTTTGTAGCGCTTACTAAAGTCATCACGCTCAAGCATACGTGCCACAGTGTGACTGGCAGCCAACTTCAACATACCGGCCGCACCTAATTCATTCAGCCAAGTAGAGTTGAATACCACTTCTGTTTGCTCAGGCTTGAGTATTTTGAATACTTGCGCAGCATAAGACTTTGCATTTTCTTGCACTTGCTCAGCGGTCAATGGTGGACGGGTTGCGCTCTTACCTGTTGGATCACCAATCATTCCGGTAAAGTCACCTATCAAAAAAAGCACCTGATGACCAAGCTCTTGGAATTGGCGTAACTTATTTAAAAGAACGGTATGTCCAAGATGTAAATCTGGCGCCGTTGGGTCAAAACCGGCCTTTACGCGCAATGGACGACCTGTTTTTAATTTTTCTACCAGCTCGCTTTCAATCAAAAGCTCATCACTTCCGCGTTTGATTAGCGCCAGACTTTGTTCTATCGATACTGAATTTGATGTCATCACTAAAAGCCTATATATATTGTTATCACCTGCACCACTCCACCCCAAAACTTCACGAAAAATCACTTTTCTGGTAGCATTGTTCCCCACATTTAAGTATTAAGGTGGCGCCGGTGCAGAGTAACGAGCCCAACAATCTAGAGAATTCTAAACCAAGTATTTTAACGCAAAAAACGCCAAATCAAGAACGAAAGCTTGATTTGCGCTGGATTATTGCCATTTCTTGTTTACCATTATTCGGCATTGCAACTGCTTTTGGCCTTGCTCCACAAACTTCCGTTAGCAACATTCCCGTGCAAACCGTCATTGAGGATATTGCATTACCTAGCTTAGAAGCATCAAAAAACTCAACTTCCAACGAAGATACTTTTTGGATAACCGAAACTATCCATCGCGACGATACACTGGCTAGCCTACTGAAAAGACTCAACATTCAAAACGCTGACGCGATTAACTTCTTACGTACAAACCACGATGCAAGCGTCCTTACCTCTCAACTTAAACCAGGCCAAACTGTCCGCGCAAATACCAACGAAAATGGCGACTTAATCCAACTTAAATATCAAGTAAGTGCTACTCATGTATTGGATATCACCTCTTCAGATTCTGGCTACACCGCCAAAACTTACGAAATCAGCTTTAACAAACACACCGTACTCAAATCCGCTACTATCAAAAATTCACTATTTAGCGCTACAGATGCAGCCGACATTCCCGACTCAATCGCCATGCAATTAGTCGATATTTTTTCAACGGACATCGACTTTGAAACAGGATTACGCAAAGGTGATCGCCTAGTAGTTGCTTATGAAGCTGAGTACAACGAAGGCTTAGAGGTGCAAGCGGGGCAAGTGCTATCTGCTGAATTTACCAATGACGGAAAAACTTACAGCGCTGTCATGTATCGCGACCCCAATGGTCAGGCTACTTATTACACGCCTGAAGGAAAAAGCATGCACAAATCATTTTTGCGCTCACCTTTAAAGTTTTCTAGAATTAGTTCTGGCTTTAGCACAGGGCGCTTACACCCCATTTTACAAACAATGCGCGGGCACATGGGCGTAGATTTTGCCGCACCAATCGGCACATGCGTCAAGGCTTCGGGTGATGGCATAGTAGAGTTCATTGGGATAAAAGGTGGTTACGGCAATGTTGTGGTATTAAAGCATGCTAACAAAATCAGTACGGTATATGGCCACTTGTCACACTTTGCCTCAGGACTGCACCAAGGCAGCAAGGTCGCTCAAGGCGAAATTATTGCATTCGTTGGAATGACGGGCTTAGCCACTGGGCCGCATCTGCACTATGAATTCTTGTTAAATGGTGAGTACCGTGATCCTGTGACAGTAGCGCTACCATCAGCGGAACCAATCCCCACAAAATATAAGGCAGCATTTTTCGCGAAAAATGCTGAGTATGCAGCGCAATTGAATTTATTACGCACAAGCAATGTTGCTTCTATTGATTAAACCAAGCGAATTGCAAAATTAACGTGCAAGGTCTATGGATTGGGTTAATGTCAGGCACCAGCCTAGATGGTGTTGACGCCGTGCTCACTGAATTCACCCAGACTTCAGGCCAAACGCTTCAGTCGCGCGTCATCAACGCCCACTCAATCCCTTTCAATCAGGATCTTCGGGAAGAGCTCCTCTCACTGCACGAAAGTGGTCATAACGAGATTGAGCGTACGGCACTCGTAGGGAATCAACTTTCAAAACTCTATGCACAAGCCGTGAATGGCCTGCTCGAAAAAACCAACATTAATCCTGCTCAAATATCAGCCATTGGTTGCCATGGGCAAACCATTCGACACAGACCTGAGCTTGGCTATACCATCCAAATTGGCAATGCAGCCTTATTAGCCGAATTAACCGGAATCACTGTTGTTTCAGATTTTCGTAGCCGAGATATCGCTGCAAATGGACAAGGCGCTCCCTTAGTTCCAGCTTTTCATCAGGCGGTTTTCGGACATCCTAATACCAATCGCACCATTATCAATATTGGTGGCATCGCTAATCTGAGCGTATTAAATACTGGGCAAGAAATTATTGGCTTTGATTCTGGCCCAGGCAATATGCTGATGGATGCATGGTGTGAGCTTCATACTGGTCAACGATATGATGCGTCAGGTAAATGGGCAATGACAGGCAATGTAATTGATGAACTGTTATCAAAGCTGTTGGCACATTCATTTTTCAATCTCACTCCACCCAAAAGCACTGGCCGTGATCTATTCAACATGGAATGGCTCACGTCTTACCTTAAGCCTGAATATTTACCGCAGAATGTTCAACGGACTTTATTGGCATTCACAGCACATTCTATTGCTGATGCCGTAAAAAGATATGCCCCCAATACCCATGAAATCTATCTTTGTGGAGGGGGCGCTTTTAACGATGCACTCATTCTTCACTTGCGACAATTGTTGCATCCTGTGAAAATTGAGTTAACGGATGTTTTAGGCATTAATGTAAGTGATGTGGAAGCTGCTGCCTTTGCTTGGCTAGCAAGACAAACCGTCCTTAAAGCGCCTGGCAATCTTCCCTGTGTAACAGGGGCCGATGGATTGCGTATTTTAGGCGCGATTTATGCTAGTTAATTTACTGATATAACCATTGATTGAGTAGTTAAATGACAAATAAACCAACAAAAGTAACGCTCACTTTTGATAACGGAAGTGATCCTATCGAGCTACCAATTCTCTCTGGAAACTTGGGCGTTGATGTGATTGATATTCGTAGCCTTGGCAAGCATGGTGTCTTCACCTATGACCCGGGCTTTCTATCAACCGCTTCTTGTAGCTCAGACATTACTTTTATTGATGGCGAAAAAGGTCTTCTCTACTACCGTGGTTACCCAATTGAGCAGTTAGCCAAACACTGCAGTTTCATGGAAGTTTCTTACTTATTGATTCACGGCGAATTACCAAGCGAAGAACAAAAAAATACTTTCACCACAACAGTGCATCAACACACGATGTTGCACGATCAGCTCACTAAAGTTTTTACAGGCTTTAGACGTGACGCACATCCAATGGCGGTTATGGTCGGCGTGGTTGGCTCGATGTCAGCATTCTATGGTGAATCATCTGACATCCATGATGCCAAAATGCGTGAAATTACCGCTTATCGTTTGCTTGCAAAAGTACCCACCATTGCAGCTTGGAGCTATAAATACAATATTGGCGAACCATTCATGTATCCACAAAACAAGCTCGATTATGCAGCGAATTTTATGCACATGATGTTTGCAACGCCCTGCGAAGAGTACACACCAAACCCAGTGCTAACTAAAGCCTTTGAGCGTATTTTGATTTTACATGCCGACCATGAGCAAAATGCCTCAACGTCAACAGTAAGATTGGCGGGCTCAAGCGGCGCGAATCCTTTTGCATGCATCTCTGCTGGGATTGCTTCACTTTGGGGTCCTGCGCATGGCGGCGCTAACGAAGCAACACTTAAAATGTTGGAAGAGATTGGCGATGTGAGCCGCATTGGTGAATACATTAAACGCGCTAAAGACAAAAACGATCCATTCCGACTCATGGGCTTTGGTCATCGTATCTACCGCAACATGGATCCTCGCGCTTCCATCATGCGCGAAACATGCCATGAAGTGCTTAACGAGCTTGGCTTACATGATGATCCGATGTTTAAGCTTGCGATGGAATTAGAGAAGATTGCACTAGAAGATGAGTACTTCGTGAGCCGTCGTTTATATCCGAACGTCGACTTCTATTCAGGGATTGTGATGCGCGCAATGGGCATTCCAAACTCGATGTTCACCGCAATTTTTGCACTAGCTCGGACGGCTGGCTGGGTGGCGCAATGGAGCGAAATGATTTCTGATCCTGAAGGTAAAATTGGCCGTCCACGTCAACTTTACACAGGGCAAACTAGACGTGAGTTTGTTCCGATTAACGAGCGATAAGCTGGTTTTATCCAAAACAAAAGGCGCCAATAGGCGCCTTTTGTTTTGTGTTCAAAGATAACTACTAATTAAACTGAGAACGAAGAACCACAACCACAAGTCGTTGTTGCATTCGGATTACGAATCACAAACTGTGAACCTTGTAAGCTATCTTGATAATCAATTTCGGCACCCATTAAGTATTGCAAACTCATTGGATCGATTAATAGCGTCACTGAGTCACGCTCAACTTGCGTGTCATCTTCATTCACGGTTTCTTCAAATGTAAAACCATATTGAAAGCCTGAACAGCCGCCTCCGCTCACAAAAACGCGCAATTTCAAATCAGGCGAACCCTCTTCTTCAATCAACTCTTTAACTTTTTTTGCCGCATTATCAGTAAATACTAACGGGCTTGGCATTTCAGTCACTGCATTCATCTCTGACTCCTTAATAATTACCTGTTTCCATTTAGTCCCTCTTGCAGAACTAAAAGTTGCGCGCAAATGAATACGCTAAATACTTGATAGAATTACTCTACTATACACTAGAAAATTACGGCAATAAAGGCACAACATTCAGGCCTAAGCCTTCAGAGAATCCAAACATGATGTTCATATTTTGAACTGCCTGACCTGCAGCGCCTTTCACCAAATTATCAATCACCGACAATATCACCACAGTATCACCACCTTGTGGTTGATGCACAGCAATTCTACATTGATTGGAACCCCTAACTGAACGGGTTTCCGGATGACTACCTTTGGGTAGCACATCCACAAAAGCTTCATTGCGATATCTTTCTTCAAACAACTTTTGCAAATCCACAGATTTCGTCAATTTCGCATACAAGGTTGCATGAATCCCACGAATCATTGGCAATAAGTGAGGCGTAAATGTTAAGCCCACTTGCTTATTCGCCATCGCCGCTAAGCCTTGGCTAATCTCTGGTAAATGACGATGGCCTGCAACACCATAAGCCTTAAAGTTATCACCAGCCTCTGCCAACAGCGCATGCACTTCTGCTTTACGTCCTGCACCACTCACACCAGACTTAGCATCTGCTATGAGATATGTGGGGTCAATCACGCCAGCTTCAAGTAGTGGCATAAAACCAAGTTGCACAGCTGTTGGATAACAACCAGGATTAGCAACTAACTTAGCCTTGCTAATTTGTTCCCGATTAATTTCTGGCAATCCATAGACAGCTTCAGCAATTAACTCAGGGCAAGCATGCGTCATGCCATACCATTTTTCCCAAGTAGCGACATCTTTGATTCTGAAATCCGCAGCTAAGTCGATGACGCGTACATTTTTTGCAAGCAACTCTCTCGTTTGCTGCATAGCAATGCCATTCGGTGTCGCAAAGAAGACGACGTCACAGATTGATAAATCGACTTGTGCTGGGTCTGAAAACTTCAAGTCCACATAACCACGCAAGCTCGGGAACATGTCAGCCACGGCCATACCTGCCTCACCGCGAGAGGTAATAACGGTCAACGCTACGTTTGGATGGATTGCCAAAAGACGCAAGAGCTCAACACCGGTATAGCCTGTGCCTCCAACAATTCCTACTTTGATTTTATCCATAATTCAAAACCATTCTTAATATTCGTTTGGCTATCGCAATAGTCAGCAAACAGCATAGTAACAAAAAGCTAAGCCGGAAAACAAAAAAGCCGCAATTACGCGGCTTTTTTTGCTGAACGCTAAAAAATTAACGTTTAGAGAATTGTTTACGACGACGCGCTTTGCGTAAACCAACTTTTTTACGCTCAACTTCACGTGCATCACGTGTGACGAAACCTGCTTTAGATAAAGCTGCTTTCAACGCTGCATCGTAGTCAATCAAAGCACGTGTAATGCCGTGACGAACTGCACCAGCTTGGCCAGATTCACCGCCACCCACCACGTTTACCATGATGTCGAAGCTTGATTCGTTATCTGTCAAAGCAAGTGGTTGACGAAGAATCATGCGTGAAGTCACGCGTGAGAAGTATTCGTCAGCTGGCTTGTCGTTTACAACGATGTTGCCTTTACCAGATTTCAAGAAAACGCGAGCTACTGAGCTTTTACGACGGCCAGTACCATAATTATATTTACCAATCATATCGATTCCTTAAGCTTGGCTTTGGATGACTAAAGGTTGTGGCTGTTGTGCCACGTGGTCATGCTTCGCACCAGCATAGACTTTCATCTTGCGGAACATTGCATAGCCCAAAGGACCTTTTGGTAACATGCCCTTAACAGCTTTTTCCAAGGCACGGCCTGGGAAACGCTCTTGCATCTTACCGAAGTTAGTTGTTGAAATACCACCTGGATAACCAGAGTGACGATGGTACAACTTATTCAAGTCTTTCGTACCTGTCACTTTGATTTTGTCCGCATTGATCACAACGATGTAATCGCCTGTATCAACGTGCGGTGTATAAATCGTTTTATGTTTGCCACGTAAACGGTGAGCAATCTCGCTAGCCAAACGGCCTAGCACTAAATCCGTAGCATCAACTACGAACCAGTCGCGCTTTACTTCGTGCGCTTTAGCTGAAAAGGTTTTCATTGGTAAGCCAATAATCACAAAAAAAATCAAGAGGCGGATTTTATGTCAGCGC
>CAIQFD010000037.1 GCA_903870995.1 uncultured Methylophilaceae bacterium | reverse complement strand
GGTTGTGCGATTGATGGCAGAGCTCCTTATGAAGCTTTGCTCACGCATGGTTTTGTGGTGGATGGCGCTGGTCACAAAATGAGTAAATCCAAAGGTAACGTAGTTGCACCGCAAAAGGTGATGGATACATACGGCGCGGATATTCTGCGTTTGTGGGTAGCATCGACTGATTACTCAGGCGAGCTCACGATTTCTGATGAAATTCTCAAACGCGTGGCAGAAAGCTATCGCCGTATTCGTAATACTTTACGTTTCTTGATGGCGAATTTGGCTGACTTTGATGTAAACAAAGACTCATTGCCAGTTGACCAATGGTTAGAAATTGATCGTTATGCGCTAGTGCTCACAGAGAAATTACAAACAGAAGTTTTGGCGGATTTTGACCGCTATGAATTCCATTTGGCGGTGCAAAAATTTGTGGGATTCTGCTCTGAAGATTTAGGCAGTTTCTATTTAGATATTCTGAAAGATCGTCTCTACACCACGGGTGAAAATTCACACGCACGTCGTGCCGCCCAAAGCACGTTGTATCACATCACCCAAACCATGATGCGTTTGATGGCGCCTATCTTGAGCTTTACTGCCAACGAGATTTGGCAAACGTTGGGCTTGGATAAAGACGCAACCGTATTTGAGGAGCTTTGGTACGACTTGCCAGCGCATGGTTTGAGCGGTGCCCAAATCACAGACTGGAAAAACATTATCGAAGTTCGTGCTTTAGCCAATAAAGCCATTGAAGAAAAACGTGGTCTTGGCGAAGTAGGCTCATCATTGCAGGCTGAAATCACCATTACTGTTGATGGCCCAGCTTATGATTCACTTGCGCGTATGGAAGATGCGCTACGCTTTGTGTTTATAACTTCACAAGCTAAAGTGGAAAAACAGTCTGGTTCAGGCTTGACATTCAAAGTCGCGGCAAGCCAACAAGCTAAATGCGACCGTTGCTGGCATTACCGTGAAGACGTAGGCGCAAGCGCTGAACATCCGACAATTTGTGGTCGCTGCGTAAGTAATTTATTTGGCCAAGGTGAAAAACGTACCCATGCTTAAATGGTTAAGCCTAAGCGCGCTAGTGATTGCGATAGATGTTTATACCAAGCATCTTATCCAGCAGGCTTTTAATTATGGTGAGCATTTGCAAATCACTTCGTTTTTTGACTTGGTGCGTTTTCATAATGAAGGCGCGGCGTTTAGCTTTTTAGCCAGCCAAGGCGGTTGGCAGCATTTCTTTTTTACGAGCATTGCAATTGTGGCGTCAGCCGTGATTGTTTATCTGCTTCATAAAAATACTGAACAAAAGCTTTTTTGTTTTGCGCTGGCTTTGGTATTAGGCGGGGCATTAGGCAATCTCTACGACAGGCTGACTTTGGGCTACGTAGTCGATTTCTTGTTCTTTCACTATCACGGCTATGACTATTATTGGCCTGCGTTTAATGTGGCTGATTCGGCCATTACTGGCGGCGTGGGCTTGCTCCTACTTGATAGCCTTAATAAACCACAAGATTAGCGCTCGGAGGCTGACATGTCAGAGTGGAAAAAGCGCTTAGATAATAAAGGCAAAGCTAAAAAATTAGCCTGGCTATGTGTTGCGATATTGCTGCCATCAGCCAATGCCTATGCGATTGATTTGCAGCCGAACGATGCACGTCCGCCACCAGCTGGTAT
>CAIQFD010000036.1 GCA_903870995.1 uncultured Methylophilaceae bacterium | reverse complement strand
CGCATTAATGGACAATCCATTCGTGCTTTTATACGACAAAAAAATCTCTAACATCCGTGATTTGCTTCCAGCACTTGAGCAAGTAGCTAAAGCAGGTCGTCCATTGTTGATTATCGCTGAAGATATCGACGGCGAAGCATTGGCAACATTGGTAGTGAATAACATCCGTGGCATTTTAAAAACTTGTGCCGTTAAAGCCCCTGGTTTCGGTGACCGTCGTAAAGCAATGTTGGAAGACATCGCTATCTTGACTGGTGGTACTGTGATTGCTGAAGAATTAGGTTTGAAACTTGAAAACATCAAGTTAGAAGATCTAGGCCAAGCTAAACGTATCGAAGTGGGTAAAGAAAACACAATCATCATCGATGGTGCTGGTAATGAAGACAACATCAAAGCGCGTATCGACCAAGTGAAGAAACAAGCTGAAGATGCAACCAGCGACTACGACCGTGAAAAATTGCAAGAGCGTGTTGCAAAACTAGCAGGCGGCGTTGCTGTGATTAAAGTTGGCGCGACAACTGAAATCGAAATGAAAGAAAAGAAAGCACGTGTTGAAGACGCATTACACGCAACACGCGCAGCTGTTGAAGAAGGTATTGTTGCTGGCGGTGGCGTAGCGTTGATTCGTGCACGTGACGCAATTGCTAAAGTAAAAGGCGAAAACCATGATCAAGATGCTGGCGTGAAAATTGTATTGCGTGCTGTTGAAGAGCCGCTTCGTCAAATCGTTCAAAATGCTGGCTGTGAACCATCAGTCGTAGTAAACAACGTGGCAGCTGGCAAAGGTAACTACGGCTACAACGCTGCTAACGAAACTTACGGCGACATGGTTGAAATGGGCGTTCTAGATCCAACTAAAGTAACGCGTTCTGCATTGCAAAACGCAGCTTCAGTGGCTGGCTTAATGCTCACAACAGACTGCATGATTGCTGAACTACCAAAAGAAGATGCACCAGCAATGCCTGATATGGGCGGCGGTATGGGTGGCATGGGCGGCATGATGTAATCCTTGCTAAACATTTAGCAAAAAGCTGTAAAAACGAGAAGCCCCGCAAGGGGCTTTTTGTTTATGTATCGAGGGGATAAAAAAAGCCCCAACCAAGGGGATCGGTCGGGGCAAAATGCCTACTTAAGGCGCCACGCTCAGGGAGGAAAGCGTGGGACAGTGACTTGATTGCTCATTGAACACCCAACATCACCATCGTATTAATTCAGACCGATAATACTTGAGCAAAGTTCCAGACTATTTAATCTCTTTTAAGTTGTTCTCGAAGTAACGCTGACCTGCGATAATCTCACTATGACAATATCAAATGCACCTCAAGACTCACTCCTCACCGGACTCAACGATAAACAATTAGAGGCCGTCACCTTGCCGCACCAATCAGCGCTCATTTTAGCTGGCGCAGGCAGCGGTAAAACGCGCGTATTGACCACGCGCATCGCTTGGTTGATTCAAACGGGGCAAGTCTCCCCTACTGGATTATTAGCGGTAACATTTACGAATAAAGCCGCTAAAGAAATGCTTACTCGACTTACTGCGATGCTACCGATTAACACACGCGGCATGTGGGTTGGCACTTTTCACGGACTATGCAACCGCTTATTGAGAGCCCATCATCGCGAGGCTTTATTGCCTGCAACTTTCCAAATCTTAGATACCGCCGATCAGCTATCAGCGATTAAACGTCTAATGAAAGTGATGAATGTTGATGATGAGAAATTCCCACCTAAGCAGGTAATGGGTTATATCAATAGCTGCAAAGAAGAAGGTTTGCGTGCTCACAGCGTGGATGCTTACGACCCGCACTCACAGCGGATGCGTGAGATTTTTGAAGAATACGATAAGCAATGCCAGCGCGAAGGTGTGGTCGATTTTGCAGAGTTGTTATTACGTTGTTATGAGCTACTCAGCCGTGATACGAACATCCGCCAGCATTACCAAGAGCGTTTTAAATACATATTAGTAGATGAGTTTCAAGACACAAACAAACTGCAATATATGTGGCTCAAGCTATTTGCTGGGATGGGTAAAGAGGAGCCCAATAACTGTATTTTTGCCGTTGGTGACGATGACCAATCGATTTACGCTTTCCGCGGTGCGCGCGTGGGCAATATGCGCGATTTTGAATTGAATTTCAAAGTACAAAACATCGTTAAACTTGAAGAAAACTACCGCTCACACAGCAATATTTTGGATGCGGCCAATGCAATTATCAGCAACAACAAAAATCGTCTTGGTAAGAACCTATGGACCTCGGCAGGCAAGGGTGAGCCTGTACGTGTTTATCAAGCATATAACGACATAGACGAAGCGAGCTTTATTGTTGATGAAGTAAAAATGCTACACAACGATGGCTGGGCGCTTAATGATATTGCGCTACTCTATCGCTCAAACGCGCAATCTCGCGTAATTGAACATGCTTTATTTTCGAACAATATTCCTTATCGCGTTTATGGTGGGCTGCGCTTTTTTGAGCGTGCCGAAATCAAACATGCTATGGCGTATTTACGTCTAATTAACAATCCAGAAGATGACATCGCCCTATTACGCGTGATCAACTTCCCTACTCGTGGGATTGGAGCACGTAGCTTAGAGCAGCTTCAAGAATCAGCGCGGGCGCAAGATTGTAGCCTGTGGCAAGCCGCTATTAACAAAGTTGGCAATGGGCGCCCAGGTAAAGGTTTAGAGGGCTTTGTCGCACTCATTAAGCAGATGCAAGATGATGCAAAAGGCTTAACGCTCACTGAGATGACCGAGATTGCGACCACGATGTCGGGTCTCAAAAACTTCTACCAATTAGAAAAGGAAGGCGAAGATCGTATTGCCAACTTGGATGAGTTGATTAATGCCGCGGTTAGTTTTATGAACAACAATAGCGATGCACTGGAAGATAACAGCAACGGCCTCACGGAATTTTTAACACACGCCAGCCTTGAAGCAGGTGAGCATCAAGCCGATGTAGGTGCCGATGCGTTACAACTGATGACTGTTCATGCCGCCAAAGGCTTAGAGTTCAAAGGTGTATTTATCAGTGGCTTAGAAGAAGGCTTGTGCCCGCATGAAAATAGCTTGTACGAAAATAACGGCTTAGAAGAAGAGCGTCGTTTAATGTATGTGGCTGTTACCCGTGCTAGACAACGACTTTACTTAAGCCATGCGCAAAGTCGCATGCTACACGGACAAATTCGTTACGGCATTGCTTCTCGCTTTTTAGATGAGATTCCAGATGCCCTACTTAAGCGTTTAAACAGTCGCCAAGTTCAAAAGCCAACTATGACGAATCATTATGACAATCACTACCAAAGCTCACCAACAGCAAGCAGTAGCGAGCAAAAGTCGGCGATGCCTTGGAAAATTGGTCAAGCAGTCGCCCATGCCAAATTTGGACAAGGTGTGGTGGTGAGCTACGAAGGTAACGCTAGCGATATGCGCATCCAAATCAACTTTGGCCGAGAAGGTCTTAAGTGGCTTGCGATGGAATATGCAAAATTAGAAAAGGCTTAAGTGTCACCATGAAGAAAAGCCTTTCACTACGTCAACGTTTAACAGCTGTCACTATCGCGCTTGGCCTACAAAGTACAAGTTTTATGGCATTTGCCGACGACAATGCTATTTATCAGCAAGCATGGCAACTGACTAACATAGATAGATCAAGCTTATCAGAGCAATCAAAACCTTACTTTCTGTTTACACCAGATGGAAAAGTCTACGGCTACGGCATCTGCAATTACTTTTCGGGTAAGTTTAAATCTAATAGCAGCGGTGAATTTTTAATCACCCAACTGAACAGAAGCAATGAAACTTGTGAGAACAACGAGCAAGTAGAAGTAAAGCTAATGGCATCAATATTAATGAGTAATCGATTCAAAATTGAAGGTGGTCAACTTCAGCTTCTGAATGAACAGGGGCCAACGGTAAGCTTTGAGCCAAAAAATGATCTGAATAAAAACGAGTTTATAAAACATGCAACACAATTAAGAACTCCTCAAAAAGCGGAATCAAGTGGCAAAAAAAGTAAGCATGGGAAGAAAGGCAAAAAAGCGACTAACGCTAAAACAACGGGCAAAGGAAAAACTGGCGCAAAGAAAGTCATCACAAACCAGCCAAAAGTGGCTCGCGGTTCCAAAGCAAAAGTGAGTTCGAAAGTGAAGAAAAACCACCTAAGCGACACACATAAAAAATGATGCACTTTAGTGCATCATTTTTGTGTTGCTAAAGAGAATATCCTGACTAAACAGGTCTGAAAAATTAACCTAGCTAACGAAGTCTTCGCCTTTATTGTAATACATAGACAAGAAGCTAAAGTATTGGATTGAGAACAAGAACGCCGTTGCCATTAACGATACGAACATAATCAGCAACATGCCTAAAAACGCAGCAAGCCCTTTGGCAAAAATAGCGACAACTCCAATCACTAAACCAAGTACCAACATCACACCGACAACAGCCAAAGTCAAGGTCACCCAGGCAGTAATCAACGCAGTGATATTGTGCAAAGCAGCCCAAACACTATGTCCGATTGACTTAAACACTGAGTACTGATGATACGAAATCAGTAATGGTGAATACCAAGTCGCTAACAATAAAGGCACTTGCAACACGAGCAGTTTAAGCATTAGCCACCAAAATCCAATCGGCATTACCTCTTTATCCATTTGTTGGATATCCAACGACTGAATGTCCGCTTCTGTTAACGCTATCATGATCAAGCGATACACAAAGAAAGCTACGCCCAAAAATATTAATTGTTTAGCGTGTGGTTTTACTCGATGAAAAATCTCCGTCACTGGCGTTGATCTTTCAGCATGCGTTTCACGACAAACACCAATCACCACAGAAGTGAAAATAGGCCAGCTAAAAGTTAAAGCTAAGCCTAACAAGCCAACCAAAAACAAAATGATAATTGAACCATGCGCTTGGTTAATCTGCTCAATAATACCGAGTAACAGAATCGGTAGGAACTGAAAAAATACCAGATACATGGAGGATAAACCCATCCACTTAGCCGGATGTTGTTTAAACAACTCCAAACTATCAGTCATCCAACTAAATCCCAGTTTCACTTTTGATCTAAATGTCATATTTTTTCCAATTTAAAACGCATTAATCCACATCGCCGAGATCTCAGCTTGATGCGTGATACACCATTGTAATATTTTCTGAAAGTGATGCGGATCTTTCGCATGTGTCAATTCACCAGCTTGAGGATAATACTTATCCTTTAAGCGAGATAACCAAAAGCGCAACGCTGCAATCGGCAACATGCTCGGCCATGCAGATTGCTCGGCTGGCGTGAATGGCCTAATCGCATGATAAGCATTGAGCAAGGCTTTAACACGTAATGCATCTAAAGACCCATCCGCATTTACACACCAATCATTGACTGCAATAGCCACGTCGTAAAGGTACGCACCGCGACATGCATAGTAAAAATCAATGACGCCGCCTATTTGATCACCCTCAAACAACACGTTGTCACGAAACAAATCCGCATGAATTACGCCTTGTGGCAGTGATTGAATATTCAAGTCAGCTTGACGTTTCATCGTTTGCGCTAACATCACCTGATCATCAGCGTTCAGAAAGCCGAACACTTTATTCGCCGTTGCCTCACGCCAAAGCACATCACGCGTATCGTGATTGTTCCCAGTAAAACTAGCGCCAGCCACATGCATATTGGCTAACACTCGACCCAGTTCAGCACACTTAGTAGCTGATGGCTCAATAATATCGCGACCACGCAAGCAAGTAACTAATGCAGCAGGCTTACCATTGAGCTCATCTAATTGAACACCATCTAAACGCATTACTGGATGTGGGCATGGTACACCACGCTCTGCCAAGTGGGTCATCAAACTTAAGAAATAAGGTAGCTCTTCAGGGCTATGCTCTTCAAACAAAGTCAGCACATAGCGACCTGTCGTTGTCGTTACAAAATAATTGGTATTGGAAATGCCAGAGGCAATGCCTTGAAGCTCAAGCAAATCACCTAATGGATAAGCTGCAAGCCAAGGGCTTAATTCATCGGCAGAAACGGTGGTAAATACAGACATAACAACTTTAAGTTAAATATGGCGCGTTAAATTGTTGAGAAAATGAGCGCACCATGTAGCAGAAAATTAGAATCGAAAAATTACCCATTTAGGAATTACTAAAGGGGCTGCAGGCCCATCAAATCTTGACCAACCACCCTCTTGATCTTGCTTCATCAAATAATAAGGCTTGCCTGTTGAAGGCGTGATTTTTTGCATGTAAAGCTCGCCATGCACACGATATTCCTCTACGGTTGTTTCACCTTTTTTCACTATTGTTATTTCTGGCTCATCTGCTGGGTTTGCCTCAACGACACCTGGAGGTGGCAAAGCTTCTGGCAACGGTTCCACGCCAGCAGGCACAGCTTTTTTATCAGCCGCTTGAGCAGTGAGGCTAGCGATTGGCAATGCCAACACTACAAGCAAAAACAAATGATTAAGGCGCATATTATTCCCGCGTTTAATTAGCAAAAATTCAGACAATTTCATTCTATCAAAAACCCATGCTTGGCGGTAAAGCGTTTTCATCCTACAAATAAAGCTGGGTCTTGCGTTCAGCCGCTGAAAGCTCAAAGCCGCGGGTTTCATAATGCTTAAAGATTGCTTCGACAACTTCACGAGGATTATCAATCACCTTAATGAGTTTCATATCTTCAGCCTCAATCATCCCTTCTGAAATAAGCGTCTGCTTAAACCAATCTACCAAACCACTCCAAAATTTAGTCCCGACCAAAATAATTGGAATGCGGCGCGATTTTCCTGTTTGTATCAAGGTCATCGCTTCTAGTAGCTCATCCAGCGTACCAAAACCGCCAGGCATTACCACATAGGCGGATGCGTATTTCACAAACATCACTTTACGCATAAAGAAATGTTTGAAATCCAAGCTCACTTCTTGATAGGGATTGCTGGTTTGCTCGTGTGGCAAAATAATATTGAGCCCAACACTGGGGGATCGACCGGGGAAAGCCCCTTTATTCGCAGCCTCCATAATCCCAGGGCCACCTCCTGAAATTACACTAAAACCAGCGTCAGATAATAATCGGGCAATTTCCTCTGTAAGCAAATAATCTGGGTGCTCTGGCTTGGTTCTCGCACTCCCAAAAATAGAAACGGCTGGCGTGATTTCTTTTAGGCTTTCCGTAGCATCGACGAATTCTGCCATAATCTCGAATGCGTGCCATGACTCGTTTGCCGTTTGATGCTTTCCTTGAAAATCAGGATCGGCGATTTTTGGTACTTTTTTTGCAACAGACATAATGTAGACCCAAATATGAAAACATTGTTGTTAGTGGATGGTTCATCCTACCTTTATCGTGCCTTTCACGCCATGCCGGATTTACGCAATCGGCAAAACGAGCCAACTGGAGCGATTCAAGGCGTACTCAACATGCTAAGACGCTTACATAAAGAATACCCAGCTGATTATAGCGCGTGTATTTTTGATGCAAAAGGCAAAACCTTTCGCGACGACATTTATCCAGAATATAAAGCCAATCGTGCCTCAATGCCTGACGATTTACGTGCGCAAGTAGCGCCACTGCACGAGGCAATCAAGGCAATGGGATGGCCACTGATTATGGAAGAAGGCGTTGAGGCGGATGATGTCATCGGCGCGCTTGCCAAACAAGCTGAACGCGAAGGGATCCGCGTCATCATTTCTACAGGTGATAAAGACATTGCACAGTTAGTGAATGAACACGTCACCATCGTGAATACCATGAGCAATGAAGTGCTTGATATCGCTGGCGTGACCAATAAGTTTGGTTTGCCTCCCGAACGCATTGTTGATTACCTCACCTTGATCGGCGACACTTCCGACAATGTGCCCGGCGTGGAAAAGGTTGGTCCAAAAACAGCGGTCAAATGGCTCACCCAATACGGCACTTTGGATAATATTGTTTCACACGCCGGTGAAATTACAGGTGTCGTAGGTGAAAATTTACGTAAAGCCTTGCCTTGGATTCCAACTGCACGCGAACTGATTACGATTCGTTGTGATGTCGGCATACAAGAATCTTTAAGCGACCTTGCACCGCGGGCGATGGACAAAAATAAACTGGCCGAATTGTTCGAGCACTTTGATTTTAAGTCTTGGCGTCGTGAGCTAGACACTATGGGCGGCGAGCCTGTAAGTGTGACACCGCTCACCATGCCAACAAGCAGCGGCGATTTATTCGCACCCACCAGCGAAACTATTAACACACCCCCAACAGAAACGACTGTTGATTACACCCCAATCACCACCCGCAATTATGCAACCATTCTGAGTGAAGCTGATTTAGATGTTTGGCTCGAAAAAATCAACCAAGCTAAACTAGTTTGCTTTGATACCGAAACAACGTCACTAGATCCGATGACTGCAAAAATCGTCGGCATGTCATTTAGCATTGAGGCTGGCTCGGGGGCTTATTTACCGCTGACGCATGATTATTTTGATGCGCCAATTCAGCTTAACTTAGCAGCAACATTAGCCAAAGTTAAGCCCATCCTAGAAAATTCAGCCATCAAGAAAGTTGGGCAGAATCTAAAATATGACCAACATGTATTAGCCAATCATGGCATTGCCCTACGTGGCATTGCACATGACACGTTGCTGCAGTCGTATGTGTTTGAATCACATAAAACGCACAATATGGATGACCTAGCGATGCGCCATTTAGGCATCAAAACCATTAGCTTTGATGAAGTCGCTGGCAAGGGAGCTAAGCAGGTTGGATTCAATCAAGTCACTGTTGAGGTGGCTGCAGATTACGCAGCAGAAGATGCAGACATTACACTTCAACTACACCAAGCCATGTATCCAGTAATTCAGGCTGATGACAAGTTAGACTTCATTTATAGCCAAGTTGAAATGCCATCTCGAGAAGTGCTTTTTACGATTGAGCGTAACGGCGTGCTGATTGACCAAGGCATGCTCAACCGCCAAAGCAATGAAATCGGCATGAAGTTAATGGACTTGGAAAAACAAGCCTTCGAGCTTGCAGGCCAGCCTTTTAATTTAGCCTCACCAAAACAACTACAAGAGATTTTGTTCGGCAAGCTTGGCATCAAACCTACCAAAAAAACACCTTCTGGCGCCCCTTCAACCGATGAGGACGTACTTCAAGAGTTAGCGCTTGATTACCCTTTACCGAAGGTACTACTAGAGTATCGTGGATTGGCAAAACTAAAGTCGACCTATACAGACAAGCTGCCAAAAATGATTAATGCGCAAACAGGACGCGTACACACAAGCTACAACCAAGCAGTAGCAATTACGGGGCGTCTAGCAAGCTCAGATCCCAACTTACAAAATATTCCCGTGCGTACCGCTGAAGGTCGCCGGATTCGCGAAGCATTTATTGCGCCGACTGGTAGCGTGATTGTTTCTGCCGATTATTCACAAATTGAGCTCCGCATCATGGCGCATCTTTCACAAGATGACGGCATGCTGAGTGCATTTGCTAACAACGAAGACATTCACAGAGCAACAGCCGCTGAGATTTTCGGATGCGAACGTGAAGCCGTCACCAGCGAACAACGTCGTTATGCCAAAGTGATTAACTTTGGTTTGATTTATGGCATGAGTGCATTTGGTTTAGCGCAAAACCTCAACATCGACCGTAGCGCCGCCCAAAGCTATATCGAACGCTATTTTGCGCGTTATCCAGGCGTCCGAGCTTACATGCAAGATACGCGCGAACTCGCCAAACAAAAAGGGTATGTAGAGACCTACTTTGGCAGACGCCTATGGGTACCAGAAATTAATAGCAGCAACGGCATGCGTCGCGCAGGCGCAGAACGAGCTGCCATTAACGCCCCTATGCAAGGCACCGCAGCCGACCTGATTAAACTTGCCATGATTGCCGTTCAGAATTGGATCGCCGCTCAACAACTACAAACCAAACTCATCATGCAAGTACACGATGAGCTG
>CAIQFD010000035.1 GCA_903870995.1 uncultured Methylophilaceae bacterium | reverse complement strand
GATATCCACTTCAATCGAATCATCAATCTCAGGAAATACTTGTACGCTGGCAAACGAAGTATGGCGGCGATTGCCTGAGTCAAATGGAGACTTACGCACTAAACGATGGACGCCTGACTCGCTGCGCAAATAGCCATAAGCGTATTCACCAGAGATTTTAAGTGAGGCACTTTTAATCCCTGCAATATCGCCTTCGGACTCTTCGAGCACTTCAACCTTAAACCCTTTTCGCTCGCAATAGCGCAAATACATACGCAGTAACATCGAAGCCCAATCTTGCGCCTCCGTCCCGCCACTACCCGACTGAAAGTCCATAAAGCAGTTATTTGGATCCATCGGGTTGGCAAACATGCGGCGGAACTCCATGCCTTCTAGTTGCTTCTCAAGTTCTAGACTATCTGCTTCTATACTTAATAGTGTGCCTTCGTCGTTTTCATCCTTCGCCATATCAAATAGCTCAGATGCATCACGAATACCCGCATCAATATCTAAAAGAGATTTAACCACGCCCTCAAGCTCACGGCGCTCTTTACCTAGCTTTTGTGAGCGCTCGTTATCATTCCAAATCTTTGGATCTTCTAAAAGCTGACTAACCTCTTCTAGACGTTGTTGCTTGTTTTCAAAGTCAAAGATACCCCCGAAGCGCTTGTTGGCGCTCGGCGAGGTCAATAAGACGATTGCTTATTAGATTGAGTTGTTCTGCTTCCATGTGTGTTTCCGGTACGGCTAATTTTCAATAGCCGAAATTATACATCAATCGAAGCATAGGACGACGAAGATGCCCCCACTGCTTAATTCTGAAGCAAGGATAATTTTTGAATATATGTTTCGCAAATTTTGTCACAAACTTGTAATATTTCACCTATACGATGCATGCATATTTCTTTAATTCTAAATTAAAGCTTAGTTAAAGCTGAATTGAAGAAAGCACAGTTCACTCAATGGAGATTATTATGCAATCTAAGTTCGTAAAAGCACTCACAGTTGCCTCATTTGTTGCAGCTGCATTCTCAGCGACAACAACGTTCGCTGCTGACAAGATTATCAAGATCGACGGCTCAAGCACTGTTTATCCGATTACTGAAGCAGTGGCAGAAGAATTTCAAGCAGCACAAAAAGTAAAAGTGACTGTTGGTGAGTCTGGCACTGGTGGCGGCTTCAAAAAATTCTGCCGTGGCGAAACTGACATTTCAGATGCTTCACGCCCAATCAAAAAATCAGAAATGGATGCTTGTAAAGAAGCGGGTATCCAATACATCGAATTGGCAATCGCTTATGACGCATTGACAGTCGTAGTTAACAGCAAAAATGATTTTGTTAAATCAATCTCTGTTGACGAATTGAAAAAAATCTGGGCACCAGGATCTTCAGTTAAAAACTGGAACCAAGTAAACAGTTCTTACCCT
This sequence comes from uncultured Methylophilaceae bacterium, assembly GCA_903870995.1. Taxonomy (GTDB): domain Bacteria; phylum Pseudomonadota; class Gammaproteobacteria; order Burkholderiales; family Methylophilaceae; genus Methylopumilus_A. Next base: position 6,865 of record CAIQFD010000035.1, on the reverse strand, counting down.
AACCAACCTATGGCATTGTTTGGCCCAGGTACAGCATCAGGCACATTTGACTACTTCACCGAAGCAGTTAATGGCAAGTCAGGTTCAAGCCGTTCGGACTACACGCCATCAGAAGATGACAACGTGCTAGTACAAGGTGTTGCTAGCAATAACGGCGGCATGGGTTACTTTGGTTTAGCTTACTATTTAGAAAACAAAGATAAGCTACGTGCATTACCTATCGTTGCTAAAGCTGGCGCTGCTGCAGTGTTGCCATCATCTGAAACAGTTATGGATGGCACTTATCAACCACTAGCACGTCCTTTATTCATCTACGTAAATGCAACGGCTGCGGCGTTCCGTCCAGAAGTAAAAGCTTTCGTAAATTACTACCTAGCAAATGCGCCAAAATTGGTGAAAGAAGTGAAATACGTTCCACTTCCAGCTGATGACTATACTGCTGTAACAGCACACTTCAAGTCTATGAAACCAGGTACAGGCTTTGGTGGTAATGCTGAAGTTGGTATCAAAATTAAAGACTTACTAAGCCGTATCAAGTAATTAAGTTGTTATATGATTTGGGGCAGCTGAGGCTGCCCCAAATTACTTAGAAATATTTACACCCTTTAATAATTAAAATGTATTGAATGGCTAGGTAGCTACTCAAGCAATCTAAAATAGAAAATTAATATTAAATATGGCCAAGCCTGTGATTAATGCATCATCGACACCCATCAGCACACGTTTAGCGAAAAATATTCGCCGCAACGTAAAAGAGCGCATCATCGAATTTATTTTGATGTTGGCTGCATTATCCGCAGTGGCAACTACCATTGGCATTGTTGCCATTCTTTTAAATGAATCACTTGGGTTTTTCAAAACAGTTTCGGTAGTTGATTTCTTTACAGATACTCAATGGACACCGCTTTTTGAGGATGCGCACTACGGGATTATGCCGCTCGTTGCTGGCACATTAACAACATCATTCATCGCGCTAGCTGTCGCCATTCCACTTGGCACGATTGGCGCAATTTACTTATCAGAATTTGCATCTCACCGAACACGTGAAACCGTGAAACCAATTTTGGAGTTATTGGTTGGTGTGCCTACTGTTGTTTTTGGTTACTTCGCACTATTCTTTATGACCCCAATGCTACAAAAAATAATCCCAACTTTACCTGGCTTTAACATGCTTTCAGCTGGTTTAGTAATGGGCGTGATGATTATTCCTTACATCAGCTCAGTAGCTGAAGACGCTATGCGCGCCGTGCCGATGAGTATGCGAGAAGGCTCTTATGCGATGGGTGCAACACGCTTCCAAACTGCAATTCGCGTTGTTACACCAGCAGCCATTTCTGGAATCGTTGCGGCCTACATCCTGGGGATCTCACGTGCTGTAGGGGAGACAATGGTTGTTGCAGTGGCAGCAGGTCAACAACCGACATTAACATTCAACCCTATGGATAGCGCTGCAACAATTACAGCTTATATTGTGCAAGTAGCACTTGGTGACTTGCCACACGGGAGTATTGGCTATCAAAGTATTTTTGCAGCTGGCCTGGTACTCATGGTGATGACACTAATATTCAATATGCTTGGCCACATAGTTCGCAAAAAATATCGCGAAAACTACTAATTAGTCCAACTCATTATATAGAGCAACATCATGACACAAGCATCTGCAATTAAAAATCTGACTGAAGTGCGTGCGATGATTAAGCGCCACAAACTTAATGACTATATCTTCTCAATCATTGGGTTGATTGCCTTAATGATTGGCTTGCTAACACTGCTTACGCTATTCCTTGATTTGGTTTATGACGGTAGTGCCCGCTTTAATTTACAGTTTTTAAGCGATTATCCATCACGCCGTGCGGCGCATGCAGGTTTACTTTCAGCATGGGTAGGCTCTGCTTTAGTGATGACGGTTACTTTCTTAACTGCTGTTCCACTTGGCGTTGCAGCTGGTTTGTATCTGGAAGAATACGCGCCTAAAAACTGGTTCTCAGACCTCATCGAAATTAACGTATCTAATCTTGCTGGCGTTCCATCTATTGTTTATGGTCTATTGGCATTAGGCTTGTTTGTATATGGCTTAGGTTTAGGTCAAAGCATTGTGACTGCCGGCCTCACATTGGGCTTATTAATTCTTCCTATCGTCATTGTTTCTACACGCGAGTCTATTCGTGCAATTCCTGTGGCGATTCGTGAAGCGGCTTATGCAGTTGGTGCAACGAAATGGCAAGTCGTATATGACCACGTATTGAAGTATTCATACGGTGGCGTTTTGACTGGCATCATTATCGGAATGGCACGTGCGCTAGGTGAAACAGCACCTATTATCACGATTGGTGCACTAACATTTATCGCATTCTTGCCGCCATCGCCAATCACAACGGAGCCTCCATTCTTGAATTTTGAATGGCTAAGCTCTGGTTTTACGGTCATGCCAATTCAAATGTTTAACTGGCTATCACGTCCAGATCATGCCTTCCATGTGAATGCTGCGGCAACTGGCGCCATCATTATTCTGGTGACATTGCTGATGAATGGTTTCGCCATTCATTTACGCTATAAGATTCGCAAAAACATTAAATGGTAACAATCGAGCTCTAAACTAAAGCAATATTTAACCCAATTAGCAGGAAAATACTTTATGGTCACTTCGACAACACCAATTAAAGCTGAATCACGTAATTTAGATTTTTACTACAGCAATGGCAATAAAGCATTGAAAGACATCTCAATGCAGTTGCATGAAAATAAAATTACTGCACTTATTGGTCCTTCAGGTTGCGGGAAATCAACGTTCCTACGTTGCTTTAATCGTATGCATGACCTTTATCCTGGCAATAAATATGATGGCGAAATTATTATGCATCCAGACAATACTAACGTGTTGGCTGATGGCGTCGATCCTATTGAAGTCCGTATGCGTATTAGCATGGTTTTCCAAAAACCGAATCCATTTCCTAAATCAATCTATGAAAACGTGGCTTACGGCTTACGTGTTCGCGGCGAAACTAACAAGCGCGTAGTGGATGACAAAGTAGAGGAAGCGCTTAAAGGTGCTGCGATTTGGGATGAAGTTAAAAATCGTCTAGATGATCTTGCATTCAACCTTTCAGGTGGCCAACAACAACGTCTTTGTATCGCACGTGCATTGGCAACCGACCCTGAAATTATGTTGTTTGATGAACCAACATCAGCGCTAGACCCAATCGCAACCGCTAATATTGAAGAGCTGATGTGTGAACTACGCAACAAGCTTACGATTTTGGTAGTGACTCACAATATGCAACAAGCAGCCCGCGTATCTGATTACACTGCTTATATGTATCTTGGTGAGATGATTGAATTTGGTGACACAGACATGATTTTCACTCGCCCTACTCGCAAAGAAACTGAAGATTACATTACAGGTAAATTCGGCTAAGCAAGTTAGTCGCACCAATCAAAAAGGCTAGCTTAGGCTAGCCTTTTTGCTGCCTAGCGCAGGCTAAATAGAAGTGGTGACATCTTTATAAAAATTAATCATACGCTCCGCTTGCGCTCTATCTGTCCATCGTGCTTTAGCATAATGATGTGCTGCCTTTCCTAAGGCATTACACTGTGTTTTATCACTTAATAAAGCATAGACCTTATCCGCAAAAACAACTTCATCATGCGGCGCAATTAAGGCCCCTTCACCCTCAATTAAAATAGATTTAGTCCCTAGTTCCGCAATTGCAACAACGGGTGTTGATTGTGCCATGGCTTCAAGCAATACCAATCCTTGGGTTTCACTCATAGAGGAGAACACAAACACATCAGCACTTTGATAGCAGGCATTGAGCTCAGTGCTTCGGTCTAAATAACCAATAAACTTGATGTTATCTTCAAGATTCAACTCTTTGCTTAGTTTATGCAAGCTTGCTTCAGCAGGACCTTCGCCAGCAATCACTAATAAAGCATCTGGCTGTTTCTTAATGAGGTCAACCCACATACGAAGCAAGAAGCTAATATTTTTCTCGAACGCTACCCGCCCCACAAACAACCCCATCGGTCGATCAGCTGCAATCCCATACTTCGCTCTAAATGCCACACCATCCGCTTTAGCGAAACTATGCGCTTGCAACCCAGTTGGTACCACTTCAGCTTTTGCTTTGACGCCGTATTGGCGTAGCACATCTAACATGGGTTGAGATGGCGCAACAATCGCATCGACTGCATTACATTGACGGCGTGAGATGAGCCTTGCAATTCCCTTTGCAATCGCTTTAGGGATAAACGGCAAGTAGTGATGTAAATAATCCTCAAAGAAGGTGTGATAAGTCTCAACACAAGGCACATCGAGCAAGTGGGCCAACTTTAAACCCAGATAGTGCGCAACAAAAGGCGTATGAATATGCACGATGTCATACTTTTCGTTTCGCAAGGCAATTAAATTATCCAACGCAATGCCATACTTCATTAGCTTATCTTCTGGATCAAAATAAATACTACGTGCTGGAATTCGCTTTATCCAAGCCTCATCTTCAGTTTCAACGCCATACTCAGGCGCAATCAAGTGCACGGTATGACCCATGTCTTGCATTTGCTTTACAAACGTTCGGATGGAGGTGGAAACACCATTGATGCGAGGAAAATAAACATCAGAGATAAATAGAATTTTCAATGCTACGGCCTTAGTAGTGGCGCCGCGATGACGGTCGCTAACAAGCTTATGTTAGCGACGCTTTATGACAGTTATATGAATTGTAACAATTCTTTTATGCTGCGGTGCAAAGCACCAAAGACCAAACAACAACCAGATTCAATAAGCTAAGTAAAACTGCTGCACTACCGATATCTTTCGCCCGTTTAGCCAATAAATGGTGGTCTAAAGAAATACGATCAACGGTAGCCTCAACAGAAGAGTTAAGTAGCTCAACAATAATTACCAAGAAAACACAGGCAATCATCACGGCGCGTTCCATGCCCGTATGTCCCAAGTAAGCAGCAAGAGGAATCAAAATGAAAGCTAAGCGCAACTCTTGCCTAAATGCATCTTCATTCTTATAAGCGGCTGACAAACCCTCCATCGAATAGCCAAACGCATTAATTAAACGACGAAAACCAGTTTTCCCTTTGAATGGACTTTCCATAACTTCCTCAATGTTTAGATGTAAATCTTGGCGTGCAGTATAGCAAACAAGTACTAATGAATTTGTTTGTCATCATACCATCATCAAATCTTCATATTTCTATAACGTCCACACGGCAAATTGCATACTCATGAAAAAGCAACTATATAAGTTCTGTTGGCTACTTCCCATTATTTTATATACGGCAGATGCAAATGCTTGGGGGCTAATGACCCACCTGTACTTTGCTCATTCGCTGCTCTGGGCAATGCCAGCACTTGATCCCAGACTCAGAAAGGCCGTTCAAAACTTCCCAGATTTAGTCATGGCTGGGGCATGTCTCCCTGACTTAGCTATCGTCTCAAAACATTTCAAGAGCACACATGATTGGCAACATGCGCATAAATTACTAGAGCGCGCTGAGAGCGAAGAGGAATTAGCCATTGCAATTGGTTACGCTAGCCATTTATATGTGGATGTCATCGCTCACAACCACTTCGTTCCAGCTCATGAAGAAATGTGGACTGACAACGGAATGCTAGCTCACATTGCATCAGAGTGGGCCATGGACGCTCATTTAGAGCCTTTACTACACACATCCCCAAGCAAGCTAATTAATAAGCACTTACGCATGCTAAGCACGTTTATCAGCGAAGAATTTTCATGTTCATTGAAAGAAAGCTCAAAGGCCTTAATAAGACTTAGTTTTTGGGACAAAGTACTTCGAACAGTAAAGCTACCGCACGTGATTTACTTAAGCATTCGGATTGTAGATAAACGTGTATTCAAACACTTCGTCTATTACATCGCTAAGACGCAAACTGCCATTTCAGAGATTGGAATTGTGCTGAGTGGGGAAAGACCTGCATGGAAAGCGGAATTACTGCACTTGAATGCATCAGAATTAAGCGCATGGCGCCTTGCATGTTTAGGTGATTTAGCACTGCTGCATCCAGCGCCTATAAGTTATTTCGTACCTAATAGTTAAAGGTGGATTACAAGAAGATAAATAGGCTGGCGATTAACCCACCAATCAATGCGCCTGCAGCTACGTCACTTGGATAATGCAAACCAAGGACCACTCGAGATAAGCCAACCAACGCCGTAAATGGAAGTAACAATGGAGCCAATTGCGGGTAGTAAAACAAACCAACCGTACAAAATGCCACGGCATGTAGTGTGTGCCCAGACGGGAAACTAAACCTGTCTAACGGTCGCCCCGTTAACCAAATATCCTGGTGAATTTCGTATGGGCGCGGACGTAAGGTTTTTCCCTTAATCCATTTATAAATAATTGTGCCTGTTAAACCGGCACAAGCCATATGTAAAACAGGAACAAATGAAGACTCACCATGAGTCAACATTATTCCAAGCATGACGGTATACCAAAATATACCATCTCCTAATCGACTGATTAATCTGAAGAAAATCCTTACCGCTCGGCAGTGGCTTGATTTATTAACACTAATACAAAGCGCGCTATCCCAAGCAAGAAATCGATTTCTATACAAGGCTAGTTTATAAGGCATGATTATTCCTAGGCTTTTTCATGCGCCTATAGTGACAATCAATTATGACAATTTGATGAAGCGATGAAATTAAAATGAAAAAACCCCAGTCATTGCTGACTAGGGTTTTGTATAAAGAGTCTGGCGGTGACCTACTTTCGCATGCACGAAGCATACTATCATTGGCGCAGAATCGTTTCACGGCCCTGTTCGAGATGGGAAGGGGTGGTTCCAATTCGCTATGGCCGCCAGACATAACCGTGATTTCTTGGG
>CAIQFD010000034.1 GCA_903870995.1 uncultured Methylophilaceae bacterium | reverse complement strand
GCAGGTGTGACAGGGACATTTACAGCGGGTACAACTGCTGCGACGATTCCAAACGTAGGTACGATTGTAATTGGCACGAATGGCGCTTATACCTTTACGCCATTAGCTAACTGGAACGGCACTGTACCAACTGTTACTTACTGCCTATCGGATGATGCGGGTGTAACAGTTGGCGATATTTCGACCTTGATCATCACAGTTACTCCAGTGAATGATGTGCCAGTCGATCCTAATGACGCTCACGCAGTGATAGAAGACACGACACTGACGATTGCTGCAAATGCAGGATTGTTGGTTGGTGCTACGGATCCTGAAGGAGACGTCCTTACCATTGCTAACTTTACGGTGAATGGAACGACCTATACAGTAGGCGCTAGCACCCCTGGTGTTGCGAACATTGCAAACGTTGGTACGCTCACGATTAATGCGGATGGTAGTTACAGCTTCATGCCTGTTGCGAATTACACGGGGGCAATCCCTGTGGCGACCTACACCGTGAGTGATGGTCACGGTGGCACTGACATTTCAACGCTCACCCTCACGATGACGCCAGTGGATGATCTGTTCGTCGACAACAATGAAGCGGTAACAACACCTGAAGATACGCCAATCAGCGGTAATGTGATTGACACAGCTCTAACCTCAGGTGATGGTCCTATCAGGGTGACAACTTTCACGATTGCAGGATTGAATCGTACATTTAATGCAGGCACGACGGCTGTGACGATTCCAGACGTAGGTAGGATCACGATTGGCATGGATGGCGCTTACACTTTCACGCCGTTACCTAACTGGAACGGTGTTGTGCCGACAATTACTTACACCTTAAGTGATGGTTATGGTGCTGTTGAGACGTCTACTTTGGACATCACAGTCACGCCAGTCAATGACAACCCTATCGCTGTGAATGACCGTTACACAATGTTGGTAGATGGTGGTGAAATCACCTTAACGCCGCTTACGCTTTCTGCGGACAGTGATCCAGACGGGGACACTTTAAGTATCACCAGCATTGCTGGGACGACCTTGACACCAGGCACAGCGCAAACCATTGCGGTGACGAATGGCACAGTAAGTGTGAGTGCGGTAGGTGAGATTGCATTTACCCCATATGCGGACTTTACTGGCATCGTGACATTCCCGTATGTGATTAGTGATGGTCACGGTGGTACAGCGACGGCTAATGAAATCATTGACGTAACACCAATCCCAGTGATTACAGTGCCACCTGTCAGTGAGCCACCAGTCTATAACTACGTGCCTACACCGCCACCACCAGTGGTGGTAAATCGCGCAACGGAGACTAAACCAGCGCCAGTGGAGCACCACAACAATGAGCGCTTTATTGAGAAGAGGTCGCTAGAACTTGGTCAGTATGAGTTCCACACAGTGGTGTTGAACTTTAACGGTCAGTTTGGTGGTATTAACCAATTTAGTCCGCCGACGGTTGAATCAACCATTACGCGTGATGATTTGGAATACTCTAACCATACGCCGTACTACCACTTTGACCGTGTGACTGATGAAGTGAAAAATGCTCAGCGTTCAGTCGATGCAAAATTGGCTGTTACGAATGATGGGGCTTTTGGCTCGCATGGCGCTAAGTTGGGGTCGGATTTGGTGGTCAGTGCCTTGGGTAATCAAGCGCCAGAAGCAACTAAATTTGGTCAGCCAGAAACTTGGTCTAAAGCCAATGCTAACGATGTAAAAGATGCAAAAGACAGTCGTGTGAGTGTTGAGCATGCGAAAGCCCCTGCGGTTGTAGGCAATGTGAAAGCGGGTGACAAAGATAGTCATGCAAGTAGTAAAATCAAGCAGTCACTTGGCAAAAAAGCGGGCTTTGTCGGAAAATCCTCGTTGGCAAATCAAATTCAAACAGTGATGAGCCTAAAGACACGATAATGTTGAAATCAAGGATTTAGATGGCAGAAGAACGTGTAACGGTACAAGCCGCAGACGTGTTGATTCACCTCTCGCGGCAAGTGCGTCAGGCTGAGTCAGACAAGGCTTTGCAGTTTTTGGTGGTGAATCAAACGCATCAATTGGTGCCTTATTTGCTCGGTGTGTTGTGGGTGGAAGATGAGGGTGTTGTGTTGCAATCAGGCGTTTCGCACGTTGAGCGCAATTCGCCCTATATCTTGTGGCTGAACAGTGTATTGCAGCTGCTGAGTCAGCATGAGGCTTGTCAGCAAGGGGCTTTTCACGTTGAGCCCGATATGTTGTCTGAAGCCGACGTGGCGGAGTGGGGTGCACATTTGCCCGAAACGGCAATCTGGCTACCGATTACCGCTGGCAAACGCAAAGCAGGCTTGTTGTTATGCCGTGAGCAGGCATTTGGTGACGCTGAACTGGTTTATCTGCGTGAGTGGATAGACATTTGGAGTTACGCTTGGCGCAGGCTGGATGTGCCAACGGTGTATGGCGAGTTGATGCGTTTTTGGCTAAATCTAAAAGCGACCGTGCCGACTCGTGATGCGCTTGGCACTTCGCTGGGTTTGCTACTTAACCCTCGTCATATTTTTGCAAAAATGATGGCGGCAGGTTGCTGGGTGGCTGCGCATGGGCTCAAGGCCAGTTTTCAGCGTTTGACCGATGAAGTCGTCGCCATTTGGCACAATAAAAAGCGCCGCTGGAAGTGGCTGATTGCCATCCTGATTTTATTCCCTGTGCATTTGAGTGTGTTGGTGCCAGGTGAGTTGGTGCCAGCTAATCCCGCCATTATTCGCGTGCCTGTTGAAGGTGTGGTGGATGAGTTTTATGTGAATCCTAATCAGCGTGTGGTGCAAGGTCAGCCACTGTTTAAATTAGATCCAAGCTCAACATTGACACGCTTACAAGTGGCGCAACAAGAAACCCAAATTGCTAATCAAGAGTATCGCCAGAGTGCTTTGCAGGGGTTAACGGATGCGAAAAGCCGCGAAAACCTAGTGCCGCAACAGGGTAGGGCACAAGAAAAAGCGGTTGAAGCTGATTACCTAAAAAGTATGCTCGAAAAAACCAATATCAAAGCGCCGCGTAATGGTGTCGTGTTGTTTGATGAACCTTCTGAATGGATAGGTAAGCCTGTGGCGGCGGGTGAAAAGGTCATGGTCGTGGCGACTGAAGGCGATGCCGAGATTGAGGCTTGGATTCCGGTTGGTGAAGCGCTGGAGTTGTCCAAAGATTCCTCTGTAACGCTCTACTTGAATGCAATGCCGTTTTCACCTGTGACAGCTAAGCTTCGTTATGAAGGTTATGAGCCTATCTTGCGACCAGATGCGACTTACGCTTATCGAGTAAGAGCGACTTTGCTGTCAGGCAAAGAGAACTTTCGCGTGGGCTTAAAAGGCACCGCTAAGATACAAGGCAATTATGTGCCATTTGCCTATTGGGTGTTGCGCCGTCCCCTCGCCACGCTACGTCAGTTCGTGGGTCTTTAATTAGGCTATTTGATGGCTGAGCAGCAAATTCAATTCGCCAAGCCGCCGCTGCCTAGGCTGCGCCAAGACTTAACGCTATATGCAGGCCCCGCTGATAAAGGTGGTGCGCCGACCTGGACTTTGCATGACCCTGCACGTAATTTGTATTTTGAACTGGACTGGGTGGCGTTTGAGATTATGTCTAGGTTGAGCTTAGCCGATGCTGATTTCATCTGCGAGCAGATTAACGCACAAACCACTCTGTATGTGACCATCGAAGATGTCGAAAAAACAGTCGATTTCTTGGCAAAAAACGAACTAGTGTATTTGCAGTCTGCGCAAGCGCTGGAGCACTTAAAGATGAAACGTGCGGCGCAGAATAAAAGCTGGTTTGATGCCTTGTTGCACGGTTACTTATTCTTTCGTATTCCTATTATTCACCCTGATAAGTTGTTGTCTCGTGCTTTGATATTGTTAGATTTTTTGTTTCGCAAGCGCTTTTATCAGATCACCATGTTGGCTTTTGCTTGGGGCGCTTGGGGTGTGCTCAATCATTGGGATACGTTCAAATCCACACTAGTAGATACCTTCAGCCTAGAAGGCGTTATTCAGTATGCAGGCGCGGTGATGGTGGTGAAGTTGCTTCACGAGTTGGGTCATGCGCTAGCAGCAAAAAAATGCGGCTGCCGAGTGCCAACCATGGGCTTGGCATTCTTGGTGATGTGGCCTGTGGCCTATACCGATGTGACGGAATCTTGGAAATTAGACTCGCACAAAAAGCGCTTAATGATTGCCAGTGCGGGGATTGTGACTGAGGCTTTAATCGCGGCTTGGTCTATTTTTATGTGGAGTGTGTTGCCTGTTGGGGCGCTAAAAAGCTTGTTTTTCTTTTTAGGCACAACTTCATTTGCGGCAACCATCGCGATTAACGCCAGCCCATTTATGCGTTTCGATGGTTATTTTTTATTGTGCGATATCTTGGGAATGCCTAATTTACATGGGCGCTCGTCGGCTTATACGCGGTGGTGGTTGCGTGAAAAATTGTTTGGTTTGGGAGACGCCGAGCCAGAAGCCTTAGATGCTGAGCAGCGCAAATTCTTTTTGGTATTCGCCTTAATTACGTGGATGTACCGCTTGGTGGTGTTTTTGGGGATTGCGGTATTGGTGTATCACTACTTTTTCAAGGCCTTAGGCATTGCACTGTTTTTAGTGGAAATTTGGTTTTTTGTCACGATGCCAATTTTTCAAGAGATGAAATTTTGGCATAGCCGCTGGGAGGATATTGGCATGGGATTTAAGCAAAAACCTGCGTATTACTTGCTTGTGAGCTTGTTGTTATTGTTGATTGTGCCGTTTGATTTTACGGTGAATGCGCAAGGCATGTTTAAGTCTGAGCAAATCCAAAAGGTGATGGCGCCGCAAGCAGCACAAATCATTAAACTGCCCCCGCAATTAGCTAGCCGTGTGCCTGCAGGTGCGCAATTAATTGGCCTAGACGTGCCTGAGATTGAAAATAGAATTAAAAAAGCAGAAGCTAGAGTTGAAACGTTGATGCAGCAATATGGTGCTGCGGCTTTTAATGCGAAGTTATCTGGGCAGCAACCCATTTTTAAAGAACGCTTGGCTTCTGCACAAAAAGAGTTGGATGGCTTGTTGGCGGAACGGCAAAATCTAGCGCAAAAAGCCTTGTTTGCGGGAACGATTGTTGATGTTGACCCTGATTTGTTTTTGGGTGAGTGGGTGGCGAAATCGTCGGCCTTGGTGACGCTGATTAATGACAAAGATTGGGTCGTTGATTGCTATATCGAAGAGGATGACTTAAAGCGCATCGATAAGGGCAATTGGGGGCGCTTTGTCGCGGATGCGCCAGGTGTTGGTGCGGTGAATTTAACGGTGATAGATATCGACAAAGATGCTACCCGTGTGATGACTGAGGGGGCATTAACTTCAGCGGCTGGCGGTGAAGTCTTAGTGCGTCCGCAACAAAACAAACTGATTCCAGAGCGTGCTGTTTACCGCGTACGTCTTAAGGTTGATAGCCAAGAAAAGCTCTCCACTGGTTATATTCGTGGACGAGTGGCGATATACGGCTGGCCTAAATCCATATTGGGTGAATTTATCCGATTGGGCTTGGCGACGGTGTGGCGTGAGACAGGCTTTTAATTTCAAGCTTTAGGTCACAAACGACTTGTTTAAGTAAAAACCCCAAGTAATCAACTGCCTGTCTAATTTAGAGTTAGTGGGGCGCATTTAATCCTTATTTAAGCTTCCGCTATCAGGTAAAATCTGACCCTATGTCTGTCAATTTATCTCAACCATCTTTTGTACATTTGCGTTGCCACAGTGAGTATTCGATTGTGGACGGCACAGTGCGTATTGATGACTACGTTGAGCATGCTGTCAAAGACCATATGCCAGCCTTGGCGCTGACAGATTTAAGCAATTTATTCGGTGCGATTAAGTTTTATAAAGAAGCAAGAGGTAAGGGTGTTAAGCCACTCTTAGGCTGCGACCTTTGGCTTGAAAATTCAGTCAATCGCGATCAGCCTTATCGCCTGATGTTGCTCTGCCAAACATTAGATGGCTACACCAAACTTTGCGCGCTCATTAGTCGTGCTTATCTTGAAAACCAATATCGTGGCAGACCTGAAATTAAGCGTGAGTGGCTAGTTGAGGCTGGTTCTGAAGGTCTGATCATGCTTTCTAGCGCCATGATGGGCGATGTTGGCCAAGCGTTGTTGCAGGGCAATACGGCAAGCGCCAAACAGCTTGCACAAGCTTGGGCAGATTTGTTCCCTAACCGTTTTTATATTGAATTGCAACGCGCCGGCCATGCTCAGCAAGAGGCTTATATATCGCGTGCAGTAGCACTTGCATCACAGCTTGATTTGCCATTAGTGGCGACCCATCCGGTGCAGTTTATCGAGACAGAGGATTTTAAGTCGCACGAAGCGCGCGTGTGTATTGCTGAAGGTTATGTGCTGGCTGATACGCGCCGTCCTAAAGCTTTTACCGAAGATCAATATTTTAAAACCCAAGCCGAAATGACCGCGCTATTCGCTGATATCCCAGAAGCTTTGGCAAATAGCGTGGAGATTGCAAAGCGTTGTAACTTAACGCTTTCATTGGGTAAAAATTTCTTGCCTCAATTCCCAACGCCGAATGGCGAAGGTTTGGATGAGTATCTGGTGATTAAGGCCAAAGAAGGCCTGGTCAAGCGTTTGGAAGTATTGTATCCAGACCCAGCAAAGCGTGCAGAAAAAACAGCTGAGTATGAAGCGCGGCTTGAATTTGAAACCAGCATTATTATCCAGATGGGTTTCCCAGGCTACTTCTTGATTGTGGCCGACTTTATCAATTGGGCAAAACATAATGGCGTGCCTGTTGGCCCTGGTCGGGGCTCTGGTGCTGGCTCTGTAGTGGCCTACAGCTTAGGAATTACCGATCTTGATCCGTTGCAATATGCATTGCTGTTTGAGCGATTCTTAAACCCTGAGCGGGTTTCTATGCCCGACTTCGATATTGACTTCTGCCAAGAGGGTCGCGACCGCGTGATTGATTACGTGAAGCAAAAGTACGGATTGGAGGCGGTTTCTCAAATCGCTACCTTCGGTACCATGGCGGCAAAGGCCGTGATTCGCGATGTGGGACGTGTGCTCGACTTGCCGTTTAACTTTGTTGATGGTATCGCCAAACTCATTCCGCTTGAGCTTGGTATTACGCTCAAAGATGCGCTTGAAAAAGAGCCGCAATTGGCGGAGCGTCGTGTGCAAGAAGAAGAGGTGAAAGAACTGCTTGAGTTAGCACTTCGCCTTGAAGGCTTGACGCGTAACGTTGGTATGCATGCGGGCGGTGTGCTGATATCACCAAGTAAGATTTCTGATTTTTCTCCTATTTACTGTCAAGCCAATGGCGATAGCTTGGTGAGCCAATACGATAAAGATGACGTTGAAGCTGTAGGTTTAGTGAAGTTCGACTTTTTGGGGCTACGCACACTCACCATTTTGGATATGGCGCTCGTCAACGCGAATGCTCAGCGTGCGGAGAAAAATTTGCCGCCGCTGTCTTTTGAGACTTTACCGATTGACGATAAGCCAACGTATCAACTACTGAAGTCAGCTAATACTACAGCGGTATTCCAGCTAGAGTCGCGCGGCATGAAGGACATGCTTAAACAAGCGAAGCCTGACTGCTTTGAAGATATTATCGCCCTGGTGGCTTTGTATCGTCCTGGTCCGATGGATTTGATTCCTGATTTCTGCCGTCGTAAACACGGTTTACAGCGGGTTGAATATCCGCACCCTGCGGTTGAACCTATTCTCAAAGAAACCTACGGCATTATGGTTTACCAAGAGCAGGTGATGCAGATTGCACAGGTCGTCGGCGGCTATAGCCTTGGTGGCGCTGACTTGCTTCGTCGTGCGATGGGTAAAAAGAAAAAAGAAGAAATGGATGCCCAGCGTGCCGTATTTGTAGACGGTGCAAAAGAGAAAGGAACACCTGAAAAGCAAGCCGCTGATTTATTCGACTTGATGGAGAAGTTTGCGAGCTACGGCTTTAATAAATCGCATGCGGCGGCTTATGCGCTAGTTGCTTACCACACAGCTTATCTCAAGACCCATTATCCAGCAGCTTTCTTAGCAGCGACCATGTCGGCTGATATGAATAACACAGACAGTGTCCATATTTTCTATGACGACTGCGTGGGTAACGGTGTGGAAGTGTTGCCGCCAGATATTAACCAAAGTGAATTTAAATTTAAGCCAATCAGCGATAAGCAGGTTTTATATGGCTTGGGCGCACTCAAAGGCTCTGGTGAAGCGGCGATTGAAGTGATTCTTGAAGCGCGTAAGCAAGATGGGCCATTCAAAGACCTATTCGATTTTTGTGCGCGCTTGGATTTACGTAAAGTAAACCGCCGTGTGATTGAGTCGCTTATTCGTGCGGGTGCCTTCGACAAATTAGAGCCTAATCGTAATGCTTTGCTGGCCGGTGTAAATTTGGCCATTAGTGCCGCCGAACAAAGTGGGGCGGCCAGTGGTCAAGATAGCTTGTTTGGTGCGGTGTCTGATAGTGCTGCCCATGTGTTACCTAACGTGCCAGCTTGGGCTGAGCCTGAAAAATTACAGCAAGAAAAGGTGGCGTTGGGCTTTTATTTGAGTGGACATCCTTATCAAGCCTATCAAAAAGAAATCGCTACGTTTGTGCATACGGATTTGGGTAGTCTCAAGCCTCAGGATCAGCCTCAGCTCATGGCTGGGGTGGTGATGGGGGTCCGTATTCGTATGACCCAACGTGGCAAAATGGCGATTGTGACTTTGGATGATGCCAAATCCCGCGTCGAAGTCGTGGTGGGGAGCGAGATGCTTGCGCAGAATGCACATCTGATTAAAGAGGATCAACTCTTGGTGATTGAGGGGCGCGTAAGTCACGACGACTTCTCAGGCGGTGTGCGTGTCAATGTGCGTAAGATTTACGACATTGCTTCTGCTCGCAGCGCTTATGCCAATATGCTCAAAATATCCTGCAATGGTCAGGCGGACGCTGTTAAATTACGCGAATTGTTGGGCCCTTATTGCCGCGCTAATGCTGAACAAAATAACCGTGGTTGTGCGGTAAAAGTGGAATATCACAATAGCCAAGCTAAAGTTGAGATGATGCTAGGTGAGCAATGGCGCGTAGAACTGCATGACGATTTATTAATCGGATTAAAAGCTTGGTTAAGCGATGAAAACGTAAAAATCCTCTATAATTAAACCTAACTTTGATAAGACCCCATCTTGATATGAAAACAAGCTTTTTAGATTTTGAACAACCAATCGCTGAACTCGAAGCGAAAATTGACGAATTGCGCCACGTGCAAGATGGCTCTGCACTTGATATCAATGACGAAATCAATCGTCTACAAAAGAAAAATCAAGAAATGACGAAAGATATCTACGGCAAGCTCACTGCTTGGCAGATTTCTCAAGTCGCACGTCATCCGCAACGTCCTTACACATTAGATTACATCCAAAATTTATTTACAGATTTTGAAGAGTTACACGGTGACCGTGCTTTTGCAGATGATCCTGCGATTGTGGGTGGTTTGGCACGCTTTGAAGGCAAGCCAGTCATGGTGATTGGTCAGCAAAAAGGCCGTGACGTAAAAGAGCGTCAATATCGTAATTTCGGTATGCCGCGCCCAGAAGGTTATCGTAAAGCTTTACGTTTATATCGTATGGCTGAAAAGTTTGGTTTGCCGATTATCACTCTGATTGATACCCCAGGCGCATATCCTGGCATTGGTGCTGAAGAGCGTGGTCAATCAGAAGCGATTGCGCGTAATCTTTACGTGATGGCTGAACTTAAAACCCCTATCATCGGTGTGATTATCGGTGAGGGTGGCTCAGGCGGTGCATTGGCACTTGGGGTAGTTGATCAACTGTTGATGTTGCAATACTCCACTTACTCAGTGATTTCACCAGAAGGCTGTGCTTCTATTCTTTGGAAGAGTGCAGACCAAGCTTCAGTTGCTGCTGAAACCTTAGGTATTACAGCATCACGCCTTAAAACGGCTGGGTTGGTTGACCGTATTGTGGCCGAGCCGATGGGCGGCGCACATCGCGACCAAGAATTGATGATGCAAAACTTGCGTAAAGCCTTAGCTGAGGAGTTGAAGGCGGTAGAAACTAAGCCTGTCGATCAATTGCTCGAGCAACGCTATGAGCGCTTAATGAGCTACGGTAAGTTCAAAGAAGCGGCCATTAAATAAGCTAGATTTTGACGGACGGAGCTTCTTTAGAGCTTAATTAAAAAGGGTTCTAACATTACCAAAGCTTCAACTCAAGCACTCCGTAAAGTCCGCATTCAAGCCAATAAGCCTGATGCGGGCTTTGTGCGTGTTCAGCAACAAGTGGCTGATTTTCTAAAGGCTGTACTCGCTTCAAAGCCATCTCCTACCTTGCTACTTGCCTTCAGCGGCGGTGTGGACTCTTGTGTATTACTGCATGTCTTACTTCAAGCACAAAAGACGCTCAATTTTAATTTACAGGCGATGCATGTACATCATGGCTTAAGTCCAAACGCTGACAATTGGGCAGACTTTTGCGCTAAAACTTGTGCCACATATCAAGTGCCACTTGAAGTCGTGAAAGTGACTGTTGAAAAGAATGCTGGCTTGGGTGTTGAAGCGGCAGCTCGTCAAGCGCGATATCAATCGCTACTCCAAGCAAATGCTGATTACATCTTGCTTGCGCACCATCAAGATGACCAAGCTGAAACACTTTTATTGCAGTTACTTCGAGGTGCCGGTCTTAAAGGCTTGTCGTCGATGGCGGGGTATGATGCGTCTAGACATTTGCTTCGTCCCTTATTGGATGTTTCAAGGCTCGCCATTGAGGCTTACGCTAAGTCTGCTCAGCTCACTTGGATAGAAGACGAAAGTAATCTCGATACGCAGTACGACCGCAACTATTGCCGCCATGAAGTCATGCCTGTGCTAAAAGCACGTTTCCCTGCCGCTAGTGAGACTTTGGCGCGTTCTGCCAGACATATCGCAGAAGCGGCTAGTTTGCTCGATGAGTTGGCGCAAATGGACGCTGTGGCTTGCGTCTTGGATGGTCGAATGAATATCGAGCAGCTCAGCACATTAAATTTACTTCGCGCAAAAAATTTATTCCGATGGTGGCTATCTCGTTTGGGGTTTTTATCGCCCAGCAAAGATAAGCTGGATGATATGCTGACACAGTTAATGAATGCTGGCGCTGATGCGGGTATTAAAATTATCTTAGATAAAGCAAGCGACACTTACCTGCGACGCTACCAGGGTTTTGCTTACATCGAAACTAACCACCCTGAACATGCCTCGAATATCGCCATGGTTTGGCAAGGCGAGGATGCTTTGACGATGCCGGATGGTACTTTGCTATTGTTTGAGCGCAAACAAGGGCAGGGCTTGGCCGTTGATAGGCTGGGTGGGCATAAGTTGCGGATTGCTAATCGCGAAGGTGGGGAGCGATTTAAGCCAGACCTAGCAAGGCCAACTCGCACACTAAAACACTTGCTCCAAGAAGCTAATATGCCGCCTTGGCTACGTGAACGACTGCCGCTAGTTTATTTGGATGACGCGCTTGCTGTAGTGCCGAATATTGGGGTGGATTGTATGATGAAAGCGACTGAACGAGAGATTGGCTTGGTCATTCGTTGGCTGGCTTAGTTGTTAACTTTCAATCAATCCGCAACGAATGGCAAGTCGGACCATTTCTACTGGGCTATTGACGCCCAATTTTTGTTTAATGGTGGTTTGATAATTAGCCACTGTTTTTAAGCTAATGTTCAGCGTTGTGGCGATGCTAATTAACTCCACCCCATCGACCAACATTCTAAAAATCTCAAACTCTCTTGCTGAAAGTGATTGCATCGGATCGCCTTGCGTATTGTGCATTTGCAGGGCAATTTTATGTGAGATTTCGGAGCCTAAGTAGGTTTGGCCTGTCATTACCCATTGAATGGCGTTACTTAGCTCTTCCGCTAAGCCACTTTTGGCAAGATAGCCTTTGGCACCAGCTTTGAGAGCTTGGCTGGCAAACGCTGCATTCTCGTGCATAGATAGTACTAAAATTTTGGCCGTTGGGTAGCGTGCAATCATGCGTTTAATCGTTTCCATGCCACCCATACCTGGCATACTTAAATCGAGTACGGTGATGTCAGGTAAATGCTCACCAAAGATTTGATAGGCGCGCTCGCCTGTTTCGGCTTCTGCCACTACTGTAAACTTCTCGTCTTGCTCTAATAAACGACGAACGCCAGCGCGCACCACAGCATGGTCATCCACTAACATCACTCGTATTTGCTTGTTTGAACTCATTTGGTTTTTTCTTAATAAGGCTTATTGGGTATCCAAGCTTGAATTTCAGTGCCATTGTCAGACTTGATGCTAAATGAACCGCCTAAGCCTTCAACGCGTTCACGCATGCCTGGCAAGCCAAAGCCGCCTGCGCTGGCAGGGTTGAAGCCTTTGCCATTGTCTTTCACCAGGATTTGCAAACCTTCCTTACCAAGCTGAGATAGGCTAAAGACCTCAATGTGTACTTTGCTTGCTTCTGCGTGGCGTGCCACGTTCGTCAGACTTTCTTGTATCAATCTATAAATCGCGATGCTAATGGCTTCGCTGAGGTATTCTTTAACGCTACTGACTTTAATATCGCACTGGATGTTTTTGTGGCGCATTTTCCAAGCATCAACTAAATCCAGCAAGGCGGGCACAAGGCCTAGCTCATCTAAAATGCCC
Source organism: uncultured Methylophilaceae bacterium (assembly GCA_903870995.1). Lineage (GTDB taxonomy): Bacteria > Pseudomonadota > Gammaproteobacteria > Burkholderiales > Methylophilaceae > Methylopumilus_A. The sequence goes on along the minus strand of CAIQFD010000034.1, from coordinate 18,877 downwards.
GGTCTAAGCTGCTGAAGAAGCCCGCTCACCATCTCAATGAGATGACGTGAAAGCTGACTAATGGCCAGTGCGCTTTCCTTGAGTTCAGGGTATTTCTTATCGGCCACTTTGGAGATCACGCTCGCGTCCGTATTGATGGCTGTGAGGCATTGCCCAAATTCATCATGGAGCTCACGTGCTAGATTTTTACGTTCTTCTTCTTGTAGCGTGATGAGTTGCTGCGTGAGTTTGTGGTTTTGCAAAACACTTAATTGAAGCTTTTCCACCATGCGGTTGAATTTCTCGCCAATGCGTGACAGTTCAGGGAGCTTGAAAGCGGGGAGGCGAGCGGCTAAGTTGCCATTTTCTAGCTCATTCAACGCATCCAAAATTTTGGCTGTCGGCTTTAATGCCTGTGAAACAGCCCACATCACCATTAAATTAACCAACACAAAAAACACCAGCACCAATGAAAGTAGGTCAGTAATTTGCTTCCATTTTTCAGCGTATTCGTAAGTTGGGTCGGGGGTGATGACAATCTCGCCTAACGTAACATCATGATATTCCAGCTTACGAACAGAAGGCTCCCATTTGCTTGTGAGTTGATTAAGTAAGCGCTCAAACCAAGCGGGTGCTTCGTTTTGAAAAGTCTTGCCATCTTGCGTCTGGTTGCTGTCAATCACCTTGCCAGTGCTATCAATCAGCTCAATTTTCAAGTGGCGCATGTGTTTGAGTTGCTGAAGATGAAAGCCTGTGCTGGCTAATTTCTTTTGCGCTAAATCTGGGTTATTAAGAATGGCAGTATCAAACAAATAAAGCACCAACTTCTCAGCTGACACAACCTCGGCATGCGCGTTCTGACGGGCATTGTTAAGTGATAAAAAAGCACCAGCAAACATCACCACCAATAGCAGGGCGGTGATGATTAAGTTTAAGCGGAGTTTAAGCGTCAAAGTTTGTGACCAAGCTAAATGAAAACAGGCTCTCACTATAGCGCTGGCTGGCGATAAAAGGAAATGGCAGTACAAAACTCGGGAGTTTTTCCTAATGCTTTAGTAGTTTTGCTTTGCTAAAGTGCTGAACATGTTAAAAGAGCGTCCCAAAGCGCTTAATAAGAATTTACTCGGAGATATGATGGTTTACTTGAAATTAAAACCTGTCGTGCTTGCAGTAGCAGGCGTGCTTGCCTTAAACAGTGCTGCTTACGCGGCTGATGTGAAATTGGATAAGGTTGAAGTTGTTAGCTCAACCCCGCTTCAATCCACTGGGTTGCCAGTATCTCAGATTCCGACGAATGTCCATGTATTTTCATCTGATGAAATCAAGGCGCAGTCTAGTTCTAATATGGCAGAGTTGCTTGATAATAATTTGGGTAATGTTAGTGTTAGCAACGGAGTTGGCAATCCTTACCAAAGCGATGTTTCATATAGAGGTTTTCAAGCTACTTCTTTGTTAGGCGCGCCGACAGGCTTGTCGGTTTATTTTGATGGTGTTCGCTTCAATGAGCCATTTGGCTCAAATGTTAATTGGGACTTAATTCCAATGAATGCTATTTCTAGCATCAACCTAATGCCTGGCTCCAACCCGCTATTTGGTTTAAACACTTTAGGTGGTGCCCTCGCAGTTAGCACGAAAAATGGCGCTGACTTTCCTGGCTATAGCGCAACGGTATTGGGCGGATCTTTTGGGCGTGGTGCTTTCAGATTTGAAGGCGGTGGGGTAGATAAAGATCATAACCTTGATTATTTTGTTTCAGGAAATTTTGATCACCAAGACGGTTGGAGAGATCACTCTAGTAGTGATGTACAACAGTTATTTGGCAAAGTCCGCTGGCATAGCGATGATAATAAGAGCAACTTAGATCTTTCAGTGGCGCTAGCTGATAACACAATGCACGGTACGCAAGCTTTACCGCTTTCTATGTTGGGTAGTCCAAAAGGCGCCTATACATGGCCAGATCACATTGGTAACAGAATGGCTTTGATTAATTTGAAGGCCAGCACTTGGTTGTCTGATACCAAACTTTTAGCGGGTAACGTTTATTATCGCAAGCAAGATGCAAATGCTCAAAATAGTAATGTTGGCTATGACGATGGTTGCTCCAATCCAGGTCAAGGTAGCCTTGGGGATTGTTATGGTTTAGCTCCAAACGGTACCGTTGCGAATACATTAACAGCCCCACTTGCTAGATATACCGCTGATATTAATACTTCGAACGTTTACTCGAACACTAAACAAGATACTGTTGGCACAAATATTCAGTTTTCTAATTTTGATAATTTAATGGGGCATGCTAATAGTATGACAGTGGGCGGTGTGTTTGATCACTCTCACATTAGCTATAAACAAAATACCCAACTTGCACGTTTAATTAACTACCAAGTTGTTAGTACGCCTAACTTGAGATATCGAACATCGGGAAGCAGTGGGTACTTTGCCATCCAGAACGATGGTTTGATTAGCAATGTTAATCTTAAAGCTGATACAGATAATTTCAGTATTTTTGGCACAGATAATTTCGAGGTAAATGACAAGCTGAACGTAACTGTTTCAGGAAGTTATAACGTTGCTTTTATCGATCAGAAAGGTGCGAATAATCAGTATCTAAATGATGATGGCGGCGCGACGTGGCAGGCTGACGGAAATAATTATTTTTATAATCCAGCCTACACTCTCCCAACATCTTACACAAATAATGGAGATGGCACTTTCACTAATGGCTCGAGACTTTACTCACCTGGCCCAGATTCGCAAGACTTAGGTGGTAAACATCACTATAGCCGTTTCAATCCAGCTTTGGGTTTTAACTATAATCCATCAAACGATTTGGGCTTCTTCGGTGGCTATAACGAATCAATGAGAGCGCCAACGCCAATTGAGCTGTCATGTGCTGATCCTTTGTCCCCATGTAATCTACCAACAGGTTTTAATGGTGATCCAGACTTAAAAGCAGTTGTTTCTAAAACCTGGGAGGGCGGTGCGAGAGGTAAGTTGTTAGATAACAAAGTTGTTTGGAGCATGGCGGTTTATCGCACAGAAAACAACAACGACATTCAATTTGCAACGGCAAGCCCTACTACAGGTTATTTCCATAATGTTGGCAAAACCGAAAGAAAAGGCATTGAGATTGGTGTTCAAGGTAAGTTTGATAAGTTAATGCTTGCGGCAAACTATGGTTATGTCGATGCAACTTACCAAACGCCATTTGACATTACTGCGCCAGATAATAGTAGTAATGATGGTGGTGGTGTCATCCACGTCGCAAAAGGAAATAAGATTCCAGGTATTGCAGATCAGACACTTAAATTAAGGGCGTCTTATGACGTACTGCCAATCTGGAAAGTCGCTACGAATGTCCTTCTTGTTAGTCCGCAATACGCTCATGGGGACGAGAATAATAAAGACGTCCATGGCAAGGTGCCTGGTTACGGTGTTGTTAATCTAGATACTCAATTGAAGCTTAACCAAAACTGGACGGCTTTTGCGCTTGTGAATAATTTATTCGATAAGACCTATCAAACCTACGGTATGCTTGGTATGAATATTTATAACAATACGAGTGAGCAGTTTAGGACGCCTGCCACCGCAAGAGCTGCTTGGGTTGGGATAACATATAACTTCGGTGGAAGTAATAAAGAGTCAGCCTTGGATAAGGATTGAAATATTAGCTGTATTTAATGGCTCCTTAGGGAGCCATTTTTTTGCCTAGCGTTTTTGATCTCGGGCAAAGTCTTTGCTGGGCTTCGTGTTAAAATTCACCACAATTCAATTCATCCTCATCGGAGTTTTTCATGGAAATCGGCACCCCTTTAAGCCCTAGTGCAACACGCGTCATGCTACTTGGTAGTGGTGAGCTGGGTAAGGAGGTCATTATTGCCTTGCAGCGTCTAGGCGTTGAGGTGATTGCCGTGGATCGTTATGCAAACGCGCCAGGTCATCAGGTGGCGCATCGTGCCCATGTGATTGATATGACCGATAGCGTTGCGTTGATGGCGCTGGTTAAACAAGAGCGTCCGCATTTAATCGTGCCTGAAATCGAGGCTTTGAATACGCAAACGCTTGCTGAAATTGAACAAGCAGGATTGGCGCAAGTTATCCCGACTGTGCGCGCTGTGCAACTTACCATGAACCGTGAGGGCATTCGCCGATTAGCTGCTGAGACTTTAGGGCTACCAACTTCGCCTTACGCGTTTGCACACAGTCAACAAGAGCTACAAGACGCGATTGATGGTGGCATCGGCTACCCATGTTTTATCAAGCCAACCATGTCATCTTCAGGCAAAGGGCAATCACGAATTACCAATGCTAGCGAAGTGGCTGGTGCTTGGGAGTACGCGGCTTCTGGCGGCCGTGTGAATCAAGGTGTGGTGATTGTCGAAGGCCAAATTGATTTTGATTATGAAATTACCTTGCTCACGATTCGCTCAAAAAATGCGGCGGGTGAGGTGGTGACATCATTCTGTGAGCCAATTGGCCATTTGCAAAAACGTGGTGACTACGTAGAAAGCTGGCAACCTCAAGGCATGACGAAGAGTGCGCTTGTCGAAGCACAACGCATCGCAAAAGCTGTGACGGATAATCTAGGTGGTTTGGGCTTGTTTGGCGTGGAACTATTTGTGAATGGCGACCAAGTGTGGTTTTCAGAAGTGAGTCCGCGTCCGCATGACACCGGTATGGTTACGATGGCAACGCAACGCTTTAATGAGTTTGAATTACACGCCCGCGCGATTTTAGGTTTGCCTGTGAATGCTGAAATGCGTTCACCTGGGGCCAGTGCTGTGATTTATGGTGGTGTGGACTCTAAAAACTTAAGCTTTGAAGGCATCGAAAAAGCCCTAGAGGTCTCTGAGTCTGATATTCGTTTGTTTGGTAAGCCCGAGTCGTTTGAATGCCGCCGTATGGGGGTAGCCTTGGCGACAGGAACAAATGTGGATGAGGCGAGAGCGAGAGCAACGCTTGCTTCAAGTCTGGTCAAAACAAAGGCTAACTAATGGCAATAGAAATTGGTGAAGTAGGTTCTATCCAAAAGACGCTATTTGAAGAATTAGGCGGCACTGAAAAAATCCGTGACTTGGTCGAGAAATTCTACGACATCATGGACAGTGATCCAAGGGCCGCAGGTATTCGCGCCATGCACGGCGCAGACCTTACTGAAGCGCGTGAGAAGCTCTTTATGTTTCTGACAGGATGGTCAGGCGGCCCTTCGCTTTATATCGAGCGCTATGGTCACCCTATGCTCCGTAAACGTCATTTACCCTTTGCCATCGGTGAGTCCGAGCGTGACCAGTGGATGTTTTGCATGGTACGTGCCATGCACGAGATTCAGATGGAAGAAGCTCTGGTAGTGAGATTAGCGCAAGCCTTGTGGTCTGTAGCTGACTTTATGCGGAATAAACCAGAGGGCGAAGTGCCTCAAGCATAAGCTAAAGCCCGCGAGAAGCGGGCTTTTTTATTATCCTTTGCGTGGCAGGCCGCCTAGTAATGCGGCGACTTCTCGTTTGGGTTTGTTGGTTTTATAGAGCTGATTGGTTTGCGGTTTTGCAGCTATATCGCCAGTTGGCTCGTATGGCTTATCAAACCAAGGGTCGATACTCTTTTTTGCAGGTGAAGGGCGAGGGGTGCTCGCTGCTCTGTCGTAAGATTTCTCACGTGGTTGATGGTCTGAGCTTGAACGTGAGCCACGGGCTGGTAAATTAGTCGTTTCTTTGGTGATTTCGCGTTTAATCAGCTTTTCAATTTCTTTGAGATACTTCTCTTCATCAGGTGAAACCAATGAAATTGCAATGCCTAGCGCACCTGCTCGGCCTGTACGACCAATGCGATGTACATAGTCCTCAGGCGCACTTGGGATTTCGTAGTTAATTACCATCGGCAATTGGTCAATATCCAAACCGCGGGCTGCAACGTCAGTCGCAATCAGTGCATTAATCTTGCCTTGTTTGAAGGCGTCCAGCGCTTGGATACGTTCAGCTTGACTCTTGTCACCATGAATCGCATCTGCAGAGATGCCTTCACGTACTAATTGTCTTGCCAAACGACTGGCAGTGAGTTTGGTTTTGGTAAAAACGATGACTTGCTTGGTCTCAGTTTCGTTCAAGATTTGAGCGAGCAGGGCATGCTTGTCTTCTTGCGCCACATGGTAGACTTTTTGCGTCACGTTTTCGTTGGTCGCATTACTGCGCGCGACTTCAACCAGTATTGGGTCTTTTAAGAACTCTTCAGAAAGTTTTTTGATTTCAGTCGAGAAGGTCGCTGAAAACATTAAGTTCTGACGCTGTTTTGGTAGTAAAGCCAAAATGCGTTTTAAATCAGGCATAAAGCCCATGTCTAGCATGCGATCAGCTTCATCCAAAATCAACATTTGAACTTGGCCGAGTTGTAATGTACGTTGTTCAACGTGGTCTAGTAAACGGCCTGGTGTTGCAACCAAAATCTCCACACCCTTCATCAAGTGTGGCGTTTGTGTTTTGATATCAACACCACCGTAAACAACAAGTGATCGTAGTGGACTATGTTTGGCATACACTTTAACGCTTGCTTCCACTTGAATCGCCAATTCACGGGTCGGCACTAAAATAAGTGCGCGAATCGGATGGCGAGCAGGCGATGCGCTCGTGCTTGCTAGGGGCATTAATTTTTGTAGCATGGGTAGCGCAAAGGCGGCAGTTTTACCTGTGCCTGTTTGCGCGCCAGCCATTAAATCACGACCTTCAAGCACGATTGGTATCGCTTGCGCTTGAATCGGCGTTGGGGTGGTGTAGCCAAACTCATCTAGCGCTTTAAGAATTTCAGGCGCTAGATTTAGAGATGCAAAACTAATGTTTTCCGTACTCAAGTCTCAATACTCGCTATCTTGTTTAATATTAAGCAAAGTTACGTGGACGGCGTGCTGCGCGGTCGCCATCAGCACGCTTAGGTGCGCCGAATTTGTCACCACCACGGTTGCCTTCTGGGCGACTAGCACCTGGACGGCTGTTTGCGTTGCCATCACGGCCACCTTCATTGCGACCAGCAAAGCTGCGATTGCCTTCTGGGCGACTAGCGCTTGGACGACTATTTGCATTGCCATCTTGGCCGCGTGGTTTGAAACCAGTGTTGTTGCCTGGATAGCCACTTGCAGCACGGTCACCAAATGAACGTTCGCGTTGAGGGCGGTCACCAGAAGGACGGCTGTTACGGTCACCACTTGGACGATCACCAAAAGCTGCGCGGTCACCGAATGAACGTTCGCGGTCACCACTTGGGCGCGCTGAACGATCGCCGAAACTATTGTTTGATGGGCGTCCATTACGGTCACCTGGACGACCATTAGATGGACGGCCTGAGCGCTCGCCAGGACGACCTGAACGGCTAGGACCATCTGTACGAGGCGCTGCACGTTTTGGTTCAAAACCAGCAATGACGCTAGGCTCTAAACGTTGGCCAGTAAATTGTTCAATCTTACGCACTTGGTGACGATCCATGTTTGACGCAAATGAAATCGCGATACCAGTATTACCAGCACGGCCAGTACGGCCGATACGGTGAACATAATCTTCAGCAAATTTTGGTAAGTCGTAGTTAATCACGTGAGTGATACCAGCCACGTCAATACCGCGGGCAGCAACGTCTGTTGCGACTAATACTTTTACATCGCCATGACGAAGTTTAGTTAATGTGCGGTTACGTGCGCCTTGTGTCATGTCGCCATGCAAAGCTGCTGTTTTGTGACCGGCTGCGTATAAGTCTTCAGCTAACAAGTCAGCGTGACGTTTTGTTGAAGTAAACACAATCACTTGATTTACTTCTGGGGCGATCAATAGATGCTCAAGTAATTTATTTTTGTGTGTCATGTCATCAACAAAGTGCAAACGTTGCTCAATGTTGGCATGTTTTTGAGTTTGTGAAGCCACTTGGATCGTTTTTGGGTTACGCAAAATTTGATGCGCGATACGGCCAATGTTGCCATCCAATGTTGCTGAGAATAATAGTGTTTGGCGCTCTGCCGGCAATGCTTCACAGATGCGTTCTACATCAGGCATAAAGCCCATGTCTAACATACGATCAGCTTCGTCCAAGATCAACATTTGCAAACGTGACATATCAATACGGCCGCGATCCATGTGATCGATCAAGCGACCTGGTGTTGCCACCAAGATATCTAAAGGTTGTGAAAGCAATTTGTTTTGTAGTGGGTAAGGCATGCCGCCAACGATACTGACAGTACGTGCGCGGATGAATTTACCGTATTTGCGTGCAGCTTCGTTTACTTGTGCTGCTAATTCGCGTGTTGGGACTAATACTAAGATGCGTGGACCACGGCTCTTAGATTCGTGTGGGGTTGCAAGCAAGTTAAGCGCTGGCAAGGCAAACGCAGCAGTTTTACCTGTTCCTGTTTGTGCTGAAGCCATTAAGTCGTGACCGGCCATCACTTCAGGAATCGCTTGTGCTTGGATTGGTGTGGCGTTGGTGTAGCCAGCTTCTTCAATCGCACGAAGAATTAATGGGTGAAGGTTTAAACTTTCAAATGTTACGTCGTTAGACATGGTATTCCCTTATAAAAAACTAATTAAGGGCGCAAGCAGACACTGAGAAATAACCCATGCAAATGACATGTGAGGTTACTCAAACAGCGCAATACATTTATGAAATTAACTTAATAATTAAGTATGCATTTTTACCGGCGCACGGGCATTGCCACTAACCGGTAATCAATACAAGAAAGCCGCAAAATAAAACAACGGGCTTCGAGAGGCTAGGGCGATGAATATTCAAGTGAGGCATCATCAAACTGTCATCAAACCATGTTTGAATGTCACACCGAAGCGCGCAGTATATAGATTGTGACTGGGATGTCAAAACCTTTTATGTAACAAAACTGTAAATGCGTATGCTTTTATGCGGTTTTAGCCATGACTTGTGTTAAAATCCGCCCCTTTTAATGAACCGGCATTATTATTTGCCACGGAATCTTATGTCTAGAAATTTACGCAACATCGCCATTATCGCTCACGTTGACCATGGCAAAACCACAATGGTGGATAAGTTATTACAACAAGCAGGCACCTTTGCAGCCCATCAAGCTGTGAGCGAGCGTGTGATGGACTCTGGCGATATTGAAAAAGAACGTGGTATTACGATTCTTGCTAAAAATACTGCCTTAAACTTCGAAGGTACGCACATTAATATCGTGGATACTCCTGGCCACGCCGACTTCGGTGGTGAGGTTGAGCGCGTATTGGGGATGGTTGACGGTGTTGTGTTACTCGTTGATGCGGTTGAAGGCCCGATGCCTCAAACACGTTTCGTGACTAAGAAAGCCTTGGCCTTAGGTCTTAAGCCTATCGTGGTAATTAATAAAGTTGACCGTCCAGGTTCACGTACTGATTGGGTGATTAACCAAACATTCGATTTGTTCGCTAACTTAGGCGCAACAGATGAGCAATTAGACTTCCCTGTGGTTTATGCATCTGCATTAAATGGTTTTGCAACATTGGACATGAGCAAGTCATCAGACACGATGCGTCCATTGTTTGAAACGATTTTGAGCCATGTTGAGCCACCAAAAGGTGACAGCAATGCGCCTCTACAAATGCAAGTTTCAGCGCTTGATTACTCTACTTATACAGGCCGTCTAGGCGTTGGACGTATTTGGAATGGCCGTATCAAGCCAGGTCAAGCTGTGACCATCATGAACGGTGACACACAAGTTGGCCAAGGCCGTATTAACCAAGTGTTAGGTTTCCGTGGTTTGGAGCGTGTAGAAGTTAAAGAAGCTGAAGCTGGCGATATCGTGATTATCTCTGGCTTAGAAGATATCGGTATCGGTGTAACCGTGACCGATAAAGAAAATCCAGTGGGCATGCCGATTTTAGGTGTGGATGAGCCAACATTAACAATGGACTTTATGGTGAATACTTCACCATTGGCAGGTACAGAAGGTAAGTTTGTGACCAGCCGTCAAATTCGTGACCGTTTAACGAAAGAGTTGTTGGTAAACGTAGCGCTTCGTGTTGAAGATACACAAGATGCTGACGTGTTCCGTGTTTCAGGTCGTGGCGAGTTGCATTTGACTATTCTTTTGGAAAATATGCGTCGTGAAGGCTTTGAAATGGCAGTGGGTAAACCACGCGTTGTTTACCGTGAAATCAACGGTGAAAAATGTGAGCCATATGAAATCCTAACGGTTGACTTGGAAGATGATACACAGGGCGCTGTGATGGAAGAGTTGGGTCGTCGTCGTGGCGAGTTACAAAACATGGAGTCAGATGGTAATGGCCGTACGCGTTTGGAATACAAAATTCCAGCGCGTGGTTTGATTGGTTTCCAAAGTGAGTTCTTAACATTAACGCGTGGTACAGGCTTGATGGCACACATTTTTGACGAATATGCACCAGTAAAAGCTGATATGCCAGGTCGTCGTAATGGGGTGTTGATCTCAGCTGAACAAGGTGAAGCTGTAGCATATGCTTTGTGGAAATTGCAAGATCGCGGTCGTATGTTCTCAGTGCCGGGCGACAAGCTATATGAAGGTATGGTGATTGGTATCCATAGTCGTGAAAACGATTTGATTGTAAACCCTGTAAAAGGGAAGCAATTAACTAACGTTCGTGCTTCAGGTACTGACGAAGCGGTGCGATTGGTTCCAGCAGTTCAATTAACACTAGAATCAGCAGTTGAATTTATCGATGATGACGAGTTGGTGGAGTTGACACCTAAGTCGATTCGTATCCGTAAACGTTACTTGCTAGAACATGAGCGTAAACGCGCTTCAAAAGAGTAATTGAATTAGCAAGTCAAAAAGCCGGCTATTTGGTCGGCTTTTTTTATGCAATATATTCGACAGGCTATTGATACATAACTGTATTAGTTTGATATGTTTCAAATTATGCTAGAATGGCTTGAAGCTTGAGTTTACGGCCATTATCTAACGATTTTTATTGATTAGATTAGCTTTAAGTATGCTTGCTTATTGGCTGTTTTATATTGAATTTAGATAAATTAAGAATAGAAAAATGCATATCGCCATACTTGAAGATGAAAAATCGCTCGCTGATGATTTAGCAGGGCTTTTGAAAAAAAATGGTCATGAAGTGTCAGTTTTTGGCGATGGTCAGCATTTAGTCGACACCTTACCTGCTGAATTGTATGACATGTTCATTTTGGACTGGAATGTGCCTTCAATGGATGGTTTTGAGGTGCTGAAGCACATCCGTTCCGAGCTTGGTTTTAAGACCCCCGTTATTTTTCTAACCTCTAATGATAACGAGGCTGATATAGTCAAGGCTTTGTCTTCAGGCGCTGATGATTACTCTGTGAAGCCTGTACGTCCAAAAGAGTTAATGGCACGTATTAATGCACTTGTAAGACGCTCTTATGGTGCGCCTAAAAAGAATAATTTTCCCGAGACTATCGTGGGTTATACATTTTCAAACGCTGAGCGTTCCGTTGAGTTTTTTGATTCAAAAGTGACGCTCACGGATAAAGAGTTTTTACTCGCGCATTATTTCTTCTCTAATCTAGATAGGCCGCTTTCACGCACCCACATTATGATGCGTATCTGGGGTCAAAGTGAAGAGGGCTTGTCTCGCACGCTGGATGTGCATGTGGCTTGGATTCGCAATAAGCTGAACATTGGCGCACAATCTGAACATGTGAGATTGGTGGCGATTCACGGTTACGGTTATCGTTTGATGCAAGTTCCCAATGAAACTGCCTAAGCGTGTACATCTTTTAAATTTCTTATGTTGTTTGGCGATGCTTGCGCTAGCGTCGCCCATATCTTTTGCTGTGGAAGTGAAGTCTGGCTCTGAAAAAGCTGATGTCACTTATGAGATGAAGCAGGGTGATACATTGTTGGCATTAGTCGCAAAGTATTTTTCTAGCGAGTCAGCCTTGGCTGAGGTCATCCGTATTAATCAGATTAAAAATACTTATAAGATTCCTGTTGGTCAAAAGCTCGTGTTTCCACGAGACCTGCTGTTATTTAAACCATCGCAAGCCCATGTGACGACGATTGAATGTCCAGAGCCTGTGTTAATTGCAGGTGAAAATAAATCATTACGTTTGGGTGATGCGATTGCGCAAGGTGCGTTAATTAAGGTGCCTAGAGGCTGTGAAGCAGGGATGACGCTTGAAGATGCTTCCGTGGTCAGTTTGCTACCAGGTACTTTAGTGCGTATTAAAACGATGAGGAAAACCGCATTAGAAAAATCTCCTGAAGTTGAATTGGAGTTGCTAGGCGGACGTATTGAGCTCGATGTTCCTAAGCGTCAAGCAGGTGATGCGCCATATCAAGTTCGCACCCCAAGTTCATTGGCTGGCGTGCGGGGCACTAAATTCAATGTGGCCTATAATGCCGATCAGCATAACAGTCAAGTTGAAGTCAATCATGGCAATGTAGCTGCACGCGGCAATGCAGATAACAGTAATCAGTTTGTCCGTGACAATATGGGCGTGGCGATTAGTCCTCTGGGCATTGCGAGCAACGTGGAGTTATTGCCTGCAGCGCCTTTGTATGTAGGTTTTGAAGCACAGAACGCGCCATCAGTCACTAAGCTTAAATTTACCGCAACAACTCAAGATGGCAAATATTTGGTGACCAAGTCTGCAAACGCAAACTTTGTGATGCGAAGCGGTGATGACTTGTTGGCGCAACCTGAAATTGATGCACAACGTTTATCTGCGAATGCCACTTTTTATCAGTTGGAAGCACTTTCCAAAAGTGGATTGGTTGGTATGGCTAAGCAGTATGGCTTTTGTGCTTTGGCGGATGAGCAAAAACAAAAGTGTAACGTTAATTTTAATATGCGTGGCATTCAGTCGATTAACATGCGTTTGCAACGATTAGGCCAAGATGGAAAAACGCTGACTGATGTCATTAATGCGCCTCTGAACACCTCAAAAAATGACCAGCTTCTATTCCGAGATTTACCTGTAGGCCACTATCAGTGGGATGTTAGCTACGTGATTGAAGGTGGGATTGATGTACATAAAACAGGTGATTTTGAATTGCTCGCTATTTCAAGCCAATGATTAAACTGCTTGAACGATTCAAGGTCTTAGCACTCCGCGTATTAAGCACCCAATACGAAAAGAAATTTGCTTTAGAGTGGTGCATTACCGCCACCATTACCGCTTTAATTCTCGCCTTATTTATCTCTTGGCCATTTTTTGATTCGATCGGCAATTTATTCTACGACAGGATTGAAGCGTCTAGCAAAATCAAGCCATCTGATGAAGTCGTTGTGGTGGCGATTGACGACAAAACAATCGCTGCGCTCGGCGGCTGGCCATTATCTCGCGCCTATTACACGCAGTTTTTGAAGAAATTAGCAGATAGTAAAAATTGGCCCAAAGCGATTGCTTTCGATGTCCTTTTTTTGGATGACACCTCGGCTGATATTGAATTGGCCTATCAAATGGCACGGCATCATATTGTGCTACCCGTCGAGCTTCGCTACCAAGCTAATACGCACACCAAGCAAGCTGTGTTGCCTGTATTGCCCATCCAAGCCGCGAATCCGCGCTATGGGCATATTGAGATTAATTATGATGGTGATGGCGTTATTCGTGGTGCTCAGCTTTATTCGTCAGGCGTGCCGCACTTCTCATTAGTGCTGTCTGGCAAAGATATCCCAGTATCTGCACAAGATTACAAACGCTTCCCCATGGTGAGTGAGCAACATGATTTTAGAACCGTATCATTGTCCGATGTATTGTCCGAAGACTTTCCAACGGAAAGCTTGAAAGATAAATATTTGTTAGTAGGTGCTACGGCGCCAAGTCTTGGTGATCGATATCCTACGCTTTACTCTGGGCCGCAAGGATCAGGCAGTCCTGGCGTTGAAATCCACGCTAGCTTGCTTAATGCGATTCTAAATGGTGATCTAATTGACCAGTCGCCTCACTGGTTGGTCAATGTGCTTAGTTTTGTATGCTTGTTTGCGGTATTGATAGGTTTATTGGTGCTTAGCCCAGGCGCTGAGATTGCGGTGGCAGTGAGTAGTATGGTGTTGATGTTGGTATTGAGTTATGCGCTATTAAAGCTGGCCAATGTCTGGCTCAACCCTTTACCCGCTGTTGTGGTGATTCTCCTCGTTAAGCCTGTTTGGGCTTGGCGACGCATGGAAATGATTAGCCATTTTATGCAGGAAAAGACAGAGGACTTGCATCACTTTGACGATGATGACCACAATCTCACATCTGATGCGCCGTTGAAGTCATCGCGTTCATCCTTTGTGCAATATGCTCAAATGTTAAGTGAGGCAATTCAATCGGCAAATGAGCGTCTTAACTTTCTTGCGCTTGTGATTACAGAGATTCCTGAAGCAGTGCTAATTGCAGATGAGCATGGACGTATCATGCGCCACAATCAAAAAATGGGGGCGATTTTTGATGCGCGCAATCTCAAAAAAGGTCATTTGATTTCGAATTTATTTTCTCATCTGAAAGTCTTTTCAAGTGAAAAAATCTCCGAACTGCTGGACCGACCTTATTCAGAAGAGCGCTTTGCGGCTGTCGATAAAAATGGTTCTTTACGAGAGTTTCGCATGCGGGTTTTACCTCTCCCGATTAGTAAAGACAGTCATTGGCGCTTGATGATGATGGTTGATATTACCGATCTCGTTAATTTACAAAAGCAGCGTGATCGCACATTGGCGATTTTGACGCATGACATGCGAACGCCAGTCGCTTCTATATTGGCAGTATGTCGTAGTGAAGATGTGTCGCCTCAGGGTCAGCAAGAGCAAGTGGCGAACATAAGAAAGCACTCACACTTTTTACTATCGATGATGGACGATTTTATTCTTTCGATTCGTGCCGAGTCGGATACTTATCGCATGGAGGAAACCTTAATCGAAACCTTGCTAGATGAGGCGATTTATCAGGTGAGAGAGCTCATGCAAAGTCGCGAAATGAGCATTGTTTATGCTCCCTCTGACCCAGTGTTTCTTATGGTGGATGCGAGATTGATGACGCGCGTAATTGTCAATCTCTTGGGTAATGCCATTCGTTATGGTGCTTATGCTTCTAAAGTGCAAGTGTTTACTGAAGTCATTAAAAACTCTGCAGGGGAGGCGATGGTAGCTTTAACGATCTGCAATCAAGTCGGTGCTCAAGTGGCCGGCAATGGGCAGGCGCCTGAAAATAAAGGTTTTGGTATGGGTCTGGACTTTATTCAAACAGTAATCAACAAACATCAAGGCAACTTCAAACAAGCCATTTCTCGGGAAGAAGGGACGCAAGCGAGTGTTCAAATTGACTTGCCTTGCATCGCAATCAGCTAGTTTTTTCCGTTAGACTTTTCGTGTTTTTAAGCGCCATCTTGAGACGTTCGTTTCTTTTTTAATTAATCTTTGCTTTAGTTTCTACGCTTCTGTTTTTATTAATTTTTTTCCATAATAGGTTTTTTCACTTTTATTTGTAAAGTCATTTCTTTTTGCATTTCCTAGCCCCAAGTCAGTCAATTGAACTTTAAGCGCTATGTCATATGATTTCATTTAACATTTGTTAAATATTTCTTAAATAATCTATGACAGCCCTTGATATTTTCAGTTAAAATGCAGCCTAATTGTTAAAGATTTAACAATTAGGCTGAGTTAAAATCTCTTAAATAAACAATTTATTTTTTATTTTCAATATCTTAATAAAAAAGCTTAATTGTTAAATAATTTATAGGTTGTTAATTATTTAGCATGAACAGCAAGCGCTATCAGATTATTTTTTCTACAAGACTCAATGCGCTCGTCGTGGTTGGGGAGAATTGCACACGCTCAGGTAAGTCTGTGGGTGAGTCTAGTGTGGGTAGCGCATGCATTAGTCAATTTGCACCAATCAGCCGCTTTGTTGGGTTGTTGGCTTTAGGTCTTGCGCTTTTCACTAATGCCTTTGCGGATCCGTTAGCGCATTCATTGCCTACGGGTGGTGTGGTTGCACAAGGTGCTGCGACGATTAGTCAATCGGCGAATGCTATGGTCATCCACCAAGACACAGCTAAAGCGATTGTTAATTGGCAATCTTTTGATATTGGTGCGGCCGCAAGCGTTAATGTAATACAGCCAAGTACTGAGTCAGTTCTACTTAATCGCGTGGTAACAAATAATCCAAGTCAAATCTTTGGTTCACTCAATGCAAGCGGCCAAGTTATCCTCATTAACCCGAATGGTATTTTGTTTGGTAAAGATGGTAGTGTGAATGCTAACGCCTTTACCGCGTCTACATTGGATATGCGTGATGCTGACTTTATGGCGGGTAATTATCGTTACTTCAGCACAGGTGTGCATGGCGAGATTTTGAACCAAGGCGGTATTAATACCCAACAGTATGTGGCTTTGCTTGGCGCAAAAGTCACCAATGATGGCGCAATTAATACACGCGGCGGCAATGTTTATTTGGGTTCGGCTGAAGCCATTACTGTGCCTGTTTCAAACTCTGGCCGTATCAAAATGGAGCTTAGCCCAGCCAGTATTAATGCGGCCGTAGAAAACACCCAAAATGGTGTCATCGTCAGCCAAGGTGGGCAAGTTTACATTCAAGCATCTTCACTTAATGATGCAGTGGCTAGCCTTTCAAACGAAGGGCAAATTGATACTGGCGCAAGCCAAGCTGGCAGTGTGCATCTGCTAGCCGATGGAGGCCTGATTAATGTGAGTGGCAGTATTAAGGCCAATAGCACAGGTCAAGATGAAAACAACCAGCTGCGCAAAGGCGGCGACATCATCATCGGTCGAGATTCAGAAGCAGGCGTGTTGGCGAAAAGTACCAATGTGAGCGGTGCTCGCTTTGAGAGTAATCAAGGTTTTGTGGAAACCTCTGGTGATTGGTTGGCGACTTATGGCACTCGTGTAGCTGCCAAAGACTGGTTACTTGACCCAACCAATATCACAATTGCCGCAAGTGGTGCCAGTGGTACGGCTTATTCAGCCAACTACACAGCAGGCGCGGACTCAGTAATTTTGGCCGCTGACATCAACGCTAGCTTGAACGCAGGAACAGGTGTCACAGTTGCAACTAGTGCAGCAGGTGCAAGTTCGGGCAATATTGCAGTCAATGAAAGTATCGCTAAAACAGCTGGCGCCAATACTTCTTTGACGCTCAAAGCCCATGGAGACATCACTGTCGCTGCAAACAAAACAATCACGTCTACAGTTGGAAAGCTGGATGTTGTGCTAAACAGTGATTTTGATGCTAATGGTAGTGGCGCAATCGCAATGGCAACAGGATCAGGTATCGCCAGCAATGGTGGAAATATTTCACTTGGTGGTGGCAGTGCAGGATCAGCGACCAGTTATGCAGCCGGTTATGCATCAGTTTTGTCGGGTGTTTCATTGGTCTCCAGCAATTTGACTGCAGGTGGTGGAAACATAAGCATCAAAGGTAAGGGCAATACTGTTTTCACCAACACGAGTAGCATGATGGGCGTAGACTTGAATGGGACAACAATTTCCACTACAGGGATTGGCACAATTGCTATCGACGGTTTCGGAGGCAACGGAAATGTTTCCAATACGAACGTTGGTATTAGTTTAACCAATAGTGCCATGATTACTGCAGGTACTGGTGCCATTACTATGACTGGCACGGCCACCACCACTGCAGGGGGTTATTACAATAGTGGCATCTGGCTTTATGGAAGTGGTAGTAAGGTTACTGGCGCAGGCGCAATCTCTTTGACAGGCGTTGGCGGTGGTTCGACATATGCTAGCTTGAATCAAGGTGTCAGGCTTGAAGGTGGACAAGTGATCGCCACAGGCACAGGCACGGTGACTTTGAGCGGTACATCAGGCACTACAACAGGAACGGCAGGACCCAATGCGGGTGTTGAGATTTCGAGTGGTGGCGTTGCTAAAACTGATACGGGCAATATCAGAATCACTGGTTTGAGTGGAACTACCGGGGCAACAGACGTTCTTCTCTCTGGAGCGGGTTCGGTCAGCTCAAACTCTGGTAACGTCACTTTTACTGCTAATAGCTACTCCGGTGACAACACCGAAATCGTAAATGCCGGCACGGGCATTGTCACAATGCAAAACCGTACAGCTGGAACATTGATTGATGTTGGTGGAGCTGATGCAAGTGGCACATTAGGGATTAGTAACGCTGAAATTGGCAGGGTAACAGCTGGTAGTATCGTGATTGGTAGTGTTGCGCAACAGACAGGCAATCTGACAGTCAGCTCTGCCATCGACACCACGGGCGCTAGCAAATTCTCATTGATTTCTACTGGTGGGATCGCTGTCAACAATAACATTGCCAAAACAACTGCTGGAGCCACGACACTTAATCTTCAAGCCAACGCTAATATCATTGTTGCAGCCAATAAGACCATCAGCTCTTCATCTGGCGCATTAAATACCATCTTAAATGCCAACTCTGCAGGCACTGGCGGCGCCATTGTTTTCAACGCTGGCTCAGGCATCACCAGCAAGGGCGGTAACATCACTTTTGGTGGTGGTACTACGCTTGATGGTACAGGTTTTGCTGTTGCAGATGGCACTAACACGCTTCAGGGTATTTCTCTGAACACAGTAGCCATCAACGCAGGTGGCGGCAATATTGTAATGAACGGTCAAACGGCTGCTACAAACTATCAAATCAATCTTTCTAACGTTGCTGGTATTTATATGAACGGTGGCACGATGTCCACCACGGGCAGCGGCACGATTACATTAACTGGCAAAAATAAAAATACGGATACGCAGTCGCAGGGTTTTGTGCTGGCGAGCGGCACGATTACAGGGGGTGCTACTGGGGTCTTGAGTATTACGGGTGACTCTAGTGGGGTCGCTAGCTCAACTTCAACCTATATCCGTGGCGCATTGATTAACGGTACCGTTACTTCGGCAGGTGGCAATATCAGTGTTACGGGTTTTGGTGGTGCTGGCGCTCAGTGGGATTATGGTATTGATATCAGCGG
>CAIQFD010000033.1 GCA_903870995.1 uncultured Methylophilaceae bacterium | reverse complement strand
CCCAAGAAATCACGGTTATGTCTGGCGGCCATAGCGAATTGGAACCACCCCTTCCCATCTCGAACAGGGCCGTGAAACGATTCTGCGCCAATGATAGTATGCTTCGTGCATGCGAAAGTAGGTCACCGCCAGACTCTTTATTCGAAGTGTTGTTATGTTCATAACAACACTACTTAAAAGCCCACAATAGTGGGCTTTTTTGTTTGTTACAAACGCTAATCATTGCGCTAAATGGTTGATAATAAAAAGAATGGGCGTTAAGCCCATTTTTTGTTTCTGATGCTTAAGTGATTATTTGGAACAAGGTAGATTTAATTGGCAGATTTATACGGATTAATTGAAAAAACTGTAACGCAGCTAGGTTACGAATTAGCGGATTTGGAAGTATCCAACCGCGGAAAATTATTGCGCCTATTTATCGATAAGCCTGAAGGCATTACGATTGATGATTGTGTACTTGTCAGTAACCAACTTGGCAATGTATTGGCTGTTGAAAATGATATTGATTATGACCGGTTGGAGGTTTCATCTCCCGGTCTAGATCGTGCGCTTAAGAAAGAAGCTGATTTTATTAGATTTGTAGAATCTAAAGCATCAGTCAAAGTAAGAATGCCAATCGAGGGAAGAAAGAATTTTCTTGGGGTATTAAAAGGCGTTGAGAATGGCGATTTGTTGATCGATGTAGAGGGTGTGGTATTTAATATCGACCTAAACAATATCGATAAAGCGCGTTTAGCACCAGAGTTTAAATAATTAGTTTTGATGTCGTTTGACCGAATTTTTATGCGGAGATTAAGATGAGTCGCGAAATATTATTATTAGTAGATGCACTTGCACACGAAAAAAACGTTGATAAAGAGGTGATTTTTAGCGCGCTAGAATTCGCTTTAGCATCTGCAACCAAGAAACGTTTTGCTGATGACGCTGATGTTCGCGTGCATATTGACCGTGAAAGCGGCGAGTATGACTCATTTAGACGTTGGACTTTGCTGACAGACGACGAAGCTTTGGAAAACCCAGGCGCTCAGATGTATGCAGATGATGAGCGTGCAAACGATAAAACAATTATCGATGGCAATGTATTTGAAGAGCCATTGGAGTCTGTTGAGTTTGGCCGTATTGGTGCTCAAGCAGCAAAACAAGTTATTTTACAAAAAGTCCGTGAAGCTGAGCGTGAGCAAATTCTCGAAGAGTTTTTAGCGCGTAATGAACACCTAGTGACTGGTGTAATTAAGCGTATGGAAAAAGGGAATGCGATTATCGAAGTTGGTCGTATTGAGTCATTGTTGCCTCGTGACCAAATGATTCCAAAAGAGAATTTACGTGTTGGTGACCGTGTGCGTGCTTACTTGTTACGTGTGGAGCGTAGCGGTCGTGGCCCACAATTGATTCTTTCACGTATCGCACCTGAATTTATTACACGTCTGTTTGAACTTGAAGTGCCAGAAATTGAAGATGGCTTACTTGAAATTAGAGCAGCAGCACGTGATCCTGGATTGCGTTCTAAAATTGCTGTTAAAGCAAACGATCAGCGTTTAGACCCTGTAGGTACATGTGTTGGTATGCGTGGTTCACGCGTGCAAGCTGTAACCGGTGAGTTGGCAGGTGAGCGTGTAGATATCGTTCTATGGTCTATGGAGCCAGCACAGTTTGTGATTAATGCGATGGCGCCAGCTGAAGTATCCAGCATTGTGGTTGATGAAGATGCTCACAGCATGGACGTGGTTGTAGATGAAGAACAATTAGCACAAGCGATTGGACGTAACGGTCAAAACGTACGTTTGGCATCAGAGTTGACTGGATGGACATTGAACATCCTCACGATTGATGAAGCCGCTAAGAAGAACGAAGAAGAGTATGTAAAAACACGCCAGCTCTTCATCGATAAGCTAGATGTGGACGAAGAAGTTGCAGACATTCTTGTACAGGAAGGTTTCGGTACGTTGGAAGAAATTGCCTATGTGCCAATGGCAGAAATGTCAGAAATCGAAGCGTTCGACGAAGACACCATTAATGAGCTTCGTAAACGTGCAAGAGCAGCATTGCTAACAGACGCAATTGCAAAAGAAGAGAAGGTTGATGATGCTTCTGCTGACTTGCTTTCAATGGAAGGCATGGACGACGAAACAGCGCACTTGCTAGCATCTAAAGGTGTTTCAACCATGGATGATCTAGCTGACCTTGCTGTGGATGATCTCGTTGAGTTAACGGGTATGGATGCAGAGCGTGCGAAAACATTGATCATGACAGCACGTGCGCCATGGTTTGCCTAAGCATCAGATTAATATTTGTAAAAAATTTATCGCCGAAGTAATGAGTATTTTGAGTGGTTGCGTAAAGAATAGACTGGAGTAACAGATGGGACAGACAAGCGTATTACAATTTGCGAGTGAGTTAGGCTTGCCAGCCGAGCTACTGCTAGAGCAGTTGAAAAGTGCTGGCGTCAGT
>CAIQFD010000032.1 GCA_903870995.1 uncultured Methylophilaceae bacterium | reverse complement strand
TTTTGAGTATGCACCCAATATTACATGCCGTATTTTTGGCGGAATTTCTCAACACGACCAGCAGTATCTAAAATCTTTTGCTTGCCTGTGTAGAATGGATGGCATTGTGAACATACTTCGATGTTCATGTCTTTGCTGTTTGTAGAACGTGTTTTGAACTTGCTGCCGCAGCTGCAAGATACGTTAATTTCGTTGTACTCTGGATGAATTTCGGCCTTCATGGTCAAATCTCTTTCAATAGCTTTTTACTGAGCCGGTAATTATCAATGAATTCTTTAAATTAAGCAACCACTAAGCGGATATTTAAGCTTAGTAATTAACCTCTTCGCATGCTATCAAAAAAGTCAGCATTGTTTTTGGTGGCTTTGATTTTGTCTAGCAAGAATTCCATCGCTTCCAAATCGTCCATGGGGTAGAGTAATTTACGGAGTACCCAAATCTTCTGCAAGATGTCTTTCTCAATCAACAGCTCTTCGCGGCGGGTGCCAGACTTGTTGACGTTAATCGCTGGATAAATGCGTTTTTCAGCCATGCGGCGGTCAAGATGGATTTCCATATTGCCCGTGCCTTTGAATTCTTCGTAAATTACATCGTCCATCCGTGAGCCCGTATCCACAAGCGCGGTTGCGATGATAGTGAGTGAGCCGCCTTCTTCAATATTACGCGCTGCGCCAAAGAAGCGTTTCGGGCGTTGTAGCGCATTTGCATCCACGCCGCCTGTCAAAACCTTGCCAGAGGCAGGAACAACCGTGTTGTAAGCACGAGCTAAGCGGGTGATTGAGTCTAATAAAATCACCACATCTTTCTTATGTTCAACTAAACGTTTCGCTTTCTCTAGCACCATTTCAGCGACTTGTACGTGACGTGTCGCTGGCTCATCAAAGGTTGAAGCAACGACCTCACCTTTCACTGAACGCGTCATTTCGGTCACTTCTTCAGGGCGCTCATCAATCAATAGTACGATTAAACTGACATCAGGATGGTTGGCTGTAATCGCATGTGCGATATGTTGCATCATCACGGTTTTACCACTTTTTGGACTTGCTACTAAAAGCGCGCGTTGACCGCGACCAATTGGGGCAATCATGTCGATGACACGGCCAGTGACATTCTCTTCGCCGCGAATATCACGTTCCAGAGTTAGAGGAATGGTCGGGAAAAGTGGTGTTAAGTTTTCAAACAGAATCTTGTTTTTAGTATTTTCTGGAGATTCACCATTCACGCTGTCTACTTTAACTAAAGCAAAATAACGTTCGCCATCTTTAGGAGTGCGAATTTCACCTTGTATCGTATCGCCAGTGTGTAAATTGAAACGGCGAATTTGTGAGGGTGAAACATAAATGTCATCAGGGCCTGCTAAATATGACGTATCTGGTGAGCGTAAAAAGCCAAAACCATCTTGTAGGACTTCTAAAGTGCCATCCCCAAAAATGCTATCGCCTTTTTTAGCGGTATTTTTTAGCAAAGCAAAGATTAAGTCTTGCTTGCGCATTCGGCTGGCGTTTTCAATCTCGTTGGCAATAGCCATATCGACGAGTTCTGTGACTGGGAGGTGTTTTAGGTCTGATAAATGCATATGAGGATGCTCACTGGAAAACGAAACTACTTAAGAGGGATGATGATAAAACTAAGAACTTACAAAAGGTGCCTGATTCGGAATGAATCAGGCACAAGACTATATTGATTAAATGTTGCTGTCAATGAAAGCGGTTAATTGTGATTTTGATAGAGCACCAACTTTAGTGGCTTCTACGTTACCATTTTTGAATAGCATTAAAGTAGGGATGCCGCGGATGCCATATTTTGGCGGTGTATTTTGATTCTCATCGATATTAAGCTTTGCAACTCTAATTCGACCTTCATACTCTTTAGCAACTTCATCCAAAATCGGAGCAATCATTTTGCAAGGACCGCACCATTCAGCCCAGTAATCAACCAATACTGGAAGTTGTGATTGAAGAACCTCTTGTTCGAAAGCGTCGTCGCTAGTGTGAATGATTTGATCGCTCATTTTATGGTGAACCTTTAAATTGAAAATTGATGCTTGAAATAAGGAAAAATGAAAATACTATTTCGCTATCCTAGCGAAAAAACAGCCTTTAGTGAAGCGTTCTATGCATCTCTTTAGTCTAATTGACTTGCGATTTTTATGAAAATCCCGTCAAACCCTCGGTGCTTGCTTATTGTTAGTGATAGTATTTATGAATGAATAATTTTAAAAAAATAACGGCCATTGTCGGGATTTGCTGGTTTTTAATAGGCCTTTGGGGTATTTCGCTTGTGCATGCGGAAGGTCCTAGAAGCTTCGTAATGAAAGATCTTTCAGGCAAAGAGCACCGGTTGACTGATTATCAAGGCAAATGGGTCTTAGTTAATTATTGGGCGACTTGGTGCCCATCCTGTTTAGATGAAATGCCTGATTTCGTATCGTTATATGAGCAACGCAAGGCTAAGGACTTAGTCGTGTTGGGTGTTGCTGTAGATTACAAAAATGAGCGAGAGGTGCGCCATTTTGTCGATGATATGTTGGTTTCTTACCCCATCATTTTAGGTACGCCTAAGATTTTTGCGCAGTTCGGCAATCCACAGGTATTGCCCACAACGCTTATTTACAATCCACAAGGTAAATTGGTTAAAGTGAAACGAGGGTTAGTGACGAAACAATCAATTGAGTTACTCATGCTTTCGTCGCCCAATGAGTCGCTTGATATTTTTGCGCCGTAGTATTCGGGTGTTGTTTAAAAAAAGAAAGCCTATAAGACTAGTAGCTGACTTATAGGCTTTTTTAATACGCTTAAAAACTAGGTTGGGGTGTCTATACTGACGCCATTTTCATCAAGTACGTTGAGGTTGTTCTCACTTGCAAAATGCATGAGCTGGGCATAGCCTTCAGGGTTGATGTCTTTAAGTTTTAAATCCACGGCTAGACAGCGTACGCCATTTACGACTCGAGGTTTGAGGTAAGGGGAGTACTTCAGTTTGCGGTCTGCACCAAAGCTTGCGTAAGTGCTGCACATACGATCAACCCAATCGCTTGGGCGAAATGGCTTGCCTGCACGGGTAAGGCCTTCGATGATAATTTCTTTGCTTGTTTCGCTCATATAAATTGCCTAGTAGTCTTTAATTATCGTTAAAACAACGTTACTTTTTTGGTGAAGGCCTCATTTTATCAGTGAATGAGACTTTCAAGCTTAGTCCATGTATTCAAAAATTTTAACAACAGCTTTAACGCCACCGATACTACGGGCAATTTCCACTGCATCATCCGCCTCTTTATGTGTGACCAAGCCTAGTAAATACACGGTGCCGTTTTCAGTCACGACCTTGACATAATTTGCGGAGAATTTATTTTCTTTCAGAAAGTTCGCTTTCACTTTTGAAGTGATGTAAGTGTCATTGGTGCGTGAGCCAATTGATGTGTTTGCTGCGACCTCAAGGTAATTCTTAATGCTAGTAACGTTTTCGATAGGTCTAACGAGTGAGTCAGCTTTTTTCTTGTTTGCTTCATCAGAAACTTCACCTGTAATCAGCACTTGGCGGTTGTAACTGGTTACATTGGCATGCACTTTTTCTTTTAAGCCATCAGCAATGGCTTTGCTCGCTTTTAGCTCAATCGCTTGGTCGTCAATGTAAGTGCCTGACGTGCGTCTGTCAGCGGCCATCGCACCGCCAGCTGCAGCGCCACCAACAACGACAGGAACGCAAGCGCTAAGTTGAGTACCCAGCGCTGCGACTAAGATTAAAGTTCCGAGTGATGTTTTTGTGAATGCGTTCATTTAATTTACCCCTAATAAAAGACAATCGATAGCATCGCATAAGCAATGCAAAATGAGAATATAAGCTTCTTGAATTCTAGCTGGGCTATCATTAGGAACCCCGAGATGAATGTCTTGTTCCTCCAGGAGCTCTACCAACAAGCCACCATCTCCACCACTAAAAGCAATCACCTTCATATTACGTTCTTTGGCGGCTTTAATGGCATTTAATATGTTCGCAGCATTTCCGCTGGTGCTAATTGCAATGAGTACATCACCTGATTGACCAAGTGCTAATACTTGTTTGGAAAAAGTTTGGTCATAGTGGCCAAAATTTGCAATCGCTGTAAGTGTTGTGCTGTCTGCGCTGAGGGTGATAGCAGCTAAGCCAGGGCGTTCCATCTCAAAATGATTAAGCATTCGAGAACTAAAGTATTGAGCATTTGCAGCGCCAGCGCCATTGCCGCAAACCAGCACTTTTTTCTCCTTGAGAAAAGCCTCAACGATCATTTCCGCCGATGCTGCGATTGGCGCTGAGAGAAGTTCCGCTAATGCTAATTTAAGATTAGCGCTGTCTTCAAAGTGTTGAGCAATGCGTGCGGTTAAATCCATGATGGTGTTCCGTTTTTATGTGGTCTTTTAAGCTTAAAAGCATATTAAATCTGAGTGGCGCTGTTAACGTTTTCTTTACCAATCAATATCGCGTCAACTCGACAAGTTTAGATGTCGTGCTGTTCTAAATAATACTTTGCAGTAATGACAATTTTATGTTGTTTTGATGTCTTAATGCTGGCAATTTTTCTGCTTTTTCACCTTTTCTATTCCTGAAGTATTTATTGGTCAACTTTTATGGCTCAGCCTTGATTGCTTGAATCGTGAGATTGGTTTTCGTAGGCTAGTACAATGCTTGTGTGTAAACTTACGCTTGCTTGTAAGCTAACTGACTTGTTCGCTTCTAATCGAAGCGCACATCGCATGAAAGAGAGTTTGATTTGGCTGTTCATCATGTCCCTACATTATATGTGGTCGCGACCCCAATTGGAAATTTGCAGGATATCAGTCTGCGTGCGCTTGAGATTTTAAAAAGCGTTGATGCAATTGCTGCGGAAGATACTCGACATACTTCGCATTTGCTATCGCATTTTGCGATTCAAAAGAAGTTGATTGCAGTGCACGAGCATAATGAACAAAAGTCTGCGCAAATTTTGTTAGAACGCCTGCAAGCTGGGGAGTCTATTGCGCTAGTCACCGATGCCGGTACGCCGGGTATTAGCGATCCAGGTGCGATTGTGGTGGATGTGCTTCGCGAAGCGGGGGCAAATGTTGTTCCTGTCCCAGGTGCAAGCGCCGTCATTGCTGCGTTATCTGCTTCAGGCATTACTGCTAATGGTTTTATCTTCCATGGATTTTTGCCTGCAAGTGGCTCGCAAAGACGTAAGGCTTTAGTCGCTTTAAAAGCATATTCGTCAACACTGGTATTTTATGAAGCGCCGCATCGTATTATTGAATGTGTGGAAGATTTAGCGACTGTGTTGGGTGGTGAACGTCGCGTTACCATCGCTCGTGAGCTCACTAAAACCTTTGAGACATTTCATCGCTGTGCTTTGCAAGATGCTAAAGCATGGCTTGAGAGTGACCCGAATCAACAACGCGGAGAGTTTGTATTATTGGTTGAGGCTGCAGCCTTGGTTGAGCAGGCTGATATCAGCGAAGATGCTGAGCGCATATTGAAATTGCTCTTAGCTGACTTGCCGCTTAAACAAGCGGTAAAATTGGGGACTGAAATTACAGGTGTAAAGAAAAACATCCTTTACGAATTTGCACTAAAACTTAAAGATGAATAAGCATGGATAAAATTACCATAACCCGCCCAGATGATTGGCACTTGCACTTGCGTGATGGCGAGGCCTTAAAAGCGGTTTTACCTGATACCTCGCGTCGTTTTGCGCGAGCGGTTGTGATGCCTAACTTACGCCCACCAGTAACAAGCGTGCAGTTGGCGGCGGAGTATCGCCAGCGCATTTTAGATGCGCTACCAGAAGGCGCTAATTTCGAGCCTTTAATGACACTTTATTTGACAGATAACACGAGCGTTCAAGACGTTAAAGAAGCAAAAGCCAGTGGGTTTGTAAAAGCTTTTAAGCTATATCCTGCAGGTGCAACGACCAATTCGGACTCTGGCGTAACCAGCCTAGATAAATGCGCGGCAGCCTTAGGCGCAATGGAAAAATTGGGTGTGCCTTTGTTAGTGCATGCCGAGGTGACTGATGCTGATGTTGACGTGTTTGACCGTGAGCGTGTATTTATTGACCGTCACATGAAGCCTTTGTTGGTGAAATACCCGGCGCTTAAAATCGTATTTGAACATATCACAACCAAAGATGCTGCTGAGTTTGTGGCGAGCGCCTCGGTGAATGTGGCGGCAACGATTACGCCACATCATTTATTGATGAATCGAAATGCGATGTTCTCGGGTGGTATTCGCCCGCATCATTATTGTTTGCCTATTTTAAAGCGTGAAGAACATAGGGTTGCTTTGGTTAAAGTAGCAACTTCGGGCAGTCCAAAATTCTTCTTGGGCACAGACAGTGCTCCGCATGCAAAGTCTGCTAAAGAAGCTGCATGTGGTTGCGCTGGGATGTATAGCGCTCATGGGGGTATTGAGCTCTACGCTGAAGCGTTTGATGCCGTTAATGCGCTCGACAAACTAGAAGGATTTGCAAGTTTTTACGGCGCCGATTTTTACGGCTTGCCACGTAATACAGACCAAATTGCTTTAGTAAAAGAAGCTTGGACTGTGCCTGCTGAGATTGCCTTTGCGGATGGGGTTTTAGTGCCTTTGCGTGCTGGGCAAACAATTGCATGGAGAATGCTTTAAAGCTGCCAATTAATCGGTGTTTCGCCCCGCTTGTTCAAATAAGCGTTAATTTGTGAAAATTGATGGTTGCCAAAGAAGCCGCGATGCGCTGAAAGTGGTGAGGGGTGGGGTGATGTAAGCACTAGATGTTTTTTTGCGTCGATCATCTCACCTTTTTTCTGGGCGTAACTTCCCCAAAGCACAAACGCCAGTCCTTCTCTGTGCTTATTTAATGCTGAGATTACTGCATCGGTAAAGATTTCCCAGCCTCGTTTTTGGTGTGATCCTGCATTTGCCATCTCTACCGTCAATGTTGCATTGAGCAACAGCACTCCCTGCTCTGCCCATGGGGTTAGGTCGCCCTTGCCGCTCATACTGATGCTCAAATCCGCTTCAATTTCTTTAAAAATGTTCCTGAGTGATGGAGGTAATGCAATTCCTTGAGGGACTGAAAAGCTCAGGCCATGGGCTTGGTCCGGGCCATGATATGGGTCTTGCCCGATGATGACGACACGAACTTTGTTAAAAGGGGTGTGCTTGAATGCGTTAAAAACAAGTGGGCTAGGAGGATAAATGGTTTTGCCTGCCGTTTTTTCTTGTTTTAAGAAATCGCGCAGTGAGAGCATATAAGGCTTAGTTAACTCATCGCCAATGACGGCTTGCCATGAAGCATCAAGTTGTTCGTTTTTATCTTCCGGCATCGCGAGTCAAATAATTTTTAATGGAGATGCGACATTATAAGGCCGCGATCGTTTGCGTGTTAAAATGACTTTGAAGCTGACTAGACAGTCGCCGCTCAGCAATGAGGGGAGGAAAGTCCGGGCTACGCAGAGCAGGATGACGGCTAACGGCCGTACGCTGAAAGCTAGCAATAGTATAAGGCGCGGAATAGGGCCACAGAGACGAGCGTATTAAGTTACGGTGAAACGCGGTAACCTCCATCCGTAGCAAGACCAAATAGGCTGACAATGGCGTTGCTCGCGCTGTCAGCGGGTAGGTTGCTTGAGCGTGCAAGTAATTGCACGCCTAGATGAATGACTGTCACTTGCCGCAGGGTGAGAACAGAACCCGGCTTATCGGTCAGCTTCAATTTTCATTGAAACTCTCTTGCTTTCAATTTCATTCTCGACTCGTTTTCTACACTCTGTTTTTTATAAAACTAACTCAATCTTTTTATCTGATAATTATTTTCAAATTTATTAAATATTTTTGAATTTTTACAGCAATCCTCGCAATCCTTTTGTGGGCTTGGGTTTGTTAAATAATCTTAAATATTCCGCGAATTTTCACTCTTTATAAGTCACATTCATTAAATTAGCTATGTGCTTATTTTTTAAGGGTATTTTATTTATGCGGAAAATGCGCTAAGTCATTGTCCTGTAAAGGAAAAATCATAAAAATGGCTTGCAATGGCCTTTTTTTTTATCTATAGTGTCATCAAGTGGGTGAAAGTGGTGTTTTGTGGGAATTTTGCTGGCCAGTTTGGTTGCGCTCATCTCCCGATACGGCCAGCAAGTTTTTTGCTCTTTCATTATCACCCATCAAAATAAAAAAAGGGATTAAGAGAAATTTTATGTTTCGCGGTGCTTCATCATTAAGTTTGGATGTGAAAGGAAGGTTGGCTGTGCCAGCCAAGCATCGCGACGCCCTTTTGTCTGAAAGTGCTGGTCAGCTAGTGTTAACTGCGCATCCGCACCGTTGCTTGTTGTTGTACCCACAAGTTGCGTGGGAGCCCATTCAAGCCAAAATGATGTCTTTGTCATCATTCGATAAGCGATCAAGCGCTTTGCAGCGTCTGTTGGTCGGTTACGCCGAGGATATCCAAATGGATGCGGCAGGTCGCTTGCTAGTCTCTCCAGCGTTGCGTGAATTTGCTGGTTTGGATAAGCAGGCCATGTTGGTTGGTCAAGGTAGCCACTTTGAGATTTGGAATATCGATGCTTGGCGTGCTCAGTTAGATATTGTGATGGCAGGCGAAGATTTGGCATTACCCAATGAATTGGAAGGCTTTTCACTGTGAGCGCGAGCTCACCATTGAAAAGCGCTGAACAAACGGTAGGAGAGGTGTCACCACACGTTACGGTGATGCTTGAAGAGGCGGTTGAAGGCCTGAAAGTTAAGCCGGCAGGTATCTATGTCGATGGTACCTTTGGGCGTGGTGGCCACAGTCGTAAGATTTTGGAAAAGTTGGGAAGTGAGGGTCGTTTGATTGCGCTTGATCGTGATTTGGCGGCTGTAAGTTCTGCGGCGTCTATTCAAGATGCCCGTTTTCAAATTGTGCATCGTCATTTTGCTGCTATGGAAGAAGTGCTAGTTGAACTAGGCATTTCTGCTGTGGATGGCGTATTGCTGGATTTAGGCATTTCATCGCCTCAAATTGATATTGGCGAGCGTGGATTTAGTTTTAGATTTGATGGCCCATTGGATATGCGTATGGACCAAAGCAGCGGGCAAACCGCTGCTGAGTTTATCGCAGTAGTTACAGAACAAAAATTGGCGGAGGTAATAAAAGCTTATGGTGAAGAACGGTTTGCTAAACAGATTGCAAGGGCGATTGTTGCGTCACGCGCAAGGGGGGATGCCATCACCACTACTAAGCAACTTGCCAAGGTCGTGGCAGATGCCGTCCCAAAAATCGAGCCTGGCCAAGACCCGGCGACGCGCACTTTTCAAGCTCTCAGGATTTTCCTCAATAAAGAGCTTGAGGAATTGTCGCTAGTTTTACCTCAGTGCCTACGAATACTTGCACCACAAGGGCGGTTATCTGTAATTAGCTTTCACTCGTTAGAAGACCGCATCGTGAAGCAGTTCGTAAAAGGTGAGCAAGATAGAGATGATTTGCCGTCAAACTTCCCTGTGCTTGCTAAGGATTTGCCGCAGCCAAGAATGAAGGCGATTGGGAAAGCGCAAAAGCCAAGTGCTACGGAAGTGAAGAAAAACCCAAGGTCGCGCAGTGCAGTGCTTCGTGTGGCTGAACGCACGAATGTGAGCTTGTAGATGACTCGATTGAATTTTATTTTATTTGCAGTCTTGATTTTAAGTGCGTTAAGTCTTGTGACTTCGCAGCATAAGTCACGCAAGTTAATTTTTGAGTTACAGCAACAGCAAGAGATGGCGAAATTCTCAGATACGGAGTGGAGTCAGTTGCAGTTGGAGCAAAGTACATGGGCGATGCATAGCCGATTGGAGCAAGTGGCTTCTGATTTATTGCACATGCATGTGCCAGATACTAAACATATTCAAATTGTGGCGCCGGATGATGTGCCCTTGCCACAAGCAATTAACCAAACATCAAAATAAGGGATGTATTACTAAAATGGCCGTTGTTCAGCAATCAATCAAATTACCGCAGTGGCGCCGTCGCCTTCTGTTGGTATTGGTGTTGCTGGGCTTCGCCGCCTTAATCGGTCGAGCTGTTTTATTGCAAGGTGTCCGACATGCTTTCTTGCAACAACAGGGCGCCGCAAGGACCACTCGCTCGATGACACTTTATGCGCATCGCGGCATGATTACAGACCGTAACGGTGAGCCGCTAGCAATTAGCTCGCCAGTAGAGTCTATTTGGGCAAACCCAGCCGATACAAAAGCAAGTAAAGAGCAGGTCGAAAAGTTAGCCAAGTTGTTAGAGTTAAACCCGACTGAAATCGGCGCTAAGCTTGCTAATCAAAACCGAGACTTTGTATACCTTAAGCGCCGAATTTCACCTGAGCTTGCTAATCATGTGATGGCCTTACACATTCCTGGTGTGAATATGCAGCGTGAATATAAGCGTTTTTATCCTGCTGGTGAAGTCACTGCTCAGTTGGTTGGCTATACAGGTTCGGATGAAAATGGTTTGGATGGTTGTGAGTACCAATACCAAAAATGGTTATCTGGTAAAGCAGGCAGTCGCCATGTGATTAAAGATAGGCAAGGTCATATTGTTGATGATTTGGAGGCGGTGAAATTGCCGCAGGATGGTCACGATTTGGTGCTTTCTATCGATCGTAAAATTCAGTATCTCGCTTATCGTGAATTATCTAAAGCGGTGGAAGAGAACAAAGCAAAAGCGGGTGCTGTCGTTGTGTTGAATGCTAAAACTGGCGAGGTTTTGGCAATGGTGAATTTGCCAGCATACAACCCAAACAATCCAAACAAAGAAAGTGCGAAGTCACGCAATCGCGCAATCATCGATATCTTTGAGCCAGGCTCAACCATGAAGCCGATGACGATTGCTGCTGCGATAGAGACAGGTAGATACAACGCAGAAACCAAGATTGATACGGCGCCAGGCACCTATAAAATTGGCACTGCAACCGTGCACGATTCTCATCCAAATGGTTTGTTAACGGTTTCACAAGTGATTCAAAAGTCGTCTAACGTGGGCGCTGCTAAAATTGCCTTGTCTCTTGACCCACAATATATGTGGGGCGTATTTAATCAGTTAGGCTTTGGCACAATTGCCCATGTCAATTTCCCAGCGGAGGCCTCAGGCAAGCTGAGAAATTACAAAACATGGCATCAGATTGAGCAGGCGACTATCTCTTATGGCAACGGGATTAGTGTGACGTTATTACAAATGGCACGCGCTTACACGGTATTTGCCAATGAAGGTGAGTTGCGACCTGTCACGCTTCTTAAGTCTAAAGAGCCTTCAGTAGGTCAACAGGTATTTTCAGCTGCTACAGCATTAAGTGTGCGCGACATGCTGGAGACCGTTGTTCAGCCGGGTGGTACTGCACCAAAAGCACAGGTGATGGGCTATCGCGTAGCGGGCAAAACCGGAACGGCGCACAAGCCAGGCGTCGGCGGATATCAAGATAAATACATTGCATCTTTCGTTGGCATGGCCCCGGCGAGCAATCCTAAGTTAATTATAGCGGTCATGATAGACGAGCCAAGTAATGGTCAATATTACGGTGGTGCGGTTTCTGCCCCAGTATTTAGCGCGGTGATGGGGGCAACCCTTCGCATGATGGGTGTGCCACAAGATGCGCCAAATAATAATGTCATCTTGCCACCTGCAGATTTGCCCGAAGTGAAGGAGGCTGCATGATGCATGTCAACGTAGCTTCATTAAGCCTTGCTTCACTAAAATCGCAGACACAGATTAAGCATCTCACGGCAGATAGTCGCCAAGTGCAAGCAGGCAGTTTGTTTGTTGCCTATAAAGGCGAAGCCGCAGACGGACGGGCTTATATTCCACAAGCTATTGCTAATGGCGCATCTGCTGTGATTTGGGAGCAAGACGGTTTTGTATGGAATGCCGATTGGAATCTGCCCAATCAAGCTGTGCTAGGGCTCAAGCAGGAAATAGGTGCAATTGCCAGTGAGTTTTATGGTGCACCATCCCAAAGTATTTGGATGGTGGGTGTGACCGGCACTAATGGTAAAACGACTTGCACGCATTGGTTGGCTCAAGCATTCGCATCGCTTAATCGGCAGTCTGCTGTTATTGGCACTTTGGGTAATGGCTTGGTTGGTAAGTTATCGACAACCACCAATACCACCCCAGATGCCATCATTTTACATGGCTTGTTAGCAGAATTTTTAGCACAAAAAACAGAAATTGTTGCGATGGAGGTTTCGTCGCATGGTCTGGATCAAGGCCGTGTGAACGGCGTGAATTTTGATGTCGCAGTATTTACAAATTTAACGCGTGACCACTTGGATTATCACGGTGATATGCAAGCTTATGGTGAGGCTAAGAAAAAGCTATTCGTCTGGGATGGTTTGAAAGTAGCCGTATTAAATCGTGATGATGCTTTTGGCAAACAACTTGCCATGGAGTTGTCTGCTCAAGGCAAAGCTGTAATGACTTACGGTTTGAATGAAGATGTTGCTAGCGCCAACGATATTGCATTAAAAAATATGCAGTTGAGCGAGGCTGGCATGACTTTAGAAGTGCTGACGCCGCAAGGCGAAGCTACTATTAGTGCTTCTGTTATTGGTCAGTTTAATGCGTACAACCTACTTGCCGTCTTGGCAACGTTGCTTGCTTCAGATGTTGCTTTGGCAGATGCAGTGAAAGCGCTGTCAGTAATTCGGCCGGTTGCTGGGCGTATGCAGCAATATGGTGGCGGAAAATACCCCTTAATAGTAGTTGATTACGCTCATACCCCAGATGCATTAGAGCAAGTGCTGAAATCATTGCGTGCTCAATTGTCGCCTAGTTCAGAATTGATATGCGTGTTTGGTTGTGGTGGTGATAGGGATCAAGGCAAACGTCCATTGATGGGGAAGGTAGCAGCAGATCTTGCAAGTCGTGTCATTGTGACTTCCGATAACCCACGCAACGAACCAGCCGCAAGCATTGTTAAGGCGGTACTTGCTGGCGCTGGTAACAATGCAACAAGCATAGAAAGTCGTGCTGAAGCCATTAAATATGCCATTCATCAGGCCAAAAAAGGTGATGTGGTCTTGATTGCTGGCAAAGGCCATGAAGATTATCAAGAGATTGCTGGTGTGAAATATCCATTTAGCGATATGCAAGTGGCGCAAGAAACCTTGCAGGAGATGGCGGCATGATGCGCTTATCTGAAGTTGCTTTGGCGACACGTGGCCAACTAGTGGGCGCTGATGTCGAGTTTTGTTGCGTGGGGACTGATAGCCGTGCGATTAGGCAGGGGCAATTATTTGTCGCGCTCAAAGGTGAGAATTTTGATGGACATGAATATGCCGCATCAAGTTTGGCACAAGGTGCTGCGGCAGTTTTAGTTACTAAAGCCTCAAATGTAAGCTCTGCAGTTCAAGTCAATGATACGCGCTTGGCACTAGGTGACTTGGCAGCATATTGGCGGGCTAAGTTCACCATGCCTGTTGTCGCTATCACCGGCAGTAATGGCAAAACGACAGTGAAGGAAATGTTGGCGGCTATTTTAAGAGTGGTGACTGGTGATGATGACAGTGTGTTAGCTACGAAAGGCAACTTTAATAATGACATTGGTTTGCCGCTGACGATGCTTAATTTACGTGATCAACATCGTTATGCGGTGCTGGAGATGGGCATGAATCACGCGGGTGAATTGTCTTATTTAACGCAGTTGGCCAAGCCAAGCATCGCTGTAGTGAATAACGCTGGTACAGCGCACATTGGTGAGCTTGGCAGTGTGGAAGCAATTGCAAAAGCAAAAGGGGAGATTTTTGAAGGTTTGGCGGATGGCGGTATAGCTGTTATTAACGCTGATGATGCTTTTGCTGAATTGTGGAAAAAACTTGCAAGCAAGCAACAGCAAATAACTTTTGGTTTAGACGCAAAAGCTGATGTTACTGCAACTTATGTGTTGGGCGTGGTTGACAGCAATATTGAGTTGCTCGCGCCAGTTGGCAAGGTTTCATTTACTTTGCCTGCACCAGGCTTGCACAACGTGCGCAATGCCTTAGCGGCGTCTTCTGCTGCATTGGCATTAAATGTGTCTTTGGAGAGTATTGCCAAAGGCTTAAGTGAGTTTGTAGGTGCAAAAGGTCGCTTGCAAGCCAAGCAGGGCTTTGCTGGTTCAAAAGTGATTGATGATACTTATAACGCAAATCCAATGTCGATGAAGGCTGCAGTTGATGTGCTAAAAGCGAGTCAAGATAAACGCATCTTTGTGATGGGTGATATGGCTGAGCTTGGTGATGATGCGCCAAATATGCATGCGGAAATTGGTGATTATGTAAAAGCAGCGGGCATTGAAAATCTTTTTGCGCTTGGCAAGCTCAGCAAAATGGCAGTCGAAGCTTTCGGGGAGGGTGCCACACATTTTGAATCAGTCGAAGCTTTAGCCGTTGCGCTGAAAAAAAATATGGGTAGTGAAGTTACCGTTTTGGTAAAAGGCTCTCGCTCGATGAAGATGGATCGCGTGGTTGACGCAATTCAATTGACACAAACGAACAATAATAATGGGGGGAATCACTAATGTTGTTAGCACTTGCACGTTGGTTGGCACACGACATTCATGGCTTCAATGTATTTAACTACATCACTTTGCGTGCAGTGTTGGCAACGATGACGGCATTAGCGATTTCATTTGTGGTTGGCCCAAAACTTATTCGAAAATTGACTGAGTATAAAGTGGGCCAATCAGTGCGTGATGATGGCCCGCAAACTCACTTAATTAAAGCTGGCACGCCAACCATGGGTGGCGCACTCATTTTGGTGGCGATTGCCATTTCGACTTTGCTTTGGGCTGATTTAAGTAACAGATACGTTTGGGTGGTCTTATTTACAACGTTAGGCTTTGGTGTGATTGGATTTGTCGATGATTGGCGCAAGGTGGTTTACCGCAACCCCAAAGGTCTCTCAGCAAAAGCGAAATACTTTTGGCAGTCAGTGATTGGATTTGGTGTTGCGGTTTATTTAGTACAAACCGCAACGATCCCAGCTGAAACTACTTTGTATATTCCATTTTTTAAGCACCTCGTATTTCCACTCAGTGCAATTGGATTTGTGGTGCTGACTTACTTGGTGTTGGTTGGTAGTAGCAATGCAGTGAATTTGACAGACGGCTTGGATGGTTTGGCCATTATGCCAACACTTATGATTTCAGCGGCCTTGGCGATATTTGCTTATGTAACAGGCCACATATTTTTCTCAAAATACTTAGGTATCCCTTATGTGCCAGGCGCTGGTGAGTTGATGGTATTTTGTGCGGCAATGTCCGGCGCAGGCTTGGGCTTCTTATGGTTTAACGCTTACCCGGCAGAAGTATTCATGGGTGATGTTGGTGCACTTGCTTTGGGTGCGGCACTGGGTGCAGTTGCGGTGATTGTTCGTCAAGAAATCATTCTATTTGTGATGGGTGGCGTGTTTGTGGTTGAAACATTATCGGTGGCGATTCAAGTAAGTTATTTTCGCTACACCAAAAAGAAGTATGGCGAAGGTCGACGCATATTTTTAATGGCGCCATTGCACCATCACTATGAACAAAAAGGTTGGAAAGAGACGCAAGTCGTTGTGCGTTTTTGGATTATTACGATGATGTTGGTGTTAGTTGGATTGGCTAGTTTAAAAATACGATGAAACTCGAATTACAAGATAAACAGGTGTTAGTGCTAGGCCTCGGTGACACGGGGCTTTCGGCATTGCGTTGGCTGCATCGCCAAGGCGCACGTTTGTCTGTGGCCGATACGCGTGAAACGCCGCCAGGTGTGAGCGCCTTAAAAGCTGAGTTGCCAGAAGTGAAGTTACACGCAGGCGAGTTTACAGAAGCTGTGTTTGGTGAAGCGGAAATTATCGTGATTAGTCCGGGTGTGCCACTTGCTGAATCCATGGTACAAGCAGCTATCAAGCGCGGCGTGCCGGTAGTGGGTGATGTTGAGCTATTTGCACAATACAAACCTGCAAGTGCCAAGGTGATTGCGATTACCGGTGCTAATGGCAAAAGTACCGTTACAACTTTGGCCGGTGAAATGTGCAAAGCAGCCGGCTTTAAAACAGTCGTCGCTGGGAACATTGGCTTGCCAGTGTTAGACACGCTTAATGGTGATGTGCCTGATGTTTATGTGCTTGAGCTTTCAAGCTTTCAGCTCGAAACTACATCAAGCCTGAATGCAGACGCCGCAACGCTGCTAAATATTAGCGAAGACCACATGGATCGTTATCAAGGTCTGAAGGATTACGCGCAGGCGAAAGCCCGTATTTTTGCAGGTGGTGGTGTGCAAGTGCTCAATCGTCAAGACGCTTGGAGCATGGGTATGGCAATACAAGGCCGTACCTGCGTGACTTTTGGTTTAGACAAAGCTGTAAATGAGCAAGATTATGGTTTGACTACACAAGCGGGCATCACAAATTTAATGCGTGGTACTCAGGCATTATTAGCCACGCAAACAATGAAGATTGCAGGCCTGCACAACGCAGCGAATGCCTTGGCTGCAATGGCTTTATGTGAAGCAATTGGTGTGTCGCAATCAGCCATGCTGAACGCTTTGCGTGAATACAAAGGTTTACCACACCGAGTGGAATGGATTGCAGATATTGGAAATGTTGCTTTTTATGATGACTCAAAAGGCACCAATGTTGGGGCCACTTATGCTGCTCTTCAAGGCTTGGTGGGCCCAGAGGATAACAAAAAGATTGTGTTAATTGCAGGCGGTGATGGCAAAGGTCAGGACTTTTTACCACTTGCTGAAATTGTGGCTAAAAATGCGCGTGCAGTTGTGTTGATTGGGCGTGATGCGCCGAATATTGAACATGCTTTAAAAAGTACGTTGGTGAATTTGGTGCGGGCAGAAAGCTTGGAAGATGCAGTGAAACAAGCTTATGCCTTAGCGCAATCTGGCGATGCGATATTACTCTCGCCAGCTTGTGCTAGCTTCGATATGTTCCGCAACTATGTACATCGTGCAGAAGTATTTGTACAAAGCGTTAAAGCACTAGCGAGTCAGGAGGCTGCTGCATGATGCCGATGTTGAATAATCGCAACAAAATCACGGGTGAAAGCTATGACCAAGCTTTGCTTTGGGTGACCTTGATTTTACTTGCTTTTGGCTTGGTCATGGTTTATTCAGCCTCAATTTCTTGGGCTGAAGGTAAATCGTTAACACACCATCAAGCGACCTATTATTTGGTGCGTCATGCAGGCTTCTTGGTGGCTGGTCTTCTTGCGGGTGGCTTAGCGTTTCAGGTGCCGCTGCGCATTTGGCAAAAAACTGCGCCACTTTTGTTTTTGATTGGCTTGGGGTTGTTGGCCTTGGTGCTTGTGCCTGGCATTGGTCATAAAGTGTTGGGAAGCCGCCGCTGGATTAAGTTGGTGTTTTTCCAAGTTCAACCCTCGGAGTTTATGAAGTTTTTAGCCGCAGTTTATGTTGCGGATTACACCACGCGTAAAGCGGCTTTAATGGATAGCTTTAAGCATGGCTTTTTGCCGATGTTGGGTGTGATGCTCTTGGTGGGCGGATTACTTTTGATTGAGCCAGACTTTGGTGCTTTCGTGGTGATTGCTTCCATTTCAATCGCCATTTTATGGTTGGGTGGGATTAACTATCGCATTTTTGTGGGCTTACTTATTTTGCTTTTTATTGGTTTTATTATTTTGATTAAAACCTCACCTTATCGCTTGCAGAGGATTGTGGGTTATATGGATCCTTGGGCTGATCCATTTGGTAAAGGGTATCAATTGACCCACGCCTTGATTGCGTTCGGACGTGGTGAATGGCTGGGTGTTGGCTTGGGGGCTAGTGTCGAAAAGTTGATGTATTTACCAGAGGCACATACAGACTTTTTATTAGCTGTGATTGCAGAAGAACTCGGTTTTGTTGGTGTGGCAGTCTTGGTTGGTATGTTCGCTTGGATTGTGCTGCGTTCTTTCAAAATTGCTAAAGAAGCGGTCAGTAATGAGCAATACTTTTCAGCATTGTTGGCGCAAGGAATTGGTGTTTGGATGGGCGTGCAAAGCATCATCAATATGGGCGTGAATATGGGACTGTTGCCGACAAAAGGTTTGACGTTGCCCCTACTTTCCTTTGGAGGGACGGGCATTGTTGCGAATTGTGTAGCGATGGCAGTGCTACTCCGTATCGATTGGGAAAATAAACGTTTGTTTAAAGGTATTCAAGTATGAGTGCCAAAACTCTCATGGTGATGGCAGGTGGCACAGGTGGACATGTTTATCCAGCGATGGCTGTTGCCGATCATTTGAAAGCGCAAGGCTGGCGTATTGTTTGGCTAGCAACTGAAGGTGGAATGGAAAATCGCCTGATAGAAGGTAAAAATTATGCGAAGGCCATGATAACCATGCAAGGAGTGCGTGGTAAAGGCTTGTTGGGCTGGTTGTTGTTGCCGATTAAGTTAGCTAAAGCTTTAAGTCAAAGCTTTAGCGCGATACGCAAACATCAGCCAAATGTTGTGCTTGGTATGGGTGGTTTTGCCGCATTCCCAGGCGGGCTAATGGCGCGTTTACTTAGTAAGCCATTAGTGATACATGAGCAAAACTCAGTAGCTGGTTTAACCAATAAATTAATGGCGAAAATCGCAACACGTGTCTTGGCAGCCTTCCCGGGAGCGCTTAAGAAAGCGAACGTAGTTGGAAATCCAGTCCGTGCGGATATTGCGACATTAGCTGAACCTGTGATTCGCTTTAATAAGCATGAAGGATCGCTAAAGCTATTGGTGGTTGGCGGTAGTTTGGGTGCGCAGGCCCTCAATGATTTGATTCCACAAGCTTTGGCCGTGATGCCTGCCGAAAAACGACCAGTTGTGATTCATCAGGCTGGGGTCAAGCATATTGAAGTGTTGAAAAGTAACTATGTACAACATGGCGTAGAGGCTGATTGTCGTGCTTTTATCGACAATATGGCTGAGATGTATACATGGGCTGATTTTGTGATTTGCCGTGCAGGTGCGATGACGGTAGCTGAATTATCAGCAGTGGGTTTGGGTAGCTTGTTGGTGCCATTTCCATTTGCAGTGGATGACCATCAAACCACGAATGCGGCTTATTTGGCAGAGTATGAAGCTGCTTGTTTGGTACAACAAAAAGCATTAACAGTAGAAAAATTAGTGAATATTTTGACGACGTTGACGCGTGAGAGTTGTTTGAAGATGGCTAATAAAGCGCGTGCTTTAGGTAAGCCAGATGCAACAGCCGATGTGGTTCGTGTTTGTATGGAGGTGGCGCTGTGAAACATAAAGTCAAAAATATCCATTTTATTGGTATCGGCGGCTCAGGCATGAGCGGTATTGCTGAAGTGTTGGTGAATTTGGGTTTTAACGTTACAGGTTCGGATTTAGCAAGCAACAGTGTCACAGCGAGATTGAAAGCTGCAGGAGCAACGGTCTACCAAGGTCATCAAAAAGAGAATCTGACGGATGCTGATGTGGTCGTGGTTTCAAGTGCAGTCAATGAAGCCAACCCTGAAGTCCAGGAAGCGCGTGCTCGTAAGATCCCAGTGGTGCCGCGCGCCTTAATGCTGGCTGAATTAATGCGTTTTAGACAAGGCATTGCAGTGGCTGGTACGCACGGCAAGACAACGACCACGAGCTTAATTGCCAGCATTTTGGCTGAAGCAGGAATGGATCCTACCTATGTAATAGGTGGCAAATTAGAGTCTGCAAATGCGAATGCAAAATTGGGCACGGGTGAATATATCGTTGCTGAGGCAGATGAGTCCGATGCCTCGTTCTTGCATCTCACACCGGTAATGGCAGTGGTCACCAATATTGATGCTGACCACATGGATACTTATGAGCATAGCTTCGATAAGCTCAAAACAGCTTTTGTGGATTTTGTGCAGCAATTGCCCTTTTGGGGTATGGCGGTAGTGTGCTTAGACGACGCAAATATCCGTGAAATTTTGCCGCGGGTGACTAAACCAGTAATGACCTATGGTTTTAGTGAAGAGGCACGTGTTAGAGCGATAAATGTGGTGGCGGACAACGGGCAAATGCGATTTACCGTGCAGCGCATTAATGGTGTGACAACAGAGTTTGATGTGACCTTGAATCTGCCAGGTAAGCATTATGTGCTCAATGCCTTGGCCGCAATTGCGATTGCTAGCGAACTGAATGTGCCCGATGCAGCAATGATTAAAGCGCTCAAAGAATTTAAAGGGGTAGGTCGTCGATTTGAGCGTTATGGTGAAGTGAATGCGCCAGCAGGGGGCACATTCACTTTGATTGATGATTACGGACACCACCCAGTCGAAATGCAAGCTGTGATTGCGGCGGCCCGTGGTGCATTTCCTGATCGACGACTAGTCTTAGCTTTCCAGCCGCATCGTTACACCAGAACGCGTGATTGTTTTGAAGACTTTGTGAAAGTGCTGTCGAGCGCTGATTCAGTCTTGCTCACCGAAGTTTATTCGGCTGGCGAAGCCCCGATTGTTGCGGCTGATGGCCGCTCGTTGGTGCGTGCCGTGCGTGTGGCTGGCAAGGTTGAGCCTCTATTTGTAGAAACAACAGTCGATTTGCCACAAGCGATTGTAAATACAGTGCAAGAGGGTGATGTGGTTATTGTGATGGGGGCTGGCTCTATCGGCCAAGTGGCAAGCTTAACAAGGGATTTATGCAACTAATGGTACAAGCCCAAGCACAAGGTACTTTGCTATTGAACGAGCCGATGACTCGTTACAACAGCTGGCGCGTGGGCGGCAATGCTGACCGTTTATATATTCCTGAAGGACTGGATGATTTAAGTGTCTTCTTGAAAAATTTAGGTGCTAATGAACCAGTGTATTTTGTGGGCTTAGGTTCAAATTTGTTAGTAAGAGATGCTGGTGTGCGCGGTACGGTGGTGATCCTTCATAACGCCCTTAATGCTTTGCAGATGGAAGGCAACTTGATTTACGCCGAGGCCGGTGTTACTTGTGCCAAGTTAGCAAGATTTACCGCAAAGCAATCTAAGCAAGGCGGCGAGTTTTGGGCAGGCATTCCTGGCACGGTAGGTGGGGCTTTGGCGATGAATGCAGGTTGTCATGGTGGCGAAACTTGGGACAGCGTTAATCGCGTGCTGACTATTGATGCAAAAGGCTTCGTACATGAGCGTTCTGCTTCAGAATTTGTCGCGACGTATCGCCATGTGGCAATGCCAGTAGCAAATGAATGGTTTGTTGGGGCATGGTTTGAATTGCCAAAAGGTAATGCGGAAGAGGCAGATCAAAACATTAAAGCTTTATTGGCTAAGAGATTGGCGACGCAGCCGCTTAATTTACCCAACGCTGGCTCGACCTTCCGTAATCCAGAAGGTGATTATGCAGCGCGATTGATTGAGGCTTGCGGCTTAAAAGGTCACCAAATTGGTGGGGCACAAGTGTCAGAGAAACACGCTAATTTTATTGTGAATTTAGGCGATGCGAGTGCGGCAGATATTGAGCAATTAATAGCGTTGATGCGCGATACGGTTAAAGAAAAATTTGGAATTAACTTGCATCAAGAAGTACATGTGTTGGGTGACAAAGTGGGCGAGAAATTATGAGTGAAATATTTGGAAAAGTAGCCGTTTTATTGGGTGGGAAATCCGGCGAACGTGAAGTGTCGCTCAAAAGCGGCTCGGCCGTGTTGGTAGCGCTGAAGGCCCAAGGCATTAATGCTGAAGCTTTCGATCCAGCGACTCGCCCATTGCATGACTTAGAGCAATATGACGCGGCTTTTATCTCGCTACATGGCCGATTTGGTGAAGACGGCACTATGCAGGGCGCTTTAGAGTTGTTTGATATTCCTTACACAGGCTCTGGTGTTATGGCATCGGCCATTGGTATGGATAAATGGCGTACCAAATTAATTTGGCATGCCGCAGGTGTTGCAACTCCAGCTTTTGAAGTGGTGAGTGCAAATTCAGATTTTACCGATATTGAGAAAAAGTTAGGCCTGCCTTTATTTGTGAAGCCAGCAAATGAAGGTTCAAGTATTGGCATTAGCAAAGTAAAAGTGGCTGGCGGATTAAAGGCGGCATATGAGTTGGCAGCGAAGTCAGATCCGCTTGTCATTGCTGAGCAGTTTGTTGGCGGTGGTGAATACACCGTGGGTATTTTGGGTGATCAAGTATTGCCAATTGTACGTATTGTGCCTGCGAATGAATTTTATGATTTTGAGGCTAAATATTTACGTGATGACACCCAGTATTTATGTCCATGTGGCCTTCCAGCAGTGCAAGAAGCCAAGATACAAGCAGAAGCTTTGCAGGCATTTAAAGCCATTGGTGGCACGGGTTGGGGGCGCGTAGATTTCCTGATGGATGAAGCTGGCAATCATTACTTCTTGGAGGTCAATACTAGCCCCGGCATGACAGATCATAGCTTGGTGCCAATGGCAGCAAAAGCTGCAGGAATCTCTTTTAATGAGTTAGTGAAGCGTATTTTGAGTCTTGCGATGGTACAACACGGAGCTAAAGCGCATGTGGGATAAACCCAATGTGTTGAATTGGATTGCAAACGTGCTATTTGCGATTTCATTCGTATTGTTTTTATATGCCTCGCTTTACGTGG
Source organism: uncultured Methylophilaceae bacterium (assembly GCA_903870995.1). Taxonomy (GTDB): domain Bacteria; phylum Pseudomonadota; class Gammaproteobacteria; order Burkholderiales; family Methylophilaceae; genus Methylopumilus_A. The sequence continues at coordinate 35,513 of CAIQFD010000032.1, read as the reverse complement.
TGGTGCATTTGCCAATCTTCCCACTGCGCGAAGTGCGTGTTGAGGGCGAGTTAAAGCATGTTACGCGTGAACAGGTAAAGCTAATTTCTAGCCGTTATTTGCAAGGAAATTTCTTTACGGTGAATTTAGTTAAAACGCGTGAGGCATTTGAAAAATTGCCATGGGCAAGAAAAGTCAGCATTAGAAGACGATGGCCTAGTAGTTTAGAAGTGGTCATTGAAGAGCATCAGGCATTAGCGCGTTGGGGAAATATTGCTTTAGTGAACACGCATGGCGAGCTTTTTCATGCAGCATCGGATGCAGACCTGCCTGTATTTTACGGGCCAGGTGATGGCGTAAAAGAAGTTGCAGAGCATTTTGGGGAGTTTAGTGAGTTGATTGCACCGAGCACAATGAAAGTAACTGAAATTACGCTAACACCGAGACGCTCATGGCAGGTAACGACGAATACTGGCATGGTGATTTCATTGGGTCGCGAAAGCATGGAAATGCGTTTGGCAAGATTTATGCAGGTTTATAAAAAAACCTATGCGGGCTTAAAAGGCAATTTGAGTTATGTGGATTTGCGCTACCCAAGTGGTTTTGCAGTTCGGAGTCCGACTGCTTTAGCTGCATTTAAGCAGGCCGCGCTGGCTGCGGCACCTAAGGAAGAAAAGGAGCCAATAGCGCACAAGGCTAAACCAGATGATGCGAAAAAAGAGCCCGGCAAAAAAACAGCAGTGAATAAAGAGGCAATTAAGAAAAATATTAAGACCGATCTAGTTAAAAAGGCTAAAGCTTAACAAAGCAGGTTGAAATATTCACGATAACTCATATGAATACAAGTAAATGAATAAATGCAAATTAAGAAAAGTGGAGAAAGACAATGAGTAGAGCTAAAGAAGAGAAAAACCTCATTATTGGCTTAGATATTGGGACATCTAAAGTTGTCGCAATTGTTGCGGAGCTGATGGCTGACGGCAATATGAATGTCATCGGGCTAGGACAACACGTTTCACGTGGCCTTAAAAAAGGCGTGGTGATTAATATTGACTCCACGGTGAATGCGATTCAGCGCGCAATTGAAGAGGCCGAATTAATGGCTGATTGCACGATTAAAAATGTGTTTACAGGCATTGCAGGTAGCCATGTGCAAAGTATCAATGCACGCGGAATGGTCAAAATTAAAGATGCTGAAGTCACGCAAGCCGATGTTTCTCGAGTCATTGAAACTGCGCAAGCTATTGCGTTGCCATCGGATCAGCAAATTCTTCACATCCTCACGCAAGAGTACATCATTGATGGCCAGGAAGATGTGCGTGAGCCGCTTGGCATGAGTGGTATGAAGCTGGAAGTAAAAGTACATATTGTGACTGGTGCTGTAGCCGCTGCGCAAAACATCGTGAAAAGTATTAAGCGTTGTGGTTTGGAAGTGAGTGATTTAATCCTTCAACCCCTTGCTTCAAGTGAGGCTGTGTTGACTGAGGATGAAAAAGAACTAGGTGTGTGCTTGGTAGATATTGGGGGCGGCACCACAGACATTGCAGTATTCAAGCAAGGCGCAATTCGTCATACCGCTGTTATTCCAATTGCTGGCGACCAAATCACAAATGACGTTGCCGTGGCACTAAGAACTCCAACGCAGTCTGCAGAAGACATCAAGATCAAACATGGTTGTGCGTTGCGTCAATTGGCTGACCCACGAGAAGTGGTAGAAGTGCAGGGGACTGATGGACGTGAATCACGCCAGCTTTCTGTGCAAACCTTGGCTGAGGTGATTGAGCCTCGCGTGGTTGAGCTCTATGAGTTTGTATTAGCTGAATTGCGCCGCAGCGGCCTAGAGGAAATGATTGCTTCTGGCATCGTAATTACAGGTGGTTCAGCGATGATGAAGGGAATGGTTGAGTTAGGCGAGGAAATCTTCCACATGCCAGTTCGACTTGGCTTGCCAAGATATGTAGGTGGTTTGTCAGAAGTGGTCAGCAGTCCACGCTATGCGACAGGTGTTGGTTTGTTGTTAATTGGCAAAAGGCAGGTTGCACAACAGATTCAAGGAAGTTTGGATGCTAACTCTTTCGGTCGAATTTTTGAACGAATGAAGAGTTGGTTCCAAGGTAACTTTTAGTAGTAAGTGGTGGTAGTAAAAAGCAGTAAAGGCAGAAGTAAATTAGTTTAGGCAGAAATCAAGGAGAAATACAATGTTTGAAATTATGGATAATGAAAACCAAGAAGCCGTCATTAAGGTGATTGGTGTTGGTGGATGCGGCGGTAACGCTGTTGAACATATGATTGAAAAAAATGTCGGTGGCGTAGAGTTCATTTGCGCAAATACTGATATGCAAGCGCTAAAGAAGAGCCAAGCGAAAACCGTACTGCAAATTGGTATGGACATTACTAAAGGCTTGGGCGCAGGTGCGAAACCAGAGATTGGCCGCGAAGCCGCTTTGGAAGACCGTGACCGTATCGCTGAAGTGATTGATGGCGCTGATATGCTGTTTATTACTGCTGGTATGGGTGGAGGCACAGGGACGGGCGCAGCGCCTATCGTGGCTGAAGTGGCAAAAGAAATGGGCATCTTGACGGTTGCTGTGGTGACCAAGCCTTTTGCTTTTGAAGGTAAACGCAGCAAGGTTGCGACAGACGGTTTGGAAGAACTTTCTAAGCACGTTGACTCTCTTATCATTATCCCTAATGACAAGTTGATGGAAGTGTTGGGCGATGATGTGACATTTATCGATGCATTTAAAGCAGCAAATGATGTACTTCATAATGCAGTTTCAGGTATCGCTGAAATTATTAATTGCCCTGGTATGGTTAACGTCGACTTTGCAGACGTGCGCACTGTGATGTCTGAAATGGGCATGGCGATGATGGGTTCTGCTGTTGCAACAGGTCCGGATCGTGCTGTATTGGCTGCTGAGCAAGCAGTAGCAAGCCCATTGTTGGAGAACGTTAACTTAGCAAATGCACGCGGTGTGCTCGTTAACATCACTGCAAATCATTCTTTCAAAATGAAAGAATATAACGATGTCATGAATACGATTCGTTCATTCACCGCAGAAGATGCAACCGTAATTGTTGGTAACGTATTCGATGAAAGCATGGGTGATGGTTTGCGTGTAACGATGGTTGCTACTGGCTTGAATGGCGTTGGTGCACAACAAAAACCAAAACTAGTGATGGCAACGCCAGTAGTGCGTGATGGTACAACGAACCAACCGATCTATACTGGTGCTGGTAATGTTGGCTATATGGATGATGAGGAACCTGCTGTTTTTACCCAAAATAGCGGTCGTCGTGCGCAAGTGGCTGCCATGCAAAAAGATGGTATTGAAGAGTACGATATTCCAGCATTTTTGCGCAAACAAGCTGACTAATATTATTTTTTAGATCGGTGTTGAACTGGCACTCCATGGTGAGTGGGTGCGGCATTTATGCTATGCTTTTAGCAGGATAGGTAGTCTTTATTGAGAGGGTTTCTTGTTTTGAGAAATCATAAAACGATTTTTTAGGTTTGATTAAGGTGAAATTAAAAAAGTAAATATGCTTAAACAGCGCACCCTTAAAAAATCAATTAGTGCCACTGGTGTGGGCTTACATACAGGTGAAAAAGTCACAGTGACTTTGCGTCCTGCCTTGCCTGACACTGGTATTGTTTTCCGTCGCGTCGATCTGCCCGATTCAGCGGAAATCAAAGTGCAACCTCAATATGTATGCGACACCCGGATGTGTTCAGCCTTGGAACACAAAGGGGTGCGCGTCGCCACTGTCGAGCATTTAATGTCCGCGCTAGCTGGGCTAGGAATAGATAACATCTATATAGATTTAACGGCTGGTGAAGTGCCTATTATGGATGGTAGCTCTGGGCCATTTGTATTTTTACTTCAAGAGGCTGGCATTGTCGAACAAGCTGCCCTCAAAAAATTTATTCGTATCAAAAAGACGGTCGAAGTCCGCGATGGAGATAAATGGGTGCGATTCGATCCGTATTTTGGTTTTAAGATTGATTTTACGATTGATTTTGCGCACCCGGTTTTTGAGCATACTGGTAATAATGTAAAGATTGATTTTGCGGATAATTCATATATCAAAGAAGTAAGTCGTGCACGCACATTTGGCTTCATGCATGAAGTTGAAGCGTTGCGCTCTATGGGCTTGGCGCGAGGCGGTAGCTTGGACAATGCAATTGTTTTAGACGAGTACCGTATTTTGAATCATGATGGTTTACGTTACGACGATGAATTCGTTAAGCATAAAACGTTAGACGCAATTGGAGATTTATATGTGCTTGGCCATCCATTGCTTTGTGCTTTTACAGCGTATAAATCAGGGCATGCATTAAACAACCAATTACTTCGTACCTTGATGGCGGACGCTGATGCTTGGGAGTATGCAAGTTTTGAAAAAGCTGAAGAAGCTCCGAGTGGTTTTCAATCGACGGTAGTTGCCTCACCTGTCTTGAACTACATTTAAGCGAGCCAAGTATCATGGGTCTTCTAATCGCAAGAATTTTATTAATTTTAGTTATATTCTCTTGTGCAGTTTGCTTTGGTGCCTTTTTGGTCAAAGGCGATAAGCGCTATCTTCGCCTGTTAGGGCAACTCATTAAATACGCATTTTTACTATTACTGGCGGCGGCAGTTGTCATGGCGGCTTTTCGCATCATCTTGGTATAGACCGTCACACGGCCTTATATTTTCACGACGCGATTGGATATGCCTTTCAAATCGTCGGCTAAGGAAGTAAATGAAATTCTGGGTTACCTTATTTAGCACGTTTTTATTCAGCGTTAGCTCAGCCTGGGCGATGAATGCGGACGAAACCTTTGCGCATGCTCAAAGCGCTTATCAATCGAAAAATATCAAGTCGCTTGCTGATGATGCAAATCAGCTTCATGCGCAAAATTACCTATTAGCGCCTTATGCAGATTATTGGCTGATGCTGATTACATTGGGTAGCAGTGACAAAATTGCCGTACGAAATTTTTTATCACAATATGCGGATTTTCCTTTTTCGGATCGTGTGCGTGGTGAGTGGCTGAAAAGCCTAGCAAGACGTCAAGATTGGGACTCTTTTTTTGAAGAGCAAGCAAATTTTAAGCGTGAAGATATTGCTGTTTCTTGCTATACCCTTGAGGGGAGAGTTAAAAAAGGAGATTTGATTGCGCTTACCGAAGGTAAGGCGTTGTGGATGACGGCATCTGATCAGCCAAGTAATTGCGAGACTTTGTTTGATTTGATGCAAGCCGCCAAGGTGCTGACGCAAGATGATATTTGGGCCCGATTTAGATTGGCGATGCAACAAGGAAAAGTTGCACTAGCGAAAGCGATAGTTCAGCGAGATGCTTCGGTTGCTAAGACTGATTTAAAACTGATTGATGTAGTTTTTCAAAATCCTCAAGCCGCCTTAGAAAAAAAATCTATTCCATTTAAAAGTCACCTGGGGCGCGCATTAAATTTGTACGCAATTGATAAGTTAGCGCGAAGTCAATTAGAGGCTGGTTTGAAAACATGGGCAACATTGAGCTCATATTTTGAGTCGGATGAACAAATGTATATGTGGGGACGATTGGCGATGCAGGCAGCACGTCGGCACGATACAGATGCTTTAAATTTATATGCTAAGGTAAAAAATGCTGAGCTAGATTCAGATGAATTAGCCTGGAAGGTTCGTGCCGCGTTATTAGACAAAAATTGGAGTGTTGTTTCAGCAACAATAGACGATATGTCTGCTACGCAACAAGATGAGCCCGTGTGGCGCTATTGGAAAGGACGTGCTTACAAAGAGCAAAGTGCTGTTCCTAAAGCAAATGCTATTTTTGTACCGCTTTCACGAGAGCATACTTATTATGGTTTGTTAGCTAGAGACGAGCTGGGAGATTTACTTAGCGGGCCGCCAAGCAACTATATCCCAACAGAAAGTGAAGTATTAGCAATTAAAAATCAGCCTGCAATACAAAGATCGATAGAGTTGCAACGCTTAGATATGCGCTGGGAAAGCAGGGCTGAGTGGGCTTGGGCAACTAAAGATTATGATGATAAGCAGATGTTGGCTGCTGCTGAATTGGCGATGCGTCAAACTTGGTATGACTTAGCGATTAATACGGCTGAAAAGACTAAGTTTGTGCATAATTTTGTGTTGCGATATCCAGCCCCATATCGAGAAACGGTTCAGTCTTTCGCTAAAGTGAATGGTTTAGATGAAGCTTGGGTGTACGGCCTAACGCGTCAAGAAAGTCGTTTTGTCACGTATGCAAAATCTGGCGTTGGGGCATCAGGGTTGATGCAGGTTATGCCAGCGACAGCGGCCTGGATTGCTAAAAGAACAGGGTTTAATGATTATCGCCAAAACATGATTCATCAAACAGAAACTAATGTGAAGCTTGGTACTTATTATTTGCGATACACCCTAGACTTAATGAGTGGTCAAGCTGCGATGGCTACAGCCGCTTATAATGCTGGCCCTGGTAATGCCAAACATTGGGCACCAAAAAAATCGATGGAGGGAGCAATTTATGCTGAAACCATTCCGATTTTAGAAACACGACAATATGTACAAAAGGTTATGGCGAATACTTGTTTTTATTCGCATCAGTTAGGAACTAAGACGTTAAGTCTTAAACAAAGATTAGGTGTTATTACTGGTGATGGGGGTGCTACATCCGGTAGCGTAAATGCGGTTAGCCAGTCAATCAGTGAAGATGTCGATAATAAATATTCAAGTGATTAGTAAAAAGAAAGTATACCAAAATGATGAAGCAAGTCTGTGTATTGGGTGGTTCAGGTTTTGTAGGGAGCGCAATTGTTCGCCAGCTTAGTTTGGCAGGCTATTCAGTTAATGTGCTGACCCGCAAGCGCGAGGCAAGCAAGCATCTTATTTTGTTAGCTAATGTCGCTGTGCTGGAGTGTGATGTGATGGATGACACCTCTTTAAAGCAAGCCTTAAAAGGCTCAGATGTGGTCATTAATTTAATTGGCGTTTTGCATGACAGCAAAAAAGCGAGCTTTAAAACCATGCACGCAGAGCTACCTATGCGGGTTGCTGCTTTGTGCGTAAAGCTTGGCATCAAAAGATTGCTTCATATGAGTGCTTTACAGGCCTCGCAACAAGCACCTAGTCAATATTTGAAATCAAAGGCTGAAGGTGAGCAAGCCTTATTACGACAAGCGCAAAGCTTGTCTGTGACAATATTTAGGCCGTCGATTATATTTGGTCGCGGTGATGGTTTTATTAACCTTTTCGCACAGTTGATAAAGTTGTTACCCGTCATCTTGCTAGCAAAACCAAACGCTAAATTTCAGCCAATTTATGTTGAAGATGTTGCCCGAGCTTTTGTTATGGCAATTGATCATGTGGACGCTTTTGGAAAAATCTATGATTTAGGTGGGCCCAAAGTTTACACTTTGCGCCAACTCGTCAATTATGTTGCTTTTACCTTAAATAAAAAGCGTCCAATTGTTGGATTGAGTAATATGCTTTCATATCTTCAAGCCTTTGCTATGGAGTTGTTACCTGTGAAGCTAATGACTAGGGATAATGTTCGCTCTATGGAGGTTGATAGTATTTGTGTAACGAGTTTTCCAGCGTTTTTAGGTTTTTCTCCTGCGGCCTTAGAAACAGTCGTGCCTGATTATCTTCGTGAAGATAATCCACGTAACGCTTATAACCGTTTTCGGGCTGGTGCTGGTAGATAATATGCAAGTCTTCTGCGTAGGCGGTGCTGTTCGAGACGAGCTGTTAGGGCTCGTTGTTAAAGACCGTGACTTTGTCGTAGTTGGGAGCACGCCTTTAGAAATGGAATCTTTGGAATACAAGGCGGTTGGGAAAGACTTTCCTGTTTTTTTACATCCCAAAACGCATGAGGAATATGCACTTGCCCGCACCGAGCGTAAGACTGCGAAGGGCTACAAAGGCTTTCAGGTGCATGCTGATCCAGATGTAACATTAGAACAAGATCTAGCTAGGCGCGATTTAACCATCAATGCCATTGCAAAAGATGACACTGGGCAGTTGATTGATCCATATCATGGATTAGATGATTTAAAACAGAAAATCCTTAGGCATGTAAGCCCAGCATTTAGTGAAGACCCCGTACGCATATTAAGAGCGGCGCGTTTTGCGGCTAGATTTACTGATTTTTCTGTAGCGCCCGAAACTTTGACGTTAATGCGTGATATGGTTGAAAACGGTGAGGTTGATGCACTTGTCCCAGAGCGAGTTTGGCAGGAACTTGCCAAAGGATTGATGGAGGCTAAACCAAGCCGAATGTTTGAAGTCTTGCGTGCTTGCGGGGCGTTACAGAAAATAATGCCTGAGCTAGATAAGCTTTGGGGTGTGCCTCAGCCTGAAATGTATCATCCAGAAATTGATACAGGGGTGCATATCATGATGGTGATTGATTATGCGGCTAAACAAGGCTATTCACTTCCTATCCGATTTGCTGCGTTGACCCATGATCTAGGAAAAGGGACGACGCCAAAGGAAATCTGGCCTAGACATACTGGTCATGAGGTTCGAAGTGTAAGTTTGCTACAAGAGGTGAGCAAAAGATTGCGAGTGCCAAATGAATGCAAAGAGTTGGCGCAAATCGTTGCGAAATTCCATGGAAAAGTACATCAAGTTTCTCAGATGCGACCAGATACTGCATTGCAGTTTTTGATTGATACGGATGCAATCCGTCAACCCCAGCGCTTTAAAGATTTTTTATTGGCTTGTGAATGTGACTCACGCGGCAGAGCTGGATTTGAATCAGCAGAATGCCCAGAAGCGAACGTGTTGGTAGGTTTGTTGAAAGCGGTATTGGCAGTTGATGCTGGGGCAGTTGCAAAGTTGCATGCTGAACCTGAGGCAATCAAACAGGCAGTCTATGCTGCCCGTCTTGATGCGATAAAGCAGGTTTTTTAGGCGATTACTCTACGCCGTTCAAGTAGTTTAATTGTTGTTGAACAAATTCCATAGGTTTGCGTTTGTATCCGCTCTTTGCGAATTGATGCCAGCGACCAATCACAAAACATAGCATTAAATTCGCTTGGGACTCGGGATCCATCGCGCGACCTGTCTGTGTTTGAGCAATGCGGAATGACTGTTTGATTGTTGATTCCAAACGGTCAAACATTTGATTGATTCGTAGCTGCAATCGGTTGTCTTCATTGACTAGTGCATCGCCAATGAGTACCCGCGTCATCCCAGGATTTTTTTCCGCAAATAACAACATAATCGTTACAGTGCGACGTACCTGCGTCATGCCATCTGTTTCTTCGGTAGTAATTTTATTGATGAGGCTAAATAAGCTTTGTTCGATGAAAGAAATCAAGCCTTCGAACATTTGTGCTTTACTCGCAAAGTGACGATAGAGCGCAGCTTCACTCACGTCTAATTTTGCTGCTAAAGATGCTGTGGTGATTTTTTCTTGTATTGGGGTTTCCAGCATCTTAGCGAGAGTTTCTAAAATCTGCTGTTTACGTTCGCCTGGTTTTGTTGCCATGATAATCTCCAAGTGTTCTTAAAGTGATTATTGATGCTAGTTAGTAATAAGTATGATCTATATTATATTCTAGAATGAGTAAGTGCTAACACTTTATTGATTCTTAAATCTACAAAGTTCGGTTTTTTGAGTTTTGTGGAAACCCAAACGGTCTTCATCCCTAATCTTTTTGCTGTCATTAATGCAGGTAGATTATCCTCGAGCATAACGCAATCTTTTGCTTCTGCTTTAATGGCGCGCAATAGTTGTTTAAATCCACGGACAGACGGTTTAGGATGAAACTTAGTCGACTCAACACTAAATATTAAGCTAAATAAATCAGTAATGCCCAATGTATCCAAAACCCGTATCGCGTAATTCATTGGGGCGTTTGTGAAAATAACTTTTCGGCCTTTAAGGCCGTTAATACAATGCCTAAGCTGTTTGATTTCTGTGACCATGTTTTCTAAATCCATGTTGTCATGGGTTTCGCACAGGAAATGATATGGATCAACGCCGTGATGGCGCATTAAGCCCTTTAGTGTGGCACCATAAATGCGCCAATAATGCTTACGCAATTCAAAAGCATGGTGTTCATCTAGATCTAGGGTGTCCATGATGTACTGCGTCATGGCTTTGTTCATTACGGGAAAGATGTGTGACGAAGCGTCGTGCAGGGTGTCGTCGAGGTCAAACACCCATACACGTTGGCTATTTTGCATTATTTTGCTTTGATGAGCGTGCCCACGCCGTCATCGGTTAAAACCTCTAAGAGCAACGCATGCTCCACACGGCCATCAATAATATGCACAGATTTCACACCGCTTCTTGCCGCATCAAGCGCTGAGCTGATTTTTGGTAACATGCCTCCTGAGAGAGTGCCATCTTCAACCAAGTCGTCAATTTGCTTAGGTGTGAGGCCCGTAAGTAATGTGCCATTCTTATCAAGCACGCCTGGTGTGTTTGTCAGCAAAATGAGTTTTTCTGCACCAAGAATTTCGGCGAGCTTTCCAGCGACAACATCCGCATTAATGTTGTAAGTTTCGCCATCTGGGCCCACACCAATCGGCGCAATCACAGGAATAAAGTCGCCACTGTCTAAGAAGTTAATAATGCTTGGGTCAATTTTGGTGATGTCTCCAACTTGGCCAACATCAATCATTTCTTCTGGATTGTTGAGATTTGGCATCAACAATTTTTCAGCATGAATGAAGTTGCCATCTTGACCGGTTAGACCAACTGCCTTGCCACCTTTGCGGTTAATCAAATTCACGATTTCTTTGTTCACTTGACCGCCGAGTACCATTTCAACGATGTCCATGGTTTCTTCATCAGTAACGCGCATGCCCTGAATGAATTCTCCTTTTTTGCCCAGTTTGTCGAGCATCTCGTTGATTTGTGGTCCGCCGCCGTGAACAACGACAGGATTCATTCCAACCAGTTTGAGGAGTACGACATCGCTCGCAAAAGACTCTTTTAATTGCGGGTCTGTCATTGCGTTGCCACCGTATTTAATCACGATGGTTTTATCAAAAAACCGCTTAATGTAAGGTAAGGCTTCCGCTAGCGTTTGCGCTTTTTGTGTAGATGTTGTTTCGTTGCTCATGTCGGCTATCTCAATTCATGTTATTTCGCATTATTTTACCTTGAAACAAACAGGATGCGGCGTTGCATTTTTGTTAAATGCTTAGAGCTTTTTCACAAATACTTTTGAGCGTCTTTGAAGGTTGTAGATTTGCTGTTTTTCAGCAGGTAAGTCAGTGACCGTTTTTTCAATAAAACCACGCTCTAAGAACCAGTGCTCGGTTCGGGTTGTTAAACAAAATATGGTTTTAAAGCCCTGCTCTTTTGCTTGTGACTCGCAAAAGTGGAACAGTCTGTCACCCCTGCCGCCACCGCGATAAGAAGGATGTATTGCTAGGCAGGCAAACTCGGCCGTTTTTTCTTCAGGAAAAGGATAAAGCGCTGCGCAGCCAATCACTCGGCCATCATGTTCCATCACGTAGAACTGCTCGATTTCTATTTCCAGACGTTCTCTGCCGCGGCGTACCAAAATACCTTCAGCTTCTAATGGTTCGATCAGTTGCAATAATGCCCCAACATCATCAATTTCAGCTTGTCGCATAGACTCCAAGGGCATCTCGGTGATCATTGTGCCAATACCATCGTGGGTGAATAGCTCTTGAAGAATCGCGCCGTCAGTATGCCGACAAATGAGGTGAGTCCGTGCTACGCCGTGGTCGCATGCCCGAATCGCTGCAGGCAAGTAGTAAGCTTCGTCTTCGGTAATCTTTGGTGCCTCTTGAGATGTAATTAAGCTACTTTCGGAATGATTGTTTTTGACGTGTTGTAATAGGTTTTTTGCCTTTTGTGCCGTCATTTCCCGAAGGAGCTCGCCTCTAGCGTTATGCACGCCAGAGGAGTCCATGAGGAAAATCAGTTTGTCTGCATCCAGTGCGATCGCCGTGCTCACGGCAACATCTTCCAAAGAAAGATTAAATGCTTCGCCTGTTGGCGAATAGCCGAGTGGTGAGAGCAAGACCATCTCACCGTCATCTAATCTTTTTTGTATGCCAATCGCATCTACTTTGCGCACTTCCCCTGTATGTTGTAAATCAACACCTTCAAGCACGCCCAATGGTTTTGCTGTCACAAAATTGCCGCTGGCCACTCTAATATCAGAGCCTGCCATAGGTGAGTTAACCAGTCCCATGGAGAGTAGTGATTCAATTTCCACTCGGATTGAGCCATTAGCTTCTTTAACAACCTCCATTGCTGCATCATCCGTCACGCGGAGGCCGCTTGCGAGTTTTGTTTCTAAGTTGGCACGTCTTAAGCGCGATTCAATTTGCGGCCGAGAGCCGTGAACCAGCACCACTCTAACTTCTAAACTGGCTAGTAAGTTAAGGTCATGGGATAAAGAGACGAATTGGCCATCGTCAACCACTTCGCCACCAAAGGCGATGACAAAGGTTTTTCCACCAAACGCATGGATGTAAGGGGCTACTGAGCGAAACCAGCTCACAAACTCTTGCGGCCTATTGAGGCTTTGTACTGAAGGTGTTTGTAATGACGGCTTGTTAAAAAATGTGTAATCCACATTTTTTTCGGGTGCTGTGAGTGCTTGGCTTGGCTCGGACTGGGCGTATAAAAATGCTGGTGTGCAATTTAAAGCTGCACATAATTTACGTAGCATGACCTCAGTGACGCCTTGTTCGCCACGCTCAATTCTTGATAAGTTGCCAGCATCTGCACCTACATGATCGGCGAGGGCCTGCAGGGTGAGGTGCAAAGCTTTCCTTTGCTTCCTAATAACAGCGCCAAGTGACATAAAGCACCTATTGAAATTGTTTTAACAACATTATATTAATCAATAAATGTTTAAAATGCAAATTTATTGAATTATTATTGCGTTAAACGCAAAAATCACCCCAGATGGTTTGCATTGTGGCAATCGCCGCAAGAGGCGCTGTTTCGGTGCGAAGGATGCGTTTGCCCAGTCTTACAGGTGTGAAGCCTTGTGATGCTGCCAGCGCAATTTCATCTTCGGTAAGCCCGCCTTCCGCACCAACAAGTAAACATATATTGCCTGTTGGCGTTGGGAGCTCTTTGAAGCTTACTTCAGCGGTAGGTGCTAACGTGACTTTAGTTTCTGCATCTGGATTGCTAGCTAGCCAATTAGCCAGTGATATTGGCATGGCAACTGTAGGCACAATAGCGCGGCCAGATTGTTCACAGGCTGAATTCACCACGTTCTGCCAATGTTCGCGACGCTTCTCTGCGCGCTCACCTGAAAGTTTAACGACGCTACGCTGACTTGCGATAGGTTGAATTGATGTGACGCCCATCTCAACAGCTTTTTGAATGGTGAAGTCCATGCGGTCGCCGCTTGAAATGGCTTGAGCTAGTATTACCTTGATTGGAGACTCATTGCTTACCACTTTGATACTGTTAATTTTTGCAATCACTTCACCTTTTTTTATAAAGATTAGTTCTGCTTGATAGTCCTGTCCGTCGCCGTTAAATAATGCAATTTTGTCGCCCACATCAAGCCTTAAGGCTCTGGTGGCATGAGTCGCAGCATTTTCTGGGAGTTTGACTTGTGCGCCAAGAGCTAGTTTTTCAGTAGAGCTTGGGTTGCAGTAAAAGCGAGGCGTGGACATCAGTATTGATCCAAAGTGTTAAAATACAAATAAGCATTTTAATGTAAGGGAATAACAAAATGGTAAGTTTGAATCCGCCTGTGTGTGATTTTGGCTGGAAAGCGCCAAACTTTAATTTGCCGGGCGTGGATGGTCGAAATTGGTCGCTTGCTGATCTGGTCGGTGAAAAGGGTTTGTTGGTGATGTTTATTTGTAATCACTGCCCGTACGTGCAAGCGATACGTGAGCGTTTAGTGGCGGATATGGCCGCGTTGAAATTGTTAGGAGTGAATGCGGTTGCAATTTCATCTAATGATGTGGTGAACTATCCGCAGGATTCTTTTGAGAGAATGCAGGAGGTTGCAAGCGAATTTAATTTCGGCTTTCCTTATTTGCTGGATGAGTCGCAAGACGTTGCGCGCGCTTATGATGCAGTCTGTACCCCAGATTTTTTTGGCTTTAACGCAAAATTGGAGTTGCAATATCGTGGTCGATTTGATGATCAAGGGCGGGATTTGACCCCCAAGGCTAATGCTACAAGAGACCTATTGGAAGCAATGAAGTTGGTTGCGGCAACAGGTACTGGCCCTAAAGCACAAATTTCAAGTATTGGATGCTCAATAAAATGGAAATAAAACGTTCTTAAAAAGCGTATTTTCCAACCATTAACAGATTAATGGTATTGCTCAAAATGCCTTATTAAGCAATAATTCAGCCCTAAGCTCCCGTAAAACTAATAAGTAAATATCACGCTACCAAAAAACACGTAGCCTCGATGTTCATGAATTTGAGGGAGAGGCTTGAAGAATTTCAGTGCCATGCTTGTTTTGATGAGTTTTTATCATGAATCGCTCATTAAAATAAGCTGGCACTTTTTACGCTTTATAGATTGATTGATTAGGGAGAAAGAAATGGCAACTCGTAAAGATTTAGCAAACGCTATCCGTGCTTTGTCTATGGATGCTGTGCAAAAAGCTAACTCTGGCCACCCAGGTGCACCTATGGGCATGGCTGAAATCGCTGAAGTATTATGGAACCACAATTTGCGTCACAACCCAACTAATCCAAATTGGGCTGACCGTGATCGTTTCGTATTGTCTAATGGCCACGGCTCAATGTTGATTTACTCATTGTTGCATTTGACTGGCTACGATTTGCCAATGGATGAAATCAAGACATTCCGTCAGTTGCATTCTAAGTGTGCTGGTCACCCAGAATATAGCTATGCGCCAGGTATCGAAACAACGACTGGCCCACTAGGTCAAGGCATCACCAACGCAGTTGGCTTTGCGATGGCTGAAAAATTGATGGCTAACCAATTTAATAAACCTGGTCACGACATCGTTGACCACTACACATACTGCTTCTTAGGTGACGGTTGTATGATGGAAGGTGTATCACACGAAGCTTGTGCTTTGGCTGGTACATGGGGTCTAGGTAAATTGGTTGCTTTCTGGGATGACAACGGTATTTCTATCGATGGTCATATTGAAGGTTGGTACACAGATGACACAGCTAAGCGTTTTGAAGCCTACGGCTGGCACGTTCAATCAGTTGATGGTCATGACTCTGATGCGATTGACGCTGCTGTTAAAAAAGCAAAAGCTGTTACAGACAAGCCATCATTAATTTGTTGTAAAACAGTGATCGGCATGGGTTCGCCAAACAAATCTGGTAGTCATGATTGCCACGGTTCTGCACTAGGTGAAGAAGAAGTTGCAGCAACACGTGCAAACATCGGTTGGAACTATCCTCCATTTGAAATCCCAGCAGATGTCTATGCTGGTTGGGACCAAAAAGCTAAGGGCGCTAAATTAGAAGCTGACTGGAATGCTAAGTTTGATGCTTATGCTAAAGCTTTCCCAGCTGAAGCAGCTGAATTCAAACGTCGTATGGCGGGTGATTTGCCAGCTAACTGGAAACAAGCGTCTGATGCATTGATCGCTGCAACAAATGAAAAAGCAGAAACAATCGCTACACGTAAAGCTTCACAAAACGTTATCGCTGCTTTGGCACCAACATTGCCAGAATTTTTGGGCGGTTCAGCTGACTTGACTGGTTCTAACTTAACATCATGCGGCAGCTTCACACACGTTGATGGCAAAAAGCCAGGCAACTACATCTCTTACGGTGTGCGTGAGTTCGGTATGTTCGCAATCATGAACGGTATGGCATTGCACGGTGGTTTCTTACCATTCGGTGGTACATTCCACATGTTCTCAGACTACGCTAAGAGCGCATTGCGTATGGCCGCATTGATGAAACAGCGTACTGTTGCAGTATTGACACATGACTCTATCGGTCAAGGCGAAGATGGTCCAACACACCAACCAGTAGAAAATACATCTGGTCTACGTTACATTCCTCGTATGGATGTATGGCGTCCAGCTGACTCAACAGAAACTGCTGTAGCATGGGTTGCTTCTGTTGAACGTCATGATGGTCCATCAAGCTTGGTGTTAAGCCGTCAAAACGTTCCTGGTGTTAAACACGACACAGCTCACTTCGATCTAATCCGTAAGGGTGGTTATGTGTTCTCTGATGTTGCTGGTAAAGCAGATGTCATCATCATTGCTAACGGTTCTGAGCTTGATTTAGCAATTAAGGCTGCTGCTGAATTGAATGCTGCTGGTACGAAAGTACGTGTAGTTTCAATGCCATCAACAAACGTATTTGACCGTCAAGATAAAGCTTATCGTGACAGCGTATTAACTCCAGGCGTTAAACGCGTGGCTGTTGAAGCTGCTCACCCAGACTTCTGGCGTAAGTATGTTGGCTTGGAAGGTGCTGTAGTTGGTATCGACACATTCGGTGAATCTGCACCTGGTGGCGTATTGATGAAGCACTTCGGTTTCACTGTTGAAAACGTAGTGAAAACTGTTAAGTCAGTACTGTAATTATTGAAGTAAGCTAGACCAAGGGAGCCTGTATTTTTTGGCTCCCTTTTTGTTTGTAAAACTAAGGTAATCATCATGACAATTAAAGTAGGTATCAACGGATTTGGTCGTATTGGTCGTATGGCGTTACGTGCAGTATTTCAAGACTTTGAAAATATCGAAGTGGTTGCGATTAATGGTACGCAAGACCCTGAGTATCTTGTTTATATGGCGAAATATGATTCAGTACACGGTAATTTTAAAGGTACAGTGGAATATCACGATGGCTATTTAATTGTTAATGGTAAAAAAATCCTACTGACTTCAGAAAGAAATCCAGAGCTCCTTAATTGGGGAGCGGTTGGTGTTGATGTGCTGTTGGATTGTACGGGGGTTTTCTTAACGCAAGAAAGCTGTCAAAAGCACATTGATGCAGGAGCTAAAAAAGTGGTGCAATCGGCGCCACCAAAAGACGATACGCCGATGTTTGTTTATGGTGTAAATCATGACGAATATAAAGGTGAAACTATTGTTTCAGCGGCTTCATGTACGACTAATGCTTTGGCCCCTCTTGCTAAGGTAATGCACGATACTTTTGGTATTAAGCGCGGTTTGATGACGACAGTTCATGCAGCCACAGCTTCTCAGCAGACCGTTGACGGCCCTTCAAGTAAGGACTGGCGCGGCGGCCGTGGTATTTTAGAAAACATTATTCCATCATCAACTGGCGCAGCAAAAGCTGTTGGTAAGGTAATTCCATCACTCAATAAAAAGCTGACAGGAATGGCTTTCCGTGTGCCAACATCTGATGTATCTGTCGTGGATTTGACTTGTGAATTAAACAAAGAGGCGACTTATGAACAAATCGTTGCAGCGATGAAATCTGCTTCTGAAGTTGGCCCATTAAAAGGTGTGCTAGGCTTCACTAGAGATAAGGTGGTTTCGACGGACTTCCGCGGTGCGGCGTGTGCGGCAGTATTTGATGCTGAAGCAGGAATTGCGCTTGACCCAACATTTGTCAAAGTGGTTGCTTGGTACGACAATGAGTATGGTTATACCTGCAATATGTTGCGCTTAGCAGAGCATATCGCTTAAGGAAGCTTGATGACAATTATTAAAATGACTGATTTGGAGTTGGCTGGTAAGCGCGTATTCATTCGTGCTGACTTAAATGTGCCAGTCAAAGATGGCAAGGTAACCTCTGATGCTCGCATTACAGCCTCAATGGCGACGATTGAGTTCGCATTGAATGCTGGTGCAAGGGTGATGGTGACTTCTCATCTTGGCCGTCCCGAAGAAGGGGTTTATTCAGAAGAGAACTCACTTAAGCCTGTGGCGGACATCATTTCTACTAAACTAGGCAAGCCAGTTCGCTTAATTAAGGATTGGGTCAGCGGCGGTTTTGAAGTGGGAGATGGCGAGTTAGTTTTACTTGAAAACTGTCGTTTCAATAAAGGTGAAAAAAAGAACGTCGATGAAACGGCGCAAGCATATGCAAAGCTTTGTGATGTGTTCGTGATGGATGC
This sequence comes from uncultured Methylophilaceae bacterium, assembly GCA_903870995.1. Lineage (GTDB taxonomy): Bacteria > Pseudomonadota > Gammaproteobacteria > Burkholderiales > Methylophilaceae > Methylopumilus_A. The sequence continues at coordinate 17,527 of CAIQFD010000032.1, read as the reverse complement.
ATTTGGCACTGCGCATCGTGCGGAGGCTTCTACTTATGGAGTGGCTAAGTTTGCACCTGTTGCCGCCGCCGGTATCTTATTAACACAAGAGCTTGATGCTTTAGGCCAGGCTTTATTAAATCCTGCGCGCCCCATGGTAGCTATTGTTGGAGGCTCTAAAGTTTCGACGAAACTCACTGTGTTGGAAAGTTTGTCTGAAAAAGTGGATCAGTTGGTTGTTGGTGGTGGTATTGCGAATACCTTCTTGAAGGCAACGGGTCATGAAATTGGTTATTCGTTGTGTGAGGATGATTTACTACCAACAGCGCGTGCTTTGATGGATAAGATGGCGGCACGGGGCGCTGCAGTTCCGATTGCAGTAGATGTAGTGACAGGTAAAAATTTCGATGCCAATGAACCTGCGGTTGTGAAGAGCGCTGATGCGATTGCGCCGGACGACATGATTTTCGATATTGGTCCAAAATCTGCGCAAGAGCTTGCTGATATCATTATGAAAGCGGGCACAGTTGTTTGGAATGGTCCGCTAGGCGTATTTGAGTTCGATCAGTTTGGTGAAGGCACAAAAGCAATCGCGATGGCGATTGCAAAAACTAAGGCGTTTACTTTGGCAGGCGGAGGAGACACCATTGCCGCGATTCAAAAATATGATATCTATGATCAAGTTTCTTATATCTCTACTGCTGGCGGTGCATTCTTGGAATTTTTGGAAGGTAAGAAATTACCTGCTGTCGAGATTTTGGAGTTACGTAGTTAAAATAAACATCAATAGAGTAAAAAGAAAAAGGACCTGCGGGTCCTTTTTCTTTAAGTAAAATATCTAATAACATGATAGTAAAGAAATTTAAATGGTATAAAAATTAAAATTTTCTGTTAGTATTGTGAAATTCCGACGTAGATTAACTTCTGGTCTTTATAGCTTTATTTACTGAATAATGATCAATGCCTTTAATTAGCAACAAACTCTTAAAACTTAGATGGACGCTGGGCCAATTGGCTTCGAGTGTAAGGGATGCGTTAGTCCGCATTATCCCCACGGAGTCTATTTTCTATTTAAGAGAGGCAATGATTTGGACATTGCCTTGCGCAATCATGTCAGCAATTTTTGTTGCTGCTGCATTTATGCTGAATCTAGCAGGGGTTGCTCCTGATGTAGCAGTTAATTTATCAAGCCTTAATAAGATTTTCCTGGGGTTAATCCCAGTAATTGCGACGAGTTCACTTGCCTATATTCTGAGTGTTAAAAAAAGGCTCCCCCCAATGCCCGTTTCTCTATTGGCGCTCATTTCCACCCTTGTGGTTAAGCAGCAGCTAGGTGGGGACTCAAGTCGTGCCGATACATTTATGCTGGTTATTGGCATTATCATTCCATTTGTTGTTGTGCCTTTGGTGTATTGGCTCTATCAGAAAAAATGGACGAGAATTACTGACGCTGACTTTGCTGGTGGAAATGTTAAAGGTGCCCTTAATCTTACTATTCCTGGCATTGTTGTTTTTTCAATTATTTTTATTACGCTAAAAATACTCCTCTACGTAAGTTCTTTCTTTGCGTTTCCTAGTTTTTTGAGTGATTCCTCTATTGGTGCATCCTATTTAGGTGGTGTCCTTTATACCAGCCTCAATTCCATACTATGGTTTTTTGGAATACATGGGGCAAATGTATTACATCCCTTGATGGCGCAACTGAATGAAACCTCTGCGGCTGGATTGGGGTTGGTTAATGAGTCTTTCTTAGGTGCGTTTGTCTTCATGGGAGGATGTGGCGGTACTTTCTCGCTGATTGTTTCAATATTGGTTTTTTCCAAAAATAAAACTTTGCGTTTGCTTGCCATGGCTAGCATCCCAATTGGGTTGCTTAATATCAATGAGCTCTTGTTATTTGGGCTACCTATTATTTTAAATCCAAGAATGTTGGTACCATTTTTGATTGTGCCTATCGTGAATGTTGTCCTGGCTTTAACCGTTATTCGGCTTGGCTGGGTGGCTGTTCCGAGTGCTGATATTCCACTCAATTGTTTAATGGGCTTCAATGCTTATGTTGCATCACACAATGACATTCATGCTGTTTGGCTGCAATTGTTTAATATTTTATTGGGGGCGATTATATACAAACCCTTTGCTAAGGCGGTTGAGAAGGATAGTTTAAAGCCTGTGAGCGTGTATTTAAAATCGTTAAAGATGACTTATACGCACCTAAATGAAGAGGCCTCGCTATTTGCTGATGATGTGGTTCAGAGCTCAAATGGATTACGAAATATGCAGGTGCGTAAACGTCAGCAGTTAGAGCGCTTAGCTGAGCTTGATTTCTTTTTGGAGTACCAGCCCCAAATAGCGGTAGATGCCCATCAGTTTGTGGGTGTTGAAGCCTTGCTGAGAGCGCGTGACAAAATTGGAAAAGTGATTATGCCGTTTGAGTTTTTGCCTTGGCTATCCGAGGCGGGCCTGATGAAAAGTATCGATTTGTGGGTGGCTGGCGAGGCCTTGGAGCAAGATGCAATCTGGCAGGAAATGGGCATTGATGTGCCAATTAAGATTAATGTAACGGGCGCTACACTGGGTGATAAAGTCGCAACAAACGAACTCATCAAAAAGATTAGTCAGGCCAAAGGTAGAGTTTCGATTGAGATTGTCGAGCAAGATTTTTCATTTGTTTTAGACCAAGTGATTGATGCTATCAAGCGTATTCATGAGTTTGGTGGTAAGGTTTACATCGATGATTTCGGAACAGGGTATTCATCGCTAAGTTACTTAAACAGCCTGAATGCTGACTACCTGAAAGTGGATAGAAGTTTTGTGCTTGCACTAGAAACGGAAGGCGGTCAAAAAGTGATGTCTGGTATTTTTAACTTTGCTGAAGCACTAGGCTTGTCTTTAGTGGTTGAAGGTGTAGAAACGGAAGAGCAGCTATCAAAAATTCCTAAGAATGTTCCATTCTCTGTTCAGGGATGGCTCTATAGTAAAGCACTCCATCCTGATTTAATTCCAGCTTTTGCCCAAAAGTACTCTCCTACCTAATATTCTCGATTTTTAGAGACAAGCACACTTAAGGTATAATCCATCCTGATGGAATTATCGCTTGAGTGTCTTTATTATGGGCACTCAAGTCCTTTGTAAATGTGTCTTTTTCGAATCATATTTTTAGGAAACTGCATTGTCTAATACGCTTACGCAATCAAGCATCAAAAGTCTTCCGCTATTACATCAAGGTAAGGTGCGTGATATTTATGATATTGATGCTAATACCATGCTGTTGATTGCCACAGATAGGCTGTCTGCATTTGATGTTATTTTGCCTACGCCAATTAAAGATAAAGGTGCGATTTTGACTGAAATTGCTAACTTTTGGTTTGCGAAACTTGGGCACATTATCCCTAACCATTTAACAGGTATTAACCCAGAGACTGTTGTTAGCGATCCTGCTGAAAAAGCGCAATTAGGCAAGCGTGCGCTTGTCGTTAAGAAACTCAAGCCTTTGCCAATTGAAGCAATTGTACGTGGATATTTGGTTGGTAGTGGCTGGAAAGAATACAAGGCCAGTGGCACGGTGTGCGGTATCTCTCTACCTGCTGGATTGCAAGAGGCTTCCAAGTTGCCTCAGCCTATTTTTACGCCATCCAGTAAGGCGGATGTTGGTGATCATGATGAAAATATCACTTTGGAAAAATGTGCGTCACTATTAGGTGAGGCGCTAGCCGAGAAAGTCGCTAAAGTCAGTCTTCGCTTATACAAAGAAGCCGCTGAGTTTGCGCTAACGCGAGGCATTATTATTGCCGATACTAAATTTGAATTTGGATTGGATGCGGTTGGCGAACTTTACCTAATTGATGAGGCGCTCACGCCAGATTCATCCCGCTTTTGGCCCGCAGATCAATACACTGTAGGTAAGAATCCGCCGAGTTTTGATAAGCAATACGTGCGTGATTGGCTGGAAGCCTCTGGGTGGGATAAAACGCCGCCTGCGCCTGCTCTGCCGAGCGATGTTGCAGAAAAAACCAGTGAAAAATATCGTGAAGCCTATACCAAGCTTACAGGGCTGGATTTGGTTGTTTAGTTTTGGATGTTAAGTCGGCTTAAGAAAATCGCTACACAGTTAAAGCAAGAATTCGAAGTTTATCGTCTTGTTTTGCGCCATCCAGATACACCAATGACGGCAAAAATTTTATTAGGTTTGGCGATAGGCTATGTACTAATGCCTTTTGATTTAATCCCAGACTTTATTCCGTTGATTGGTCAATTGGATGACTTAGTGATTGTGCCTTTATTAGTCTATATGGCTTTAAAAATAATTCCAGATGCGTTAGTCAGTGAGTGTCGTGAACTGATAAAAGGAGAAAAAGCGAATGAGTAATATCGATCAATTTGTTGCAGGGTACGAGCGCTTCCACGAAAATTACTTCGCGGGCGATACGCCATTGTTTGGCGAATTAAGCCAAGGACAAAACCCGAGCACAATGATTATTGCTTGTTCAGACTCTAGGGTGGATCCAGCCATAGTGATGGATGCAAAGCCTGGTGATTTGTTTGTTGTGCGTAATGTGGCCAATCTTGTACCGCCTTATGAAAAGGGTGGTGGGTATCACGGGGTGAGTGCTGCGCTCGAGTTTGGTGTTTGTGGATTGGGTGTTCGTCACATTATGGTGATGGGCCACAGACAATGTGGCGGCATTAAAGCTTTAACCGAAGGTGTCCCAGAGGGGATTGATGGTGAATTTATTCGTCCTTGGGTAAGCATGGCTAGCCACGCTTACCGTCGTGTAAAGGCTGACTTTCCAAATGCAAGTGCCGCAGAAATGGCCTGCCATTGTGAGTTGGCGGGCATCATTGTTTCTCTTGAGAACCTAGCAACCTTCCCTTTTATCAAAAAGCGTATTGATGAAGGTACCTTGACCTTGCACGGTTGGTATTTTGATATTGAAACAGGGGTCATGTCTGCTTATGATCCTAAAACATTAAAATTTGCACCATTGTTATAATTTTTTAAAACTGCTTAAGGAAAAACGATGTCATTAAGTAATGTGCCTGCGGGCAAAGATGTTCCAAATGATTTTAACGTCATTATTGAAATCCCGATGCGTGGCGAGCCGATTAAGTTTGAAGTTGATAAAGAATCTGGCGCGATATTTGTAGATCGTTTCATGGGTACTTCTATGCATTACCCATGTAATTACGGTTATATTCCACAAACACTTTCAGAAGATGGCGACCCAACAGACGTCCTTGTAATTACGCCGATCCCATTGCAGCCTGGTGTAGTGATTCGTTGTCGCGCAATTGGCGTGTTGATGATGGAAGATGAGTCAGGCATGGACGCTAAAGTATTGGCTGTGCCAGTTGATAAAATCTGCCCACAATACAAAAATGTGCAAAGTTATCAGGATATCCCGGATTTCCAATTAGCCCCGATTGCTCACTTCTTTGAACATTATAAAGATTTAGAAAAAGGCAAATGGGTTAAAGTAGGGCAGTGGCAAGGCGTTGATGCGGCTAAGGCTGAAATCGTAGCAAGCGTTGCGCGTGCTAAATAATTAAAGAGCACGTAAGTGTTTTGATAGAGAAAATGACCACGTTTTGAACTGCACCCCAAAAGTTGGACTCAACATCCAGCTAATTAAGGTGCAGTTTTCATGTCTAAATATACGAAGTCATTCAAGTGCGTTTTGAAAGTCTATTCAATACATCCCCTAATTCAGAGCCCTCTAATTGCTTTGCTAGAGACTCCAAGCTTTTGGATGCGTTTTCGCTCAGGTGGCGCGATGGCTTTGTTACCTTTTCCGCTTCGGAATGCACTTGTACCTGCACTCTGATGGAAGTAATTTCAACACCTTTTTTTTGAAGTTTATTTAGTAAACTCGGTAATAGCAGTTTTATTTTTGCGGCAATGGCACCGTTCTCAACATGAACGGTTAAGCGTTTGTGTTCAATATTGCCAGCTTGTGTGAATTCCTTGAGTTGCGTTGGGACAATCTCGTTCCAAATTTTTTGCACAGACGTTAACTCTTTGACTTTGTCCGCCAGTTTTGAAAGTGCGCTATTTTTAAGTATCGCATTGATTAATTGCAAATTTAATGCCTCGCGCAAGTTGTGTTAACAAAGAGTGGATAAGGGCTGATGCTCATTATATCGCTTGCTTGGATGTTCGTGTTTTAACTGTCGTTGTAATGGCTGCCGAGAGGTGGCTTGATTATGGTAAAATCGCAAGAATTTATTTTTAAGTCAACCTTAAAGAAGGTTCCGCGATAGCGGAAAGTTGGTGTCACTCTATGTTATCCAAGCTTTTTAGAAAATTATTTGGCAGTCGTAACGATCGCCTAGTGAAGCAATATTTTGAGCAAGTGGCGGTGATTAATGCCCTTGAGCCTCAAATGCAAGCGCTTAGCGATGATCAATTACGTGCAAAAACAGAAGAATTCAAGGGCCGTTTTCAGGCGGGCGAAACGCTAGACCAGCTTCTGCCTGAAGCGTTTGCTGTGGTGCGTGAAGGTGGTCGACGTGTATTCCAAATGCGACATTTTGATGTGCAATTGATTGGCGGCATGGTGCTAAATGCAGGAAAAATTGCCGAAATGCGTACAGGTGAAGGTAAGACTTTGGTCGCGACGCTTCCAGCCTACCTAAATGCACTGACAGGCAAGGGTGTTCACGTGATTACCGTGAATGATTACTTGGCTAAGCGTGATGCTGAGTGGATGTCTCGACTTTACAATTTCCTGGGTTTGACTGTTGGCATTAACTTGTCACAAATGCCACATGATGCAAAGCAGCAAGCTTATGCTGCAGACATCACCTACGGTACTAATAATGAGTTTGGTTTTGATTACCTTCGCGACAATATGGTGTTTACTGCTGAGGAGCGTGTACAGCGCAGCCTAAGCTATGCTTTGATTGATGAGGTGGATTCGATTTTGATTGATGAAGCGCGTACCCCGTTAATCATTTCAGGTCAAGCCGACGATAGCATCGATTTATACAATCAAATGAACGGTATCGCTGCACAGTTGGTTCGTCAAACTGAAGAAGAAGGCGAAGGCGACTATTGGGTTGATGAAAAAGCGCAACAAGTGATTATGTCTGAGCAAGGGCATGAACACGCTGAACAGTTGCTCGAAAAATCAGGTTTGTTGGTTGAAGGCGCTAGCTTGTACGATGCTGCAAGTATTAGTTTAGTGCATCATTTGTATGCATCTTTGCGCGCTCAGTCTTTATTTCATAAAGACCAACACTACGTTGTGCGTGATGGCGAAATTGTCATTGTTGATGAATTCACAGGCCGTATAATGACAGGCCGTCGTTGGTCTGACGGTTTGCACCAAGCAGTTGAAGCAAAAGAGGGTGTGGCGATTCAAAAGGAAAATCAAACCCTCGCTTCTATTACCTTCCAAAACTATTTCCGTATGTATGGCAAGTTATCTGGAATGACAGGTACTGCCGATACGGAAGCGTATGAGTTTAATCAAATTTACGGCCTAGAAACCGTTGTGATTCCAACACATCGCATCATGCAACGTAAAGACCAGATGGATAAGGTTTATCGGACTGGACGTGAAAAATATAATGCGGTGATTGAGGATATCAAGGAATGCCAAGGTCGTGGACAGCCAGTATTGGTTGGCACGACCTCGATTGAAAATTCTGAATTGATTGCTGATTTGTTGACGAAAGCCAAATTAGACCATCAAGTGTTGAATGCAAAACAACATGAGCGAGAAGCCCATATTATTGTGCAGGCTGGTCGTCCAGGCATGATTACCATTGCAACCAACATGGCTGGTCGTGGAACGGATATTGTCTTAGGCGGTAATCCTGAACCTGAAATTGATCTTGTTCGTGCGGATGAGGGTCTTTCAGATGCGGAGAAACAAACTCAGATTGCAAAAATTAAAGCAGAATGGCAAGTTCGCCACGATGCGGTGTTAGCGGCTGGCGGTTTACATATTATTGGTACAGAACGTCATGAATCTCGACGCGTGGATAACCAATTGCGCGGTCGTTCAGGCCGTCAAGGCGATACGGGTTCTAGCCGTTTCTACTTATCACTTGAAGATCAGTTGTTACGTATTTTTGCATCTGATCGTGTTTCAGCGATTATGGAACGTCTCAAAATGCCTGAAGGTGAAGCGATTGAGCATCCATGGGTTACGCGCGCAATTGAAAATGCGCAACGAAAAGTAGAAGGTCGTAACTTCGATATTCGTAAACAGCTCTTGGAATATGATGATGTTGCCAACGATCAACGTAAAGTGATTTATGAGCAACGTAATGAGTTGTTGGAAATTACAGATGTGGGTGAAACGATTGCTGCAATGCGTCATGACGTGATTGACAATATGATTTCAACTTACGTACCACCAGGTAGCGTGGAAGAGCAGTGGGATGTAGCTTCGCTAGAGAAGGTATTGCAAGGCGAGTTTAACTTACATTTATCATTGCAAAAAATGCTTGAAGATAATCCTGACTTGCACGAAGAAACATTACGCGACACCATTCAAGGCGCAGCTGAAGAAGCGTATGCAATTAAAGAACAAATGGCTGGCGCGGATACGATGCGCCAATTTGAGCGTGCGGTTATGTTGCAAAGCCTAGACAATCATTGGCGTGAGCATTTGGCTGGATTGGATCATTTACGACAAGGTATTCATTTACGTTCTTATGCGCAAAAGAATCCTAAGCAAGAATACAAACGTGAAGCTTTTGAGTTATTTGCCGCTTTGCTAGACACGGTAAAACATGAAGTCACTCAGGTCACTATGCAAGTTCAAGTAAAGAGTGCTGCAGATTTAGAGGCAGTAGAAAAGCCAACTGAGCTGGAGAATGTACAGTATCAACATACCGATTATGACGAAGCCTTAGCTGCGCCATCAGCTGAAAATGGCGAGCCGTTTGAACGTGAAGGTGTGAAGGTTGGACGTAATGACCCATGCCCATGTGGCTCAGGTCAGAAGTACAAACAATGTCATGGCAAGCTAAGCTAGGTTATCAGTTAGGATAAAAATATGAGCAATATTGAAGACATCGTTTCGCCTTGTATTGGTGTGTGTGCTATCAATGACGCTAATGGCTTTTGCCAAGGGTGTTATCGTACTGTTGAAGAGATACGTGAGTGGTGGAATATGTCTGACCAAGAGCGAGACAAAGTGATGAGTGCTTTAGATCAACGTTTGTTAGATAACACCACGTTCTAAACGAAAAGCGGCTTTAAAGCCGCTTTTTTTATGTGCAGAATTGGTGTTTTGCTTCATGCAAGTTTTATGTATCGGTTAAAATCCTATTATTCCTTGATGATTTAGAGCTCACAAAAATGCCAGTTAATTTATCAGCACCACAAGCCAATTCTTTGTTGCCTATTAAAGGCGTTCAGCTGGGTTTTGCAGAAGCCAATATTCGTAAGCAAAATCGCAAAGATGTTTTAGTCATCAAGCTCAGCGAAGGCACCAAAGTCTCTGGTGTATTCACAAAAAATCAATTTTGTGCAGCGCCTGTGACTTTGTGTAAAGATCACCTCGCAAGCGGTAATGAAATTCGTGCGCTGGTGGTTAATACGGGCAATGCAAATGCTGGTACTGGTGAAGTGGGAATGCAGCACGCCAAGGAAACCTGCGAGGCGCTAGCTGACTTATTAGATATAGCATCCGCATCACAAATTTTACCGTTTTCTACGGGTGTTATTTTAGAGCCATTGCCTGTGGATCGGGTGATTGCTGGTTTGCCTACGTGTATTCGTAACTTAAAAGAAGATAACTGGTTAAACGCTGCAGAAGCGATTATGACGACTGATATTGTGTCTAAAGGCTACTCAAAGCAAATCTCTTTGGGTGGAAAGACCATCACTATCACCGGAATCTCTAAAGGCTCTGGCATGATTCACCCCAATATGGCAACTATGTTGGGCTATATCGCTACTGATGCGGCAATCAGTCAAACTGCACTTGATGCACTGATTGATTACGCTGTGAATCGTTCATTCAATTGCATTACGGTAGATGGTGATACCTCCACAAATGATTCTTTAATTTTGATGGCAACTGGTCAATCTAGAATTCCTGAGATTGAAACAGATACTTCAGACTACTTGGCTTTACGTGATGCCATGACGGAAGTGGCGACCCTTTTAGCGCAAGCGATTGTGCGTGACGGAGAGGGGGCAACCAAGTTTATGACTGTGCAAGTAGAAGCTGGTCGTGATGTTGAAGAATGCAGAAAAGTCGCCTACGCTATCTCCCATTCACCCCTGATTAAAACAGCGTTCTTTGCGTCTGACCCGAATTTAGGTCGTATTTTAGCGGCGATAGGCTATGCTGGCGTTCAGAATTTAGACGTGAATGCCATGCAGCTTTATTTAGGGGATGTGTTAGTGGCTGAAGCTGGTGGTCGAGCGCAAGCCTATCAAGAAGAGCAAGGTGCTAAGGTTATGAAAGAGCCTGAAATTTTAGTGCGAGTGGTACTTAATCGTGGCGAGGCGAGTGCTACTGTTTGGACTTGCGATTTCTCATACGACTACGTAAAAATTAACGCAGATTATCGTTCTTAATGATGACTAATATTGACGGTTTAATTACCCGCGCTGAATTCTTGTTGGAAAGGCTCGCAGCCTATTTGCCTGAGGCTCAGCAAGCAGTTGACTGGAACGCCTTGGCGTGGCGCTGGCAAGTAATTAATGGGCGCGGACATCTGCAAGCGGTCCCTCATCCGCATCAAATTAAACTTGAAGCTATTTGTAATGTGGATATGCAAAAAGCCGAAGTTGTTCGCAATACAGCGCAGTTTGTAGGAGGGTTTCCTGCAAATAACGTATTGCTGACAGGAGCCCGTGGCACGGGAAAATCAACGCTTGTCAAAGCCTTATTGAGTGAGTTTGCTAAAGATGGATTACGTATTGTAGAGGTCGATAAGCAGGACTTGGTGGCTTTGCCAGAAATCGTGTCTTTGCTGCGGGCTAGGCCTGAGCGTTTTATTATATTTTGTGACGACCTTTCTTTTGAGGCTACAGACCCTGGATATAAAGCGCTCAAAGTTGTACTCGATGGTTCAATTTCAACAACATCAGAGAACGTCGTGGTGTATGCCACTTCAAATCGTCGGCACCTGATGCCTGAATTTATGGCGGAAAATCTAGAGACCCAATATGTTGGCGAAGAGATTCGACCTGGTGAAACCGCAGAAGAAAAGGTTTCGCTTTCAGAGCGTTTTGGTTTGTGGTTATCTTTTTATGCGTTTGATCAAGACGAATATTTAATAGTCGCGGCATATTGGCTAGCCCAATATGGCATTACTGATATGAGTGATGAACTGAGGCGAGCAGCATTAACTTTCTCTTTAACCCGCGGTGCTCGCAGTGGGCGTGTTGCCTACCAATTTGCTCGTGACTATGCTGGTCGCCAAGCCTTAGCTAATAAAAAGTCAGTATCTTGAGTGCAAATCAAGTAGTGCATGCTGCTGTGGCAGTTTTAATGCGTGAAGATGGTATGGTGCTGCTGGGCAATCGCCCCGAGGGTAAGGCTTGGGCAGGTTGGTGGGAGTTTCCTGGTGGTAAGATAGAGTCTGGTGAAACGCCGATTGATGCCTTGCAACGTGAGTTGGATGAAGAGCTTGGTGTATATGCCACAGAAGCTTATCCTTGGTTGGTTCGTACTTTTGATTATCCAGAAAAAACTGTCAAATTACACTTCTTTATTGTCAAAGCGTGGCTGGGTGAGCCTGAAGGTAGAGAAGGTCAGCAGCTTAGCTGGCAAAATCCAAATAGATTGACTGTTGAGCCTATGCTTCCAGCAAATATACCTATTTTGAGCGCTTTGAGCTTGCCATCTGTTTATGCCATTTCCAATTTAAAAGAGATGGGTGAGGCCTGTTTCTTTGAGGCATTGGAAACTCAGTTGAAATCAGGTTTGAAACTTATTCAGGTGCGGGAAAAACAACTGAATAATGCAGATTTGATTGTATTCTCTAAAAAAGTGATTGCGCTTGCTCGCCGATACGATGCAAGGGTGATGATGAATGCCTCGCTCGAGTGTGTGTTGTCTTCTGGTGCTGATGGCATTCATCTAAGTAGCGACGCGCTGATGGCGATCCTTGATAAGCCTGCAGGTCTTTTAGTGGCGGCGTCTTGTCATCAAGCTGACGAGATGACGCATGCTGCTAAATTAAATGTGGACTTTGTAATGCTTTCACCAGTATTGCCAACACTTAGCCATCCGGATGCGCAAGGTATGGGCTGGAAAGTGTTTGCAAAAATCAAACAAGACTACTCCTTGCCTGTTTATGCCCTTGGGGGAATGCATTACCACGAATTAAAAAATGCTTGGCAGGCTGGTGCTCACGGCATAGCCATGCAACGGGCAGTTTGGAAATAAATGAAGAAGTTTTTGACGGTATTTGTTTTGCTGGCTGCGCTTTTATTAGGCGTGAAGCACTTTAAAAATGAGCCTAATCAAGTCGCTATTACAGTTTTGCCATGTGCTGATATTACAAAAGCTTGTGGGGATGATTTTTTTAGTGCGCATTTTGCAGAAGTGCCGCAAGTCATGAAGCCTTTGCGTGTCAGTGTGCACTTTAATAGACCGGAAACAATCCAAAAAGTATATGTTGATTTTGCAATGCAAAAGATGGAAATGGGACTGAATCGCTACCGATTAATTTCTAGCAATCATTCTAGTGATTGGCAAGCAGAGGTTACTTTGCCAGTATGTGTGCAGGGGAGAAGTGATTGGAAGATGTTGATTGAGTTTGAAACTGAGGATGATGTTCAACGCTTTCAAATTCCATTTTCAGCGAAAATGAATCGGAATCATTAAGGCGCTTGCTATGGTTTTTCAGTCAAAACAGGACTGTTTATCGACACAACATTTTCTTTTCCAGCTTGATTTTTGAAGTGAAGCGTAAACGTTGTTTGTTCGCCTACGATTAATGGTTTTTTCAAATCAAACAACATCAAGTGAAATCCACCAGGCTCAAGCTTATTTGGCGTATTGGCTTTCAGCTCAAGCTCTTCTAGCATGCGCATTTTCATGATGCCATTTTCCATACTCATTTTATGAATTTCGACGCTATCTGCAACAGAACTTTCCACTCTCAGTAGTTTTGTATCTGTTGCGCTCGTGATAGTCATATAGGCAGCGCCAACCTCTTGGCCTTCCGCGGTTGCACGCACCCAGTTGTCTGTGACGGTGATTTCTGGGGTTGGTTTGTTACAACCTAATAGCATCGAGATGCATAATGCCAATGAGAAGTAAGCGAGCTTTAAGGGCATGCTAGCTTAAGTCCTCAATATCTAGGTCATCAGTCACTATCGGTGTTTCAATGCGATATCCTTCACTCGCCCAAATTCCTAAATCAATCATTTTGCATCGCTCTGAGCAAAACGGTCTAAAAGCATTGCTTGGGCTAAATTCAGAAAGTGCGCCACATTCTGGGCACGGCACTAAACGTGTTTTGGGATTGGTTGACTGCATTGCTATCTAACCTAAGTAATTAAAGATTGCCGAGTTTGAGTGTGAACGCTACATCTTCATCGCATGGATGAGGCTTTTCAGTACGGCTCATGGAAATGAAACGAATGTTAATGGCGTATTTGTTTGCGCTAATTTCTGGGTAGCACGTTAGATGATCATCTAATTCTATTTGAAGCATTTGTGCTGGCTTGGCACCCCCAAGCATTTGTTGATAAGCGCCATTCAATGCAATATTTGGTACGGCTTTGCCACTACCTCTCACGATATTCAGAATGATGGCTAATGCATCATAGATTGGTGTGACGTGAGCAAGCCATTTCTCTAAGTCTTGTTTTCTGTCGGCTGCAGGACTATCTAACCAATAATGATAAGCAGGCAAGTCAAACTCACATAAGCCACCAGGGATAAATGAGCGTTGCTTGATGGACATTAACCATTCATTTTCACGAAGCGGCTGACCAATCTTTGTGCTGATGGTACGCAATCGGGCTGATGTCCCAATGATCTTGTCTAGGATTGGTTGTAAGATTTCTGCTGCGATGTTGGGGTTGCCGACTAAGTTGGCCATGACGGCTTTTTGACGATCTAACTCTTGAAGTAAATCACCTTTTAAATCGGTTCGGTCAATAATGTCTAGAATTTGAAAAAACGAAACAATCGCGTTGTGGTGGTGGCTCGCGTGTTCAGAATTAATATTGAGCAACACCTTAGAGAATAAATCCTCTAGACGGAGTAATGTTCTAATGCGTTCGTTAAAAGGGAACTCGTAAGTTGCCACGTTATTTTTTCGCTTAATATTCTATTAATTGACTGATTCTGTTGGATTATGAGTTTGATTTGTTAATTACGCAAGTGTTCATATATTTCTCATGAAGTTGCTTGATTTTTTCTTTAAGCTCAGCAATCGATCCATCATTTAAAATTACTTCATCAGCACGCGCATTTCTTTTTTCTCTAGGCATTTGTACATCAATAATTTTTTGTATTGCATCGCGAGATAAGCCGTCACGCTTGCTTGCTCTATCAATTTGCATTTCGACATTGCTATCGATGACTAAGCTGCGATTGATGATGTTTAAGTAGCGATCGCTTTCGAATAAAAGTGGGATGGCGAGTATTTGATAAGGTGCGGAAGCATTCTTGTTAAGTGCTTCGATTGCCTGCTCATAGATTGCAGGGTGCAGAATAGCTTCTAGCTTTTTTCTTGCATCGTCGGTGGCAAATATTTTTTTTCTAAGAGCCCCACGGTTTAGGCTGCCGTCACTGTTCAATACTTCATTGCCAAATAACTTGGCAATTTTTTCTAAGATTGGTTGTCCTGTGGTGGTTAATTGATGGCTGATCATATCAACATCAACAATAGGCACTCCCAGCTCAGCGAATATGCGTGTGGCTTCGCTTTTTCCACAACCAATGCCGCCTGTCATTCCAACAATAAACATTGATTAGCCACCTAAATATAGTTGTGAAAGTTGATTGCCCCAGAATAACGCGGCGATGCCGCCCAATGCAAGATAAGGTCCAAACGGAATCGCAGAGCTTTTGCCGTGATTAGCAAAAACGATCAAACCAATCCCGATGATTGAGCCGGCGATGGATGATAGCAGGATGACCGCTGGAATCATTGTCCATCCAAACCATGCGCCTATTGCGGCAAGCATCTTAAAATCACCATAGCCCATACCTTCTTTGCCGGTAATAATTTTAAATGACCAATAGAGACTCCATAAAATTAAATAGCCTGCAACTGCCCCAATTACTGCTGATTGAATATCTGTAAAGCCTGAGTTTAAATTTAAAAGTAAACCTAACCAAACTAGTGGCAACGTGATGTCGTCAGGCAAAAGCTGTGTGTCTAGATCGATAAAGGTAAGCGCGATGAGCGCAAGCACAAATATTGAAGCCATCATTGCTTTAAATGAGCAGCCAAATTTCCAAGCGACTAAGCCGACCAGTATCGCGCTGATAATTTCAACAGCAGGGTAGCGCCAGCTAATCGATGTTTTGCATTGTTTACATTTGCCGCCAAGCAACAAAAAGCTCAACAATGGAATGTTGTGCCATGCTGAAATTTCCTTTTCGCAGTGTGGGCAAGCCGAACGTGGTGTGATTAAGTTGTATTTTTTTGCGGAAGTCATGGGGGCGCTTTTTAAGCCACTCAGTGCTTCACATTGATCGTGCCAGGCTTGATTCATCATAATGGGAAATCTGTGAATTACAACGTTCAAAAAACTACCAATCACAAGCCCAAACAGGCTTGCGAGGATGATGAAAATGATTGGATTTTGATCTGCTAGCGTAATCAGTTCAGGCATTAAATTCTTCTTATGATTTTATATATACACATTTAGCATATTCGCATCGAAGTTTGGCTGGGGCAACTGCATAAATTAAAGTGCGCTATTGAAATGCAAAAAACAGTCACCAATATATAATGTAAAAACTGCTGTCAGGAAAAGATTGTATGCGCCAAGAGCAAAATATAGAAGTTTCCTTGTTGGA
The DNA here is from genome assembly GCA_903870995.1 of uncultured Methylophilaceae bacterium. Lineage (GTDB taxonomy): Bacteria > Pseudomonadota > Gammaproteobacteria > Burkholderiales > Methylophilaceae > Methylopumilus_A. The sequence continues at coordinate 1,586 of CAIQFD010000032.1, read as the reverse complement.
AATGGATGAAAGCCAAGTAGAAGCTTGGACGAAGCCTGTTGTCTGCCGTGTAGAGGTGGATTTGCCTAATTGGATGGCAGAGTTAACTGGCCATGGAAATTGGGAAGTATTCAACGAAGAAGAAACAGATGACTACATGACCTATGCGATGCGTTTAGGTCGTCAAGAGGCTGAGGTGACTTTGTATCACAGTGGTTATGCAGTAGTTGACGTGGATGGCGAGTCGCTATTTAACGGCACATTGACTAATGGTAAAAATGCTTGCGCCCAATTGACCTATTTTAATGCGGAGAGTGGCGAACCTATTACGTTCAATTAATAGGTTCGTGCGACTGCAAACTCTGCTAAATCAATGAGTGATTGGTGTTGCGGTGTTTTTGGTAGGTGCGCAATGGCCTGGCAGGCAAGTAAGGCTTCTTGGTGAGCAATTTTCCTTACGTAATCTAATGCACCAGTATCTTTAACGGCCTGTATGACGTCAGCCAAATCTTCAAGGCCGCCTAGTTCAATCACATGCCTAATTAGATTGCGTTGCACTTCATTACCATTTCTCATAGCATAAAGTAGTGGTAACGTGGGCTTGCCTTCCGCGATGTCGTCACCAAGATTTTTCCCAATATCTTCGCTCTCGCCGCTTAAGTCAAGTACATCATCAATCAATTGAAATGCCGTGCCTAAGCGCATTCCGTATTCCGCCATGGCTTGTTCGTCTTGTGGCGGTGCTTTGCAAATTACCGCGCCTAATCTAGTAGCTGCTTCAAATAACTTAGCTGTCTTGTAGTGAATAACACGAAGATAGTCTTCGTCACTAATGTCGGCATCGTTGATATTGAGTAGCTGCAAAACTTCGCCTTCGGCAATGATATTGGTTGCTTCAGCTAAAATATCCATGACACGCATATTTTGAACGCCCACCATCATCTGAAATGCGCGAGAATAAACAAAATCACCCACTAATACACTGGCTGCATTGCCAAATAATGTATTTGCAGTTGCGCGACCGCGGCGCATGGAGGACTCATCTACTACATCATCATGCAATAAAGTGGCTGTGTGTATGAACTCCACTACCGCTGCAAGCGTGTGGTGATGTGACTCAATTTTGCCAAAAACACCTGCGGATAATAGTACCAAAGCTGGACGCAATCGTTTACCGCCACTATTGATAATATAGTCAGCAACTTGGTTGATGAGAACAACTTCTGAATGCAGCGATTCTCGGATGACGTTATCCACGGCGCGCATGTCATCCGCAATGGCTGATTGTATAAGGGTAAGTGACACTTGAAGTTACCAATAAAATTTGTAGCAATTCTAGCATTTATAATAGAGTTTTTGCCGCACTTTTTATTTGATTATTCTCCCGAGATATAGGGCTTGGCGCTGTTTGGAGTAGAATATTGCCAATACATTCATTTTGCTTGTTAACGTTTTTTAGCGAAAGACTATTTTGTATTTGCTTAAGTCCGAATTTTACGTATAATGCGCAGTTCATTTGAATGCGTAGCAAACGAGGCTTAATCATGTATGCAGTCATCAAGACTGGCGGTAAACAGTACCGCGTAACTCCTGGCCTAAGGCTTAAG
>CAIQFD010000031.1 GCA_903870995.1 uncultured Methylophilaceae bacterium | reverse complement strand
GTTGCATCTTAGCGACTGATAAAGACGGAAGAGTGGCAGAGCGGTTTAATGCTACAGTCTTGAAAACTGTCGTGGGTTCACGCCCACCGTGAGTTCGAATCTCACCTCTTCCGCCAAGAATTCTTAAAGCTGCAAATGTGATGTTTGCGGCTTTATTTTTTTAATGTTTTAACTTTAGGATAACAAATGAGCCAAATTATTATTGATCACAATCCTTCTCAAGAAAAATTGCAAGAGTTGGGCGTATCTTCATGGAGTATCTGGGATTGCGCACCATCAAAATTCCCACTTGATTTCGGTATGACAGAAAAAGCTTATGTTTTAGAAGGTGAATTCACAGTGACACCACAAGGTGGCGAAACAGTGACTATTAAAGCTGGTGATTATGTTGAATTCCCTAAGGGCTTAAAAACACAATGGGAAGTAATTAAGCAACTTAAGAAACACTACAAACACTTCTAAGAAGCAAGAAGTGCTGGTTGTTAAAAAAAACCCGAGAAATCTCGGGTTTTTTGTTGTCCTTGATTGGCGAATGCTTAAATGACGTTGCGACGCTCCATCATGGCCTGGGCCAAAGTGCCGGCGTCCACATGCTCAATTTCACCGCCCATAGGCATGCCGCGTGCTATACGCGTGATCTTTACGCCGTGCTTGCTGAGTAGTTCGCTTACATAATGTGCCGTGGCTTCACCCTCAACGGTATAGTTGGTGGCAAGAATGACTTCTTTGACTAAGCCATCTTGCGCTCGTTTAAGTAGCTTTTCTAAATGGATTTCCTTAGGCCCAACACCGTCTAGCGGCGACAGGCGACCCATGAGCACAAAGTACATGCCTTGGTAGGCGTGTGTTTGTTCCATCATCATCATGTCTGTAGGCATTTCAACTACGCATAAGGTGCTACTGTCGCGAGAGCCAGATGCGCACATTGGACAAATAGGTTGTTCGCTAAACGTATTGCAGAGCTGACAATGTCCAACCACTTGCAAGGCGGTGTCGAGGGCAGAGGCGAGATTGTTTGCTCCTTTTCTATCGCGTTGCAATAGATGGTATGCCATGCGTGTGGCGGACTTAGGGCCTACGCCTGGTAAGCAGCGTAAGGCTTCAATGAGCTGGTCTAGACTTGCGGGAGTTTTCACTGGTACAGGGTTTATTAGAACGGTAGCTTCATGCCAGCAGGCATTAAGCCACTCATGCGAGCTTCAGATGTCTTTTCGGCTTTGCTAATCGCATCTTTAATGGCAATTAAGACTAAATCTTCAAGCGTTTCTTTGTCATCCATCACGCTATCGTCGATGCTGACACGCTTTACTTCATTACGGCAAGTCATCAGCACTTTAACCAAGCCGTTGCTAGCTGCACCTTCAACTTCTACGCTTGAAAGTTCAGCTTGAGCGCGCTTCATGTTTTCTTGCATCATTTGGGCTTGTTTCATTAAATTGCCCATGCCGCCTTTCATCATTTTTATTTCCTTTTAAATTAAATGGTTGTTTTGATTTTTGATTAAATTGGTTTAATGCTAGAAGGGATGATTTGCGCCCCAAAATCATTCTTTAACGCTTGCACAAAATCATCTTGTTCTATGGCTGATACGGCCTCAGATTGAACAGCTGCTTTCTCTTCGAAAATCTGTTTTGCTGGCGTATTGCCAGAACCACCAACTTTGAGGCTGAGCTTAATTTTTCTACCAAAGTGTTGATTAATCGCGATACTGAGTTTGTCTTGGTAGTTGGGGTCTAGTAAGTGTTTTTGTAAATCGGGCACGGTTAAATTGATGCTGTTTTCATCAAAGCTCTCTAGCTCACAATTCTGTGCCAAGGTTCTCGCTAAGCCAAGCTTTAGCGCATCAACTAGGGAACGCCAATTGCCGTTGAACTGAACATTTGATTTATTAACGGTTGAGGCTGGCTCATCTTCATCCTGTGTCGATTTGCTAGGCGCTTGAGGCGTTGGTTCAGAATGGGCTACTTCTTGAATGATTGTTGGAGCTTCATGTACTTCGAGTGCAGTTTCAATCACAGAGGCAGGAGCCTCTGCCGGCGTATCAACAACCAAAGTGGCTGTCTGCGGTGCGACTTCAACAGCCTTTAATGCGGCACTTGCTGAAGGTCTTGCCGTTTGGGCAGGTATGGGCTGACTTGTTGGCGCAGCATTCTCGCTTTGATTAAATGCCAACATCCTTAATAAGGACATGGTAAAGCCAGCATACTCGTCTGGCGCTAAACCAATGTCGCGCCGACCTAATAGCGCAATTTGATAATAAAGCTGTACTTTTTCAGCACTGATTTCTTGAGCCAGTGCCAACAAAGCAGGGCGCTCGGGCAAGTCCAAAGCCATACTGTCAGGCACCACTTGCATCATGGCGATTTGCTGTAAGAGCGTAGCAAGGTCGTTAAGTGCGGCGTCAAAAGCAATACTTCGTTCAGACATTGCCTTCGCTTGGCTCATTAATGCGTTGCCATCATTTTGTATTAATGCTTTTAATAGCTCAGTCAAATAGCTTTGGTCGATGGCCCCTAACATGGAGCGCACTTCTTTTTCTTGTACGGTTTGACTGCCATATGCAATCGCTTGATCTAGCAAAGATAATGCGTCACGCATGCTTCCTGAAGCGGCTTTTGCAATTAATTGTAGGGCGGGTACTTCAAAAGGAATGTTTTCAGTTTTTAAAATAGCTTGGCAATGCTCAACAATCGATGTGCTGGCCATTTGGCGTAAATTAAACTGCAAGCAACGTGAAAGTACAGTCACTGGCATTTTTTGAGGGTCTGTAGTCGCTAGGATGAACTTGACGTGTGCTGGCGGCTCTTCTAGCGTTTTAAGCATTGCGTTAAATGAGCTGCGGCTCAGCATGTGTACTTCATCGATGATATACACCTTGAAGCGACCTGCGGTAGGCGCATATTGCGCGTTATCTAGTAAGTCCCGCATGTTATCAACTTGCGTATTTGATGCGGCATCCACTTCGATTAAATCAATGAAGCGACCTTTGTCGATATCCATACATGTCGAACACACACCACAAGGGTGGGCGGTGATACCAGTTTCACAGTTAAGGGATTTGGCTAAGATACGTGCGATGGTAGTTTTTCCAACACCGCGAGTGCCAGTGAGTAAGTAAGCATGATGCAAGCGTTGCTGCTCAAGCGCATTGGTCAAAGCTCTTACAACGTGCTCTTGACCGATTAATGTATCAAATGACTTGGGGCGCCATTTGCGCGCTAGAACTTGGTAACTCATCGAATGTTTGACTCAATAAATAATGCGTTAACTTTAGCTTAATTTGCTACAAAACGGCTAAAAAATACGTCGGGGTAGCCAAATAAAAGTAGCTGATTGATCTAGATGGTTTTTTGCAAAAAAGCGTTAAGGGGCGAGCCAAACCCCCGGCACTTGCTTAATAGTTGTGGCTGCTTCCTTCCGGACCTGACCAGGTTGGCTATCTTACAATGCGGGGAGGCCCGCCGATTGGTATTTTACATCAAGAGCACTAATTCCTGCGAGGCTTAGATGAATATTCTCTAGGAAGAATGCCAATAATCAATTTATAACAGCATGCAGTTGCGCTATAATCCGCCACCGCACGGAGAGATGGATGAGTGGTTTAAGTCACCACCCTGGAAAGGTGGCACAGGGTTATCCCTGTCGCGAGTTCGAATCTCGCTCTCTCCGCCAGATTTTCTTTACAGAAATTTTCGCATTGAGCCTGTTACAACACCAATAATTGCAATTCTTTCAGCATCTGAAAACGCTATTGCTTGGCAATTTGGATTGGCTGGTACTAATTCTTGTTGACCTAGGTATTTCACAGTAAATTCACCATCGACTTCAGCAAGGACGATATGGCCGATGCTTGGCTCTAATGAGCGGTCTACAATGACTACGTCTCCATCACCAATGCCAGCATTCGTCATTGAATCGCCCTTGACGCGAACAAAATATGTGGCCATAGGGTTTTTAACTAGTAAGTCGTCGGCACTTAGTCGCGCTTCGATATGCATTGGATTCGCAGCGCCAACTGATGCGACTTGGTTGTACATGGGGATGTAGGCGCTTTTATTAGATGATCGGGTGTACATCTGTGCAACATTGTTGCTGTGTTTGCGGTTGTAGCTGCTAATAAAATTTAATGGATTCATTTTTCACCTCTTTCTAACTTTGTTGTACGTTCGTACAGTTTGGTGAATATTACGTAGTTGAATGACCTTTGTCTATTACTTTTGCCATAATAATTTAACTTATTTGTGCGAAAGTGATGTCGATGGCTTGTTTTATGGGGTTTGTGACCTCATATAACAATGTAGAAAAATTAAAAAAACGTGATGGTTTATTTAGTTTGGTGCCCAAAAGAGGACTCGAACCTCCACACCCGAAGGCACATGGACCTGAACCATGCGCGTCTACCAATTCCGCCATTTGGGCTATACTGCTAATGGTAAATTTTATCGCAAGAAAAACAAGAAGTAATCTGATAGGAATAATAAGCTTTGGCTCATAAAAAAACACCGCGAAACTCAAAAAGACTAGCGGATCCGCACGCTCAACGAGAGTCTGCAAACTACGAAAATCCCTTACCTAGTCGCGAGTTCATTCTGCAAATGATGACGGATCAAGGCGTGCCTTTGCACGTTGACGATTTGTACACGCTGTTAGAAATAGGTGAGCATGAAAAAGAAATTTTTAATCGTCGCCTAAACGCCATGGAGCGTGAAGGCCAAATTATGCGTAACCGTAAAAATGCGCTATGTATCGCAGAGAAGTTGCATTTAATCGCTGGCAAGATTCAAGGTCACCCTGATGGTTTCGGCTTTTTAATTCCTGATAACGGTGGAGATGACCTATTTTTGTCTCCTCGTGAAATGGCACAGGTCATGCACGGTGACCGTGCCATGGTGCGTCAATCTGGCTTTGATCGCAAAGGACGCCCCGAAGGTAAGATTGTTGAAGTGTTAGAGCGTGCGACCAAGAAGCTTGTTGGTCGTTTAATTCGAGAGCAAGGCGTGACCTTGGTCGCGGCTGAAGATAAGCGTATTAACCAAGATATTTTAGTGCCACCAGGCCAAGATATGCAGGCGAAAGCTGGGCAAGTGGTCATGGTTGAGTTGATTGAGCAGCCTTCTGCTTACGCTAAGCCAATCGGTAAAGTGGTTGAGGTTCTCGGTAATTATGCGGACTCTGGTATGGAGATTGAAATTGCCTTGCGCAAGCATCAATTGCCACATGAGTTTGCACAAGCTGCAGTTAAGCAAGCTGAAGACTATCCTCGTTTAGTTCAGCCGCAAGACTATAAGGGTCGCATTGACTTGCGTGAGTTGCCATTGATTACCATTGATGGGGAAACTGCGCGTGACTTCGATGACGCCGTATTCTGTGAGCCGCAAGGCAAGGGTTGGCGCGTTGTTGTGGCGATTGCTGATGTAAGCTTTTATGTGAAGCCAGGCGATCCGCTTGATAAAGATGCTTACGATAGAGGCAATTCAGTTTATTTCCCGCGCCGCGTGATTCCAATGTTGCCAGAGGCTTTGTCAAATGGGCTCTGTTCGCTAAATCCTGATGTTGAGCGTTTGTGTATGGTCTGTGATATGCAGGTTGACGGCACAGGCCTAGTGAAGCGCTATCAGTTCTATCCTTCTGTGATGCGCTCAAAAGCACGCATGACTTACACCAAGGTGCATGAGATTTTGACGCAGCCCGATGGGGAGTTAGCAAAAGAATATGCTTGGTTGGTCCCTCATTTAGAAAACTTGAATAGCTTTTACAAGCTTTCATTGTCTGTGCGTGAAAAACGCGGTGCAATTGAATTCGATAGCCAAGAAACACTGATGGTCTTTAACGAGAATGGCAAGATTGAACGTATTGAGCCTACTACCCGTAATGATGCACATCGTTTAATTGAAGAATGCATGCTGGCGGCTAACGTTTGTGCGGCCGACTTCTTAAAAACAAATGAGCATCCAGCGCTGTATCGAATACATGAAGGCCCTACGCCTGAGAAGTTAGAGGCTTTACGTACCTTCATGGGTGAGTTTGGGTTTGGTGTAGGTGGTGGCGATACGCCGCACGCAAAAGACTACGGTAAGTTGCTATCACGTATTAAAGGACGGCCTGACGAGCAGCTGTTACAAACTGTATTGCTGCGCTCGATGCAACAAGCGGTTTATAGTCCAGATAACGTCGGTCACTTCGGTTTGGCGTACGAGGCTTATGCGCACTTTACGTCACCTATTCGTCGTTACCCCGATTTGATTATTCATCGTGCGATTAAGGCCGTGCTGAAAGGTGAGCGTTATCAAGCAGGCGACTGGCATCATTTAGGCCAGCACTGTTCCATGACTGAACGTCGGGCTGACGATGCGACGCGTGACGTGCAGGCGTGGCTCAAATGCTTTTACATGCAAGATAAGATCGGTGAAGATTACGACGGCACTGTGGCTGGCGTTACAGGCTTCGGTTTGTTTGTGGCACTTGATGGCGTGTATGTTGAGGGACTGTTGCACGTTACCGAGCTTGGTAACGATTACTTTAACTTTGATAAAGCCCGTCATGAAATGGCGGGTGAGCGAACAGGTGTTAAGTACCGTTTGGGTGACCGCTTGCGCGTTAAAGTCAGTCGCGTCGACCTAGAAACGTCACGTATTGACTTTGTATTGGCTGACACCAACAAGCTCACGCCGATTAGTGAGGAAGATTCAATTTTGCCAGAGCGCTACCGTACTAAAAATGGCGATAAAAAATCGACTGCAAAAGTAGATGCTACGCATCCGGAAAGAAAGACATTGAAAGTGACTGCGCCTTGGGATAAGAATAGCGCACCTAAGTCCAGTCGTGCTAAAAAGGCTAGTGCGAATAAGAACCGAAGTCATAAGGCTGGCAATGCATCATCTAAGCCGAGCTCTGGCGCAAAGGCTCGTCCATCAAAGTCTGCGCCAAGAAAAGCAAAGTAAGTAAGACGTAACTAGAAAAACAATTGAAAAAAGTAAAGGTTTTGAGTAATGAGTGATGCAAGAATTCTATTTGGTTTCCATGCGGTCTTGAGTCGACTTCGTCAGCATGGCGCAAGTGTGCAAGAGATTTTAATTGACCGTGATCGTATTGATGCGCGCATGAAAGACTTGTTAAGTCTTGCGGAGCAGGCGAATGTCCGCACGATGGAAGTGGACAGGGCGCGCTTGGATGGCCTTGCTGGCATGAATGGTCGTCACCAAGGGGTGATTGCTCGTGTGGTTGATACCCCAATTCCTTATAAAGACATTTACGATATTTTAGAATCAGGCCTTAAAGAGCCTCCATTCTTTTTAATCTTGGATGGCGTCGAAGATCCACATAATCTAGGGGCTTGTTTGCGTGTGGCAGATGCCATGGGTGTTCATGCAGTCATCGCTCCCAAGGACAGGGCGGTGGGCCTAAATGCCACTGTCCGTAAAGTGGCTTGTGGTGCGGCTGAAACGGTACCATTTTTAGCGGTAACCAATTTAGCTCGCACAATTCGGGAGCTTCAAGAGGCTGGTGTGTTTGTGATTGGCGCTTCAGCTGAGGCTGAACATGATTTGCTGGCTACAAAATTCGACGGTCCTGTTGCTCTCGTGTTAGGTGCTGAGGGAACAGGTTTACGACGCTTAACGGAAGAGACTTGTGATGCTTTGGTGAGTATTCCGATGTTTGGTAGCGTGGAAAGCTTGAATGTTTCTGTCGCGAGTGGAATTTGCTTATATGAGGTGCGTCGTCAGCGCAGTCTCAAATAACTAAAAACTTGCCTTTTAGCTTTATTAAAGACCGTTAAAATGTTATTTTAGCGGTCTTTATGCATTATAGATTTGCAACCCATTTTTCTTTCTAAATCGCGGTCTGGTTTAGAGTTTTTTTGTTGTTTTTGTAGTGTTAATTTTTTGGAGTAATTATGGCTTTAGAACGTACTTTATCTATCATCAAACCTGACGCAGTTGCTAAAAACGTGATTGGTCAAATCTACACACGTTTTGAAAACGCTGGTTTGAAAATCGTTGCCGCTAAGATGGCACAGTTGACAAAAGCTGAAGCTGAAGGCTTCTACGCTGTTCACAAAGAGCGTCCTTTCTTCAATGACTTAGTTAAATTCATGATTTCAGGTCCAGTGATGATCCAAGCGCTTGAAGGCGAAGGTGCTGTATTGAAAAACCGTGATTTGATGGGTGCAACTAATCCTAAAGAAGCGGCTGCGGGCACTATCCGTGCTGACTTCGCTGAAAGCATTGATGCTAACGCTGTTCACGGTTCTGACTCTGCTGAAAACGCAGCAATCGAAATCGCTTACTTCTTCGGTAAGTAATTTTAGTTGATGATTAATCTGCTCGATTTTAACCAAGCGCAACTCGCCGAATACTTTGTAGAATTAGGTGAAAAGCCTTTTCGCGCCAAACAATTGATGCGCTGGATGTATCATTTTGGTGTGAATGATTTTGAGCAGATGACTGATATTGCTAAATCTCTACGTGAGAAATTAGCCGCCACGACCACCATCGCCCCTCCCAACGTTCAACTTGAGCAGATTTCCAATGATGGAACGCGCAAGTGGTTGGTGGGCGCTGGTACTGGCAATGGTGTAGAAACCGTGTTTATCCCAGAAGACGATAGAGGTACATTATGTATTTCATCGCAAGTCGGTTGTGCCCTTGAATGTACGTTTTGTTCAACGGGTCGCCAAGGATTTAACCGTAACCTGAGTGTTTCTGAGATTATTGGACAGCTATGGCTAGCCAACCACTCGCTTAGACAAGACCCTGATTACGGGATGCTCCCAATGAGCGAGCGTATTATCAGTAATGTAGTGATGATGGGTATGGGTGAGCCGCTTACCAATTACGACAATGTCGTCACTGCGATGCAAATTATGTTGGATGATTCGGCTTATGGTTTGAGCCGCCGTCGCGTAACGTTATCCACTAGTGGTGTAGTGCCAGCCATGGATAGATTGAAAGATGATTGCCCTGTGGCATTAGCAGTTTCATTACATGCGCCTAATGATGCTTTACGCGATGTGATTGTGCCGATTAATAAAAAATACCCACTAAAAGAATTGATGGCGGCTTGCCAGCGATATTTGGTTAAAGCCCCGCGTGACTTTGTTACGTTTGAATATGTGATGCTTGATGGCGTAAATGACAGCTTTGATCATGCCAAAGAGTTATTAAACCTAGTCAAAGATGTACCATGTAAATTCAATTTAATACCATTTAACCCATTCCCTAATAGCGGTTACGATACATCTCGCCCTGATAATATCCGTCGATTTAGAGATATTTTGATGCAGGCTGGCCATGTCGTTACCACGCGCAAAACACGCGGTGAAGATATTGATGCAGCTTGTGGTCAATTGGCAGGACAAGTCCAAGACAAAACCAAAAGAACAACGCGCCCGATTGTTTTGGAGAGAATGTGATGCATAAGCATTTAATATTGATTGCCTTGCTGTTGGCTTCTTGCGCGGGGCAACAAAGTGGGCGCCCATTACTTGAAGGTAATCGACAAGAAAGTGCTCGTATCCATGCCGAGCTTGGTTCTGGTTATTATCAGCAAAATCAGATGGAGATTGCTTTAGAGGAGTTTACCAAAGCAACCGTTGTTGATCCATTCTACTCAGCTGGGTTTAATGGTCTGGCAATGACCTATGCTGCAATTAATGAAGATGCGAAGGCTGAGCTTAACTTTAAAAAGGCAATTGCTTTGGATGGCAAAAGCTCGGAAGCACACAACAATTATGGCTCCTTCCTTTGCGCCCGAAATCGTATTGATGAGTCAATTGTTCAGTTTCAAGAGGCTGTCAGGAATCCTTTATACACGACCCCTTTCATTGCTTACACGAATGCAGGGCAGTGTTCACTTAGGAAATCCGACCTGAATAGTGCAGAACGATATTATGGCCTCGCTTTACAATCTCAACCTTTATTGCACGGCGCTGCTTATCAACTAGCTAAAATCTATTTCGATAAAAAACAGTACGCGCTTGCCGATAAGGCAATGGTGAATGCTCTGGCGAACAATCCTAATCCTGACATGTTATTGTTGGGGGTAAGAATTGCGCGTCAATTAGGCAATAAAGATGCTGAATCAAGTTATGCTTTGGAGTTGCGGACTAAGTATCCTGGCACTTTGCAAACGAAGTCCTTATTATCGGGGAGTTAATGATGGATACAGTAGTTCAAGAGACATTGATAGGTGAATTGTTACGCAAAGCACGTGAGACTCAAAAGTTAAGTGTTGAAGATGTCGCTTCGCGATTACATTTGAGCGTAAAGCAAATTATTGCCTTGGAACATGACGACTTTGCTGTGTTTGGAAGTGCAATGCTGGTGAGGGGCTTTATTAAGAATTATGCGCGTTTGTTGTCTCTAGATTCAGAGCCTTTGCTTGAGGCGCATCGTAACATAGCGCCCCAAGATCAATTTCAGGAAATCGCTTATCAGTCGGACAAGATCGTTTCTGTTCAAGCGCTAAGTTTTAGTAAGTTTAATGCCTTGTTGTTAGTTGCATTAATTGTGCTGAGTGCAATTGTTGTTGCTATCTATCAGTATGTGGCTCATCAAGACAACACAGCGCCTTTGGATAAGCCCGTGCCTGCTGAGGTTCAGCAAAGTACAGATGGTGAGTCTTTGCCTCAAGCGGCTTTGCCAGCTGCAGAGCGTGATGCGAATATTGACTCTTCAGTGACGGAAGTGCCGTTGCCTAAATCTGCAGACGCTGTTGTTTCGCAAGCTCCAAAGCCAGCTGATAAGCCTACAATCAAGGATCCTGTGGCTGAACAGGCAAAGTCCGAGCCCGTTAAATCAGATCAAGTTCAAGCTGGTATGGTGCGCGTTAAACTTGTCCTAACTGCACCTTCATGGATTAGCGTGCAAGATAAAATGGGCAAAACGGTGTTCAGTAAGCTAGCTAACACAGGCGCTAGTGAGTATGTTGAAGGTGTGCCACCACTGAAATTTCACATCGGCAATGCGAGTGGAACCCAACTTGTTTTTAATGGCCAGCCAGTAGATTTAAGTGCAAACACTAATAATAATGTTGCAAGAATTACCTTGGGTGATCATTAATGGGTGGGGCAAAAACATTAATTGCTAGGCGGTTTTCTCAGCAAGTGATGATTGGCCACATTGCTGTAGGTGGTTCAGCGCCAGTTGTAGTGCAATCAATGACTAATACAGACACAGCAGATGCAGCAGCGACCGTTAAGCAGATTGTTGAGCTTTGGCAGGCAGGTTCTGAGGTTGTTCGCATCACTGTTAATTCGCCCGAAGCTGCAGCACAAGTGGGTAACATTCGCCAACAGCTTGATGCGCTTGGTTGTTCAGTGCCGCTTGTAGGTGACTTTCATTACAACGGGCATAAGTTGCTCAGCACCTATCCAGAGTGTGCTAAGGCTTTAGCTAAATACCGTATCAACCCTGGAAATGTTGGTAAAGGATCTAAACGCGACGATCAGTTCTCGGCCATGATAGAAACCGCAATTCAGTATGATAAGCCTGTACGAATTGGCGTGAATTGGGGTAGCTTAGACCAAGAAAAAATGGCGCGCATGATGGATGAAAATGCGCAGTCAGCACTCCCGTTGTCATCGGAAGATTTGATGCGTGAAGCGCTAATTCAATCTGCATTAGAAAGTGCGGAACAAGCCGAAGAAATTGGTTTGGCGCACGATAAAATAATTATTTCTTGCAAGGTAAGTGACGTGCAAGATTTGGTGATGGTTTATCGTGATTTGGCATCGCGTTGCGATTATCCATTGCATTTAGGCCTCACTGAGGCTGGCATGGGCTCCAAAGGTATCGTGGCTTCAACGGCTGCATTGTCATTGCTTTTGCAAGAAGGGATAGGGGACACGATTCGCGTTAGCCTAACACCTGAACCAGGTGAATCACGCACCAAAGAGGTTGTGGTGGCGCAAGAGATTTTGCAAACCATGGGTATTCGCTCGTTTACACCCTTGGTGACAGCTTGCCCTGGCTGTGGAAGAACCACATCTACTTATTTTCAAGAGTTGGCACAAGATATTCAGCGTTATCTGCGCGAACAAATGCCCGTTTGGCGTAAACGATATCCTGGAGTTGAGTCGATGAGCGTTGCTGTGATGGGGTGTGTAGTCAACGGCCCAGGTGAGTCTAAATTAGCCAATATCGGTATTAGCTTACCAGGCACAGGTGAAGTGCCTGTGGCACCGGTATTTGTGGACGGCGAAAAAACCGTGACGCTTAAAGGCGATTCGATTGCGCAAGAGTTTCAATCGATCGTCGAGCAATATGTTGCACAGAACTATGCAGAAGGTGGCAAGTTGCGCAGCCAATCTAAAACAATCCCAATTCAATCCATGTAAGCACGAACGTAAGTATTTATGACGCAACAAACTAAAAACACTAAATTTCAGAGTATTAAGGGCTTTTACGACATCCTGCCCGAGATGACGCCTTTATGGCAAAAGCTAGAAGATAAGGCTCGCTTAGTACTTAGCCAGTATGGCTATCGCAATATTCGCATGCCGATTGTTGAGCCGACAGATTTATTCATTCGCAGTGTTGGTGAGCATACTGATATTGTGGAAAAAGAGATGTACTCTTGGGAAGATGCGTTAAATGGCGATAAATTGACGTTGAGGCCAGAAGGAACTGCTGGTTGTGTTCGTGCTGTAGTTGAACATAGCCTTACCTATAACGGACCGCAGCGCCTTTGGTAT
>CAIQFD010000030.1 GCA_903870995.1 uncultured Methylophilaceae bacterium | reverse complement strand
TTTTTAATTGTTTGGAGCGGGAAACGAGTCTCGAACTCGCGACCTCAACCTTGGCAAGGTTGCGCTCTACCAACTGAGCTATTCCCGCGTAAAGAAGCCAGCATTATAAGGGTTTTCAGACTGTCGTCAAGCCCAAAATGAGGATAATTTTTAGCTTTTATGAATGTTCATTTGAGGCCAGGCAGCCTTCAAATAGTAAGCCATTGACACCAATGTCAAAATTACTGCGACGTAGATTGAAACTTGGCCAATAATTTTTGTGCTGATTCCTAAGATTGGATCGAAATATAGCAGAAAAAGAATAGCGACCATTTGCATGACTGTTTTAATCTTTCCAATCATTGCTACAGCAACGCTTCCGCGCTGACCAATCCCTGCCATCCATTCACGTAACGCACTAATGGCAATTTCACGACCAATGATAATAAAGGCGAACAAAGCGCCTACGCGATTAAACTCAACGAGCACAATCAATGCCGCAGCCACCATCAATTTATCAGCCACAGGGTCTAAGAACGCACCAAAAGCAGAAGTTTGATTAAGCTTGCGTGCATAGTACCCATCCAACCAGTCGGTAATTGCCGCCAAACCAAATACAGCCGTCGCAAGCACATTTGCTGCATGCTGAGAAATATAGTGTGGTTGCGCATAAAAAATGCCCACAAAAACTGGGATAAGGATAATCCTCGCCATTGTCAGGCTGTTAGGTAAATTCCAAAACATTAATGCAGCTCCTGATATATTTTTTCTGCCAACATTTGGCTAATTCCTTCTACTTGCGATAGCTCATCTATACTGGCATTTTTCACACCATCCAAACCACCAAAACGCACCAACAACGCCTTACGTCGTTTGGCACCGATGCCATCAATATCTTCTAATGATGAATGCATGCGCGCCTTACCTCGCCTTGCTCTATGCCCAGTAATTGCAAAACGATGTGCTTCATCACGAATCTGCTGCAATAAATGTAACCCAATGTGGTCTTTCTTCAACCCAACTGGCGCGTCCCTATCTGGAAAAAACATTTGCTCCAGACCAGGCCGTCGCTCTTCGCCTTTAGCAATACCAACCAAGAGGATATCAGCTAATCCAACTTCTTGCATGACATCGACCGCGACACCCAATTGTCCTTTACCACCGTCAATAAACACTAAGTCTGGACGCTTACCCTCGCCTGCCGCCACTTTTTTGTAACGGCGGGTTAAAGCATCCCGCATAGCAGCATAATCATCGCCAGGTGTAATACCTGTGATGTTATAGCGCCGATATTCTGAATTTTGCATCGCCCCTTTATCAAACACTACGCACGAGGCTACGGTCGCCTCGCCCATGGTGTGGCTAATATCAAAACACTCAATACGCTCAACACTATCACCCAAATCCAAAGCCTCGCGCAAAGCCAACAACCTAGCTTGCTGATTAGAGTGCTGAGCTGAGCGTTGCTGTAGGGCTAACTCAGCATTGGTTTCCGCCATTTTCATCCATACCCGCTTATCACCCACAGGATTGGTATTAATGCGCACTTTGCGACCTGCTTGCTCAGTAAAAACCTCTTCCAAAGCCTCGGTTTCGATGGGCACACCAACAATCATTAGCGGCGGCACTTTTTGAGACACATAATATTGCTCTAAAAATGCACGCATCGTGTCTTCCAGCTCACCACCATCCGCATTTTTCGGAAAAAAACTTTTATCTCCGAGATGACGGCCGCCACGGATCATGACCAAATTCACGCAGTGCTGACCTTCGTGTGACACGCAAGCAATCACGTCCGCATCATTCACTGCGAAATCACTCACAAACTGCTTGGCCTGTACTTGGCGCAAGCTTTGCATGCGATCGCGATACACTGCCGCTAACTCATACGCTTCAGTTTCGGCCGCTTTCATCATTTTTTCGCCAAGCTCATCCATGACTTGCTGCTCTTTACCCTGCAAAAACATGGTGGCGTGACTGACATCGCGGCGATAATCTTCTGCGGAAATGAAGCCCACACAAGGCGCGGTGCATCGCTCAATTTGATATTGCAAACAAGGCCGGGTGCGATTAGCAAAAACCGTATTTTCGCAAGTGCGTAACATAAACACTTTTTGTAATAGTTGGATACTTTCACGCACAGCAATCGAATTAGGGAAAGGCCCAAAATAGGTATTACCCTTACGCTGTGTGCCGCGATGGAACGCCAACCTTGGATACTCATCGCCAGTTAAACTGATATAAGGATAGGTTTTATCATCGCGAAACAACACGTTGTAACGCGGCATAAAGCTTTTAATGAGATTATTCTCGAGCAGTAAGGCTTCCGCCTCAGTGTGCGTCACCGTCGTTTCAATATCCACGATTTGCGCCACCATCATCCGCGTGCGGGGACTGGGCAAGTTTTTATTAAAGTACGAAGAAACGCGCTTTTTTAAGTCTTTGGCCTTGCCAACGTAAATCACCTCGTCGCTCGCGTTTTTCATGCGATAAACACCCGGCAAATTGGGTAAGTTTTTTAATATGGGTTTGGGATTAAATGGCTCGGTCATGACTCAAACTAATTACTTAATTCCTAACTCAGCCAAGCGCAAACGCTTAGCCTCTTCTTCTTTACGCACATCATCAATCACACGCATCACTGTCTTCAAATCAACGGCTTTTGTATTTTCGCGGAATCGTCCGGTTAATGGCGTTTCAACAGTCAAATTGCCATGCGAGAACAAATCCCAAATCTCTTTGGCATATTGCGTAGTAAGCAATTCTGGTGAAAAACGACCAAAATAATCTCTTAAATTATTCACATCGCGTTCTAGCATATCCTCGGCATGATTATTTCCTGCAGCATCGACCGCTTGCGGCAAATCAATAATCACAGGGCCATCACTTGCCAGCAAAATATTAAACTCAGACAAGTCGCCGTGGATAATCCCTGCACACAGCATACGTACGACCTCACGCAACAAGACTTCGTGATATTTAAGCGCATCTTCCGGCGTGAAGGCAACATCATTAAGCCTGGGCGCAGCGTTACCCTCTTCATCCACTACCAGCTCCATGAGCAACACACCCTCATAGAAATTATGCGGCTTAGGCACACGAACCCCTGCTGCCGCAAGTCGATAAAGCGCATCCACTTCATGGCTTTGCCAAGCCTGCTCTTGCAACTTACGACCGTATTTAGAACCCTTTTCCATCGCACGCGCTTGACGACTATTCTTGGTTTTACGCCCCTCGGTGTAATCCACACTTTGCCTAAAACTACGTTGATTCGCTTCTTTGTAAACTTTGGCACAGCGAACATCATCACCGCAACGTACTACGTACACTGTGGCCTCTTTGCCACTCATCAATTGACGAATGACATCATCGACCAAACCATCCTCAACAAGCGGCTTGAGCCTTTCGGGTATTTTCATTAAGGCCTACTCAAATTTAAATTAATCAAGCTAAAACTATTCATCTAAAAGCTTACCTGCAATCGCCCAGTCTTCATAAGCCACCTCATCAAAAGTAATGTAGGTATAGCTCGCGGGCTTATTGGCCACGCGTTGCATTGTCTCAGTCAGCTCTTTGGCAATCTCAGCTTTTTGCTCACGACTGAGTGCGCCAGCATGTTTAATATTAATGTAAGGCATGATGTTCTCCTTGGAAGAGTCGCTAAGCCCACATGCTAGCTTATAGACAACAAAAAAGCAGTCGTTTTTAGCAGTTTTGCTTTATTCGCCAAGCAGAAAGCCTGATGACGCTATAATGTGCATGTTTTTAATCTACTCACTTTCCCAATGCTCAGTTACCGTCACGCTTTCCATGCAGGCAATCACGCCGATGTACTAAAACACTTTGTGCTAATGCAAGTGATCGCGCATGCAGCACAAAAAGACAAACCCTTTTGGTATATCGACACCCATGCCGGCGCAGGGCAATACTCGTTAGACACAGGCTATGCAACGCAAAATGCAGAGTACGAATCTGGTATTGCAAAGCTTTGGAATGAAAACGATTTACCTCAAGCGTTATTAAATTACGTGGGCTACATTAAAAGTTTAAAT
Organism: uncultured Methylophilaceae bacterium; assembly: GCA_903870995.1. Taxonomy (GTDB): domain Bacteria; phylum Pseudomonadota; class Gammaproteobacteria; order Burkholderiales; family Methylophilaceae; genus Methylopumilus_A. The sequence continues at coordinate 1,868 of CAIQFD010000030.1, read as the reverse complement.
CAGCCCAGCAGCCCTAAAACAGCCAAACTCAACATGTACCCAGGCTCGCCACTATGCGCCCAAGCTTTATTAAGAGCCGATGATCGCATGCGCTTATTTGAACTTCATCCAAGCGACTTTGATATCTTACGAGAAAACTTTAAAGGCCATCCACGCACGGTTAAAATTGACATGAGCAATGGCTTCGCAGGCATTAAAGCCGTATTGCCACCACCGCCGCGCCGCGCGGTGGTATTGATAGACCCGCCTTATGAAGAAAAACAAGATTATCAGCGCGTGGTTGAAATGATCAAAGACAGCCTACAGCGCTTCGCAACAGGCACTTACATTGTATGGTACCCATTATTACAACGTCCAGAACCCCATCAAATGGTTGAAAAGCTAAAACAGCTAGACTTGAAAAGTTGGCTCAATGTAAGTTTAACGGTTCAGGAGCCTGCTATTGAAGGCTTCGGCATGTATGGAAGTGGCTTGTTTATTGTCAACCCGCCCTGGACGCTTCCGAATATTTTAAGTGAAGTCATGCCTTATTTAACTGAAAAACTTGCTGTCGATGACGGTGCAAGCTTTGAAATCGACAGCCATATTAGCTAGAACGACCTACTAAATGCTTTTAGCTTCTAAATGTGTATCTGGAGAAGCTTCTGTATAGAGATTGAAGTGATACACGGTTAAAGTGCGACCATCTTCAGTTTCAACCTTTACGCGCCACTCGCCAGATTGAATACTCTGCTTGTAAGTATATCCACGAAAACCGCCCTGTCGGCCTCCTGACAAACCAAAACCGATGCGTGATACTGGTTGCCAGCCCTGCTTAACATCGTAATGTTCCCATCGATGATAAAGCATGGTGCTAATGCCTCGTGGTGCAAACACTGATGAAACACAGTAAACACGAGCCCCAGTTGGTACATGAAGACCATTAGAAAGTAAACGCCACGGCTTATACCAAGGTGATTTTTCTATCGCAATCACCATATCTCCATTATGTTTTTCTAAATTTAGCCCAATTTGCATATCACGCTTTACCAAAGGGACAGGCGGAATAAAGTCCAACAAATAAGCCATGCTCAAAAACCCAGCAATCGCCCATACAGGCCAAGCTCGGCCAGGGCAACCTGGTGTTTTTTTACGCAAATAATGGGTAAGCCCAGCGCCAGCAAGCGTGCTCAAATAAAACCAAAACGGGAGAATACTGCCCAACACAAAAGGTAGCAAAAAGTTAAAGACCAAAATTGCACAAAGCCCAAACAGTGCCCAAGTGATGGTGAAACGATGATAGTGGTGGTCGATATATTCATTAGCCACAAGCAAAAAGCCTAATCCAAGTGACCAGAACAGCGCGAGATAATGATTTGCGCTTTTAAAATACAAAATAAATAAGCAGCTAAATAAACTACCAAATAAAAATTGTAGGATAAAAATCGGAGCATTTTTTTGCCACTCTGGACGAATGGAATATTTTAACGACTCCATCTGAGACATCGCAGCATGAGCGTGACTTTTATGCCCCATCCAATAGAGAATTAAGCCAGCAGCCAACAAATACGAAGCAAGAAACCATAAGTCGGAGGGATTAATTTGACGGCCAATGGTGAGTGCATCCCACAAAAAACCGCCAAAAAATGCAATGGCTGGAAGTAGATTCTTTAGGCTCAAGGTGGTATCGAGCTTAAAGAATCGTGCCAAAAATTGACTAAGAAACTTGAGCAATGCCTATCACTTTTTTAGCTTTATACTCATCCATCAAATTGAAGTTCAGGTACTGATAGATTTGAGCGTGATGTTGGCTGATGGTGTCGCCCACGACTTGCAGGTACTCTGCCTTGGTAGGTAGTCGTCCTAGTTTGGCACACACCGCAGCGAGT
>CAIQFD010000029.1 GCA_903870995.1 uncultured Methylophilaceae bacterium | reverse complement strand
TACAGTGGCGGAATTAGCAAGTGAGCATGGGTATTGATGACCCTCAATCGTTGCATTAAAAACAGTCAATTGCTCAGCAATACCAAGAGGCTCGTCTGCTGTTGCAAAATGCGTCATCAAAGTAATATCGGAAACATTGGCACAAGCCTCGAGGCGCAACCTCGCCTGCTCAAAATCACCAGGCTTAAAGCCTAAGCGATTCATCCCTGTATTAATTTTAAGATAGACAGAAATTGGCTGACAAAGTTTGGACTCTTCAAGAAATTCCAATTGCTGCTGCGAATGCACCACAACACTGATTTGATGCTCACTGACGACAGAAAGCTCATCCGCAGAAAAGCATCCCTCCAACATCAAAACAGATTGCTTGTATCCAGCGCTTCTCAGGGCAATAGCTTCATCCAAACCAAGGATGGCAAATCCATCCGCTGCCTTTAATCCCTTTGCCGCATTCAGCAATCCATGACCATAGCCATTAGCTTTGACCACGGCCATCACTTTTGAATTTGGGGCTTTAGACTTAGCAACCGCCAAATTGTGTGCTAAAGCACTAAGACTAATGGTAGCTTGAATAGGACGCATAGCGGTGATTAGTATTCGTCACCCATGTGCGCATTGCCAGACACAAAGTTCTCGAAGCGCGTGTGTTGACCCAAGAAGGTCAAGCGAACACGCCCGATTGGGCCATTACGCTGTTTAGCGATAATAATTTCAGCAGTACCCTTATCTTCAGAATCAGGGTTGTAAACCTCATCACGATAGATAAAGAGAATCAAATCGGCATCTTGCTCAATCGCGCCAGACTCACGCAAATCAGACATCACAGGACGTTTATCAGGGCGTTGTTCCACGCTTCGATTCAACTGAGAAAGTGCAACAACAGGTACATCCAGCTCCTTAGCAAGCGACTTAAGTGAGCGAGAAATTTCTGAAATTTCAGTCGCACGATTTTCACTGGCACGTCCAGAATTACCTGCCATCAACTGTAAATAATCGACCACGATTAAGCCTAGACCACCTGTTTGCCGGTGCAAACGACGCGCACGTGCGCGCACATCAAATGAGCTTAACCCTGCACCTTCATCAATAAAGATAGGGGCATCGTTAAGCTTACCAAGCGCTGTTGTAAGACGAACCCAGTCCTCATCTTCGAGATTGCCGTTACGCATGCGATGTTGATCTAAGCGCCCTACCGAGCCAATCATACGTGTTGCAAGCTGTGTTGCGCCCATTTCCATCGAAAATACAGCCACTGCTTTTTTGGTATCTAAAGCGACGTTTTCAGCAATATTAAGTGAGAAAGCTGTTTTACCCATAGAAGGACGACCAGCCACAATAATTAAATCGCCAGGTTGGAAGCCTGATGTGCGCTCATCCAAGTCGTCAAAGCCTGTTGGAATACCGGTGACACTCCCTTGATTTTCACGCTGATATAGGTAGTCAATGCGGTCAGCCACTTGTGGAAGCAAGGTCTGAATGTTTACAAACCCTTGGGAACCGCGATTACCGCTTTCAGCGATTTGGAAAATTTTGGCTTCAGCCTCATCAAGCAATTGCTGTGCTTCTCGCCCTTGTGGGTTGTAAGCGCTTTCGGCAATGCCTGACCCCACTTCAACAAGCTTACGCATAATCGAGCGTTCACGCACGATTTCAGCATAACGACGGATATTGGCGGCTGTTGGTGTGTTCTGCGCCAAAGCACCCAAATAGGCAATGCCGCCCACACTTGATAACTCTGCTGAGTTTTCTAACGATTCAGCCACCGTCACGATATCTGCTGGACGGTTTTGCTCAATCAACTTAGTAATGTGGGTGTAAATTAAACGATGATCATGCCGATAAAAGTCAGACTGATTGAGAATATCTGCGATTCTATCAAGCGCCTCATTCTCGAGCAGCAAGCCGCCGAGCACGGACTGCTCTGCTTCTACCGAATTGGGAGGGAGTTTTAACGATTCTAATGAGTCTTCAGCCATGTCAGCATTATAAACTGAAACCTGAATGGTTAAGACGGCCGAAAAAACAAAAAATGGGCAATAAAAAAGGCTACCGAAGTAGCCTTTTTAGATTAAGCAGTTAGCTTAATTGGTTGCTTACGCTTCGCCCAATACTGAAACAGTGATATCAACCACTACGTCATGGTGCAATGCAATGCTTACAGGATGGTCACCAACAGCCTTCAATGGGCCATTTGGTAAACGCACTTCTGATTTAGCTACTTCAAAGCCAGCAGCAGTCAATGCTTCAGCGATGTCTCCATTGCCAACTGAACCGAATAGACGGCCGTCAACACCAGCTTTTTGTGTCACTTGCAACAAGTAACCAGCTAGTTTTTCACCGCGTTTAGCAGCCGCAGCTAACAAGTCAGCCTGTTGTTTTTCCAAGATCGCACGACGCTCAGCAAATTCAGCTTTGTTAGCTTCTGTTGCACGTTTTGCTTTACCTTGTGGAATGAGGAAGTTACGACCGTAACCATCTTTAACTTTAACGATATCGCCAAGGTTACCCAAGTTCACTACTTTTTCTAATAAGATAATTTGCATGGTTTTCCCCTTAGTGCTTATCAGTGTATGGCAACAAAGCTAAGAAACGCGCGCGTTTCACAGCTGCTGTCAACTGACGTTGGTATTTTGCTTTTGTACCAGTAATACGTGCAGGAATAATCTTGCCGTTTTCTGTGATGAAATCTTTTAATAGATCTACGTCTTTGTAATCTACTTCTTTAATGCCCTCTGCTGAAAAACGGCAGTAGCGGCGGCGTTTGAACATATCACGTGCCATGTTAGTAATCCTTTAAATATATATTTTAGATTTTATCTAATGTATTAATGTGCATTACCAGTTGTGTGCTTTTAAGGCTGCGTTTAGCAAGAAAACCAGAGGCTTTAAAAAACTCTCCAACTTTAATGTTTTGTGACTTTTCTGCTAAAGGTCCCATGACCATCGCATTTACATCACATTCAACCCTACGTTGCATCCCCGCTTCAACTTGTTCAGAGAGATGTCGTAATACAAAACTCAACAACGGTATACCTGCTGGTGTGTAGCGAAGCGTTTCAATTTGAACAACCTCACCCTCAATGACTAATAAATTAGTCGCCAGCGTTGTGCGACTCACTTAAGCAGCGACTGCCTCAGCAGCTGGTGCAGCTTCATCTTTACCCAATACTGATTTAGATTTCTCTTCTTTCATCATTGGTGATGGAGCAACAACAGCGTCTTTAGTCGCCATTGTTAGGTGGCGCAACACAGCATCATTAAATTTGAATGCATGTTCAAGTTCGTCTAAAACGAATTGATTACATTCAATGTTCATGAGCACGTAATGCGCTTTGTGGATTTTTTGGATTGGGTAAGCCATTTGACGACGACCCCAGTCTTCTAGACGGTGCATAGCACCACCATTTGAAGTCACGAGTGTGCGATAACGTTCGATCATCGCAGGCACTTGCTCGCTTTGGTCCGGATGGACGATAAATACTACTTCATAATGCCGCATGTAAACTCCTTTTGGATTAAAAGGCTCCTGCACAGCGAAACAGTGAGCCAAGGTGGAAAGGTCGCGATTATATAGAAAAC
>CAIQFD010000028.1 GCA_903870995.1 uncultured Methylophilaceae bacterium | reverse complement strand
CCGCTTTCTTGCATCAAACCTAAAATCACCTTATTTGCGTCTTGGCGACTTAAGCCACGAATTGCTTCAAGCTCAACCAAATTGCTGGTGAAAAATTTACCATCCGCACCAATGAGAACACGTGGTTTTTCTTGCGGGAAGTTAGCGCGCATGACCAACCAGTCATCGTTACCGTGCGCAGCGGCGGTATGTACCAGGCCAGTACCTGCATCAGTGGTCACATGTTCACCACAGATCACAGGAACGAAACGCTCGTCAAACGGATGTTTTAATTGCATACCATTTAAGGCAGCACCTTTGCATGAAGCGAGTGTTTTAGCACCCTCTTCACCATATCGCGTTAATGTCGCTTGCGCCAAATCATGACCAAGAATTAACAAGCCTTTACTGGTTTGAATGAGGTCGTAATCCAACTCTGGATGCACACTCACGGCTTGGTTGGCAGGCAGTGTCCAAGGTGTTGTCGTCCAAATCACGGCAAATACATCACCGGGGATATCAATACCAAACGCTTTGTTTAAGTCAGGCTTATTGCCTGAAACCTTAAAGCCCACATCAATGGCTGGTGAGTTGACGTCTTCATATTCAACTTCAGCCTCTGCCAATGCTGAGCCACAATCCACGCACCAATGCACCGGTTTACTGCCTTGGTACAAATAGCCATTTTTATAGATATCACCCAAAGCGCGCATGATGTCGGCTTCAGTTTTAAAATCCATGGTGAGGTAAGGATTATCCCAATCGCCCAACACTCCCAAACGCACAAAGTCTTTCTTCTGACGCTCGACTTGTTCTTTTGCATATTCACGGCAAAGCTCACGGAATTTAGCTGGCGCGATTTCTTTGCCGTGATTTTTCTCAACCACCAGTTCAATCGGTAAGCCGTGACAATCCCAGCCTGGCAAATAAGGGGCATCAAAACCGCTCATGGTTTTAGATTTAACGATGATGTCTTTTAGAATTTTATTAACCGCATGACCGATATGAATATCGCCGTTTGCGTATGGTGGGCCGTCATGCAGAATAAATTTAGGCTTACCAGCGCGGGCTTTGCGAATGCGCTCATAGAGTTTTTTGTCTTGCCATTCTTTAAGCCAAGCAGGTTCCCGTTTAGCCAAGTCGCCACGCATAGGGAAACTGGTCTCAGGTAGATTGAGCTTATATTTCGAGTCTTGTTTTGAATCTTCAGTCATTACAAACTTTCAGTCTTTTGCTTTTAATTATCTAAATTTTATTTGAAAAAATGGCGCGCCACTTGCGCATCTTTTGCGATTTGGGCTTTTAGCGCATCCAAACCGTCAAATTTCATTTCATCTCGAATTTTGTGGAAAAACTCGACTTGCACATGCTTGTCGTATAAATCACCATCAAAATCAAATAAGTGCACTTCTAACAACAACTTAGGCACACCAGCAATAGTTGGCCTCACGCCTAAATTGGCAACGCCACTCAATCCGTCTAATTTTACTGCATACACGCCCGTTAAGGCAGGTCGTTCGTGCCGCATATGCACATTTGCTGTCGGAAACCCCAGTGTTCTACCTAACTGCGCTCCGTGAATCACTTTGCCACTAATGCTATAAGGGCGGCCGAGTAGATTTTTAGCCACATCAAGCTTTCCAGACGCAAGCGCATTCCGAACACGGGTGCTAGAAACTCGCTCGCTATCGCCAAGGGCTTGAACATCGACATCACTTAAATTTACTTGCGGCAGGCTAATGAGATTTAATCCTGCATTGGCAATATCGACAACGCCGCCACGGCGGCCCGCACCAAATCTAAAGTCTTCACCCACTAAAATAGTTTTAGCATTGAGCGATTTAATCAAGATATCGTTGATAAAAGCTTCGCTACTCAAGCTGGCAAAACGTTGATTAAATCGACATAGATAAACAACATCAACGCCAGCATCTGCAAAACGCTCTAACTTTTCTCTTAATGAAGCTAGCCTTGCTGGTGCTTTTTCTGGCGAAAAAAACTCGCGCGGATGCGGCTCAAACGTCATCACTGCAATTTGCAACGCTTGCGCGCTTGCCACTGCATTAAGCTCTTTGAGCAAAGCTTGGTGCCCTAAATGCACGCCATCAAAATTGCCTATCGCCAATGCGCATGGCTGACTATTTTGACTTGGGAAATGTCTAAGGATTTGCATAGGGCTAAATAACAGTGCGCTTCATAAAGTCTTTCACGCGGATGCCTAATGCCCAAAGCACAAAGAAATAAGTGACCGAGCCCAGCACAAGCAAAGCTAAAAGATGCACCAACTTAGGTGCTAATTTATACGCCATCCAAGTGGCGTCAGGCCCTGCGGCAAGATGCAAAACAAGCCCCATCGCGCCGACTGCTAGGGCAAGCTTTGCCATAAAAGCATACCAGCCAGGCTGTGGCTTAAATACGCCTGCTTTACGCAAATATAAATAGAGCAGACCTGCATTCATACAAGCACCTAAGCCAATCGCCAATGCCAAGCCGGCGTGCTTAAATGGTCCGATAAAAGCTAAGTTCATGAGCTGTGTTGATGCCAAGGTAAACAAGGCGATTTTGACTGGCGTTTTAATGTTTTGGCGTGAATAAAAAGCAGGAGCAAGCACCTTTACCAAAATAAGCCCAAGCAAGCCAAGGCTATAAGCCATCAAAGCTTGGCGGGTCATCTCCACATCTAATGCACTAAATGCACCATAGTGGAATAACCCCGTTACAAGTGGCACTGAGAGCACTGCCAAAGCGACCGCGGCTGGCAATGCTAGTATGAAGGTGAGGCGCAAACCCCAATCTAAAAGCTGAGAGTATTCACCGTCGGCTTTATCCGCATAACTTTTAGCTAAGCTAGGCAACAAAATAGTACCAAGCGCCACACCTAAAACACCCGTAGGAAATTCCATTAGACGGTCAGCATAGTAAAGCCACGAAACGCTACCTGTTGCCAAGAATGAAGCAAAAATTGTGTTAATAAGAAGTGAAATTTGTGCGATAGATACGCCAAAAATTGCAGGCCCCATGAGCTTAAGGATGCGCCAAACGCCTTCATCTTTAAGGTTAATCTCAAACCTGGGCACCAAGCCTAGCTTGCGAAGATAAGGAAGTTGATAAACCAACTGCGCAACACCGCCCACAAAGACAGCCCAACCCAAGATCTTCACGGAATGGTCAAAATAAGGTGCGACAAACAACACTGCGGCAATAAACGAAATATTGAGCCAAACAGGCGTCATGGCCGGCACGCTAAAATTGCCATAAGTATTGAGCACACCACCAGCAAGGGAAACCAATGAAATAAAGAAAATATAAGGGAAGGTAAGACGAAGCAAATCGACCGTTAAATCGAACTTGGCTTTATCTGCGGCAAAACCTGGCGCACTAACTTGCACCACCCAAGGCGCGGCGAGCATGCCTAAAATGGTAATCACAACTAAAAACAGCCCAAGCAAAGTTGCCACGTGGTTAATCAACGCTTTGGTTTCATCAATACTGCGCTGTTTTTTGTATTCTGCCAAAATTGGCACAAAAGCCTGGGAGAAAGCACCTTCAGCAGAAATACGGCGCAATAAATTTGGAATTTTGAATGCAACAAAGAAAGCATCCGTCTCAACACCAGCGCCAAACACGCGCGCAATCAAGGTGTCGCGAACGAAACCCAAGATGCGAGAGAGAAATGTCATGCTACCAACTGTAGCAAGTGCTTTGAGCAGATTCATGCGTGTGTATGTTGTCGTGTAAAATGCTTATTGAGCAATACGGTTGAAATTAAGGATGATTTTAGCATGAGCGGCTGCGAATACCCGAACGCAAATGCTTGTAAGCCCATCAACAGCTGAGATATTAATGCAAATAAGTGTAATTTAACGCTGACTATATCTTGCAAAAGCCCAAATAAAGCGATAAGATGCTCGGCTTCGTATTTTGTTAATTAGGAAAATTCATGGCTAATACCGCGCAGGCAAGAAAACGTGCTCGTCAGGCAGTTAAGCAACGCGCCCATAACGCCAGCTTGCGTTCTACTTTGCGCACCGCGATCAAAAAGATCATCAAAGCGGTAGAAGCTGGTGACAAGGCTGCTGCACAAGCTGCATACTCTGAAAATGTGAGCGTTATTGATCGCATTGCAGACAAGAACATTATTCACAAGAATAAAGCTGCTCGTCATAAGAGCCGTTTGAATGCATCAATCAAGGCAATGGCTTAATCAGTCTTGTTTTAATCTGCATCAAACGAAAAAGCCGAACTAAATGTTCGGCTTTTTTATTGTCTGTTACTTGAAGTGACGCGTTAACCAATCCCTAACTCTTCACGGGCTTTGACAGCATTCACTATCACCGTTTCCTGATCTGCACCAATCACAGTATAGTGGCCCATTTTGCGACCTGCTCGCGGCTCATGTTTACCATAAAGATGCAGTTTCAATTCGGGACGCGCAAAAATTTTATCCCAAGCTGGTTCCGCTCCATTTTTCCAAACATCCCCAAGTATATTCACCATCACAGCTTGGCTATGCAAACGATTGTCACCTAATGGCAAACCAACCAACGCACGCAACTGCTGCTCAAACTGATTGGTAACATTTGCATCAATAGTGTAGTGACCTGAGTTGTGAGGGCGCGGTGCCATTTCATTGGCTAACAACTCGCCATTACTCACAAAAAATTCAACCGCTAATACGCCAATATAATCTAATTTTTCAGCAATCTTGATCGCAAGTTGACGTGCTTGGTCTTGGATAGCTTTAGGTGCCCGTGCTGGCACAATGCTAACATCCAAAATGCCATTTAAGTGGCTATTCTCTGCCAATGGATAAGCGGCAACATTACCTGATGCATCACGAGCTAACACCACTGAAACTTCATAATCCAAGTTCAGCATCTTTTCTAATACACATTGCTCGCCTTTGAATGCCTCAAAAGCTGTTTGCGCTTGCGCTTGATTTGCTACGCGCGCCTGACCTTTGCCGTCATATCCAAAACGTGCAACCTTTAAGATCGCTGGGTAAATAGCATCTCTATCCTCGGGCAAATCTGACGTCGCATTCACTACGAAAAAAGGCGCTACAGGGATACCCGCATCACGGATAAATTGCTTTTCTAATACGCGATGTTGCGCAATTGAAACCGATTTAGCTGATGGGCGAACAGTACGTGTCTGCGCCAAAGTTTCCAATGTGCTTGCAGGTACATTTTCGAACTCTGTGGTAATTGCATGACAAGTTTCCGCCATAGTTTTTAATGCAGTTGCATCATCGTAAGCAGCACATAAATGCACGTCTGCAATTTTTCCTGCGGGACTATTTTTATCTGGGTCTAGCACAGTAACGCGATAGCCCATTTCATGAGCAGCAATCACAAAAAAGCGACCGAGCTGGCCGCCGCCCAACATGCCCAGCATTGCTGGCGGGAGAATGATATTAGAACTCAAGGCTGCTCCGTTAATGTCATGTTCAATACTTTTGAGGTTTGCTCTGCACGAAAATCTTCTAGTTTTTTAGCTAGGGTAGCATCACCATTCGCCAAAATAGAAACCGCGAACAAACCTGCATTAGCTGCACCAGCTTCTCCAATTGCAAAAGTAGCAACAGGAATACCTTTTGGCATTTGCACAATAGAGAGCAAAGAGTCATTACCTTGTAAGTGCTTACTAGCAACAGGAACTCCTAAGACAGGCAATGTGGTTTTAGCGGCAACCATGCCCGGCAAATGCGCAGCACCGCCAGCGCCAGCGATAATTACTTTCAGGCCTTTAGCTGAAGCGGTTTCAGCAAACTCAAACATCAGGTCTGGCGTACGATGCGCGGAAACCACTTTGGCTTCATACGGCACACCGAAGTCTGCCAACATTTGCGCGGCCAACTTCATGGTTGGCCAATCGCTGTCAGACCCCATAATGATGGCTACTTTTGGTGATGTTTTAGTCATGGTTACCCCAGTACTTACAAATAAATCTTACAAAAGAATAAGGTTATCTCGGTGTATCAATTCAGCTTCATCCACATAACCTAAAATGGATGCAATCTCACTACTCGGCTGACGCAAAATTCGCGCTGTTTCAGCTGATGAATAATTCACTAACCCTCGCGCAATTTCTTTACCTTGCCCATCCAAGCAAGCCACAACGTCGCCTCGCTCAAAACTCCCCTCAACAGCCAATACGCCAACTGGCAATAAGCTTTTTCCATCCGTCTTCAGCACTTTAACCGCACCAGCATCAAGCTTTAATTGTCCAGAAACACGCAAATGGTCCGCCATCCACTGTTTTTTAGCTAGCATTTTGCCTTGCTCTGTATGCAAATGCGTACCAATCACCTCGCCAGAAGCAAGTTTAATCAGCACTTCTTTTTCACGACCAGAAGCAATAATTGTATGTGCGCCACTTCGCGCCGCCCGTTTTGCGGCCAAAATCTTGGTCAACATACCGCCAGTGCCAACACTGCTTCCAGCACCACCAGCCATTTCCTCTAACGTTTCATCACCAGCCATTGCATGCTGAATAAAATTGGCATCAGGGTTTTTACGAGGATCCGCAGAATAAAGACCTGCTTGGTCAGTTAAAATCACCAAAGCATCTGCTTCAATTAAATTAGCCACCAAAGAAGCTAAGGTATCGTTATCACCAAAACGAATCTCATCAGTGACGACAGTATCGTTCTCATTAATAATCGGAATCACGCCTAAATCAAGCAAGGTCCGCAAAGTACTCCGCGCGTTCAGGTATCGCTTACGGTCAGCCAAATCATCGTGCGTCAGCAAGACTTGTGCTGTGTGTAATGAATGTTGAGAAAAACAAGACTCATACATTTGCACCAAGCCCATTTGGCCAACTGCTGCCGCTGCTTGCAGTTCATTGACGGCTGTTGGACGCTTTTTCCAACCCAGTCTTTGCATACCCTCAGCGACCGCACCACTAGACACTAAGACTACTTGCCTTGATTGTTGACTGGCATTATTTGGACGCACCAATTGGGCAATTTGAGCCGCCCAAGCGGCAATCGCTTTTTGGTCTAGGCCCTCACCGTTATTGGTAACGAGGCTAGAGCCGACTTTAATTACGATACATTTTGCGTCAACTAATAATGACTTCATATCATTCAAACTTTATTCTGCGCTTTCAGCTCTTTTAAGTGCCGCAGCCTCTTTACGTGCTAATTTTTCAGCAGCCAATTTTGCTTGTTCAGCATCTTCCTCTTCACGTGCTTTGGCACTTACTTCTTCCACATGCTCCATAATGGCGTACACAAGCTCTTTACAACCCCCGCCGCTAATCGCGGAAATAGCAAAAGTACGGCCTTTCCAACCATAAGCTTTTACAAAATCAGCCACTTTTTCAGCTGAATTTTCGAGCATGTCAACTTTGTTCAACACAAGCCAACGTGGCTTGTTATAAAGTTCCTCATCATATTTGCGCAACTCTTCTACAATGGCTTTGGCCTCAGCGACTGGATCAACAGCTTCATCATATGGCGCCAAATCGACAATGTGAAGCAACAAACGAGTACGTGCTAAATGTCGCAGGAACTGGTGCCCAAGGCCTGCACCTTCAGCAGCACCTTCAATCAAACCAGGAATGTCCGCGATTACAAAACTGCGGTTAGTGTCAACGCGAACAACGCCCAAATTAGGATGCAACGTGGTAAATGGATAGTCGGCAACCTTTGGCTTTGCGGCTGAAACCGAACGAATAAAAGTTGATTTACCTGCATTGGGCATACCCAGCAAACCAACATCCGCCAACACTTTAAGCTCTAGATAAAGTTCAATTTCTTCGCCTGGCTCACCTTTAGTGCATTGGCGTGGGGAGCGATTCAAACTCGACTTAAAGTGAATATTACCTAAGCCACCCTTGCCTCCTTTTGCCAACATCGCACGCTGCCCGTGCTCAGCGAGATCGATCAATGTTTGACCTGAAGCTTTCTCACTAATTACAGTGCCAACAGGCACGCGCAACACCATATCATCTCCACCAGCACCGTAACAGTCTGACCCACGGCCGTTTTCACCACGCTGAGCGCGGAAACTACGCGTGTAGCGATAATCAACTAGCGTATTGATATTTCGGTCTGCCTCAAAGTATACGGAACCACCATGGCCACCATCGCCACCATTTGGACCGCCCATAGGCTCATATTTTTCACGACGGAAAGTCGCTACACCGTTACCGCCATCACCTGCAAAAAGCTTAATGGTAGCTTCATCTATAAATTTCATTGATCACCGCACAAATTAATTTGGTACTTCGGACTCAGCATTGGAACTCAAGCTTAAAATCCATTCAGAACTACCCATATCATACCGCCAAGTTAGCCCCATATAAAACAAAAAAGCCCTACCAAGCGATAGGGCTTTTTATATTGCTTGCTAGCATTAAAGCGGGATGATGCTTACCATCTTACGACGCAACGCACCTTTAATTGCAAAAGCAACTTTACCGTCTACTTTTGCATATAGTGTGTGGTCTTTACCCATGCCTACATTTTCACCAGCGTGCATACGTGTGCCACGTTGACGAACAATGATGCTACCAGCTGAAACTTCTTGCTCACCAAAGGCTTTAACACCTAATCGTTGGGCCTGTGAGTCGCGACCGTTACGGGAACTCCCGCCAGCTTTCTTATGTGCCATTTTCTACTCCTTATTCAGCAGCTTTAGCTTTAGTAGCTTTAGCTTTTGCTGGTTTAGTTGAAGCGCCACCGAAATCCGCGATTTGGATTTCTGTATAACTTTGACGATGACCTTGTGTCTTACGGTAGTGTTTACGACGACGGAATTTAAAAATCATTACCTTGTCGCCACGGCCGTGTGATAACACTTTAGCTGTCACGCTAGCGCCAGCGATTAATGGAGCGCCAATAGTGACATTCTCACCATCAGCCAACACTAATACTTGATCGATAGTAACGTCGCTACCGACATCACCCGTTAATTTTTCCACCTTAAGCCTTAGGCCAGGAGTTACGCGGTACTGTTTACCGCCAGTCTTGATGACTGCATACATGATTAAGCCTCGTTTGCTACGCATTCAAATGAACTGCGCATTATACGTAAAATTCGGACTTAAGCAAATACAAAAT
>CAIQFD010000027.1 GCA_903870995.1 uncultured Methylophilaceae bacterium | reverse complement strand
TTGATCGGTAAAGTTATTCGCCGTTCAAACAAGTTTCATGCGCATGACGAAACAAATGAATGTAAAGAAGGTGATTTGGTTGTGATTGAAGAAACACGCCCACTTTCAAAAACAAAAACTTGGAAAGTTAGTAAAGTAGTTACTAAATCTACAGGTGTATAAATAATATTGCATCCGTCATGGATGCAATATATAATGTTGGACTTTTCGGCACTCATGGTTTCGGCCTAAGCTAGTGCCCCAATACTGACCGTAGTGCTGTCGGCCGTGGATGACAAGCGGCTGGTGTTGGTTTTAACGGATTAAGTTGGAGATTATTCTCATGATTCAAATGCAATCTCGGCTAGATGTTGCCGACAATACTGGTGCACGTTCTGTAATGTGTATCAAAGTGTTGGGCGGATCAAAGCGTCGTTACGCAAGTATTGGCGATGTTATCAAGGTCAGCATTAAAGATGCTGCACCACGTGGTCGCGTCAAGAAAGGCGAAGTTTATAGTGCTGTTGTTGTTCGTACAGCTAAAGGTGTTCGTCGTGCAGATGGCTCTTTAGTTAAGTTCGATAGCAACGCTGCTGTTTTGCTAAACAACAAGCTAGAGCCAATTGGCACTCGTATCTTTGGACCGGTTACACGTGAGTTACGTGGTGAGCGTTTCATGAAGATCGTTTCTTTAGCACCAGAAGTTTTGTAAGGATCTGCTAAATGAATAAAATTCGTAAAGGTGACGAAGTTATCCTGAATACAGGTAAGGATAAAGGTAAACGTGGCACAGTATTGAGTATTCTTGATACTGGTCATGTTGTAGTTGAAGGCGCAAACATGGTGAAGAAACATGCTAAGCCAAACCCAATGAAGGGTGTGGCTGGCGGTATCATCAATAAAGAGATGCCAATTGATATCTCTAATGTTGCTTTGTTTAATCCTGCCACCCAAAAGGGTGAACGTGTTGGCTTCAAAACGTTAGATGATGGACGCAAAGTGCGTGTATTCAAATCTAGCGGTGAAGTTGTTGACGCGTAAGCGCGAGAGGCATAAGAAAACAAATGGCTCGTTTAAAAGATTTCTATAAAGATACAGTGGTTAAGTCTTTGACCGAACAGTTCGGTTATAAGTCTCCAATGCAAGTGCCGCGCATCGAAAAAATCACACTCAATATGGGTGTTGGTGAAGCTGTTGCTGATAAAAAGGTAATGGAAAATGCGGTTGGTGATATGGAGAAAATCGCTGGTCAAAAACCAATTGTAACGAAAGCAAAGAAATCAGTTGCTGCGTTTAAAATTCGTGATGATTATCCTGTTGGTTGTAAGGTAACGTTGCGTCGTGAACGTATGTATGAGTTCTTGGATCGCTTGGTAACTGTTGCAATCCCTCGTATTCGTGACTTCCGTGGTATTTCTGCTAAATCATTTGATGGTCGTGGTAACTACAACATGGGCGTTAAAGAACAGATTATTTTCCCTGAAATTGAATACGACAAAATTGATGCGTTGCGTGGTATGAACATCACCATTACAACGACAGCAAAAACAGATGAAGAAGCGCGTGCACTTTTAACTGCATTCAGCTTCCCGTTTAGAAACTGAGGATCTCATGGCTAAGACATGTATGATTGAGCGCGAACAAAAACGTCGCGAAACGGTTGAAAAATACGCTGCTAAGCGTACTGAAATTATGGCGGTGCTTAACGACGTTAATGCATCTCCAGAAGATCGCCGTGCAGCACGTTTGAAGTTGCA
>CAIQFD010000026.1 GCA_903870995.1 uncultured Methylophilaceae bacterium | reverse complement strand
TTAGATTTAAAGTGTTCTGTTAGGTATGTGATACGTGCAGTTAATAATGCAACTTGCACTTCTGGACTACCTGTATCTGCTGGAGCGCGTTGAAAGTCTGCGACGATCTTAGCGGTATCTTGTGTGGTCATTGCCATCTTTTATTTCCTTTTAGTTAGCGTCAATGCAAAAGCAGGGAATCCGCGAATGCATTCATTTACGACTTGGACGCGCATTTTATCTGTAAGCTTGTGATTTATCAAGCAGAATTAAGATAAATCTCGCATTAATCGCTTAGGTGCGATTTTTCCATCGTCTTGCAAAAACCCCAACCCGAGAAATCGTGAATTTTCATCAAACAAACGGATTTCACCATGCGGAATTTGTCCTGAAACCCACACGGCTTGGCCTTGCATGAGATAGTGTGCAGCATCGCCATTTAGGGTGACTGCTGGCAAATAGGCAATGGCAGAGTCAATTGGCAAAAGTAAGCTCTGCAAAGACTCGACAGGCGTGTTTTTAATTCTCTGTTCTAGTTGCTCAAGCGTAATCGCATCAGCCAACTGATAGCCCGCCGTTTCAATTCTACGCAAACCGATTAAGTGAGCACCACAGCCAAGTGCGTTGCCAATATCTTCGGCTAAGGTTCGAATATAGGTGCCTTTACTGCAATTCACAGTCATTTCTGCAACCTCCCCCTCAAAGCAATGAATGGTGATGTCTGCAATGGTGACCTGACGCGATTGGCGCTCAATATCAACCCCTTCACGCGCATACTCATACAAGGCCTTGCCTTCGAACTTCAACGCTGAATACATCGGTGGGACCTGGCTGATTTCGCCAATAAAAGATTGGCAGACGGACTCAAGCTGTTGGCGAGTAAAACTCACATCACCGGTCGCAATGACTTCGCCTTCGGCGTCGCCCGTTGTTGTCGTGGCACCAAATTTTACGGTAGCAATATAGGTTTTATCAGCATCAGTGACGTATTGTGCAAACTTAGTCGCCTCACCCAAGCAAATTGGCAGCAAGCCAGTTGCAAGCGGATCCAATGTGCCGGTATGCCCGGCTTTGGCTGCTTGAAACAACCATTTTACTTTTTGTAAGGCTTGATTTGATGAAAAACCGATAGGCTTGTCGAGCAACAACACGCCGTTGATATTGCGTTTAACTCTTTTGAATTGCGCCATTTGGCAGATTTAACTTCTGACGAGGGTTATTCTTTAGGACTATCTGCCAAAGCTTGATTGATGAGGCGTGTTAATTTCATGCCATTATCAATCGAAGCATCGTAGACAAAATGAAGTTGAGGTACTGTGCGAAGCAACATACGCTTAGAAAGCTGACTACGTAAGAAGCCAGCTGTTTTTTCTAAACCTTTTTGTAGCTCAGCTGCGGATTTCGCATCTTGTTCAGCCGTACTGTAATAAATCTTCGCATGCGCCATGTCACCCGTAACTTCAACTTCCGTCACAGTCACCATCCCCACACGTGGATCTTTTACTTCAAACTGAAGCAAATCCGCCAATTCACGGCGCATTTGCTCAGCAACACGGTCACTTCTTGCGAAATCTTTAGCCATTAGAGTGTTCTTGCCACTTCAACGACTTCGTAGACCTCTAACAAGTCGCCCACTTCAATATCGTTGTAGTTCTTCAATGATAAACCGCACTCGAAATTAGATTTAACTTCTTTAACGTCATCTTTAAAGCGCTTGAGTGAGTCAAGCTCACCTGTGTGGATAATCACATCGCCACGAAGTACGCGAATCTTAGAGTTACGTTTAATCACGCCATCTTGAACGTAACATCCAGCCACTGCGCCAACTTTAGAAATACGGTAAACCTCACGCACTTCAACCAAGCCAATCGCGCTTTCTTTCTTCTCTGGTGCCAACATGCCACCAAGCGCTGCTTTAATCTCATCCACAGCTTCGTAAATGATGTTGTAGTAACGTACATCAACGCCTGAGCTCTCGATTAGCTTGCGTGCGCCAGCATCTGCACGAACGTTAAAGCCAATTAGTACGGCTTTAGAAGCTACGCTCAAGTTCACATCTGATTCAGTCACTGCACCAACGCCAGTGTGAATAATGTTCACTTTCACTTCATCTGTAGACAGTTTTTGCAATGAAGTTGCGAGCGCTTCGTATGAACCTTGGACATCTGATTTAATAATCAATGCCAATGTTTTCACTTCACCTTCGCCCATGTTTTCAAACATGTTTTCAAGCTTCGCTGCTTGTTGTTTTGCTAATTTCACATCACGGAATTTACCTTGACGGAATAGAGCGATTTCGCGGGCTTTACGCTCATCGTTCAACACAATGACTTCTTCACCTGAGTTAGGTACATCTGAAAGACCTAAAATCTCAACAGGAATAGATGGGCCTGCCTCTTTAATATCGTTACCCGCCTCATCCAACATCGCACGAACGCGACCGAAAGCGCTACCAGCAAGCAACATGTCACCACGTTTTAACGTACCTGACTGAACCAAGATCGTTGAAACAGGACCACGTCCTTTATCTAGACGACCTTCAATGACCAAGCCTTTTGCTGGCGTATTCTTAGGCGCTTTTAATTCAAGCACTTCAGCTTGCAACAAGACGGCTTCTAATAGTTCATCAATCCCTTTACCTGTTTTCGCAGAGACTTCTACGAACATCGTATCGCCACCCCAGTCTTCTGGAACAACTTCTTCAGCAACAAGCTCTTGCTTGACGCGCTCAGAGTTGGCTTCAGGCTTATCAATCTTATTCACAGCCACAACTAAAGGCACACCTGCAGCCTTTGCATGGTGAACAGCTTCAATCGTTTGTGGCATCACACCATCATCAGCAGCCACCACCAAAATGACGATGTCAGTTGCTTTAGCACCACGCGCACGCATTGCCGTAAAGGCTTCATGGCCTGGGGTATCTAGGAAAGTGACCATGCCACGATCTGTTTCAACGTGATAAGCGCCAATATGTTGTGTAATGCCGCCAGCCTCAGCTGAAGCTACACGACTACGACGAATATAGTCGAGCAATGAAGTTTTACCATGGTCAACGTGACCCATGACAGTCACTACTGGTGGACGAGCTTCAAGCACCGCTTCAGCATGCTCGGTATCATCCAAGAATGTTTCTGGATCGTTCGCCGCTGCAGCCTTAGCTACGTGGCCCATTTCCTCAACGATAATAATTGCAGTCTCTTGATCCAAGACTTGGTTAATCGTCACCATCATGCCCATTTTCATGAGTGCTTTAATCACTTCACCTGCTTTAACCGCCATTTTGTGTGCCAAATCAGCCACAGTAATGGTTTCAGGTACTAAAACTTCATGCACGATTGGTTCTGTTGGTGCATTAAATGCATGTTCCCCATCATCATCTTTATGAGATTTTGACTTGTTCTTTTGACCGCGCCAACCTTGGTTCATCCCAGTGTCGCCACGAGTCTTGATCCCACGTTTTTTATTTTCGGCGTCAGCCCACTCTTTGTTTTTATTGCCTTTTTTAGCTGACTTATCTTCTGTTTTTACACCTTCTTTTGGTGCTGGCTTATGCAAAGTACCTTCTGAAAGTTTTTTCGCCGCCGCTGCAGCTTCTTCAGTTTTTTTAGCTTCCTCATCTAGTCGCTTTTGTGCGAGCTCTTGTTTCTTACGCAAATCTTCCATCTGCATCGCCATGAGCGTTGCATGACGTTTAGCTTCATTTGCACGCTGAGCAATTTGCTCTGCTGACAAAAGACTAGGTTTCACAGATTTTGTTGGTGCAGCTTCAGCAACAACAGGCACTTCTTCAATGATTTCTGGCTCTACGATCACTTCAACTTCAGCAACAACAGGCACTTCTTCAATGATTTCTGGCTCTGCGATCACTTCAACTTCAGCAACAACAGGCACTTCTTCAATGATTTCAGCTGGAGGAAGTTCTGGCTCTGCAACAGTTTCATCGCTACGTACCAACACACGTTTTTTACGCACTTCAACCTGAATAGTTCTCGCCTTACCAGAGCTATCGGTTTTTTTAATTTCTGTGTTTTGCTTACGCGTTAACGTAATTTTATTTTTTGGTGCTTGCGCGCCGTGCTCTTTACGTAAGTAATCCAGCAACAAGGTTTTATCTTGTTCGGACAACTGGTCACTTGATGCAACTTTACTGACGCCAGCACTTTTCAACTGCTCTAGCAGTAGCTCGGCTGGCAAGCCTAACTCACTCGCAAATTGTAATACGCTTGTCTGTCCCATCTGTTACTCCAGTCTATTCTTTACGCA
>CAIQFD010000025.1 GCA_903870995.1 uncultured Methylophilaceae bacterium | reverse complement strand
TGTGGCGTCCCCACGGGGATTCGAACCCCGGTCGCCTCCGTGAAAGGGAGGTGTCCTAGGCCTCTAGACGATGGGGACATAGAGGTCAAAATTATACTTAAAAACACTACTAATTTAAAGTCTAAATTAGCAAAAATTCCGTTCTTTTCTTAATTGCCGAGGTCTTTTTGGTGGAGGTAAGCGGGATCGAACCGCTGACCTCTTGCATGCCATGCAAGCGCTCTCCCAGCTGAGCTATACCCCCGACAAACCTTAAACTTCAAGACCCGCGAAAAGAGGCGCCATATTAATGAGGCTGGCGTTGCTTGTCAACGACTTTCGTCTTTTTCCCCTGACTTTCTTATTATTTAACCGCGAAAGTTTGAATTGCTTTCAAACTGGGTTAAATCAACACGCGGTTGTGGTTGCCAGCCAGCCTTGCGATGTTCTGCAATGACATTGGTAAAAATGCCGCCACGAACAAAGAATTTAGCGGTTAATCGCATAAATTTAGGGTTTGTTGCAGCCACTAAATCATCCAAAATTCTGTTGGTCACAGCTTCATGGAAGCAGCCTTCGTCGCGGAAAGACCAGGTGTAAAGCTTTAAGCTTTTTAATTCAACGCAAAGTTGATCAGGAATGTAATCCAAATAAAGCACTGCAAAGTCAGGCTGGCCAGTTTTTGGGCACAAGCAAGTGAACTCAGGGATTTCCATATGAATGTGAAAATCACGCTGAGGGTTTGGATTCTCAAAGGTTTCTAATTCTTTTGTGGGTTGTGCGGTTGGTTTGCCACCTAGCGATTGAGTGTTTGTCATGTTAGAAGTCGGGCTTTTAGCTTGAAAAAACGTTATTATACTGTTTAACAAAGCTTACTAAAAAATAATCCTAATTTTGCGTTTAACTCATCTAAAACTTGCCGGCTTTAAATCATTCGTAGACCCAACCACATTGCATATTCATGGGCAGCGTGTAGGCGTTGTCGGCCCTAACGGATGTGGTAAGTCTAATGTAATGGAGTCAGTGCGTTGGGTCTTGGGTGAATCGAGCGCCAAAGAGATGCGCGGCGACTCTATGGATGCGGTAATTTTTAATGGGTCAGGTAACCGCAAGGCGATATCAAGAGCAAGTGTAGAGCTCGTTTTTGATAATAGCTTGGGTGACGCAGGTGGCTCGTGGTCGCAATATGCGGAGATTGCTGTTAAGCGGGTCATTGAGCGTGATAAAGGATCTACTTATTTTATCAACAATACCGCTGTACGCCGCCGTGATGTTGCGGATTTGTTCCTTGGTACAGGTCTTGGTGGTCGCGCTTATGCAATTATTGGCCAAAATACGATTTCCCGAATTGTTGAAGCTAAACCCGAGGAGCTGCGTGTTTTCTTAGAGGAAGCTGCAGGCATTTCAAAATACAAAGAACGTCGCCGCGAAACAGAGCTGCGCTTGCGCGATACCAGAGAAAATTTAACCCGCGTTGAAGACATCCGTCTTGAAATGGATAAGCAAATCACTCGGTTGGAGTCTCAAGCGGTAGTGACAGAGCAATACCACCGCCTTCAACAAGCGTTAAAGCACTCTCAGGGCCAGCTTTGGCTACTTCGCAAGCGTGATGCAAGCGCATCGTGGGAAAAGACCCAGAGATCCGTAGAAAAGCTGGTGAATGATTTGGAAAGCCAAATGGCGGCTTTGCGAAAAACCGAAAGTCTTTTGGAGAGTCTCAGGCAGCAACATTACGCTAGCACCGAAGCCGTGCAAGTTGCACAAACGCAATATTATGAAACCAATGCGGAAGTTTCTAATTTAGAAACACAAGTGAAACATACACAAGAAGCGCGTGACAGACTTAATTTACAGCTTGAGCAAACTGTAGAGCAGGCACTTAAATCGGATAAACATCGCGTTGATTTGGAAGCGCAGTTGGCACAACTAAGTAGCGAAGCCGAGACTGCCGAAGCGCAAGTTGCAGAGTCTACAGAATCGTTAAATCGCTGTCAGGCTGCTTTTCCAGAGGCGGAACGCGCCCATGCATCTTCTCAAAAGGCTCATGCGGAGGCGCAGCGTGGGTTGAGTGAAGCCGAACAAAGTATACGATTAGAATCTACTAACATAGAGCACTTAAGCCGATCTATTCTTGATACATCGCAACGCCTTGATAGGTTGATGCTTGAGCAGGGCAGCTTAGCGTTACCGAATGAGGAAGAGTTAACCGCAAAACAAGCTCAGTTAAGCGAATGGCAGGCGGCTAGTGAAAAGCTTAATTCGGAGCTAGTTAAATTAAAAAGCCAAGAGCAATCACAAGCTGAATCCATTAAATCCATGCGTGAGCAGCAATTGGCACAAGAGCGTACTTTGGCGCAAATTGATGCGCAAATTGCTTCCTTGTCAAAAATTCAGCAGTCTTTGGGTCATGAGGCAAAGTTAGATGCTTGGCTAAGCAGTCATCAGCTAAGTGGTGCAGCACGTATCTGGCAGCAAGTGGAAATTAAAAAAGGCTGGGAAGTTGCACTGGAAGCCGTGTTGGGGTCTCGCCTAAATGCTTTAATTAATCAAAAGGCAGGCAAGCTTACGCCCGACATTCGACCGCCATCTGCATTAGTGATTGCGGAAGTAACGGAGTCGGTATCAACCGCATCAACAAGTAAGCACGCATGGAAAGCGATGCGTGACATTGTTGATGTTCGCGATAAGCGTATCACTGGGCTCGTTGAGGATTGGTTAGATGGCGTATATTTGCTTGAAGAGGGTGCAAGTGCCGATCTTGAACGCAAAAAACTCAATGCACGCGAATGTTTGGTGAATGCTCAAGGGGATGTTTATTCACGCAATAGCTTGTCTATTTACGCCGCACAGTCTGCCATGCATGGTGTTCTTGAGCGCCAGCGTGAGCTTGATGATTTAAATAATAAACAACCAGAGCATCAAGTACAGCTTGCATCTGGGCTGGAAGCGCTTGCATCACAAGAGCAAGCTTTACAGCAAACAAGGCAGTTGCATACGGAGCAACAGCAGGCGTTAAGTAAACTTACGCAGAGTCAGCATGCTTTGCAGATCGATTTGCAAGGGCTTAGCCAACAACGACAGCACGTCATTGATAGGCAGAATGCGATTCAAGTAGATTTAGTTCAATTACAACAGCGCTTGGTGACATTAAATGACGAGCAGAATATCAAGCAAAATGCTGTGATACTCGCTCGCGCATCATTGTCTGATTTACAGGCCAGGCGAGAGCAGACTTTTAATGCAAGACAGCGCGCCGAACTAAGTTTGAATGAATGTCGCAATCAATTACAAACTGCTGAAAAGTCATTACAAGAAAAAGTATTCAATAGAAAATTAATATTAAATAGTATTAATGAGTTAAATAATAAAATAAATCTTATTTCTGAAGAAAAAATTGCCTTAGCTAATAAGAAGAAAGAAGCAGAAGCACTTTTAGATGCTGCCAAAATGGAAGGGTTGAGGGCTAACCTAGAAGCTGCTATTAACTTAAAGCAAACGCGTGAAGTGGCGCTTGCTGCTGCGCGTGATGCAATGGCCAGCTCTGAAAATGAACTGCAGAGCAATGAGCGGAACCGTATGCAGAACGAGCAGGTGTTGCATCCACTACGTGACAAGCTAGAACAAGCCCGACTTCAAGAGCAACAAGCACGCTTACACTTTGAGCAATGCCAGGCAGAGTTGGTGAGTGTTGGAATTGATGAAGCGACATTAGCCCATGAACTCAGCGCAAGCGCTAAAATCGCTGATTTTGAAACCCGCGTAGATAGCCTAAGTCTTGAAATCGAGGGATTGGGCGCGGTCAACTTAGCGGCAATTCAAGAGTTAAACAACGAACGCGAGCGTAAAACTTATTTAGATAGCCAAGCAGCAGATTTGGAAGAGGCGATTAATACGCTGGAAGATGCTATTCGCCGCATTGATAAAGAAACGCGCACACGCCTTCAGCATACGTTTGATGAGGCCAATCGACATTTTGGCGAGCTATTTCAAGATTTGTTTGGTGGCGGGCAAGCTAGGCTTGAGCTATTAGGTGATGAAATCCTTGATACTGGCATGCAAGTATTTGCTCAGCCGCCTGGTAAAAAGAACAGCACGATTCATTTGCTATCAGGCGGTGAAAAGGCGCTGACCGCTTTAGCGCTGGTTTTTGCTTTATTTAAGCTTAATCCGGCGCCATTCTGTTTGATGGATGAGGTGGATGCGCCCCTGGACGACAGTAATACGGATAGATTCTGTGCGATGGTGAAAAAAATGTCTGAGCGAACACAGTTTTTATTCGTGAGTCATAATAAAATCACCATGGAAATGGCGCAGCAGTTAGTTGGCGTCACCATGCAAGAGTCTGGCGTTTCTCGAGTGGTTGAGGTTGATATGGAAGCGGCTATGCAAATGAACCATGAATTATTTACATCGTGAGTTATTGATATTAGACATTGGCTGCTGCAGGTAATGGAAAAATAAATTGAATAAAATAAACAACTTAACACTTTCTTTATTAGCAATTGGATTATCACTCATCATTCTCGTGATAATTTTTAATTGGTGGCAAGAGCGCAAAATGCGCAAAGCCGCTGAAAAACAATTTTCAATGTCTCAAAACGACATTCTTATGAATGATGTTGATAGCGATGTCCAAGAAGAGCTCGAGCATGCTGGATCATTCCAAATCGCTGATGCAGAGCATGCTGACCAAGCTTATGATGCGGACGCTATTCAGCTCAATGATGAGGTGGAGTTTAAGATTGATGTAAAAAGCTTTGAGCAAGATTCAGTGCTTCCAGAGGATGCGCTGATAGAAGATAGCCCTGAGGACAATCTTTTTGTCGACGCAATTGAAGATACAGCAAGCAATCATGAAGGTCAGGCAATACTGGACGTTGCGCCTGAGCCTGAAGTGGTTGTTCCGGAAATCGATGAAGTTCAGGCAAATATACTCCCAATTGAAATCAGTCAGGATGTTGATTTAACTGCGCTCTTTCATCTCCCCAGTCCTGTTGAAGGCGAAAGACTTCGTCAATTTTTAACCGGCTTAGTGAACTTAGATAAACCTATCCTTGCTTATGGCCTAAATGGGCAAGATGCATGGAAGCAATTGACGCGTGAAGAAGCGGCAACGACTTTCACTAAGGCCTCTTTTAGCTTACAACTTGCTGATAGAGCTGGTGCGGTGTCGAGTGAAACCTTACAGCGCTTTAAACAAATGGTGAGTGAAATCGCTTACTCCCTAAGCGCTCAAGTTGAATGGCTGGGTGCTCAAGAGCCGTTGGCGTCAGCACAGGCTTTGGATGCTTTCTGCTTGGAAGTGGATAAGATAGTGGGATTTCATCTTGTGAATGGTACCAGCGGTAGATTCACCGGCACTAAATTTAAAGGCTTAGCCGAAGCGAATGGTCTTGTATTAAAAGATGATGGTGCGTTCTACGCACTGTCTGAACATGGTCATGCTTTATTTAGAGTCATTAATATCGAAAATAACCCATTTAATATAGAAATGATTAGAACGGTCTCATTGAAAGGCTTAACCTTTCAAATGGATATTGCGCTAGCTGAACATTGCACAGAGACCTTTAATCGTATGGTGATAATGGCCAAAAACATGGCATTGTCACTATCTGCAAACTTAGTGGATGATCATCAACGTGAGTTGAGCGACGTGCATATTGAAAAGATCAGGCAGCAGCTAAAGCTTATCCAAGTGCAAATGACTGTAAAAGGCATTGTGCCTGGCAGTGCTGTGGCGCTTCGTTTATTCTCTTAGCGCGCCTTTTATACCATTCATGTCAAAAGATCATCAAGCGCCGTTACAGTCAGGATTGTTTTCTGACGAGATTGGAAATGCCGCAAATAACAATACCTCTCGTATTCAAACACTACGTGAGCTTATTCGTCTCTATGACTTTCAATATTACGTGCAGGATGCACCAACAGTCAGTGACAATGAATATGACGGCCTATTTCGTGAATTGCAAGCGCTTGAGAAAGCCCGTCCTGAGCTTATTTCACCTGACTCGCCTACACAGCGCGTAGGCGGCGCGGCAATCAAAAGCTTCAATAGCATTACCCATCGAGTTGCAATGCTTTCGCTCAATAACGCTTTTGGCGATGATGAACTTAGAAGCTTTGATAAACGCGTGCGAGAAGGTTTAGGGCTTAGTCAAGTTGAGTACGCAGTAGAGCCAAAGTTTGATGGTCTTGCGATTACACTTACCTACGTGAATGGTATTTTTACCCAAGGTGCTACGCGTGGTGACGGCTACACTGGTGAAGATGTTACTCATAACCTAAAAACAATCCGTAGCATTCCTCAACGTCTCAACATTTCAAATCCACCAAAGCTTCTCGAGGTGCGTGGCGAAGTGCTTATGTTTAAAGCAGATTTTGACGCACTCAATCGTCAACAAGAAGCGCGTGGCGAGAAGTCTTTTGCAAATCCACGTAATGCAGCCGCTGGCAGCTTGCGTCAATTAGACCCTAACATCACAGCAACGCGCCCATTATCGTTTTTTGCTTACGGCTTAGGGGCCAATGAGGGTGTGCCTACAATGCTTACTCACAGCGCTTGTATGGACTATTTGGAAAGCTTGCGTTTGCCAGTTTCCACTATGCGCTCAGTGGAATTGGGTGCTGAAGGCTTGCTAGCTTTTTATACAAAAGTTGGTGAGCAACGTAGTCGCTTGCCATTTGACATTGATGGTGTGGTTTACAAGGTTAACTCGTTAGCGCATCAAGCCGAGTTAGGTTTTGTTTCACGCGCGCCAAGATGGGCGATTGCCCACAAGTTTCCAGCTGAAGAAGCGTTAACTATCGTTGAAGGTATTGACGTACAGGTGGGGCGCACAGGCGCAATCACGCCAGTCGCAAGATTAAAGCCAGTCTTCGTGGGTGGCGTCACTGTGACCAATGCTACCTTGCATAATGAAGATGAAATGCGCCGTAAAGATGTTCGAATTGGAGATACAGTCAGCATCAGAAGAGCAGGGGATGTGATTCCAGAGGTCGTAAGCGTTGTTTTAGACAAGCGTCCATCAAATGCTTTGTTATTCACCATGCCAGCAGAGTGTCCAGTATGTGGTTCTCATATTAAAAGGCTTGATGATGAGGCTGTAGCGCGTTGTACAGGGGGGATTTTCTGTGCAGCACAACGTAAGCAAGCCATGATTCACTTTGCATCTCGCAAAGCAATGGACATAGAGGGTTTTGGTGACAAACTAGTCGAGCAGCTTGTAGATAGTGGGCTAGCCAATAATTTATCGGAGATATATCGTTTAGATTTTAAGACGTTGGCTAATTTGGATCGGATGGCTGAAAAGTCAGCGCAAAATATTATCGATGCACTAGAGAAAAGCAAAAAGACGACGCTGGCTCGCTTTATTTATGCCCTGGGTATACGCAATGTAGGAGAGGCGACAGCGAAAGACTTAGCTAGGTATTTTGGCAGTATTGAGGCTATTCAGCATGCAGGAGTTGATCAATTACAACAAGTTCCTGATGTGGGGCCTATTGTCGCGGAGTCCATTCTTAATTTCTTTTCTGAACAGCATAACAGAGAGATTATCAGTAGCCTTATTGCCCCAGCTGAAGAAGGTGGGGCTGGCATTCATTGGGATGCGGTGGCAGCTCAAGCGGGTGTGACCGGTATTTTCACAGGCAAAACTTTTGTGCTTACAGGTACATTACCAAGCTTGGGGCGTGAAGATGCTAAGGCAATGATTGAAAATGCGGGGGGGAAGGTCAGCGGTAGCGTTTCTAAAAAAACTGATTACGTTGTTGCGGGTGCTGATGCTGGTAGTAAGTTAACCAAGGCGCAAGAGCTCGGGCTTAACATCGTGGATGAAACTGAATTATTGAATATGTTGTCAGAAGCTTAGATGCTTCATTTATAAGGGTTTGTTAAATGCGATTTTTACCGATGATTTGTTTGTTGTTCACGCTATTTTCCAGCATGTCTTTTGCTGAGGATGGAGAATTGAATAATAAAATAGCTGATTGTAATCAGATGGTAAAGAGTTCAAACCCAGAAAAAGCTTTAGATTCAGCAAGCCAGCTGATTAAAAAGAATGCTAAGAATCGCGAAGTTTATTTATGTAAAGCCCGCGCCCAAATGGCGCTCAGTCATTTTGCGGATGCAGTGCCAACATTAACAACCGTTGATCAACTGTCTAATTCACCTAATGACCATATGATGGCTCTTGCGATGCTGGGTAACGCATATAAAGGCAATCAACAGCTCGATGAGGCCGTTGCTAGCTATCGGAAGTCTATGGATATCGCAATAACACAAAAGAACAAAAGTTTTGAGCGCATCACATATAGTCTAATTGCTGAAACGCAGGTGCTAAACAAGCAATACGATGAAGCTATTATCAGTTATCAATCAGCACTTAAATTAGCATTAAATGACAATGAGCGCGCAGATGCTTTTGAGCATATTGCAAACATCTACAATCTGCAACAAAAGCATAACCAAGCCATTGAATATCAACTGAAAGCTACACTTGCTTATACGCATTATGGAGATTTGGATGCGCAAGCGAATGCAGGTCTGGAGTTGGGCCGTATTTACATGGATGCTGCAGAGTTTGACCAAGCTGAAAAATCTATCAATAAGATACTGAAGCTTGCCGTTGATAACGGGGGCGCCTATTGGGAGGCAAAAGCTGACCTTTACTTAGCTAAAGTAAAGTTAGCTAATCATCTAAACAATGATGCTGAGAAGCTTTTGCAAGCCGCGCAGAAGGTCAATAAAGAAGTAGGGGACGTATTGCTCGCTGAAGGTATCGCAACGACATCAAATCAGCTCGCCAAATAGTCACTTAAAAAATAAATCTAAGTAGATGTAATTATTCTGGGGTTGTGACGACTAATCGTTAAGCATTGTAAAAGGGCAGCTCCATGTTGATACATAAGAAATCAGATGTCATTCCTTCAGAAATCACATCTAAAGAAAACTTTGAAAATCGGCGAACGATCATTAAGGCGGCAGGCGCCTCATTGCTTAGCGCAAGCGGCATAGTCACGGGGCTTTTCAACAACAACGCCAATGCTGCTATCAGTAAGCAGAAAATTAATGCGTATCTCAAATCCAAATACGGCGCTGATGAGAAGCTAACGCCATATGACGACGTCACAACTTACAATAATTATTATGAGTTTGGCACTAGCAAAAGCGATCCTGCCGTTGAATCTAGGCTATTCAAGCCATCTCCATGGACTGTTTCTATCGAGGGGGCGGTAAAGAAGAATAAGCAAATAGGGATGGATGACATCCTTAAGCTGGCGCCATTGGAAGAACGCATCTACAGAATGCGATGTGTTGAGGGTTGGTCTATGGTGATTCCATGGATAGGTCTGCCGTTATCTAAACTTATTCAATGGGCAGAACCAACAGCTAACGCTAAGTATGTTGAGTTTGTATCCTTGGCCGACGAATTAATGATGCCTGGCGCTCGCGTTCCAGTGCTTGATTGGCCATATATTGAAGGTTTGCGTATGGATGAGGCGATGAACCCACTCACCATTATGGCGGTTGGTTTGTATGGGGAAGTGTTGCCGAATCAGAATGGGGCGCCTATGCGCCTTGTCGTGCCATGGAAATATGGTTTTAAAGGTGCTAAAGCTATTGTTAAAATTCGCTTTTCTGAAACAATGCCAAAAACCGCATGGGTGAAGGCAGGGCCTAGAGAGTATGGTTTTTATGCCAACGTAAACCCAAATGTTGACCATCCTCGTTGGACGCAATCATCAGAGCGAAGAATAGGTGGCGGCTTATTCACGCGACGAATTAAAACCCAGATGTTTAATGGATATGTAGAGGAGGTTGGTCAGCTCTATTCCGGCATGGATTTGAGTAAAAACTTCTAATAAAATATGTTTAAAATATCACTTAATCTTCTGATATCAAAAAGCAAATGGTTTTTATTCTTTATTTCAATTATTCCACTTACTAGGCTAATTTATTTGGGATGGAATGATGCCTTGGGCGCTAATCCAGTTGAGTTTGTAGAACGTTCAACAGGCACATGGGCCTTGGTTTTTCTTTTAATCACCCTCAGCATGACGCCGATGAAGCAATGGTTTAGTTTAAGTGCTTTCAATCAGCACCGTCGCATGTTTGGTTTGTATATGTTTTTTTATGCGTGCCTGCATATCCTTACTTATTCTTGGCTGGATCATTGGTTTGATTATATTGAAATATCCAAGGACATTATCAAGCACCCATTTGTATTGGTTGGTTTTACAGCATTTATGTTTTCCATTCCGTTGGCAGCAACATCCACAAATGCCATGATGAGGAGATTAGGTGGTCGTTGGAAGGTTTTGCATCAACTAGTTTATGTCATTGCTGTTTTGGCCATTTTACATTTTCTATGGCTTGTTAAAAAAGACCATACCGAGCCTTTGGTATACACAGGTGTTTTTATTTTGCTTATAGCGCTTCGTATTGCGTACAAGTATCGACGCTTTATACAAACGCATGTTTGATTGTGATGGGTGGGGTTGTTTGATCTACCTTCGGAGAAATGTTATTTGATGTGAATATGTCATTTAACATAATATACATTATGCGAAGTCACGCAGAAGCAAAAGGAAGTCAAAAAGCGACAAAAATGTCGCCTACTTTACGTGTAACTGGACACGTAAAGTCTGATTAGCCCTAGTCGGTAGATAAATCCAGCCCTTTTTATTAGCGGTAACTTTGCAATGAAAACGGCTGGTTTTTATTCGGTGTTGCAGGAAAAATTTTCCACAGTTGTTTGGAAGGATTCTTAGGCGCATAAGCGCCTCTGAAAAACCTAACGCGCTACGCTTGTTGGAATTCCGTTTTATCTCGATTATGCGTCCCCGCTTCGCTGGGATCGCAAATCGCTCAAAAACGAAATTTAGACAAGAACGGCAAAACCATACAATTGGAAGGAAAACGTCATGTCTAAAGACGAAAGCAACATCGTTACATTACGCATTAGCAAGCTAGAAGCCATAGGCATTGCAAAACTTATTGAAGTTGAAATGGATGAAGCTAAGACCTTTGGTCATAGCATACTGAACATTAAAGCCCTCGATAAGCTATGGACTGCCATTGATATCGCTATTGGTGGCCCTCAAGCCCGTGAGGAAGCGACAAAGCAATTTGCCGACAAGGTAAAAGCCGCTGATAAAGCCATCTTCAAAAACTCCGTATCTATCCTAGACGTTGCCGTGCCGCACGAAGTGCGCCCCGTCAACGCCAGCATATTAGCCAACGCTTCTCAGGAGGCTGTATGAGCGCTAAACGCAAAATAAATGAGTCAGTATCAAAGGGCGGTCTCAATAATGCGTTAAACACGCATAAAAGCCCCCGAAAAAAGATAGGCATGAAGCGGACATCAAACTATCAGCGCCCTGCCACTCAAAAACAATATATCGAACCTGATAGCTTCTATGTCAGTCGCAGACGTGCAGGACTCACCACCAAAGCGGCGGCTGAAATGCTGGACATTAACGAGCGCACCATTCGCAATTGGGAAAAAGGCAAAAGCCGTATCCCTTATGCAGCGTTTAGACTCATGCGTGTCATGGCTGGCTATGAGTTCATTGATAAGCGCTGGGATGGGTGGAGTTTCTTTGATGGCGCACTTTGGACACCTGAAGGCAGACGGTTTGAACCGCATGAGCTTCGCTATGTCGGCACGTATATCTCCCTAGCGCGTGGTTTCCTTGAAATCAAAGACAGAAGCCCAAGTAATGACGATATTGAACCTTGGATGCTTGCTCAAGATGCAAATGAGCAAAAGCAACGCTACAAAGGGCTGTTAAGCGTCAGTGAGGAAGTAAGAGAAAAAGCCCCTGCAAATAGCGAAAACTACTTGCGAAATACAACTGTTGAATCAATCAAAAAAATCACATCTAATGGCGATGTTGAAAGCGAGGTTGCCTAGTTGATTTTATGGGGGTAACAACCCTAGAAAGCAAGCCCAATAAGGCTTGCGTGGCATCTGTGGATAACTTTTAACTGAAATGCCCTACTTTACCGACTGATTTTTTTGACGTGAATTTTGCTGAAAGGCTTGCTGTGACTGGCCTTGCTATACATTATGCGAAGTAATGGATATATTAAAAAGGCCGATGAATCTCACCAGCCCTTTGTTTTGTTCTCTTCGCTCTTGCTTACTTGTTATTAAAGAACGCGATGTTCATGCAGCGACCATTAACAAATGTAAGTTCGGTAAATTTATATGCTTTGTTTGGTGCATAGTTTACACGGCCGTTGTAATACCACATTTCCACATTAACGGGTTTCGATGATTCCTGACCCTTGCCAGCCAACATCGTATTTGCCCCAGTCGGCTTAACAGACAATTCCTTTTTGTCTGGTGAACCCAACTTCTCTAAAACGATCTTATTTGATTTGCCACTAAAACTACGCAAAAAGTCATCTTCTGAGTATGTTGTTTTAGCCGCATATGCATTAATGCTAACAAATGCAAATAATACGCAAGCAAGGAAAGATTTGGTAAATGTCATGGTTGTTCCTATATTGGTCCCAATAAATGATTAACTGCTATTTTATTACAGATCATGCTTAAAAATTTAATTTTAATCCATCATAGCCAACATGAATACGCTCTGGAAGCTCTGCGCTTAGCTTCTCGTACTCCAAATCATGGGTCATATGGATTAAGTATGTATTACGCGCATTGATAAGACTCGCATAAGCGATACTTTGTTCCACGTTAATGTGCGTGTGATGCGGACTGTAGCGTAAGCAATCCAACATTAAAACGTCAAGGTCATTCAATAGATCTAGAGATGCTTCAGGAATATTAGACGCATCCGTCAAGTAAGCCATGTTGCCGATGCGGTAACCGAAAATGTCACTATTCCCATGTTTAATTGGGATTGGGATCACCTTCAACCCTAAAAGATCAAATTCACTGGAGATAGGGTTAATACTCAATACAGGCACTTCCCAAAAGTTGCTTGCCTCTCGTATGGTGTATCCAAACTTTTGCTGGATATGTTGCATTGCAT
The DNA here is from genome assembly GCA_903870995.1 of uncultured Methylophilaceae bacterium. Taxonomy (GTDB): domain Bacteria; phylum Pseudomonadota; class Gammaproteobacteria; order Burkholderiales; family Methylophilaceae; genus Methylopumilus_A. The sequence goes on along the minus strand of CAIQFD010000025.1, from coordinate 20,328 downwards.
CTGCTTTCCCATACAGTGGAATTTGCTTCTTTTGTATTTGGCAAAAGGCACGTAAGTCGTCAATGCCATGCATATGGTCTGCATGTGAATGGGTGTACAGTACTGCGTCAACGTGATTTAAATCCCAATTAAGTGCTTGAGCACGTAAATCTGGGCCGGTATCAATGAGAATAACATCGCCGTTGTCTGTCGTGATTGCCGCAGAGCATCTTAGCCGCTTATTTTTTGGGTTGATTGATTGGCAAGTGGCGCACTGACATCCTACTACTGGGGTTCCTGCGCTTGAGCCTACCCCGAGCATCGTTAATTGCACGGTTTGGCTCGCTTAAACAGGGAGAAGAAATTTTGCGTGCTAGCCTCAGTAAGCGCTTCTAGGCTTATTCCTCTAAGCGTTGCAACTTCCTCTGCCACATGTTTAACGTATGCAGGCTGATTAGTTTTCCCCCTGAATGGAATGGGCGCTAAATAGGGCGAGTCAGTTTCAACAAGGATCCTATCTAAAGGCACTTGCTGAGCGACCTCTTTTAAAGAACTGGCATTCTTAAAGGTCACAATGCCTGAAAACGAAATATAAAAGCCCATTTCAATCGCGCGCATGGCCACATCAAAGGTTTCCGTAAAGCAATGCATGACGCCACCAACTTGCTGGGCATTTTCTTCTCGCATGATGCGTAAGGTATCTTCAGCAGATGAACGCGTGTGTATGACAAGAGGCAAGTCAGATTCAATTGCAGCACGGATATGCGTCCTAAAGCGCTCGCGTTGCCAGTCTAAATCGCCCGTTAATCTGAAATAATCTAGCCCCGTCTCCCCTATTGCAACTACCTTGGGGTGTTTAGCAAGCTCAACCAATGTACCACTAGTAAAAGGTGGTTCACTTTCATAGTCCGGATGCACGCCAACTGAGGCGAAGAAATTGGGGTATCTTTCAGCCAAAGCAAGCACCTGGGGAAAGTCTTTTAATGTGACGGAAATACAGAGCGCATGCCCTACGCCATTTTCGGTCATGGACTCACGAACTGCATCGATATTGGCGGCTAACTCAGGAAAGTTTAAATGACAATGAGAGTCTACTAACATGTTGATACTAAATGGTATGTGTTGGGTGATTTGATTTTATTGAGGCGCCAAGTAACAACTCAATTTTTTCTTTTGACTCAATGCCACTATTGTCTTCATTAAATTGCACGCCAATCCCCTGTGGCTTTCCCGTTTGTGCGACAGCATTGATCCACACGACTCGACCAGCCACACTTACTTTTTTAGGATCATCCAGTAAACTCAATAACATAAATACCTCATCTCCCATTTTGTAAGCTTTATTCGTTGGAATAAACAGACCGCCACCTTTTACAAACGGCATATATGCTGAGTAGAGAGAGCTCTTCTCTTTTATGGCAAGGGACAGCACGCCAGGCTTGTTGGTTTGACCTGTGGGCATATTGTTATGAAGACTCATGGCGAAATCACTTAAATATTTGTGTGTAATGTAAAAACAAACGCTCTAGTTGTAGCTCATTATTCAATGGATGCGTCGCACTTTTTTTTGCATCTCCAAGGGTTTTTTGGAAATCCATTAGCGCCATTAATTTTAACTGCGTGCAAAGTTTTTGAACCGCGCTTTGGTGACTTTGATGATAGCGTACTTTTTGTGTGAAATGGCAAAGAAACAAGTCATAGCACCATTTTTGGAGCGCGTTGACAGCATTTTCCATACCGAGCGGCAAGCATACGGACGACAATTGAAATACGTCAGATTTCGAACCTAGCGAGAGTAGTTTGCATATTTCTATTGATGCTAATGCACCATCTTCTGTTTCACATGCTGCCAATAAAGGAGAGCCACCCGCATAATCTAATAGCGCTTCAGCGTTATCGACGCCCTCCTCTCGCATCCAAGTCAACGCAACTTCTTTAGAAGGCACTGGCATGTCAATTTTTTGACAACGACTCATGATAGTCGGTAGGATTTTTTGTGCTTGATGTGCCACCAGAATAAAAACAACATTCGGGGGCGGCTCTTCGAGCATTTTCAATAGAGAGTTTGCGGCTGCTGCATTAAGCCCTTCAGCTGGATGAATCACCACAATGCGCATCCCATTGCTTTTGTGACTGGACAGGGTTAAAAAGTCGCTTAAGCCTCGAATCTGGTCGACGACAATCTGTGTTTTCTTCTTTGTGCTTTTTGTGGTCTCTTCATCATCTTTGCTTGCTGTTTGCTCAGGCGATAGCAAACGAAAGTCAGGGTGATTGTCTTGCTCAAACCATCCACAACTCGGGCATTTTCCACACGCTTCTGATTGTGAGTCAGCTTCTTCACAAAGCAAGGCTTGAGAAAGCGAAATGGCAAAATCTAATTTACCAATGCCGCTCTGTCCTCTTAATAAAAGCGCATGTGGGAATCGATTCCTGTCTGCAATTAAATGATGCCAAACATCAATTTGCCAAGGATAAAGTTTTTTTACTATCATACAGTTAAGATGATTTTCTTAACTTCAAGCTTAACATCATCGAGCGCTTGATTTGAATTAACGATACGAAATCTGTTTGGATTGTTTTTCGCCCTATCCAGATAGGCATTTCGAATCTTAGTGAAAAACTCAGACGATTCACGTTCAAACTTATCTGGTGCTCTTGCGCTGGCTAAACGCTCAACACTTACACTAACTGGCACATCAAATAGTAAGGTGAGATCTGGTTGTAGGTCAGCTTGAACCCATGATTCAAGTTCGATCACTTTTGTTGCTGAGACGCCTCGACCACCGCTTTGATAAGCATAAGTGGCATCAGTAAAACGATCTGAAAGCACCCAGGCACCTCTTGCCAATGCGGGTTCAATGACCTTTGCAATATGTTCTCTTCTTGCTGCAAACATTAACAGCGTTTCAGTTTCTGGATGCATCGCCTCATTAAGTAATAACACTCTCAATTGCTCTCCAAGCGCTGTGCCACCTGGCTCACGTGTGGAAGTAACTTCCACGCCTTTCGACTCAAGCAGCTTGATAATGTCTGGGATGTGGGTGCTTTTACCAGCGCCATCCATGCCTTCAAGCGTGATGAATTTACCTCGCATGTTTTCCGCCTAGTTGATACTTAATAACAGCATTGTTGTGTTCGTTTAAACTGGCAGAAAAAGCATGACTGCCATCGCCCTTGCCTACAAAGTAAAGCGCCTTGGTTTGCGCAGGATGAAGTGCTGCATTGATTGCACCAAGACCTGGCATGGCGATAGGCGATGGTGGCAAGCCGAATCGTGTGTATGTGTTGTAAGGCGTATCATTAAGCAAATCTTGTTTATGTAAATTGCCATCAAAGTGCGCTCCCAAGCCGTAAATCACAGTTGGGTCAGTTTGAAGTCGCATGCCTATCTTCATACGGTTGATAAACACCCCCGCAATTTGAGGGCGTTCTGAAGCTCGCCCTGTTTCTTTTTCGACAATAGAGGCCATGATGAGTGCTTCATAAGGGGTGTTGTAGGGCAAGCCCTTAGCTTTATCGTCCCAAGCAGCTTTGAGCTTGCCTTGCATAGCAATGTACGATCGCTTCAAGATATCTCTATCACTCGTGTTTGGCGTAAAGAAATAAGTATCAGGGAAAAACAAACCTTCAGGTATGACCTCTGTGGCGCCGATATCTTTTAGGATTTGCTCGTCCGTTTCACTCATGGTCATGTGTTTTACTTTATCTGAGGCATTCAGTTCTTCACGCATTTGCGCAAATGTCCAGCCTTCGATAAAGGTGATACTCGCCTGCGTCGTTGTACCAGAAGTGATCATATCCAATAGATCTAGTGGCGTGATGCCACTTTTAACCTCATAGATACCAGCTTTGACGTTTGATGCAACACCAAGCCCTCTCGCGAGTATTTCGAAGCTCACAGGGTCTTTAATTACGCCTTGCTGAACAAGTTGATGTGTAACACCTCTAAATCGACTGCCAGCTTCGATATCAAAGCTTTCAGTCTCGCCGCTTAAATGAATTGCCGAGTTAGCAAAATAAAGCATCCATGCCACTGCTAGCGATACGCATAACAAGCTAAGACGTAATGTTTTGATGATTAATCCCATATTAATTCAGTAGCATTTCACGTAATTGAGAATCCAAATTTTTCTTAGCCCATTGCTGACCATTTAGACTTACCGCTTGCCATGCACCGAGCAAACTATTGCAGATAATAATTTCGTCTGCTTGCATCAATTTATCAAGGCTTATTGTTTCGATTTTTGCGACAAGGTTGAGTTTGGCTGCACTTTTAATGATGAGGGCTCTTGCAGTACCAGCTACTCCACATTGTTCAAGCGATGGTGTAATTAAGTCTTTGCCAAACCTCGCAAAAACATTGCTCATGGTGCACTCAATGACATTGCCATTGGTGTCTAATAGCAATCCATCTGCAATATTGACATCATTCCACTCAGTCCTCGCTAAGACATTTTCTAGCCGGTTAAGGTGTTTTACTCCAGCAAGCTTAGGCTGTAAGCCAAGTCTTAATTGGCAAAGATGTAAATTAACACCGTGAGTCTGATTGATTCCTGGGTAAGCTGGAGTTTGAGATTTTATGACGACTCTATTCGCTCTAATATCGGCAGGATACCCATATCCACGAGCACTTTCTCCTCGCGTCACAATGATTTTGGCGACAGCATCTAATTTACCATCAAACAAAGTCTGAATATCTTTTAGTAAAACATCCTCATTTGGACAAGAAATATTGAGCGCTTGGCAATCTTCAGCCAATTTTTGATACTGGAGATACCAGTGCTGAGGTACACCGGCTTTCACAAGAAGGGTTCGAAAAACACCATCGCCGTATGATAATCCACGGTCTAGAGCGGACAACCCTAAGGAAGCTTTCCCGTTGATTAAATACTGAACGTTTTTAGTTTCTTGATTCATGCTATTTAGATTGTTCGTCTGTTTAGTACATTCTACGATAAGAACAGCCTAAAGCATGTTTTTGAAATTCCGAAAGATTTGGATAAAAGCTTAAATCTTTCGGAATACGAGTGAGCCGTTTGTACCGCCAAAGCCGAAGTTGTTTTTTAGCGCAACGTCGATTTTCATGTCACGTGCAGTGTTTGCACAGAAATCCAAATCACACTCTGGATCTTGATTGAAAATATTGATAGTTGGAGGTGATATTTGGTTGTAAATAGAAAGTACTGTAAATACTGACTCCAAGCCACCTGCGCCACCTAGTAAATGGCCAGTCATGGATTTTGTTGAATTGACAACAATATTCTTAGCATGGTCCCCAAATGCCGCTTTAATCGCATTGGTTTCGTTTGCATCGCCCAGTGGCGTTGATGTGCCATGTGCGTTCACGAATTGAACCTCATCTGGATTCACGCCAGCGTTGTTCATTGCATTACGCATTGAACGGCGCGGGCCGTCCATATTTGGTGCAGTCATATGATAAGCATCAGCGCTCATGCCATAACCTGTGAGCTCAGCATAGATTTTAGCGCCACGCTTTTTAGCTGATTCGTATTCTTCAAGCACCATGACGCCGGCACCTTCGCCGATAACAAAACCGTCACGGTCTTTGTCCCAAGGCCGACTCGCAGTTGCTGGGTCGTCATTGCGGCTTGATAAAGCTCGAGCTGACGCAAAACCTGCTACAGAAAGCTCTGTAATTGCAGCTTCAGCACCGCCTGCCACCATCACATCAGCGTCGCCGTATTCAATCATACGAGCTGCATCACCGATAGAGTGTGTACCAGTTGTACAAGCAGTCACTATCGATACATTCGGTCCTTTAAAACCAAACATAATAGATAGATTGCCAGAAATCATATTAATAATCGTGCCAGGAATGAAGAATGGGGACACTTTACGTGGACCACCTTCGTCATAGGTATCATTGGTTTGTTCGATTAAACCTAAACCGCCAATGCCTGAACCGATTGAAACACCGATACGCTCAGCATTCTCTTCTGTCGCTTCAATACCTGAATCTTTTACTGCTTCAATGGCGGCGGCTAAGCCATACTGAATAAAAGTATCCATGCGACGCGCTTCCTTTGCAGGAAGGTATAGCGACACATCGAAATCTTTTACTTCACCCGCGATTTGGGATGAGAAATTACTAGGATCAAACTTAGTGATTCTAGTAATGCCAGACTTGCCAGCAATAAGATTAGACCAAGCAGGTTGTACACCGATACCAACTGGTGATACAACCCCTAGACCCGTTACAACGACGCGTCTTTTAGACGCGCTAATTGGCTTGGACAAAGCGACTCCAAGAAATAATGAGAAGTTTAAATACTTAAGGTTTTATTACTTAAGGTTAGCTGTGACGTAGTCAATAGCTTGTTGAACTGTTGTAATTTTTTCAGCTTCTTCATCAGGAATTTCGCAGTCAAACTCTTCTTCAAGAGCCATCACTAATTCAACTGTATCCAAAGAGTCAGCGCCTAAATCATCAACGAATGAAGATGCATTTTTTACATCTGCTTCATTAGCACCAAGTTGTTCGATTACAATTTTTTTAACGCGTTGTTCGATGTCAGACATCTAAATCCCCTTTTTTATATAAATTTACTGCTACTAAACTCACGACATTCTAACAAAAAGCGTGAGGAATTCAAAAAACTAAATTGTTAATGGCATTATGCCATGTACATTCCGCCATTTACATGCAAGGTTTCACCGGTGATATAGCCTGCTGATGGGGATGCTAAAAAAGCTACTGCAGCAGCAATATCACTGTCTTGGCCAAGTTTTGCCAACGGAATATGCTTCAATAATGCTTCTTTATGCTCATCCGGTAAGGAACGAGTCATGTCTGTATCAATAAAGCCAGGTGCAACACAGTTTACTGTGATGTTGCGACTACCAACTTCGCTTGCCAGAGATTTGGTAAAGCCAGACATCCCTGCTTTTGCTGCCGCGTAATTAGTTTGACCCGCGTTTCCCATGTGGCCAACGACTGATGAAATGCTAATAATGCGGCCTGTTCTTGCCTTCATCATTGGGCGCAATACTGCTTTAGACATGCGATATACAGAACTTAAGTTTGTCGAGATAACAGCATCCCAATCGCTATCTTCCATACGCATTAGCAAGGTGTCTTTAGTGATGCCTGCATTATTAACAAGGATACTGACGTCACCGAACTGCTCTGCAATCGTCTTCAATGTCGATTGAATTTGCTCGTTGTCGTTAACATCCAGCGCTAAGCCACAACCTTTAATGCCAGCATCTTTTAATGCGGCACTGATAGCATCAGCACCATTTTGGGTGGTTGCTGTACCAACAACAATTGCGCCCTTTTTACCTAATTCTTGTGCAATTGCAGCACCAATACCACGGCTAGCGCCTGTGACTAATGCAATTTGACCTTCTAACATATTCATCTCCCTCAATATTTATGCAGAGAATTGCGCTTGGGCATCTGCCAAAGATTCTGCATTAGTTAATGCGACACATGGCAATTCCGCCACAATGCGTTTTGTAAGTCCAGCTAATACTTTACCTGGACCACATTCGGCTGAGTTTGTGACGCCTTGATTGTAAGCGCTATGTACTGTTTCAACCCATCTAACAGGACTATACAATTGACGCACTAAAGCATCTTTAATTTGATTAGCATCATTATAGGCAACGACATCAGCGTTATGAATAACAGGGACGCTGCTTGTTGCCATCGGTACATTTTGCAAATAAACAGACATCGCTTCAGCGGCTGGCTTCATTAATGCACAATGTGACGGCACGCTCACAGGTAAGGCTAATGCACGTTTAGCACCTTTTGCTTTAGCGAGTTCCATGCCGCGTTCAACAGCGGCTTTATTGCCCGCAATCACTACTTGCCCTGGTGAGTTCAAGTTTACAGCTTCTAGTACTTCACCTTGTGCGCCTTCTGTACATACTTGGCGAACAGTTTCATCATCCAAGCCTAAAATAGCGGCCATAGCGCCTACACCTTCAGCGACTGCATTTTGCATCACTTCAGCACGATAGCGAACCAAAGGTAGCGCATCGTTGAAAGATAAGGCGCCTGATGCTACAAGCGCAGTGTATTCACCTAAGCTATGTCCAGCCATTAGCGTCGGTAATAAATCAGAATGCTGCTGCCATGCACGCCATGTTGCAACGCCAGCGGTTAACATTAAAGGCTGGGTGTTTGTTGTTTGATTAAGCGCCTCGTTAGGCTCTGTGACCATGGTCCAAAAATCTTGACCTAGCAATTGCGAAGCTTCATCAAAAGTTTGACGGACTACTGCAATATCAGCCAAGCCTTGCATCATGCCGACCGATTGCGAACCTTGACCTGGAAAGAAAAAAGCAAATTTCATGTAAGCCTCTTAATATTTCATTAGTACAGAACCCCAGGTGAACCCACCACCAAAGGCTTCCATTAAAACTGTTTCACCTCGTCTGATACGGCCATCTCTAACTGCAACGTCCAATGCTAAAGGAATAGAGGCTGCTGAAGTGTTGCCATGTTTATCAACCGTCGTCACCACCCTATCCATACTCATCCCGAGTTTTTTGGCAGTAGATTGCAGAATTCGAATGTTAGCTTGATGAGGTACGAGCCAATCAATATCAGATTTCTCTAAACCATTGGCTTCTAGTGTGTCATCAACGATGGAGTCTAATGTATTCACAGCCATTTTAAAAACAGCGTTACCTTCCATCAAAATGGTTTTGTTCCCAGATTGATTGGAGACGCCCTGAGGCACGGTGAGCATGTCAGCGTAGTTCCCATTAGCATGCAAATGCGTTGATAAAATACCTTGTTCGTCGCTGGCTTGAAGAATCACAGCGCCGGCGCCATCACCCCAAAGAATACAGTTGCTCCTGTCAGTCCAATCAGTAATGCGTGACATCGCATCAGCGCCAACGACAAGGACGCATTTGGCTGCACCAGCTTTAATAAAATTATCGGCTGTTGCTAGCGCATAAACAAAGCCGCTGCAGACAGCTTGCAAGTCAAACGCTGGGCAATTAATGATGCCTAATTTTTGTTGTAATAAACAGGCAGTGCTTGGGAAGGTTCGGTCTGGCGTGGTAGTTGCCAAAACAATCAGATCAATAGACTGGACATCAACATTCGCTGCATCAATCGCTCTTTTTGCCGCCTCTAAGGCCATATCGCTTGTATATTCATCTTCTGCGACAATGTGGCGCTCACGAATACCAGTTCGAGTAAAAATCCACTCGTCAGTGGTATCAATCATGCGTTCAAGTTCCGCGTTAGTCAGTATTCTTTCGGGCAAATAACTGCCTGTACCCGTAATGCGTGAATGCTTCATGCGAGAACTTTCAAATGAGATTGATTTTGACAGCGAATAATATTTTTAAACAAGCAAGATAGCAAGTTTAAGATGCCACTGTCGCTGAGGTTTCGGATTGTGCGTGCTCAAGAGCTAGCTGCTCTGTAATGTGAGCTAATACGCCACTTCTAGCTTCATCAACCGCTTTAATGATAGCGTGTTTAAAAGCAAAGACATCTGCGCCGCCGTGACTTTTCACAACAATGCCGCGCAGGCCTAGGAAGCTTGCCCCGTTATAGCATCTTGGATCTAAACGTTTTCTAAAAGCGGATAACACTGGCATTGAGATGAGCGCCATTAACTTGGTCATTGGATTTCTTTTAAACTCTTCTTTTAAAAAGCTCCCCATGAGATTCGCAAGACCCTCTGATGTTTTTAACGCAACATTACCCACAAAGCCGTCACAAACAACCAAGTCGGTTGTGCCTTTGTAAATGTCATCACCTTCGACATTGCCATAGAAGTTTAGATTGCTGGATTTAAGTAGCTCAGCAGTTTGCTTAACTACTTCATTGCCTTTGATATCTTCAGAGCCGATATTGAGCAGCCCGACCGTTGGATTTGCTTTGTTGCGCACACATGAAACTAACACTGAGCCCATGATGGCGAATTGCAACAAATGTTCTGGTGTGCAGTCAGCGTTAGCTCCAAGGTCAAGCATGTGCGTCATCCCTATTTTGCTGGGCAAAACGCCTGCAATTGCTGGACGATCAATGCCTGGAAGGGTTTTTAAAACGAATCGAGCTGTTGCCATGAGCGCACCGGTATTACCCGCGCTCACACAAGCGTCTGCATTGCCGTCTTTAACCAAATTAATGGCGACGCGCATGGATGAATCTTTTTTATTTTTGAGTGCGCTTTGAGGTGACTCGTCCATCAGCACAAGTTCGCTTGCATGATGAATGGTCATTCTGGAGTTTGGTTTTGCCTTAAGTGCCAGAAGCTCAGCTTCGATTGCATCAGTAAGTCCAACCAATATGACTTTTAATTCACTGTCTTGCTTTAAGAGCGCCAATGCGGCTGGGATTGTGACACGAGGGCCGTGATCGCCACCCATGGCATCAATAGCAACGGTGATATCCATGCTTTTAAATCAACGCTAAAACAAGCGGTGAAATCTTACCAATGAAGACTTCACGCTAGTTTCAATCACTAATTACTCGCCTTTAGCCGGTAATACTTTACGGCCACGGTAGTAACCGCTTGGGCTGATATGGTGACGCAAATGCACCTCACCCGTTGTTGGCTCAACAGCCAATGGTGGGTTTGTCAAAAAGTCATGTGAACGATGCATACCACGTTTAGATGGTGATTTTTTGTTTTGTTGAACAGCCATTTCTTACTCCTAAATATAAACTAACTTTTAACAACTTTAAAATCTCGCAATGCGGCGAAGGGTTTAGGAGCCTTAAGCTCATTTACTTCCGCTTTTACTGCGCAATCATTAATCTCGTGTTTTGGTGCATAAGGTAAAGCGAGCAAAATCTCATCTTCTACCAACTGCAGAACATTCATCTCTGCATCAGCAACAATATAATCATGATCCTCAATATCATCCTCTTCAGGAGGCACTTCGGATTCATCTTTAACTAAAATAAACTCAGAGCTAATATTTAAAGCAATCAACATAGGCTCTAAACAACGCTGACAAGGCACGCCAACATTGCCTGTTAGGCTCAAATGTAGCCTCGCTTTTTTATCTGCACCAACCTCACCAGTCAACCGCCAGTTAAGGCTTTCGGTCTCTTTGGTGAGCAAATCTTTAGCTCGTTGCAAATCTGAGTGCGCGATTGTATCACGAATCTCTAGAGATTTTCTTGCAAATTCAAGGCTGTTGATGATGTGCTGTGCAGTCATAAGGCGCGCATGATATAATTAAGCTGTGGTTATGTCAAAAAACTAACCGATTTAACCGTTTATTTTTAACATCTTTAAACTCTTAACATTCAGGTTCAGTAGTGATTAAAAAAATTCTAGTTGCTAATCGCGGCGAAATTGCAGTGCGTATTGTAAGAGCTTGCTCAGAAATGGGCATTAAGTCCGTTGCGATCTATTCCGACGCAGACCGCCATGCATTGCACGTCAAAAAAGCAGATGAGGCCTATAACATTGGCTCAGACCCAGTGGTTGGCTATTTAAATGCACACAATATTGTTAACTTGGCTGTTGCGTCAGGTTGTGACGCACTGCATCCAGGTTATGGCTTTTTATCTGAAAATCCAGAGTTAGCGGAAATTTGTGCACGCCGCGGAATTAAATTCATTGGTCCTGAAGCAAGCGTCATTCGCCAAATGGGCGATAAGATTCAAGCGCGTAACGCGATGGTCGCTGCAGGCATCCCTTGCACGCCAGGTAGCGATGGCAACCTAGCGGATCTTGAAGAGGCGCGCATCCTCGCTGCTAAAATCGGCTACCCTGTGATGTTGAAAGCAACTAACGGCGGCGGCGGTCGTGGTATTAGACGCTGTAACGACGAAAAAGAGTTGCTTGGCAATTATGACCGCGTCATTTCAGAAGCAAGTAAGGCTTTCGGAAAGCCTGAGGTTTTCTTAGAAAAGTGCGTCGTTAATCCAAGACACATTGAAGTACAAATTATTGGCGACAGCCATGGCAACGTTATTCACTTGTTTGAGCGCGACTGCTCTATTCAGCGCCGCAACCAAAAGCTAATTGAAATTGCGCCATCACCACAACTAAGTGATGCACAACGTGAATACATTGGAAATTTAGCGGTTAAGGCTGCAAAAGCAGTTGGTTACGAAAATGCAGGTACTGTTGAGTTTTTATTAGACTCGGACAACACGTTCTACTTCATGGAGATGAATACTCGCCTGCAAGTTGAACATACTGTTACCGAAACTATTACCGGTATCGATATCGTACAAGAGCAAATCCGCATTGCTGACGGACAAGAGCTGCAATACAAACAAGACGAAGTAAAATATCGCGGCTTTGCAATGGAATTTCGCATTAATGCAGAAGATCCTAAAAACGATTTTCTTCCAAGTTTTGGTAAAATTACGCGCTACTATGCACCAGGTGGTCCAGGTGTTCGTATGGATGCTGCGATTTATAGTGGTTATGTTATTCCGCCCTATTACGATTCCATGTGTGCCAAACTCACTGTTTGGGCCTTGGACTGGGATAGTGTGATTGAGCGTGGACGTAGAGCGCTTAACGACATGTTGGTTTATGGAGTTAAAACAACGATTCCATATTATCAAGAGATTTTGAAGCACCCTGATTTTAGAAGTGGCGAATTTGACACTAGCTTTGTAGAATCACACCCTGAGTTAAATAATTACGCCACGGCGTTCCCTCCTGAGTTGTTTGCGGCTGCAATTTCTGCCGCGATTGCTGCTCACGAAGGCATTTAATTCACATTAACCAATAATTAAATAAAATAAGTTAAATATATGGCACAAGTTCATGTTTCTGAATTAGTTTTAAGGGATGGTCATCAATCTCTCATCGCAACACGTCTACGTACTGACGATATGTTGCCAATTTGCTCAAAATTAGATGCCATTGGTTTTTGGTCTCTTGAGGCATGGGGTGGCGCTACATTTGACACCTGTGTTCGCTATCTAAAAGAAGATCCATGGGAGCGCTTGAAGAAACTTCGTGCCGCCCTGCCAAATAGCCGCATTCAAATGTTATTACGCGGCCAAAATCTTTTAGGTTATCGTCATTACTCTGACGATGTAGTACGCGCGTTCGTTAAACAATCAGCGGATTCAGGTGTGGATGTATTCCGTGTATTTGATGCGATGAATGACATTCGCAATTTGCGCGTATCGATTGAAGCCGTCAAAAAACATGGCAAGCATGCTGAAGGGACGATTTCATATACAACAAGCCCTGTGCACGACATCAATTACTTTGTTGAAATGGCAAAAGAGCTTGAATCTATGGGCTCAGACACAATTGCCATCAAAGACATGGCGGGCTTACTTACCCCTAAAAGCACAACTGAATTAGTCAAAGCTATTCGTGCAGCAGTTAAGTTGCCAATTCACTTGCATAGCCACGCTACATCTGGCTTGGCAAGCATGTGTTTATTAAAAGGTGTTGAGAATGGCGCAACCATTATCGATACTTGCAACTCATCGTTCTCTGAAGGTGCGAGTCACCCAACCACAGAAAGTTTAGTCGCTGCACTTCAAGGTACAGAATACGACACAGGCTTAAGCTTGGTTGCTTTACAAGAAGTAACCGCTTATTTCCGTGAAGTGCGCAGAAAATACTGGCAGTTTGAAAGTGAATTCACAGGCGTGGATACTCGCGTTTTAGTGAATCAGGTGCCTGGCGGAATGATTTCTAACTTATCTAACCAGCTAAAAGAGCAAGGTGCACTTAATCGCATGAATGAAGTGCTGGCTGAGATTCCACGTGTACGTGAGGATCTAGGGTTTCCTCCACTTGTTACACCAACATCACAAATCGTTGGTACACAAGCGGTACTCAACGTGATGACTGGTGCACGCTACAAATCAGTGACCAACGAAGTTAAAAATTACTTCTTGGGACAGTACGGCAAAGCGCCTGCAAAAGTGAACGTTGATATTAGAAATATTGCTGTTGGCTACGATGCGGAAGTTATTGAGTGCCGCCCTGCTGATTTGCTTGAAGATGAAATGGATAAGTTAAGACAAGAGTCTGAAGCATGGGCAATGACTGAGGAAGATGTTTTAACTTACGCGATGTTCCCTGACTTAGCTAAAACGTTCTTACAAGAACGTAATGCTGGCAGCTTAAAACCTGAACAATTACTGACTAAAGAAGCCGTTTCAACAAACGATCCAAGATATGCACCTAACGAATTTAAGGTGACTTTACATGGTGAAACTTTCCATATTAAGTTAACTGGTAGTGGGCATGCGGGTGAAGAGCAACGTCCGTTCTATGTATCTGTAGATGGTATCGCTGAAGAAGTCATCGTTGAAACTTTAAGTGAAATTGAAGTGAGTGGCGGAAAATCAAATGGCAAAAAGAAAGCTGCCGCCACTGTTGGTGCAAGCGGCCGTCCACGCCCATCACACGAAGGCTGTGTTACAACAGCGATGCCAGGTAGCATTGTGGATGTTAAGGTAAAGGCTGGCGACAAAGTTAATGCAGGTGATGCAGTGCTTGTGATTGAGGCCATGAAAATGGAGAATGAAATTCAAGCCTCTGTAACAGGTGTTGTCGTTGCTGTGCACGTCAAAAAAGGTGATACCGTCACACCGGATGAGTCACTTTTAGAAATCCAACCTGAGTAATTAATTTCACTCTTGTTCTAAATGGAAGCCGGCAGTAAGTTACTGTCGGCTTTTTTATAGGTAATATTCAGCCATATGAAACCAAAACTAATTCTCGCCTCATCATCACCCTATCGCCAAGAGTTACTGGCGAGGCTAGGCTTGCCATTTGATGCAATCTCACCAGAGATTGATGAGTCTCCCTTAGAGGGTGAGTTGCCACAAGAAACTGCATTAAGGCTGGCGCAGTTAAAAGCAAAAAAAATCGCCGAGTCTCACCCTGATGCACTAGTAATTGGTTGCGACCAAGTTGCGACGCTAGATGGCATTCAGCTTGGCAAGCCAATGACGCATGAAAATGCAGTAAAACAGTTGCAGCATCAACGAGGACGTCACGTTACCTTTCATAGTGCGTTGTGTCTGTTTAATGCGGCAACAAAACATATGCAAGCTGAGGTTGTACCCTACGATGTCGAGTTTAGGCAACTTACAGATGCTCAAATCGAAAATTACTTACGTATTGAAGCCCCCTACAATTGTGCTGGAAGTGCAAAATCTGAAGGATTGGGTATTGCGCTGATTGCTTCCATGACAGGCTCTGATCCCAATGCATTAATTGGATTGCCTCTCATTAAGCTCATTAGCATGCTTCAAAACGAGCAAGTTCACGTCATTTAATCAACACACAAGGCAAATCAAGATGACGCTAGGCACTTTGTATATGATTCCAGTCACACTGGGTGACGATAACCTCAGTTATGTCATTCCTGCTGACGTAATGACTTTAGTGCAAGGCTTAGAATACTTTGTCGTTGAAAATGAAAAAAGTGCGCGTCGATTTTTAGGCTCAGTTAAAACAAACAAACCAGTGCGTGAGCTTAACTTCCAATTACTCAATGAACATAGCGCAGAAAAAGACTTGCCGGCACTCATTGCGCCATTACTTGCGGGACACAATGTTGGAATGCTGTCAGAGGCCGGCTGCCCAGGCATTGCTGATCCAGGCGCCTTACTTGCCGCTTTAGCCCATAAAAAAAATATTCGCGTCTCACCATTAGTTGGCCCATCATCGATATTGCTGGGATTGATGGCTTCAGGCTTTAATGGACAACAGTTTACCTTTTTAGGTTACTTACCTAGTGATAAAGCCGCGCGCGTGGCAAAACTAAAAGAGCTTGAAAAGCAGTCACAACGTGCCAATGAAACACAAATCTTTATTGAAACGCCCTACCGTAATCAACATATGCTGGAAGATATTATTGCAAGTTGTAGTGCCAATACTAAGCTGTGTATAGCGAGAAACGTCAGTTTAGAAGCTGAGTTAGTGATCAGTAAAACCATTGCTGAATGGAAAAAAAGTGAGCTGCCGGACTTACATAAGCAACCCACCGTATTTTTATTGCTCGCTTAAACCTTCTTTAAGAAGCACGTCTTTAATACCAAACCTTTAACTTTTTCAACACTACACTCAACCTCTTCAGGATCGTCAGTTAAGCGTATGTTTTTAGCAACAGAACCACGCTTTAACGTGACTGATGTACCTTTTACTTTTAAGTCTTTAATCAACTGCACTGAGTCGCCATCATTCAAGATGTTGCCGTTACTATCTTTAGTATCACTCATTTATTTCCCCTGTTTAAGATTGAATATTTTGTTGACTGGCGCATAGCTTTTTCGATGAATAGACAGAACACCATGCTGCTCTAACATTTGCAGATGTAAAGGTGTTGGGTAGCCTTTATGCTTAGCAAAGCCATAAGCTGGATATATCTTATCTAACTCGTACAAATCTGCGTCCCTAGCAGTTTTGGCAAGAATAGATGCCGCTGAAATAGCCTGTTCCTTACTATCACCCTGAACGATTGCTCGCATTGGCATTAGTAACTTAGGGCAATGCAGACCATCCACCAACACCTCATTAGGCACGACACTAAGCGCTTCTACAGCGCGCTTCATTGCTAGCAAGCTGGCTTGCAATATATTGATTTCATCTATTTCTTCAACGCTACTGCTTGCAATTGCCCAAGATAAAGACTTTGCTTTAATTTCAATGGCTAAGGCATCTCTCTTTTTTTCTGTAAGCTTCTTGGAGTCAGCCAGCCCTTCAATTGGTCTCGCAGGGTCTAGAATAACGGCGGCGGCAAAAACAGCACCAGCCAGCGGTCCTCTGCCCGCTTCATCTACCCCACATATTAAATATGCATTTGTCATTAAAGGTAAGCCAGCAAAACTTCAGCGGCCTTTTCTTCGTTATTTTGACGTAACAGCTCATGCATTTTGGTAAATTCAGCACGAATATCATTGAGAACTACTTTGTCATGCACAATGGACATGATGGTTTCTGCCAGCTTGTCTGGATTTGCATCATCTTGAAGCAACTCCGGTACCACAAAACGCCCAGCCAATATATTAGGGAGGCCGACATAAGGTAAGTAATTCATACGCTTCAGTATATTCCAGCTTAACCATGGCATGCGATATGTAATTGCCATTGGCTTTTTTAACAAGGCCGCTTCTAGCGTAGCTGTCCCAGATGCAACAACGACAAAATCAGCAGCTTGCATCGCAGTATGGGCGTGTCCAAACAATATTTTAAAGTTGGGCTGAGGATTTTCGGGGTTCGCATTAAAACCATCGTAGATTGCCTGCTCAAATAGAATGCGCGTTTCACGTGTGATAAGGGGCACTAAGAACAATGCTTCACTTTGAAGGGTGTTAATTTTTTGCGCGGTTTGTACATAGAGTTCGGCCAATTGCTTAACTTCACTGACGCGGCTTCCAGGCAACATTGCGACAATTAACGGTGATTTTGGGAGTTTTAATTGATCTCTTGCATCCTGCACATTTGGATGAAGTGGAATTTCATCAGCCAATGGATGCCCGACAAAGCTTGCCTTCATCCCTACTGATTCGTACAAAGCGGGCTCAAAAGGAAACAACGTCAGCATATGATTAACCGCACGCTTTATCTTACCCATTCGGCCTTTTCGCCAAGCCCAAATTGAAGGACTGACATAATGAATGGTTTTAATCCCGTGGCTTTTGAGTTTTTTTTCTAATGAGAAGTTGAAGTCAGGGGCATCAATGCCGATAAACAACTTTGGCGGATTATCAACAAAGTAGTCGCCAAGCTGCTTGCGCATTTTAAGTAGGCCAGGAATAGCCTTTAAAACATCGAAGCCATAACCATGCAAAGACAATGCACTCATGGGGTAAATTGATTTCGCGCCTTCGGCCATCATCTTTGGCCCCGCGATGCCTACAAATTCTAAGTCAGGACGCTTTTTCTTCAATGCGCGAATGAGTCGACTACCTAACAGATCGCCTGATGCTTCACCCGCGACAATTCCGATTGTTATCGCCATAAATGGAATCTTTTTAGCGAATGATACCGCGAGTGGATTGCGCTAAGAAATCCACTAAAATATTTAACTCTGGCGCACTGAGTGCTTGCTCAGCCAACTTACTTTTAGCTTCATCCAAGCTCAAGCTTTGACGATAGAGCGTTTTATAAGCACGCTTGATATTGGTAATGCTATCAGCGGAGTATCCTCTGCGTTTAAGGCCTTCGGCATTAATTCCATGAGGGTTAGCGTCGTAACCAGAGGCTGTCACATAAGGTGGGATATCTTTAAATACAACCGAGCCAACGGCTGTAATGACATGCTGGCCAATTTTGCAGAATTGGTGAACCAGTGTAAAACCGCCAAGAATTGCATGATCATACAAATCAACGTGGCCGGCCAAAGAAGAGTTGTTTGCAAGAATTGTATGGTTATGGACATGACAGTCGTGCGCAATATGCACGTAAGCCATAATCCAATTGTGATTACCAATTTTGGTGATGCCTTTGTCCTGGGCGGTGCCACGATTAAAAGTGCAAAATTCACGGATAGTGTTGTGGTCACCGATTTCAAGCTTGGTCGGTTCACCTTGGTACTTTTTATCTTGTGGCACTTCACCCAAGGACGAGAACTGGAAGATTTGATTGTGCTTACCGATGCTAGTATGCCCATTAATCACAACATGCGGCCCAACACTAGTCCCGCTGTCTATCTTTACATCTGGACCGATAATGGAGAACGCCCCAACTGAAACGTCGTCTGCTAGTTCAGCATTAGGGTTAACAATTGCTGTTGGATGAATATTTGTAACTGCCATATTAGAGAATGCTTATTCAATTTCTTTAAGAATGCACATCATCTCTGCTTCTGCGACAACGGCATCATCAACTAGTGCAACACCCTTGTATTTCCAGATGCCTCTTAAAATACGATCAATGCTGACCTTAAGGACAATCTGATCGCCAGGTGAAACTGGCTTTTTAAAGCGTGCATTATCAATGCCAGCAAAGTAATAAACTGCATCGTCCGTTGGCTTAACACCCATTGTCTTGAATGAAAGAATCGCAGCAGCTTGTGCCATTGCTTCAACGATTAACACTCCTGGCATTACTGGGTGATAAGGGAAATGGCCTGGGAAAAACGGCTCATTGATGCTGACGTTTTTCACGGCAACGATTTGCTTACCAACCTCTAGCGACAACACACGGTCTACCAGCACAAATGGATAACGGTGTGGTAAATGGTCCAATATTTCATGGATATCCATACTTGTATTTGTGTTATCACTCATAGTTTTAACCTATCTTTCAATATTAATTTTGCGATTGTAACTTTACGACTTGTTTTTCTAATTGCTTTAAACGGTCTGTCAGTTCGTTTAAATGACGCAAACCTACAGCAGTTTTTAACCAGTCATCATGCGTCTGAAAAGGCATGAGTGCTGTATAAGTATCTGATTTTTTAAGCGACCTAGTAATCATTGTCCCAGGCGACACCGTCACATCATCAGCAATTTCCAAATGCCCTAATATCATGGCTGCGCCGCCAATACGACAGCGCTTGCCAATTTTAGCGCTACCAGCGATACCAACACATCCCGCAATCACTGTATGCTCACCGATTATGCAGTTGTGGCCAACTTGAATTAAATTATCTAGCTTCACGCCCTGCTCAATAATCGTATCATCCAAAGCACCACGGTCGACGGTGGTATTTGCACCGATATCAACGTTATTGCCGATGATGACTCTACCTACTTGTGGAATCTTAACCCATGCACCTTGCTGATTAGCGTAACCAAAGCCATCAGCACCAATGACTGCGCCTGCAGCAATATTGCAATTTTCACCGATGACGCAATTTGAATAAACGGTGACATTCGGTTGCAGTTGCGTATTTTTACCAATCACCGTGTGATCGCCAACATAACAACCCGCACTCAATACCACGCCATCGGCTAATCTGACATTTTTACCAACCACCACATTAGCACCAATTGTGCATGAGTTAGGTATGGTTGAGCTTATATCCACACTAGCGCTACTATCAATGCCGGCGATAGGAACTTGCTTGGGATTGAGCAATGCTGAAACTTGAGCGAAATAGGCATACGGATTGCTAGTCACAATACAAGGCAACTCACTGTATGCACGATTATCTTCAGAAAGAATAACCGCACTCGCCTTGGTTTCTGCAAGACTTTTACGATACTTATCATCGGTAATAAAAGTGATGCTACCTGATTGAGCATTTGCAATGGATGCAACGCAGTCTATCTCAGCGTCATGTCCAACCAATTCGCCACCTAGCTCATCCACTAGCGCTTTTAGCGTAATGCTCATACGTTTAATCAAACCTTGCTAAAGGTGATTATTTTTTACCTAATGACTTAAGTACTTTATCTGTAATGTCGATTTTCTTATTTGCGTATGCGACGCCACCATATACAACCAAATC
>CAIQFD010000024.1 GCA_903870995.1 uncultured Methylophilaceae bacterium | reverse complement strand
TCTAATTTCTTACCACTTTCAGCAGTTTGCGGCGCTTCCTGCAAGATTTTATCGACCTGCACATAACCAATTTTAAGTTCAGCAGCATTTGTATGAAATGCAAAAGCAAACACACCTGCAACTAATAAACGACTTAATAATTTACTCAATTTAATCTCCTGATTACTTTTTTAGCTAATTAGAACTGTGAACCCAATTGGAATTGGATGATTTGTGTTTTATCTGTCGCCTGTGGATTAAGCGCTTTCGCAAACACCAACTTAATCGGACCAAATGGTGAATACCAGCTAATGCCAGCGCCCGCAGAATATCTAAAGTCGCTTAGGCTGCTAGAACCAACTGTTCCAGCTACATTATTGCCAGCAATGCTACCTGCATCCAAAAAGGTGCTTAAACGTATTTGGCTTGAATCCTTCATCCCAGGAACTGGGAAGTAAATTTCCGCATTACCTAATACACGCTGAGTACCACCAGTAAAGTAGCCTGCATGTGAAATGCCGCTAGAGTCTACGTATGGCTGAACGTAAGGCCCTATTGAGCTTGTGTCATAACCCCTGACAGAGTTAACGCCACCAACATAGAAGTTTTTAAAGAAAGGATAATCCTTAGACCCGTAAGTGTCTCCGTAGCCTATCTCACCATTTAGCATAAATGTCATATAGTTATTAATAGGTTGATACCAAGAGTGCTTGTAATCAAATTTGTAATACTCCAAATCCAATCCAGGTAAACCAACTTCTGCCGATATTCTTTGGTAAACACCCTCTTTAGGATAAAGAGTGTTATCACGTGAGTCGTGCGCCCAACCTAAATTAAGCATCCATGAATAATTTGCACAACCAGAAGAACTTCCGCCGCCGCAATAATTAACATAAGTACTTGGACTGCTAGGATCGAGAGATACATCTGTGTAATCAAATGACACACCAGCACTTACGGAATCACGCTCATTGAGTGGCATGCCAAATGAAACGCCACCACCATAAGATGAAGTTTTGTAAGTACCTGTGCCCAAACTCGAAGTGTCAACGTCGCGACGGTAAATATTAAATGTGCGACTAATACCATCTGGTGTAAAGTAAGGATCGGTATACGACAATGAGTAAACGGTATTCACCTTGCCGGTATTGACTTGTGCTGACACGCGATTGCCAGTACCTAGGAAGTTATTTTGGTTGACAGTCACGCCCAACACGACACCTTCAGCGCTTGATAAGCCAGCACCAAACATAATGCTACCGGTTGATTTTTCAGTCAAACTTACATTGACATCTACTTGGTCAGAAGTACCAGGAACAGCAGGTGTTTCCAGATTAATATCAGAGAAATACTGCAGGCGTTCTAGACGCTGCTTAGAACGTGTAATTTTGTCCGCGCCATACCATGATGACTCCATTTGACGCATTTCACGTCTAATCACTTCATCGCGAGTTCGCGTATTACCAGTAAGGTTTACACGGCGAACATAAACGCGGCGACCAGGGTCAACCATAAAGGTAAATGCTACCGTATGGTTTTCTTTATCAACATCAGGAATCGCATTCACATTCGCAAATGCATACCCTTCATTACCAAGTCTGTCACTCATTGCTTTGCTTGAGCTAGTCACTTTTTGACGATTGAACGTATCACCAGCATTTAGATCGATTAATTTACGTAACTCATCTTCTGGAATGATTGTATCGCCAGCAACTTTGATTCCAGTTACAGTGTATTTTTCACCCTCAGTAATATTGGCTGTGATGTAGATATCACGCTTGTCTGGTGTAATAGAGACTTGGGTTGAATCAATATTGAACTCTAAGTAGCCTTGGTTCATGTAGAACGAACGCAAGGACTCTAAGTCCGCAGTTAGCTTCTGCTTCGAATATTGATCATTCTTACTCCACCAAGTCAGCCAATCAGGTGTAGTCAGCTTAAACTGCTCATGTAGTTCATCTTCAGTAAACGCTTGATTGCCAACAATATCAATACTTCTGATTTTTGAAACCGCACCCTCTTCAATTTCAAATCGAAGACCAACTCGGTTACGCTCCAAAGGACTCACAGATGCTTTTACAGTAGCGCCATACTTGCCCTGTGATAGGTATTGGCGTTTAATTTCCTGCTCTGCACGGTCAAGCATGGACTTATCGAAAATAAGGCCTTCAGAAAGGCCAATTTGCTTTAAGCCCTCTTTCATCTTATCCGTTGGGAATGATTTATTGCCGTTGAAAGTAATTTGTGCAATTGCGGACCGTTCTTGAATGGTTACAACAAGCACATCTTGGTCAGCCTCAACCCTAACGTCTTTAAAGAACCCAGTACCATAAAGCGACTTAATTGCTTGAGTTGCCTTATCGTCGTCCATCGTCTCACCGACTTTGACTGGCAAATAGCTAAATACTGTACCCGCTTCCGTGCGCTGGATGCCTTCAACACGAATGTCTTTAACAACAAACGGTTCCATCGCAAATGTACTTGAAGCATAAAGGCCAATCACTAAGATTGGCAGTTGCTTTAATTTGGCACGTAACTTATCTTTTAAAATCATTAGGCTTAGCCAGTTATCAATCTATTAATGTCATTATATAAGGCACATACCATGAGCAATCCTAAGACTGCAAAACCAATGCGCTGACCAATTTCCATCACTTGTTCGGAAACTGGGCTTCCCTTCACTAATTCAACCATATAATACAACAAATGTCCCCCATCCAACACAGGGATTGGCAGTAGATTTAAAACACCCAAACTAATACTAATCACCGCCAAAAAAGCAAGGAATGCATTAAATCCTAGATGGGCACTCTGCCCTGCGTAAGTTGCAATCGTCACAGGCCCGCTAATCGATTTAATAGAGACTTGCCCAGTAAGCATATTCCCTAACATTTTCAAGCTAAACAGGGCCGTTTCCCATGTTTTTTTGAACGCCTTTATCAACGTTTCGGAGGGGGAGTTGTGTATCGTTGTTAAGTAGCTAGCCATTGAGCGCTCATCTAACAATACGCCAGCACCTATTTGCCCAACACGCTTCCCTGCTTTATCAATGCTATTCGGCGTGATATCGACAACTTGTGGATGATCTGCACGCTCAATATTCAATCTAATCAATTGATTGGGCCTTGTTTGAATGATGCTTACAAGCGCCTCCCAATCGGTAATAGCAACGCCATCAACACCAATTACCTTGTCGCCGACTTTTAACCCAGCATGATTTGCGGCGCTACCGTCTAATACCGTGCCTATAATCGCTTCAACATTTGGACGATTCGGCTTTAAGCCTAACTTGGCCAAAAAATCACTATCTAAATCAGACTCACTAATAGCTGAGATATCAATCGACTTAATTCGTCTTTGATTGCCTGCATCAATAACCTCAACCTCTACAGTCGCTTTTTTGAAAAGATGCCTAACCAATATCCATTGTACATCTTGCCATAAACGCACATCTTCCCCAGCAACCTTAACAATCAAGTCACCTTGATGCAGTGCAGCAATTTTCGCTGGTGATCCTTGAGGAACTTCAGCCAATACTGGTTTTAGCCCCGTGGTTCCCTGCAACATCAACACCCAATACAAAGCGACTGCAAACAATAAATTAGCGACTGGACCTGCCGCCACAATGGCAATTCGCTTAAACACACCTTGGCGATTAAAGGCTCTTTTAAGGTCTTCTATGTCTAAGGTGGATTTCTCATCTTCTGAAAGCTCGCGTTCATCAAGCATTTTGACAAAGCCGCCAAAAGGCAAAGCCGATATGACAAACTCTGTTTGGTCTTTCCCGAAAGTTTTAGTAAGAACTGGCCGTCCAAAACCTAGAGAGAATTTAAGCACTTTAACGCCACACCATCTCGCCACTTGAAAATGGCCATACTCATGGATAGCAATTAAAACGGCTAAAGTCAGGATGAATGCAATTGCAGTAATCATGAGGAGCGCCCTATCCATGCTTCTGCAGCAACACGCGCCTCAGTATCTGATGCAATCAGCATGTCCAAATCAATGACCTGATTGATCGTGCTATTTTCTAAAACAGACTCAATAAGAGAAGGTATCTCGGTAAAAGCTATTTTTTCTTTAATAAAAGCCTCAACAGCCACTTCATTTGCCGCATTTAAAATGGCTGCCGCATTGCCGCCCATTCTTAGCGCATCAAAGGCTAATCTTAAGCATGGGAATTTTTGAACGTCCGGCACTTCAAAATCTAAACGTGCGGTTTTGAATAAATCAAGTGAACCAACACCGCTACTCATCCTTTCAGGGTAACCTAAAGCATAAGCAATGGGTGTGCGCATGTCAGGGTTACCAAGTTGAGCAAGCACCGAACCATCGACATACTCAACCATAGAATGAATGACGCTCTGAGGATGTACAACCACCTCAATTTGATCAGGGGAAGCATTAAATAGCCAACGTGCTTCAATAACCTCCAGCCCCTTATTCATCAACGTGGCTGAATCAATCGTAATTTTGGGCCCCATCACCCAATTAGGATGATTTAAAGCTTGCTTGACAGTGACCTGTTTGAGTTCCTCATAGCTTGCTTTACGGAAGGGCCCGCCCGATGCTGTCAGCAGTATTTTCTTAACCCCACCATCAATTAAGCTCATCCGCTTATCGTTTGGCATCACCTGAAAAATTGCGTTATGTTCACTATCAATAGGGAGGAGTGTTGCGCCGCCCTCATCTACAGCCTGCATAAAAATACTACCCGCCATGACGAGCGTTTCTTTATTGGCCAGCAAAATACGCTTACCAGCTTTGGCTGCGGCAATAGCCGGCTTTAAACCTGCAGCACCTACAATGGCGGCCATCACAGCATCTACCTTTTCATGCGCCGAAACAAACTCTAAAGAGTCCATACCGCTTAGCACTTCAGTGGTGCTTCCAGCTTGCTTTAATTGAATAGATAAGCGCTCAGCAGCCTGATCCTCAAGCATCACAGCATATTGAGGTTTAAATTGTTGACATTGATTGAATAGCGCTTCAACGTTTTTATTGGCAGTTAAGGCAAAAACAGCAAATCGATTAGGATGTTGAGAAATAACATCTAAAGTATTAACACCGATGGTGCCTGTCGCACCAAGTATGGTGACCTGCTGTAAATTAGGCATGAAAAACGACAGCTTTAATGTACAAGTACAAATTGTAATAAATCGGCAATGTGAGTAAGAACATCACCAACGGCAGGCTTGAAGTTAAACCATCAATACGGTCCAACACGCCGCCATGTCCCGGCAATAGATTGCTGCTGTCTTTAACGCCGGCTTGGCGTTTAATAAGAGACTCAAAAAGATCCCCTATAATACTTAACACCATGACACCCCAAAACACGAGCACAAACCTATAACTTTGATGTGTTAGGTAGGAAAGCAGCAGAGAAAAGACTGTCGTTGCTATCAATGCACCAAGAACACCTTCCCAAGTTTTTCCTGGGCTTATAGATGGTGCTAGCTTGTGTTTTCCAAAGCGCTTACCCGCAAAATAAGCGGCTGTATCCGCAATCCAAACCGTCATTGCAAAAACAACAAGAAGTAATGGATTGATTTCTCGCAAGGCAATCATTGATAAACCAAAAGGAATAATGATGACCAGTCCAAGCAGTGCCATCACAAATCGATTGTTAATCTTGGTGTTAAACGTCAATAATAAAGGTGCGATTAATAGCCAAAATACTACTGCAGCAAGCACACTCCAAAGCACAACAAATTGCACTAATTGGGGGATATAAAGTAGCAACCATAGACCAAGTAATGCCACAGCAATGGTATAAGCCACTGCTGTGGGTTTGTTGAATTTAGACACGCCTGCCCATTCCCATGTACTTAACAACACAATACCAAGCATGAGTAGCCCCCAGTACAGCGGTGGCAAATAAACAAAAGCAGCGCCAAAGGTGATGATAAGAACGAACGAAGTGATTAGGCGGGTTTTAAGCATAATTTAGGTGGCTGCCAATTGTTCACTGGTGCGTCCAAAGCGACGCTCCCGTTGTTGATAAGAGTCGATAGCGAGCTTGAAAGCATCATCATCAAAGTCTGGCCACAGCGTATCCGTGAAATAAAGTTCAGAATATGCAAGTTGCCAAAGTAGGAAATTACTAATCCGCTTTTCACCACCAGTCCGAATAAACAAATCAGGCTCTGGGGCATAGCTCATGGATAAATAAGGGCTCAGATGTTCTTCAGCGTAACTTCCAGCCAAATTGGGATTAGCCTTTTGCATCGCATTAACTGCCTGAAGTATATCCCAGCGACCGCCGTAATTTGCTGCAATGGTGAGCGTTAACCCAGTATTGTTTGCGGTTAACTGCTCCGCCGCTGCAATTTCAAGTATTAAGGCCTCATTAAAGCGCGTTCTATCACCAACCATCACAAAGCGCACATTACTTTTATTGAGCTTAATCACTTCTTTTTTCAAGGCCTCCATAAACAAGCTCATTAAAAAGCTTACTTCTTCAGGAGGTCTGCGCCAGTTCTCACTGCTGAATGCAAATAAGGTAAGGTATTCGACTCCGATATCAACACAATGCTTGATCATGCCTCGAACCGTTTCAACACCAACCTTATGCCCAGCAACACGTGGCAAAAAGCGCTTTTTCGCCCAGCGCCCATTGCCATCCATGATGACAGCAATATGGCGCGGTATCTCAAGCACCTCTGGGATAGAGCTTGTTGAGCTAGAAAAAATGCCCAATCAAAGCTCCATGTCGAATATAAATAAGCGCATCAAGGGCAAGTTAAACAGCCATTAAGTCTGTTTCTTTGGCTTGCAACATTTTGTCGATTTCAGCCACGTTTTTGTCAGTAATTTTTTGAATCTCTTCTTGCGCACGACGCTCATCATCCTCACTGATTTCTTTATCTTTAATCAGCTTTTTCAATGCATCATTAGCATCACGACGGATGTTGCGTACAGCAACTTTCGCGTTTTCACCTTCTGTACGTACGACTTTAATTAAATCTTTACGGCGCTCTTCAGTCAGCATTGGCATAGGAACACGAATCAAATCGCCATTGGTTGCTGGATTCAACCCTAAATCAGCATCGCGAATCGCCTTTTCAACTTTACCAATCATTGGTTTTTCATAAGGTTGTACGTTAATCGTACGCGAATCACCTAATGTGACGTTAGCCACTTGATTTACAGCCACCATAGAGCCGTAATATTCGACCATGACATGATCTAACAAGCCTGTATGAGCACGACCAGTGCGCACTTTACCTAGATCATTCTTGAGCGCATCTAGTGATTTTTGCATCTTTTGTTCTGCATTCGATCTTACTTCGGCTAACATTTTCTTCTCCTTGCTAACAACTTACTTGGATATAAATTAAGAGTATCCGGTCATGCTTGATTTTTTAAGCTAAAACTTTAGTACCTTCATCTTCACCCATTACAACACGCTTCAATGCGCCTTGCTTGAATATACTAAATACTGAAATTGGAAGGTTTTGATCGCGACACAGCGTTAATGCTGTTGCATCCATCACTTTTAAGTTTTTGCCGATGGCTTCATCAAATGAAACTGTTGTGTAACGCATTGCATCTGGATTGGTTTTTGGATCGTCTGTATAGATACCATCCACCTTAGTGGCCTTAATGACAATATCGGCACTCATCTCAAGACCTCGAAGCGCTGCTGCGGTATCAGTTGTAAAGAATGGATTGCCTGTACCTGCACCAAAAATCACCACACGCCCCTCTTCAAGGTAGCGAATTGCCTTGCCACGAATATAAGGTTCCGCAACCTGCTCGATATTAAGCGCTGATTGAACACGGCTCACTAAGCCAATGTGTTTCATTGCATCTTGAAGTGCCAATGCATTCATGACGGTAGCAAGCATGCCCATATAGTCAGCTGTTGCTCGATCCATCCCTTCGGCAGCTGGCGCGACACCTCTGAAAATATTGCCGCCACCAATCACTACCGCCACCTGCACACCTAAATCCACCACCTCTTTAACCTCACCAACAATCCGATTGATGGTAGCGCGATTGATGCCATAAGCATCATCCCCCATGAGGGCCTCGCCAGAAAGTTTTAATAAGATGCGTTTGTATTTTGGCGTTTGTGCAGACACGGTATAAAACTCCTGTTCTATTGTGCAAAACGATGACGCCAAGCTCTCCTTGGATATCATCGTTTTGCGAGTTTACAACATT
>CAIQFD010000023.1 GCA_903870995.1 uncultured Methylophilaceae bacterium | reverse complement strand
TTGACCTTGACCAGCATCAGCTCGCGTTCGATATAGCGGCCATCATTCAGGTCTAGGACTTTTACAACATCGACCAGCTTGTTGAGCTGTTTGATGATTTGCTCGATTACCTCATCCGATCCGGAAGTGACAATCGTCATACGTGACAAAGTAGCGTCTTCAGTTGGCGCTACTGTCAGTGATTCAATATTGTAAGCACGTGCTGAGAATAAGCCGGCAACGCGAGAAAGTGCGCCCGCTTCGTTTTCCATGAGTAGAGAAATAATATGTTTCATCTTAGCCCTCCATCTCTTCGGCAGCGTCATTTGCATTGGCATCTGAGCCTAAAATCATTTCAGACAAGCCTTTGCCATTTGGCACCATAGGGAAAACGTTTTCTTTTTGGTCGGTCATGAAGTTCATGAACACAAACTTGTCTTTCATAGCGAATGCGTCTTGTAATGCACCTTCAACGTCGCCTGGTTTTTCAATATTCATCCCTACATGACCGTATGACTCAGCGAGTTTTACAAAGTCAGGCAAGCTGTCCATGTAAGATTCTGAATAACGGTTTTCGTAGAAAAACTCTTGCCATTGGCGAACCATGCCCAAATAACGGTTGTTGAGCAAAATCACTTTAATCGGCAAATGGAATTGTTTGCAGGTTGAAAGCTCTTGAATATTCATTTGAATGCTGCCTTCACCCGTCACGCATGCGACTTGCGCATCTGGATAAGCTAATTGACAGCCCATTGCGTAAGGTAAGCCAACACCCATCGTGCCAAGGCCGCCAGAGTTAATCCAGCGACGTGGTTTGTCGAATTTGTAGTATTGCGCTGCCCACATTTGATGTTGGCCAACGTCAGAAGTCACAAAGGCATCGCCTTTGGTCACTTCACATAATTTTTCAATCACGTATTGTGGTTTGATAATGCTGCTGCTTGAGCCATCGTAGTTTGCTGATTTCTTACCACGCCAGCCATCAATTTTAGCCCACCAAGCTTTTAAGGCAGAAGCGTCAGGTTTTTTAGCTTCGGCAGCTAAAATTTCATTCATTTCGCCAAGCACAGACTGCACGTGGCCAACGATAGGCACGTCTACTTTCACGCGTTTGGATATAGATGAAGGGTCAACGTCGATATGGATAATCGTGCGTGGAACGCTCAAGAAGTGATCCGGGTTGCCAATCACTCGGTCGTCAAAGCGTGCGCCAACTGCTAACAACACGTCGCAGTCTTGCATGGCGTTGTTGGCTTCGTAAGTGCCGTGCATGCCTAGCATTCCTACGTATTGTTTGTCCGTTGCAGGGTAGCCACCTAGGCCCATGAGGGTGTTCGTGACTGGGTAGCCGAGCGTTCTTGCTAACTTAACTAATTCATTTGATGCGTCACCCAAGACCAAGCCGCCGCCTGTGTAAATCATGGGGCGTTTGGCTTCTAGCAGAATTTTTACTGCTTTTTTGATTTGGCCTGAGTGGCCTTTAATCACTGGGGTGTAAGAGCGCATTTCTACGGTCTTCGGATAATCAAACTCCGCAAATTCAGCAGTAATATCTTTTGGAATATCAACGACAACCGGACCTGGGCGGCCACTTGCCGCAATATAGAATGCTTTTTTAAGTGTGATAGCGATGTCGCGTACATCTTTAATCAAGAAGTTATGCTTAACGCATGGGCGAGTCACGCCGACCATGTCAACTTCTTGGAATGCGTCCATGCCGATCGCTGCCGTTGGAACTTGGCCACTAATCACGACCATTGGGATGGAATCCATGTAGGCTGTTGCAATCCCTGTCACTGCATTGGTTGCACCTGGACCTGATGTCACAAGCGCCACACCAACTTCACCCGTAGCGCGTGAAAAAGCATCAGCTGCGTGAACGGCTGCTTGCTCATGGCGAACGAGAATGTGTTTGAAATGTTTTTGCTTGAATAGTGCGTCGTAAATGTGAAGCACAGCGCCGCCTGGATAGCCGAAGACGAACTTAACGTTCTCTTCCTGCAAACATCGCATGATGATTTCTGCGCCAGAAATTTGGCCTACTTTTTGCTGATTGCTATCGTCCATAACGTACTTGTTTTTGCTAATAATCGGGTAACCCTGAACAGTAACCGTTTACAGCGTTTTGGTCAAGGCTGGAGGCTTAGAATCTTATGTTGGGCGATACTAAATAAACCCTAAAACACATAGGCTTATTGTGTTTTATAAGTGGATTTTGATTAAATATTTGAAAAGCGCATTGAAAGGTCGATGGCGTGAATGTTTTTGGTGAGGTCGCCGATGGAAATTCTATCTACACCAGTGAGTGCAATTTCTTTGACGTTGGACATGTCAATGCCACCTGAAGCCTCAAGTGTAGCGCGGTTAGCGTTCAGTTTTACGGCGGCTTTGAGTGCTGCTGTGTCAAAGTTATCTAGCAATATCAATGTTGCGCCTGCATGCAAAGCGCTCTCTAGTTCCTCTAAGTTTTCCACTTCGATTTGTATGCTTAACTCACTGTCGTGTTGAGCCGCAATTTTAAGCGCTTCAGTAAGCACTGCTTCAATGCTTCCGGCTGCAGCAATATGATTTTCTTTAATGAGGATCCCATCATAAAGACCAATTCGCTGATTTAGGCCACCGCCAACTGTCACTGCATATTTTTGTGCAATCCGTAAGCCTGGAATGGTTTTTCGGGTATCCATAATGTGGGCTTGGGTGCCTTTGATTTCGTCAGCATATTTTTTTGTGGCGGTAGCGGTAGCGGATAATGTTTGTAAAAAGTTTAAGGCGCAGCGCTCAGCACTGAGCATCTCCTGGGCTTTGCCTTTTAGGGTGCAAAGTGTTTGATTGGCTGAAACAGAATCACCCTCTTGAATTAGCCAAGAGATTGTCACACTAGGTGCGATTTGCTTAAAGCATTCTTCCACCCAAGGAATGCCACAAATGACGGCAGACTCTCTACAAATAATTCTAGCTTCTGAAACTTGAGTGGGGCTAATGAGCTGGGCGGTGAAGTCCTTTGCATCGCCATTAGCACCACCCACATCTTCAAGGATGGCCTCATGGACATTCGCTTTGATTGTCTCAGGTAGTTGCGCTAAAACTTGCTTGCTCATTAATTCGTTCATAAATTCCATTATAATGACAATCCGCTCGAGATGTCTCGATAGCGCTTTTAGAAAAGTGAAACAGATTACATGAAGCTTTTATACTCACTCACCAGCCCTTATGCTCGAAAAGTTCGTATTGTCGCTGCTGAAAAACGTATTGCGATTGATTTGGAACAAGTGGTATTGGCTGATCCTGATTGTCCTGTGCTTCAACATAATCCACTAGGAAAAATCCCAGTGTTAATTATGGATGATGGAGAGAGTTTGTACGATTCCAGCGTGATTGTTGATTACCTAGATCAGCGTACGCCTTTATCCCACCTTGTTCCGCAAGATACCAAGTCTAAGTTTCAAGTAAAGCGCTGGGAATCTTTGGCAGATGGTGTTTGTGATGCTGGTGTTGCCGTGATGGTAGAGCAACGTCGACCAGAAAACTTACAAGATCCAAGTTGGATTGCCAAACAATGGGCAAAGGTTGAGCGTGGATTGCAGGTGCTTAATGACGAGTTGGGTCAAAATAGATTCTGTGTGGCTGATACATTTAGTTTGGCTGATATTGCGCTAGTTTGTGTGTTGGGTTATTTGAACTTACGCTTTGGTAACAAGCTTGATTTAGATAAAAATTATCCAAACTTAGCAAGACTGAATCAGGCGCTTGCTTCACGCCCTTCAATTGCAGAAACTGTTCCGCCTCAGGCGTAAGCCCACTCTGGCTTAAATCGCCCCTGTAATAATTCCGCCACCCAAACAGACGTTGCTTTCATAAACAACGGCTGATTGCCCCGGGGTAATTGCCCATTGTTTTTGGCCGAATTTAATTTCCACAAAATCATCGCCTAAACGTTCGATTTCGCATGGGGCATCAGGCTGGCGGTAGCGTGTTTTTGCGGCATAAACCCAATTGGTTTTGGGTGGCTTTCCACTAATCCAATGCACTTGACCTGCTTGTAGGCCATCATTGAGCAGAAGCGGATGCTCATGGCCTTGCACCACAATCAACTCATTATTCTTCATGTCTTTTTGTGCCACAAACCAAGGCTCACCGTTACTCTCTTTTGAGCCGCCAATTTTTAACCCTTGGCGTTGGCCTAATGTGTAATACATTAAGCCATCGTGTTTACCGACCACTTTCCCATCAGGTGTTTTCATCTCGCCTGGTTCGCGAGGTAAGTAGCGGCTTAAAAATTCTTGAAATGGGCGCTCGCCAATAAAGCAAATGCCAGTGGAGTCTTTCTTTTCACTAGTGGCAAGGCCTGCTTCACGCGCAATTTCACGTACCTCACGTTTAAGTAAGTGGCCTAGCGGAAATAATGTTTTAGAAAGTTGCGCTTGGTTTAGACGATGTAAGAAGTAGCTTTGATCTTTGCTGCCATCTTCTGCTTTAAGCAACTGATACTCGCCCGCTTCGAAAGGATTTTCGCGCACTTGGGCATAGTGGCCTGTGGCAATTAAATCTGCGCCTAAGCCCATCGCATGATCTAAAAACGCTTTGAATTTAATTTCCGCATTGCACAAAATGTCTGGATTAGGCGTGCGGCCTGCTTGATATTCATCTAAAAAGTTTTGAAACACGCGCTCTTTATATTCTTTACTGAAATTAACTGCCTCGATTTCAATGCCGATTTTGTCTGCGACAGAAACAGCATCAATTAAGTCCTGCTTAGATGAGCAGTATTCGTCGGTGTCATCGTCTTCCCAGTTTTTCATAAATAGGCCGACCACGTCATAACCTTGTTGCTTGAGCAACAATGCCGTTACCGAGGAATCCACGCCGCCAGAAAGACCGACGACTACTTTTTTGTTTTTCATAAAATCTTTGCTTTATACAAGGGCTATTTTTTACAAATGAGACAGCACAGCTAATGGAAAACGCTGTCCTGCCAAATAATCTTCTACACATTTCAATACTTGAGGGCTGCGATGGATTGCTTGAGAAGCACGAAGCTCTTCAATGGTCATCCAAACGGCGCGAATAATGCCATCATCTAAACTCAGCTCTGGGTGATGAGCCCCAATCGTTCCAACAAAGGCAAAGCGTAAATAAGTAATGTCTTTGGCTGGGCGCTGCCAGAGGTAAATCCCTAATAGCTCTGTCGGCGTAAAGTCGTGCGCCGTTTCTTCAAGTGTTTCGCGAGTCACGCCTTGCAAGAGAGTTTCGCCTTCGTCTAAATGACCTGCGGGCTGATTGATACGCACACCCTCAGTTGTGTTTTCTTCCACCATTAAGAAGCGACCCTCTTGCTCGATAATAGCGGCAACTGTGGTATTGGGTTTCCAAATCATGAAAATGGACTTAAAAGCTTAAAGTGACATTTTACCGCTTGGCGACTGAGTAAACCAGCGATAGCTTTAAAGAGAATCTTAAAGTGTGGCTTTTGAAAGACTAGATCAGCTTAGGAAACAAGCCGCCAATCCCATGCGCAATAAATTCAATCGACATTGCCGCTAAAATTAAGCCCATTAAGCGCGTGACAATGTTGATGCCAATGGTACCAAGAAGATGTGAGATGCCATCAGACAGTTGCAATGCAAGCCAAACGAGGAAGGCGACGACCGCGACAGGAATGGTCAAGCTAGCATGGTTGACGAAGTTGGTACTTTTCTCAGCCGCAATAATCATGCTGCTGATTGCACCAGGCCCCGCCAATAAAGGAATACTGAGCGGCACAATCGCGATGGCATCACGTTCTGCCATGGTTTGTGCTTCTTCCGGCGTTTGTCTGACATGGCTTTGTTTGCCGTGCATCATGTTAATCGACATGAGTAAAATGAGGATGCCACCGCCGACCTGAAATGATGGAATGGTAATGCTGAAAAACGCCAAAATGTCGTTACCAAAAAAAGTTGAAATCGTCAGTACGCTGAACACGGTGACCGCAACGACGTTTGCAGTCCGTACTCGGGCTTTTCTAGGCCAACCATTGGTTGCACTAATAAAAACAGGTACATTGCCAATAGGATTGACGATTGCAAATAGCGCGATGCCTGTTTTGAATAAATAAGCCCATTCGGTCATCTTGGATTTTCTCTGTTGGTGGTTAACTCAGCTTCGGTTAGTATTCTTTAAAAGCGACAAAGTATTAATGTTAGCCGTATATTACGCTCGATAAAAATTACATGCTCAATAACTCACATTCTAAAACTATTTATTTGGCCTCTCGTTCGCCAAGAAGAGCTGAACTTTTGGCGCAAATTGGCATTGATTTTATTGTCTTGCCATCAGATATTGATGAAACTCCAAAGCTTGACGAGCATTCAGACGCTTATGTGTTGAGGCTTGCTGCCGAAAAGGCGCAAGCATGCTATGAGCATTTAATTGCACAATCTATGCCTGTTTATCCAGTGTTGGCAGCGGATACTACAGTGAGTGTCGACGGCAAAATACTCGGTAAGCCACAAGATGATGACGATGCATTTCAGATGCTTTCAAGCATGTCAGGTCGTTGGCATGAAGTGCACACTGGGATTGCTGTCGCAACAGGAGAGCGCGTGAATGTCGCCATTTCGACCACTAAAGTGGAAATGGCGCAATTGTCGGATGCAATGATTTTGGCGTATATCGCCACTGGCGAGCCGCGAGATAAGGCTGGCTCTTATGGAATACAAGGTTTGGCTGGCGCGCTGATTAAGCGTATTGAAGGTAGTTATTCGGGCGTGATGGGATTGCCCATCTATGAAACCGCTCAACTGCTCAGCCAAACAGGAATTCGCATTTTATAATGCAAAAAAATTAAAACTAGAATTAAAAAATAGCAAAGTGAGTTGAGATGAGTGAAGAGATTTTAATTAACGTCACCCCGCAGGAGACGCGTGTGGCGATTGTCGAGCAGGGTATCGTCCAAGAGTTACATATTGAGCGCAGCACATCATTGGGCTTGGTTGGTAATATTTATCGTGGTTCGGTATGCCGCGTATTGCCAGGCATGCAGTCAGCTTTTGTGGAAATTGGTTTGCAGCGCGCCGCATTTTTACATGTGGCTGATGTCTTAGAATGTACCAATACGGATCAAGAAAAAACGATTCAAGAGGTATTGCACGAAGGTCAGCCTTTAATGGTGCAAGTGGTGAAAGAGCCTATTGGTACTAAAGGTGCACGGCTCACTACGCAAATCAGTATCGCTGGACGTTTTTTGGTTTACTTGCCTCAGCAGGAGCATATCGGCGTATCACAGCGGATTGAAGATGAGGCGGAGCGCGAATTGTTGCGTGATCGACTGATTGGGCTTTTACCCGAAAAGCACACGGGTGGTTACATTATTCGCACCATG
The DNA here is from genome assembly GCA_903870995.1 of uncultured Methylophilaceae bacterium. GTDB lineage: Bacteria > Pseudomonadota > Gammaproteobacteria > Burkholderiales > Methylophilaceae > Methylopumilus_A. The sequence goes on along the minus strand of CAIQFD010000023.1, from coordinate 25,981 downwards.
TCAGAAGCGGCGAGCGATGAGGAGTTGCTTGCAGATATCGCTTATTTAGATAAAGTTTGGGGCAATATTCAAGCCGCTAGTCATGGGGCTTCTGAGCGTTCGTTGGTGTTTCAGGATTTGAATTTGCCCATGAGGATATTGCGTGATGTGGTGAATGAAAAAACGGATCGCATTGTTATCGACTCTCGTGAAACCTTCCAAAAGCTTTCGGAGTTTGCAGAACTCTATGCAGCAGGGGCAGTAACACGGCTTGAGCACTACCAAGGCGAGCGGCCTTTGTTCGACATGTACAACGTGGAGGTGGAAATTGAAAAAGCCATGTCACGCAAAGTCGAGCTTAAGTCAGGCGGCTATTTGATTTTTGATCAAACTGAAGCACTCACGACAGTTGATGTAAATACTGGCGGCTTTGTAAGTGGCAAGAGCTTATCTGACACTATTTTTAAAACCAATTTGGAAGCTTCACAATGTATTGCTCGCCAGTTAAGGTTACGCAATCTGGGGGGCATCATCATTATTGATTTTATTGATATGGATGAAGACAGTCAGCGCGAAGCCGTGATGCAGGAGCTGAAGCGCGCTGTGGAAAAAGACCGTGCACGAATTAGTGTGAGCGGCTTTTCTTCATTGGGTTTAGTTGAAATGACCCGCAAACGTACCCGTGAAAGCTTGGCGCATATTCTTTGTGAGCCATGCCCAAGTTGCAGCGGGCGGGGTGAGCTAAAAACAGCACAAACCGTCTGTTACGAAATTCTGCGCGAGTTGTTGCGCCACGCTAGACAATTTAGCGCACGTGAGTTCCGTGTGTTGGCTTCGCAAAAAGTGATCGGATTGTTATTGGACGAAGAGTCGCAAAGTTTGGCGAATCTATCCGATTTTATTGGTAAGCCAGTTTCGTTGCAGGTGGAAAATCAATACTCACAAGAAGCGTTTGATATTGTATTGATGTAGTGGAGTTAAGCGTCTTGAGCGATGCGCTTTAGAACAGCTTCATGATGATTATTTCAAGCGGCGCAAATACCACTATCTGAATCAGTTGTGCGGCAAGTATCGCGACCAAAGGCGATAAATCTAAGCCATTGGGTGTTGGAATGGTGCGGCGAATAGGCTCAAGGATTGGCCTTGTTAAGGCGTCCAGCGCTGGAGCAATAGGTGTATATGGGTTCACCCAGCTCAGTAAAGCTTGCGCCACAATCGCATAAAGAAATAAATCCATGCTCAGGTTGGCCACATGAAGTGCTGTTAAGCCAATCAGTCCTAAGTAAATTGAATTCCCTGCAAGTGAAAATGGAAAGCCGCTTATCCATTGCAATAGAAATTGTAAAAGTAATTGGGTTAAAAATGCGAGTAGTAGGGTGGAAGTATCTAGCTTAAAAACACTTGGTACAGCACGTCGCATGGGGATCACTGCAAAGTCAGTCACAGCAACAACTGCTTGTGAAAGCGGATTGCGAAACGGTGCATTGGTCGCCTGCAAATAAAAGCGTAGTAAAAAAGCTAGGCTGAGTAATCCTAAGAGCGTATTCAATAAAAATACTAGCGCATTGATGAGCATGATTAATCCTTACCTAACAAATCGCCAAGCTCTTCCGAGCGAGCAGCAGCAGCCTTCGCTGCTTTGATAATAGATGATTTTACGGTTGCACCTTCCATAGATAAAATCGCTTGTTCCGTGGTGCCGCCTTTTGACGTTACTTGGCTACGTAAAGTAGCTGGTGATTCGTGGCTCTGTTCAGCCAATTTACTCGCGCCAATAAACGTTTGTAGGCTAAGTGTTTTTGCTTGATCTTCGCTCAAACCCAATTCCAAAGCAGCTTGTTGCATGGCCTCAATAAAGTAAAACACATAGGCTGGACCGCTTCCAGAAATCGCAGTCACAGCATCCATTTTAGCTTCTTCATCTAACCATAAAATCTCACCTACCGCTTTTAATATCGTTTCCGCCTGTATGTGTTGAGCTTGTGAAACTTCTGGCATGGCATAAAGGGCAGAAACGCCTAGTTGGATTTGAGCCGGCGTGTTTGGCATGACGCGGATAATCGATTGGTAACCGCCAAGCCAGCGTGCAATATCTTTAGCGCGGATGCCTGCGGCAATCGAGATAAGCAATTGGTTTTGTAACAAGCTACCCAAGAAAATAGACAGGTCACGCAGTTGTTGAGGTTTTACAGCCAATACGACAATGTCAGCCATCGCGACACTTGGCAGTTGCTCCGTGACGGACACCCCAAAGTCTGCTTTAAGTTGTGTGCGTTTCTCAGCCTCAGGTTCAATCACGTTAATGTCGCTCATGAGGTAGCCGTTTGTTTGCAAGCCGCCAATAAGTGCGCGGGCCATATTGCCGCCGCCAATAAAACAAATTTTTCCGATGGTATGTTCAGTCATGTTTAGCTTTCGATTTTTCTTTGATATTGCGTGATTTAGTGTGAGTCTTCAAGTGTAATTTTTGCAGGGCGCGCGCCAAAAATGGCCGAGCCTATTCTGACGATTGTCGCACCTTCTTCAATCGCAATTTTGTAATCGCTAGACATGCCCATCGATAGTGTGTCTAGCGAATAGCCTTCATTGATTAAGCGATTAAATAAAAAACGCATTCGCTGAAATTGTTGGCGTTGCAAAGCTTCGTCATCTGTTGGTTCAGGAATAGCCATTAAGCCACGTAACTTAAGCTTAGGTAATGCGCTCACGGTTTTTACCAATACGGAAAGCTCATCTTCTGCAATACCGCTCTTCGAAGCCTCGCCGCTGATGTTGACTTGCAAACAGATTTGCAAGGGCGGCATTTCTGCAGGTCTTGCATCATTCAAGCGCTGTGCAATTTTGAGCCTGTCCACGCCATGTACCCAGCTAAAGTGCTGCGCAATCGGCTGGGTTTTATTGCTTTGTATTGGGCCAATAAAATGCCATTCAATTGCTAAATCTACCAGTTCAGTCTGCTTGTTTAGAGCTTCTTGCAGATAATTCTCACCAAATTTCGTTTGTCCTGCTTGGTAAGCCTCACGCAATTTTTCCGCTGATTGTGCTTTGCTGACAGCGAGCAAAGTGACACCTCCGTCTTGGTTGACGATGTGGTGAGTGTCACGTTTGGTAACTGCAAGTTGAATATCAGCTTGCACATCTTGCAAGCGTTTAGTGCTTGTGCCCATAATCAATTCGTTTATTTTGCGCGATTAAACTAATACAGCTTTTTGAGGCTGCGCTAGGTTGGTGGTGTTCAGGGTTTGATTATATAGGAGCGTTGTGTGGATATTTCTGATTTGTTGGCTTTTTCCGTTAAAAATAAAGCATCAGATTTGCATTTATCATCGGGATTGCCGCCAATGATTCGTGTGCATGGCGATGTGCGTAAGATTAATCTGCCTGCTTTAGATCATGCCCAAGTCCATGCCATGGTGTATGACATCATGAATGATGGGCAGCGTAAGACGTTTGAGGAAACCCTGGAGTGTGACTTTTCATTTGAGATTCCCAATTTAGCGCGTTTTCGTGTCAATGCCTTTAATCAAAATCGTGGCGCGGGCGCGGTTTTTCGGACAATTCCCTCTATCGTATTAACGCTTGAGCAATTGAACGCCCCAAAAATCTTTAAAGAAATTGCCGAAACGCCTCGTGGTTTGGTGCTGGTGACGGGGCCAACAGGCTCAGGCAAATCCACCACCTTGGCTGCCATGGTGGACTATGTGAATGAAAATGACTACGGACATATTCTCACCGTTGAAGATCCTATTGAGTTTGTGCATGCATCCAAAAAGTGTTTGATTAATCAGCGTGAAGTTGGGCCTCATACGCAATCATTCTCAAATGCATTAAGAGCTGCTTTGCGTGAAGATCCTGATGTCATTCTTGTGGGAGAAATGCGGGATTTAGAAACCATCCGTTTAGCTTTGAGTGCTGCTGAAACTGGCCATTTGGTCTTTGGTACTTTGCACACAAGTTCGGCTGCCAAAACTGTGGACCGCGTAGTGGATGTATTCCCTGCTGCAGAAAAAGAAATGGTGCGCTCTATGCTTTCCGAATCCTTGCGTGCGGTTATTTCACAAACACTTTGTAAAACCAAAGATGGTGAAGGGCGAGTAGCCGCACATGAAATCATGATAGGCACGCCAGCCATTCGTAACCTCATTAGAGAAAACAAAGTGGCGCAAATGTACTCCGCAATCCAAACAGGGCAAAACGTCGGCATGCAAACCCTTGACCAAAACCTGCAAGATTTAGTGAGCCGTGGTGTTATTTCGGTGAGCGAAGCACGCAAAAAGGCTGCTAATAAAGATAACTTTTTAGGCGTTTAATATGGCTTTAGAGCAGATGCAAAATGTGGTCTTTGATTTACTCCGCCGGATGGTGGATAAAAAAGCTTCGGATTTGTTTTTGACGGCCGGTTTTCCACCAGCCATGAAACTTGATGGTGCCATGACCCCTCTTAGCCCAAAGCCGCTGAACGCGATGCAGACCCAAGAGATGGCGCAGGCTGTGATGAATGAACGCCAGCATTTAGAGTTTCAGCAAAACAATGAATGCAATTTTGCGATTGGCATTCCAGGGCTGTCACGTTTCCGCGTTAATGCTTTTATTCAGCGAGGTGCTGTGGGGCTTGTGTTTCGTACAATCGCAATGAAGGTCCCAGAGTTAAAAGACTTAGGATTGCCTGATGTTTTAAAAGAGCTTGTGTTGGCAAAACGAGGTTTGCTGATTTTTGTAGGCGCGACAGGTTCCGGAAAATCGACTTCACTAGCCGCGATGGTTGGGCATCGCAATGAAAATAGTTATGGGCATATTGTGACGATTGAAGATCCCATAGAGTTTGTGCATGAGCACAAAAACTGTATTGTGACTCAGCGAGAGGTGGGCGTAGATACTGAAAGCTGGGCGATAGGATTAAAGAATTCACTAAGGCAAGCACCAGATGTGATTTTGATTGGCGAAATTCGTGACCGTGAAACCATGGACTATGCGATCGCTTTTGCTGAAACAGGCCATCTGTGTATGGCTACTTTGCATGCCAATAGCACCAATCAAGCATTAGATAGAATCATTAACTTTTTCCCTGAAGAGCGACGTCAACAACTGTTGTTAGATTTATCTCTCAATATGAAGGCTTTTGTTTCTCAGCGATTGATACCCAAGAAAGATGGTATCGGACGTGTCGCAGCGGTGGAGGTCATGCTCAACTCTCCCTTTGTTTCGGAGCTGATTATGCGGGGCGCTGTACATGAGATTAAAGAAGTGATTGCTAAGTCTCGCGAGATGGGAATGCAGACTTTTGATCAAGCTTTGTTTGAGCTACATGAGGCTGGTGCGATTACTTATGAAGACGCACTTAGAAATGCTGATTCAGTAAACGATATAAGGCTGAAAATTAAGCTAGATGGAAAGATTAATCGTGGCATGGATTTAGGTCACGGCTTGCAAGGATTAGATGTTATTTAACAATCATTTATCAAGTATTAAATTATTCAAAATGACTTGCCTAGGCTTTTCTATTTGTGGGAGTATTGCAAGCTGACGTGGTTAACATATCCGTCAAACCAATAGGGAAGCGGTCTAGCAGGTATTTTTGATGGTCAATTATCACAATAAAAACGATATATTTCTTTGGCTTGAGAGGCTTAGCTCAAGTGCTTTGATGGTGGCTTCATTGGCGCTGACTGCGTGCGGATCTGTGCCGCATCCTGATTTAAATGTAAAAACGCCTGCAACATGGCGAAATACTGTCTCTTCGACGTCATCTGCCGCATCAAATGATGCTTGGTGGACTTCTTTAAAAGACGACATCCTCAATAACACGGTGGAATTGGCGCTTAAAAACAATCTTACGGTTGCGCAATCTTATGAGCGCCTGAATGCTGAGCGAGCCTTAGAAAAGGCCACCATCGCATCTCACAAGCCACGCATTGGCTTATATCTTGGCCCAAATAGCTCTGTTGCTTTTTCAAATTATCGTTCCTCTTCAGCCTTTTTATTCGGTTTTGATTTTAATTGGGAAGTGCCTTATACCTCTAAAAAAGAGGGCGAACGGAATATGGCCCAAGCGAATGTAGAGATGGCGCAAGCAGGTATGGTTGTTGCAAGGACAAGTTTGATCGCTGAGGTCGTGCGTGTCTATGGTGAGCTAAGAGCTACTGATCAAAAAGTGCAGTCACTCAAAAAAATTGTAGCCTATCAACAAGGCATCAACGAAATGTTTGAACGCTCTGTTGATGTTGGAGCGGCCTCTCAGCAGGACTTGGTGGAGGTTCGTAGCAAACTGATTGAAGCGGAGTCTGCACTATCTGAAATGAACGCCATTCGTGAATCAGCCATTCAGCGTTTGGATGTGCTGTGTGGTTTAGATGCACCTTTGCCTGCATGGTTGAACTTTAGTACGCCATCATGGCAAATTGAACGTGTGAAAATTCCGCCTTTTGCTGTGCCTGTTGAAGTCATTATGCAGCGCCCAGATGTGCAAACCGCTGTGGCTAAGATCATGTATGCAGCTGGCGCAGTAGGCGTTTCTGATTCAGAGCTATATCCTAAAATCGGTTTGGAAGGTGCAGTATTGTATTCCGGCACGATTATTCGAAATGGTTCCACTACACCAGATGGATTGATTAGTTTTTTATCCCCTAGCTTGCGTTTCCCTGTTTGGGATTGGGGTATGTTGCGTGAGCAGAAAAATGCCAGTGAAGCAGAATTACGTCGTAGTATCTTGAGCTATCGCGATACGGTATTGCAGGCGATTGCTGAAACCGAAATCACCATTGCTAATTTCAATGCGATGGATGAACGCATAGTTCGCGCCACTAAAGAGGCTGGAGATTTAGAAGATGCGGCTAATCGGAATAAAGTTGGTTTGAATAAAGGCTATTTAAGTCCACTAGAAGCATTTCGTGGGCAGGCGAAATTGCTGGAGCGTAAATTAGTCCATGCGGATGAACAGGCCGCTTGGTTGGCCGCATTCGCCGCTGCAAATAAAGCGCAAACTAATATGACGATTGAAAAGGTGCGCATGGCTGAAAAACCGGCGGCATCAGTTAAATAATATTTGAGTAAAAATTGCTTGAGGTAAAAAGCTTCATGAAGAGATACACCACACAAAAACCAAGCTACGGCATGATGATTGCAATATCTGCATTCATTCTTTTTGCCTTAATTAATGGCATGACTCCTCAAGCTTATGCTGAGGATAAAAAAAACACCCAAGCGATTACCGTGACTGGAGTGACTGCGCACACGGGGACCGTGCAAAGACGAATGACTTTTTCAGGCCCTGTGGTTGGGCGTGATGAAGTGCCTATTTACAGCGAGCTAGCGCAAGGTCGTATTGATAAAATTTTGGTTGAAGCTGGACAACATATAAAAACGGGCACGATATTAGCCACTGTGGATGCCTCAGCTTTACGTATTCAAAAAGCGCAACAGCAAGCGACTCAACAAAAAGCAAACCTTGCTATTAAGCAGCAAGAAAACTCACTAGAAGAAGCGCAACTACAATATACCCAAGCACAAGCAGAGCGTCAGCGCGCTGAGGTTGTGGCAGAAACAGGTTTGATTTCACGAGAAGTTCGAGATCAGCGCATCACGGCGGAACAGCTGGCAAAAGCACGGGTGCAAGCCATGAAGAACAGCCTTAGTATGGCGCAAGCGGATTTTGATTTGGCCAGCGCACAGCTCGCTGAGTCTAATTTGCGTTTGAGCCAAGCCGAGATCCGTTCGCCGGTTTCTGGTACTGTGATAGAGCGCAAAGCGCGGACTGGGATGTCACTTGCGCAGAATGCCGAGCCTTTATTTAATGTACTGCGGGATGATGATATTGAAGTTGAGTTAGAAGTCTCTGCCGATGATGCCTCGCGTTTGAAACTAGGAATGCCAGTCAGCATACAGTTGCTTAGCAATACCTCAGCTGCTAAAGCGCTTAATGCCGATACAGTGCAATCAGCCACTATCTATAATGGCAAAGTTAGTCGTGCTGCCACACAAATTAATCGCCAAAACCAAATCGCAAAGGTACGCGTGCGTTTTGACCAAACACCTCATTTAATTCTTGGCCAGTTTGCCCGTGTAGCGGTGAATGTTACATCAAGAAATGGCATTTATTTGCCTGATACCGCAGTGCGTTTTGAAGGTTCTTCAGCTTATGTGTTCACAACAAAGGATGGCTTAGCTAAGCGTCAGCCAGTCAAAGTCGGCCAGCATATTGGCAACAAGCTAGAAATTCTTGATGGTGTATCAGCGGGTATGGTGGTGATTGATACTGCCGCCTCGTTCTTGCGTGATGGCGAGCCTGTAAAAGTAACAACAAGGCCTGCAAACTAATGGCCTTACGGATTTCTTCATGGGCGATTAAACGACCGCTAGTGCCAATCGTCATTTTTGTCGGCTTGGTAGTCACTGGCCTAATGTCGTTCTCACGCTTGCCTGTGAACGGCATGCCGAACGTGAATATTCCTGTGGTGAACGTGTCGGTATTTCTGCCTGGCGCTTCGCCAACAGAAATCGAGTCTCAGATTACGCTCCGTGTAGAAACCGCATTAGCGGGCATAGGCAATATCAAACACATTACTTCTAATGTGACCGATAGCGTATCTAGCACCAAAATTGAATTTCAATTAGGTACAGACATCAACCAAGCGCTTTCAAAAGTCCGGGACCAAATGATAGGCATTAAGCCATTATTACCGCGCGGCTCAGAAGAGCCGATGATACAAAGTATTGATGCTGACGTAGTGCCAATTTTGACTTACGCTGTGCAGGCGCCACAGCGCTCAATTGAACAATCAACGTTGTTCGTTGACACGCAAATCAGTCGCGCTTTGTTGGCGATAAAGGGCGTGGCGAAGGTACAGCGACAAGGTGGTGTTGGGCGTGAAATTCGCATCGCCTTAGATCCCGTTAAGTTACAAAGCTATGGGGTAACCGCCGCCGCCATTAATGATCAATTATTAGCCTCAGTTCAAAATCTGCCTGCAGGGCGTATTGATAGCGTAGGGCAAGAAACCTTGATTCGAACCTTAGGTGCCCCAGTTGATGTGGTCGGCTTGCAGAATATGAACATCGCTTTGCCCGGTCAGCGTTTTGTCCGTTTGGCAGATTTGGGTGACGTCATTGATACCACGGCTACGCAACGCCAAATTGCACGATTGGATGGTCAGCCTGTGGTTGGCTTCGCCGTCTATCGCTCAAAAGCTGCAAGTGAAGTCAGCGTTGAAAAAGAAGTCAAAGCTGCGCTTAAAGAGATTCAAGCTACGCAAGCAGATCTTAATTTTACTGAAGCTCAAACCTTAGTCGAGTTTACGCAAGACACTTATCATGCGGCGCTGTGGTCGTTTATAGAGGGCGCATTGCTCGCGGCTGCAGTGGTCTTTGTTTTCTTCCGAAATTGGCGAGCCACTTGGATTACCGCATTAGGGATTCCACTTTCAGTGATTCCTACTTTCCTTGTGATGCAATGGTTAGGCTTTTCTCTCAACATGGTGAGCTTGTTAGCTTTGTCGCTTGTTTCGGGTGTGCTGGTTGATGATGCCATAGTTGAGATTGAAAATATCATGCGGCATTTGCGAATGGGTAAAACAGCCTATCGCGCCGCGATGGATGCCGCTGATGAAATCGGCTTAGCCGTTGTTGCGACCACAGTGGTCATTGTGGCGGTATTCGTCCCGGTGAGTTTTATGGGCGGGGTTGTAGGGCAATACTTTATTCAGTTTGGCTTAACCGTAGCGGTCGCAACTATTTTTTCATTGTTTGTTGCACGTTTTATTACCCCTGTTTTGGCGGCTTATTTCCTTAAGCCTTTTGATGAGGCGAACGCGCCCTCATCCTGGATGAAGGCCTACCGAGGCTGGTTAGAAAACGCATTGGCTAAACCAAAAACCTCCCTATTCATTGCGATTGGTATTATGGCGATCACCTTGTTGATTGCATCCCGATTGCCAACTGATTTCATGCCGTTTGAAGACAAATCGCAATCAACCTTACAAGTCGAATTGCCAGCAGGTTCGCGTATTGAAGAAACTGACCGGACTCTGGCGTTGATGACTGAGGCCTTGCGCAAAAGACCAGAAGTACAATCTGTTTACACTTTAGCTGGTGGTGCGGATGTTGATACTAATATTGATGGTGAAGTCCGCCGTGCTTCCGTGTTGGTGCGCCTCAAACCAAGGTCTAAGCGTGATATGGATGTAAAAGCTTTCGAACAAACAATTCTTCAAGACTTCTCAGCGATTCCGAATGCACGAATTTCAGTTCTCAATGAAAACGGAAGTAAGGCGCTGACATTCTCCCTTGTCAGTAGCAATCCAGATGATTTGGCGCAAACAGCCAGCGCTTTGGAAACCCAAATGCATGGTTTAAGTAGCCTTAAAGAAGTTTCATCAACAATGCCATTGCCGCATTCTGAATACGTGATTGCACCAAGAACTGAAGATGCAGCGCGCTTTGGGGTGAATACGGATGTAATTGCGGAAGCTGGTCGTGTGGCAACCATGGGTGATTTGAATTCTAACTTAGCTAAAATTAGCCTTGATGGTCGCCAAATTCCTTTACGTGTTCAGCTTAATGCGGGGGCTAAGGAAGATGGCGTAATGATAGGTCAGATGCTCGTGCCGAATAACGAAGGTGTCATGTTGCCGATTTCTGCAGTGGCGGATATCAGTTTTAGCGCTGGCCCAGCCAGTATTTTGCGCTATGACAGACAGCGCCAAATTACGCTAGAAGCCAATCTTAACTATGCAACCTTAGGCGAAGGTTTAGATGCCGTTGAGCAATCGCCAGCCTTAAAAAATCTACCCAAAACCGTTAAACGTTTTGATACTGGGGATGCCGAACTTCTGGGCGAAATGTTCGATTCATTCTTAATAGCAATGGTGCTTGGGGCTATGGTGGTGCTTGGGGTATTAGTGCTTTTATTTCGGACAGTGCTTCAGCCCATCACCATTATGGTGGCCCTGCCTCTCTCTATCTTCGGTGCCTGTTTAGCATTGTGGATTACTGGTGAATCACTTTCATTGCCTTCAGTCATTGGTATCCTGATGTTGTCAGGCATCGTCGGCAAAAATGGCATCTTGTTGGTGGACTGTATTATCGAAACCATTTCTAATGGCAAACCTCGTCACGAGGCTATTTTAGAAGCTGCCCAACAGCGGGCTAAACCAATTGTGATGACATCCATGGCCATGATTGCCGGCATGTTGCCGTTGGTACTTGGCTTTGGTGCGGGTAACGCCTTCCGTGAGCCTATGGCAGTTGCGGTGATTGGCGGTTTGATTGCTTCGACCTTATTGAGCTTGTTATTTGTGCCTGTGGTTTACGTGTTGATTGATGATTTAGAGCAATGGGTGACGCCCAAGTTAAGAAGTTTTTTGACGTTAGAAAAATAGACTCAAGTACAAATAATAAAAAAGCGCATTAAAAAATGCGCTTTTTTATTGCTAATGAGATGTTTTACCCATGCACCACATGCCCATTCACAAGAGTGTATTTCACTTTTCCTGCGAGCTCTAAGCCTAAGAACGGTGTGTTTTTACCTTGGCTGAGTAGCGCTTTAGGTTCTATTTTCCAATACTGTTTCGGATCAAGCACGCAAATATCTGCGCTTGCATTCACGCTCAAATCGCCAGCTGCTACACCTAAAATTTTGGCAGGTGCTACGGTGATATGTTTTACTGCATCGCTTAAACTTAATTTATTGTCCTCTGCCCACTTTAGGGTGAGGGGTAATAGTAACTCAAGGCCTGTTGCGCCGGCTTCTGCTTCTGCAAAAGGATAGAGTTTTGCGTCATCATCGACTGGAGTGTGGTCTGAGCAAATTGCATCAATCGTGCCATCAGCTAAGCCGTTGCTGAGAGCGGTTTTATCACGCTGGCTGCGTACAGGTGGTTTGAGATGCGTATTGGCATCAAAATAGCCAATGTCAAAATCGGTGAGGTGCAAGTGGTTTGCGCTCACATCACAAGTGATATTTTGACCTGCTTTTTTTGCTGTGCGGATCATGTCTACGCCTTCTGCAGTTGAAATGCGGCATAGATGCACTTTGGCACCAGTTTCTTTGGCAATGCGCAAGATGCTTGCGATTGCTAGGGTTTCTGCAGCGGCAGGAATTCCTTTTAAGCCCAGACGTGCGGCAACTTCGCCATCATGTGCCACACCATCTTTAGCGAGGTAAGGCTCCTCTGGGCGAAGCCAGACAGTGAAGCCAAATGTCGCGGCGTATTGCATCGCGCGCCATAGTACTTGTGTATCTTTAATTGCAACGTCCGCTTGTGAAAAGCCAACGCAGCCGGCCTCACTCAGCTCGCACATTTCTGTAATTTCTTTGCCTGCCAATTGATGGGTAAGGGCGCCGAGCGGATAAACATGTGCCTGGTTAAGCTGTTTAGCGCGGTGTTTTAGCATCTCTACTAAGCCCGGCTCATCAAGCACTGGGTCGGTATCTGGCGGACATGCAAGGCTAGTCACGCCGCCCGCCGCAGCGGCATTCATTTCGCTCTCTAGTGTGGCTTTGTGTTCATAGCCAGGCTCGCGTAAGCGCGCAGATAAATCCACTAAGCCAGGGATGATGACCAAGTTGCTTGCATCAATGACTTGGTTGGCAACAAAACCATCAGGCGCATTGCCTATGCCTGCGATTTTACCTGCAGCAATGTAGAGGTCGTGTTTGGCATCAATGCCATTTTTAGGGTCGATTAAGTGGCCATTTTTGATGTGTATTTTCATGTTTAATTCCCCGCCAAAATGCTCATCACGGCCATGCGTACCGCAATTCCGTAAGTCACCTGCGGCAAGATGACGGACTGTGTGCCATCTGCTACCGCGCTATCAATTTCTACGCCTCGGTTCATTGGCCCAGGATGCATCACAATCGCATCTGGTCTCGCGAGTGCTAGCTTTTCTGGGGTGAGGCCGTAGGTTTTAAAGTACTCTTGTGCGCTAGGTAGCATCGCGCCAGCCATTCGCTCGTTTTGTAGGCGGAGCATCATGACTACGTCGACATCTTTTAAGCCTTCATTCATGTCGTGATAAACGTGCACGCCTAGCTTTTCAACGTCTTGTGGTAAAAGGGTCTTGGGCGCGATCACTCGCACTTCTGGCACACCTAGCGTGGTGAGCGCATGAATTTCAGATCTTGCAACTCTAGAGTGCAAAACGTCACCGACGATGGCGACACGTAAATTATGCATGTCAGGTTTGTATTTGCGTATTGTGAACACGTCTAACAAACCTTGTGTTGGGTGAGCATGACGGCCATCACCTGCATTGATGACACTGATGTGCGGTGCAACGTGCTTGGCGATCATGTGTGCCGCGCCCGACTGCGCGTGACGTACCACAAACATATCGGCATGCATGGCCGTGAGGTTGTCGATGGTGTCTAAAATTGTTTCGCCTTTGGATTGTGACGATGTGCTTACATTCAGCGTAATGACATCGGCAGACAAGCGTTTTGCGGCAATCTCAAAAGTAGTGCGTGTTCGGGTGCTGTTTTCAAAGAATAAATTACAGACTGTTTTGCCACGAAGTAGAGGTACTTTTTTGACTTCACGCTCGGCAACACCCACAAAAGATTCTGCAGTATCTAAGATTTGGTTGAGTATCTTTTTGGGCAGGCCCTCAATCGAGAGTAAGTGTTTAAGCTTGCCGTCGTCGGTCAATTGTGGATTTTGCATTACGTGTTCTCTTCCAGCGTAAAGTAAAAAGTACCATTGTCATGGCGCAATAGTTGTAAGTTTTGAGATGCGGCTAATTCAGTGTCGAAAGCGCTGATTTGCGGCGCGATGGGCAACTCGCGTCCGCCGCGGTTGACCAGCACTGCAAGCGTTATGCTGGCAGGGCGACCGTAATCAAACAGTTCATTCATCGCGGCGCGTATGGTGCGGCCTGTGTAAAAGACATCGTCAATTAGGATGATGTGTTTGTCTTGCACATCAAACGGGATTTGCGATGGTTTAGTTTCGCTGTGTAAGCCCCGCTCATTGTAGTCATCGCGATAAAACGATACGTCTAAAATGCCGTGAGCCAAATCTTTGCCTAAGGTTGGCAATAAGCGCTCGGCCAGCCAAGCGCCGCCGCTGTGGATGCCAACGATTGCAGTGTTTGGTTGAATGAGCGGCTTGATTCGCTCGGTCAGTGATTCAAAAAGCGTTTCTGCGTTAGGTAGATTCATGATGCTGCCGTTTGCTCATCTCATGGGTAATTGTGTCAAAGTAAGATTGTAATATGACTTGTGCTGCAATTTGATCCAGCATTGGTTTTTGTTTGCGTCCTTTGATACCAAGTTCCGAGAGAGATTGGCTAGCCTCTGCTGAGCTCAGACGCTCATCTATCAAGATGATAGGAAGATTGAAGCGACCATCTAAACGGCGCGCAAACTTTTTGCAAAGCAGGGTGACTTCATGCTCCTCACCGTCTAGGCTGAGCGGCAGTCCAACCACCAAAGTGGTTGGTTTCCATTCCTTTATTAAGTCGGCAATTAAATTAAATCGGTCATCGTTTGACTCTGCATTAAGCGTGGTGAGCGGGTGGGCAATGCCTAGCATGTGTTCACCTGATGCTACGCCAATGCGTTTGAGGCCAAAATCAAAGCCTAGTACGGTGCCAGTAAAAGTGGGTTGTATGGTTTTGTCGTTATTGATGGCCTGCAATGATTTAAGCATGACCAGCCACCTCGGAAAGGTTTGCTAAATTTAACCCCAGTAGGCCCATCGCTGCGTTTAGTTTTTCTGCATTTGGGGTGTCAAAAATCACGGAGTCTGTAGACTCTACGGTGAGCCAAGCATTTTTGCTGATTTCATCTTCTAGTTGACCTGGCGACCAACCTGCAAACCCAAGGGTCACGAGCATTTTTTCTGGGCCACTGCCATTAGCAACTGCTTCAAGAATGTCCTTAGAAGTGGTAAGCGCGGTGTCGCCATTAATGGCAATGGTGCAATCCCAATCACCTGGCGGCTGATGAAGCACAAAGCCACGTTCAATTTGCACAGGGCCACCAAACTGGGCTGTTTGCTGGGCGATTGGCAATTCGGAAATGTTTAGATTAATTTGTTTGAACAGGGCATCTAATTTCATTTCGATAGGGTGGTTAATCACCACGCCCATCGCGCCTGTTTCATTATGTTCGCAAATGTAGGTTACTGACTTTGCAAAATGTGGATCGGTCATTGCGGGCATTGCAATGAGAAAGTGTCCAGTAAGATTGACGTTTTCCACGTTGCGAATTATATCTTTTCTATCGAACTAAGTCGACTCTAAGTATCCTGTGACTTCAAGTCCAAAACCAGCCATGCTTGGCATTTTGCGCGGTGTTGCCATGAGTTTCATCTTACGCACCCCCAAATCTAGTAATATTTGTGAGCCGATGCCGTAGTTGCGTAAGTCTTGTTTGAGGCGAATAGGCTCATCCGCATTTACAATCCGATTCAGTAAGCTTTCGCCATTTTCATTGCGATTCAGCATCACAATCACGCCGCAATCTGCGGCGCTAATGGTTTTCATGGCATCCAACATATTCCATGAGTGGCTGTGGCTGCTGCTATCGAGCAAATCAAATACCGACAAAGGCTCATGCACGCGCACTAAGACCTCTTGGTCTGGATTAGGCGTGCCTTTTACCAAGGCCAAGTGTGTTTCTTGCGCCATTCTGTCGGTGTAAGCCATTAAGCGCATTTCGCCGTAAGGCGTTGCAATATTGCGTTCAGCTTTGCGCTCCACCAAACATTCGTTTTCGCTACGGTAATGAATAAGATCTGCAATCGTGCCGATCTTGAGTTGATGTTGTTCTGCAAACTCAATCAAGTCTGGCAAACGCGCCATGCTGCCATCATCTTTTAAGATTTCACAAATCACAGAGGCAGGTTCCAAGCCTGCAAGTGAGGCTAGGTCACAACCTGCTTCCGTGTGGCCAGCGCGTACTAATACGCCACCATTTTCTGCGGCAAGTGGAAATACATGTCCTGGGCTGACAATATCTTTTGCTGTGGCCTGTTTGGCAACTGCCGCTTGGATGGTGCGTGCGCGGTCAGCGGCTGAAATACCAGTGGTGACACCTTCTGCAGCTTCAATCGACACCGTAAAATTAGTGTGCATGCTTGAGCCGTTTTTATCGACCATCGAGGTGAGATTGAGTTGGCGGCAGCGCGCTTCAGTCAAGGTAAGGCAAATAAGCCCTCGGCCATGTTTCGCCATAAAATTAATGTGTTCTGGCGAAGCAAATTGTGCAGCGAGAACTAAGTCTCCTTCGTTTTCGCGGTCCTCTTCATCCACCAAAATCACCATGCGGCCATTCCGAATTTCGCTGATAATTTCTTCAGTTGAGCTTATTTTTAAGTTGCTGATGTTTAAAGCGCTCATGCAGGTTCGCTTTCATTGCCCCATTGCGTCATTCGTTCAACATAGCGTGCAATCAAGTCAACTTCTAAATTGACGCGACTGCCAACGCCTAGGTGTTTCAGTGATGTTTTTTCAAGTGTGTGAGGGATAAGATTCATGCTAAAGGTATCTTTTTCGACAGAATTGACCGTTAGGCTAACGCCATCGATGGCTACTGAGCCTTTGATTGCAATGTAGCGAGATAGTGCATGCGGTGCGCGAATCATTAATATCCAGCAGTCGCCAATGGATTCAAATTTAACGACTTGTCCCACGCCGTCGACATGGCCACTTACCATGTGTCCGCCGAGTCTGTCTAAAAGACGAAGTGCTTTTTCAAGATTCACTTCGCGAGGTGAGTCTAAGCCCACTGTACAATTCAGCGTTTCTTTTGAAACGTGTGCTTCAAAGTGTTTGTCGCTAAATGTGACCGCGGTAAGACATACACCATTGACTGCAATGCTGTCGCCAATCTGCACGTCTGACATATCAAGTGCCCCGACGTTTATATGGAGTTTGACGTCATCACCTGCGGGGGTGACGGTTTCGATTTTGCCTGTGGCTTGAATTATTCCTGTAAACATTCTGTAATTTTAACAGAATGAAGCCTTAACCCTGCTAAAATTCTCGTATACAAATTTATTGTTTTCATCCAATTTTTCATGAGCCATCCCCAAATTCAATCGCAGCAAATGCAACTTCATATAGTCTTGTTCTGGCTAGTATTGGTTTCGGTTTCATTATTTAGCCGCTCTTATTTGCCAATTGATGAAACACGTTATGTAACCGTGGCTTGGAATATGTTTCTCAATCATGACTTTTTAGTGCCATATTTGAACGGTGAAACATACAGTCACAAACCACCATTGCTATTTTGGTTGATGAATTTGGGGTGGGCGGTCTTTGGCATGAATAACTGGTGGCCACGTTTGTTGCCATCTATTTTTGCTTTGGGCGCTTTGTTGATGACGCAAAAAATTGCGATGCGTTTGTGGCCTGATCGCCCACAAATTGGCTATGTTGCTTCGCTGATTTTATTGGGCAGTGGCATGTGGGCTGTATTTACCACAGCGACCATGTTCGATATGTTGGTCACTTTTTTTACCATCTGGGGTGCACTGGGTTTGTTAATCGCTTGGCAGGGCGAGGCAAAAAAAGGGTGGGCTTTCGTCGCGCTTGCCATCGCTGGGGGGTTGCTCGCAAAAGGCCCAACAATTCTTTTGCAAATTTTACCTTTGGCAGTATTGGCGCCTTGGTGGATGAAAGGTGCGTCCAAGCAGTCTAGTAGTAAGCTAAATTTACGTCATTGGTATTTCAGTATTCTGCTAGCTGTGATTGTAGGTGCTTTGATTTTATTGGCATGGGCAATCCCTGCTGGTCTTTATGGTGGCCCTAAATATCAGCATGAAATTTTTTGGGGTCAAACTGCTGACCGCATGGTGAAGTCTTTTGCGCACAGGCGTCCAATTTATTGGTATTTGCCAATGTTGCCAGTGATGCTGTTCCCTTGGTTGTTTACGTTACCAATTTGGCGGTCACTGGCTAAGGCTTTTAGAAGCGCTCATGAATCGGGTGTGCTTTTCTGTTTGGCTTGGTTTATTCCTGTGTTTATCGCTTTTAGTTTTATTAGTGGCAAACAGCCACATTATTTGTTGCCGATTATTCCGGCTTTCGCCTTATTGGTAGCGCGTGGATGGGATGAGGTTGATGATTTTTCTTGGCTAGATAAAACATTGCCGGCGCTGGTGGGTGTTATTGTCGGCATCTGTTTGCTCGCATTGCCAACTTACAATCAACATCATTATTTAGCCCCTTGGATTGGGCTTATTCCAGTTTGGGCTGGTGCTGTATTGGTGTTGGGTAGTGTGTTTTTAATGGTAAGTGTTGGCAATCATAAAGCGCGCTATTTGCAGCATGTGGCCTTGTTAGGCTTGTTGGCTATTTCGATGTTGTATCTTGGAGTCATTCGTCCTGCTGGTGCTGCTTATGATATGACTAAGATCAGCCATCATTTGAAAAACCTGCAAGATCAACAAATTCCTTTGGCGAATATCGGCAAATATCATGGACAGTTTAATTTTGTGGGCAAGATGGTGAAGTCGCCCGATGCGCTGAATGAGGGCCAGTTGGATGCTTGGTTTAATGCGCATCCAAATGGTCGCGTGGTGATGTATTTTGATAAAGCTCGCCCACTTGGCGATGTCGTGCCTGAATATCAACAGCCATATCGTGCTTTAATTGCAGGCGTATTAACGCAATCACAATGGCAAGCGTGGTCTAAGCAGCCACATGTTCCATTGGCTTTTGAGGCTGACAGTAATGAGTAATCCATAAGAGAAAGAGTGAATGTCCATTTTTAGTCGTTTTCAGAATATCAAGCAATCATTGCCGTTCGAGCTTTTTGTCGGCATGCGCTATACCCGTGCAAAAAGGCGTAATCACTTCATCTCATTTATTTCGCTCACCAGTATGGTGGGTATTGGGCTTGGGGTCGCAGCGCTAATCGTAGTGCTTTCGGTGATGAATGGCTTTCAGGAAGAGTTGCGATCACGTATTTTGGGTGTAGCTTCTCATTTGCAAATTACGGGTGCTAATAATGTGCTGTCTGATTGGTCTAGTGTATCTGCCAAGGTGCAAACTGCAAATCATGTGACAGGCTCGGCCCCCTATATTATGGCTCAAGGGATGTTATCTAACGGTCAGGCGGTTCAAGGCGCGATTGTGCGTGGCGTGTTGCCTAGTGCTGAGGGTAAAGTTTCTGACTTGGCTGATCATATGCGCGCTGGCCAATTGGCCGACTTGAAAGCTGGGGAGTTCGGCATTATTTTAGGCGCTGAGTTAGCTCAGTCTTTGGGGGTGATTTTAGGTGATAAAGTCGTGTTGATGGCACCGCAAGGACAATTTACGCCCACTGGGGTTGTGCCACGGATTAAGCAATTCACAGTAGTTGGCCTATTTCAAATTGGCATGTACGAATACGATGCTGGTTTGGCGCTGATTAATATAGATGATGCCGCTAAGCTTTATCGCATGGGCGACAATGTTTCTGGTGTGCGCTTGAAATTAGATGATTTGTTTTTAGCGCCAAAAATCTCGCGTGATTTGGCAGTGGTGTTGAGTGATGAAACGCAGGCTTTGTTTTTAACGGATTGGACACAAGAGCATGCCAACTTCTTCCGTGCGATTCAAATGGAAAAAAGGGTGATGTTTATTATCTTGGCTCTGATTGTTGCAGTGGCAGCATTTAACATTGTTTCCACCTTAGTTATGGCGGTCACTGATAAACGTGCTGACATTGCCATTATGCGGACATTCGGTGCAAGTCCGCCTAGCATCATGGCGATTTTCATTGTGCAGGGCGCGTTGATTGGCGTTATTGGTACAGTAGTCGGTGCATTTTTTGGGGTATTGATTGCGCTGAATATCAGCACCATCGTGCCGTTTATTGAGCATTTATTTAATGTGCAGTTTTTGGCAAAAGACGTTTACTACATCAGCGAGCTGCCATCGCATCTTTTGTGGGGTGATGTCTTTACTATCGTTATCTTGTCGTTCTTTTTAAGTTTGATTGCAACGCTTTACCCAAGTTGGAAAGCTTCCAAAATGAACCCGGCTGAGGCTTTGCGCTATGACTAACCCTATTATTCAATCAAAAGGCTTGCGAAAGACTTATGCCGGCTTGGATGTTGCTGTGCTCAATGGCATTGATTTAGAGGTACGCGCTGGTGAGCAAGTCGCTATTGTGGGCACATCTGGTTCAGGCAAAAGCACCTTGCTTCATTTGCTTGGTGGCTTAGATGAGCCGACTGCTGGCGAGGTGAGTGTGTTGGGGCATCCTCTTGTAAAAATGAATGAAACCAAGCGTGGTGAACTGCGTAATCAGTCTTTGGGTTTCGTGTATCAATTCCATCATTTGTTGCCAGAATTTACTGCATTAGAAAATGTGGCGATGCCCTTATTGATTCGTCGCACTCCACGTGAGGAGGCAATCGTAAGTGCTGCTGAAATGTTGAAGAAGGTTGGTTTGTCGCACCGTATGGAGCACATGCCAGGGGAGCTTTCTGGCGGTGAGCGGCAGCGAGCAGCGGTGGCGCGTGCTTTGGTCACTAAGCCTCAATGTGTGCTCGCAGATGAGCCAACAGGTAATTTGGATAGACATACAGCGCATGCAGTATTTGATTTGCTACTGGAAATGAACCAAGCGCAAGGTGTGGCCTTGGTTGTGGTTACGCATGATTTGGAATTGTCGACCAAGTTAAAACGCCAATATAAATTGGTAGATGGTCAGTTGTTGGTGATTTAAGGCGAGTCCTCTTGCTGAAAAAGCACTGACGAGATAAAGTAACGGCACTTTATATGACTTAGTTACTTTGTTACGCTAAGTGTGAAATTTTAAGAACATTTTAGGAGTGCTGTGTGTTAGAAATCATCAAAGCTGCTGGCTGGCCAATTTACCCACTTATCCTTGCTTCTATCGTCGCGATTGCAATTATTGTTGAGCGTGCTTGGACTTTGCGTAGTGAGCTGATTGCACCGTCAAACTTGTTGCCTGAAGTTAAAAAATGGTTGGCTCAGGGCGGCGTGACAAAAGAGACTTGTGACAAACTGCAAGCGCATTCATTGCTCGGTGAAATTTTTGCAAGTGCTTTGCATAATGCGACTTCATCTCGAGAAATTATTAAAGAATCGATTGAAGAGACTGGCCGAGCTGTGGCACATAAGTTGGAAAAACACTTGTCTACACTAGGAACGATTGCAACGGTCAGTCCACTGCTCGGTTTGTTGGGTACTGTAATTGGTATGGTTGAATTATTTGGTGCATTTAATGCGGCTGGCTCTGGTCATGATGTAGCACAATTCGCAAAAGGTATCTCAGTAGCGCTTTATAATACGGCAGGCGGCATTGTGGTGGCTGTTCCAGCCATGATTTCTTATCGTTATTTCCGCGCTAAAGTGGATGGTTTGATTGTTGAAATGGAACAACAAGCGATTAAGTTGGTTGAAATCATTCACGGCGAGCGTAAGTAATCATGAATTTTCAGCGTGGCAAAAAGCACGAAGATTTGGAAATGAACCTTGTGCCATTAATCGACGTGTTGTTGGTGATTATTATTTTCTTGGTGGTGAGTGCAACGTTTGCACGCATGAGCGAGTTGCAAATTAACTTGCCAACAGCCGATGCAAACTCTCCAGAACAAAAGCCTTTGGTGATTGATGTGGGAGTTGATGCAAAAGGCCATTACGTTGTTGGCAAAAGTGCGTTAGATGATGGCTCTGTGAGTGCGATTAGTGCCGCACTTCAGCGAGCTGCTGGTGGTGGCAAGGAGCCAACAATCATCATTAATGCGGATGCAAACACCACGCATCAATCAGTGATTAATGTGATGGAGGCCGCACGCCAAGCAGGGTATACGCATATCACCTTTGCAACACAAACGGGTGGTAATAGTTAATCATTATTGATGGATAGCTATCCGTTAATGTCCTCATTCAAGACACCCCAAGATTATTTTTCAAGTAATAGACTTGGGATTATTGAGTTAAGTAGTCAAGTCCATGACCAAATCTAGTCGTTCAAAATCTCATACCCCTAACTATTCTGCAAAGACGCTTTACTTGCGCATGCTTAAATATGCATTGCGTTATTGGCAAGTCTTTGCATTTAGCATTATTGCGCTAGTAGCATTTTCTGCCACGAACACAGGTTTTCTAGCTACGATTAAATTGGTGACCGATGCTGGATTTGTGAAGCACGATACGACCATGTTACATCTGCTTCCCTTTATGTTGTTTGGTTTGTTAGCTTTGCGCGCATTTGCTGGGTTTGCCTCAACATTTGCCATGAAGTGGGTGGCGCGTCGGGTAGTGGAAGATCTGCGTGTGGAAGCTTTTGCTAGGTTAATGACATTGCCTGTGAGTTTCTTTGACTCCGTTTCGGCTGGGGTGGTGACATCAAAACTTACTTACGATACAGAACAAATGTCGGGAGCTGCCACTAACGCTGCTATGAGTTCGGTGCGTGACAGTTTGACCATTATTGGTATGGTTGCTTATATGCTCTATTTAGATTGGCGACTCACTTTAATTTTTGTTGTGACAGCGCCGTTGATGGTGCTGTATCTCAATAAAATGACGCCTAAGCTGAGGGAGGCCGGTAAGGCTAATCAAGGCTCTATGGGGGAGATGACTCAAGTGGCTGAGGAAGCCAGCATGGGCCAACGGATGATTAAGATTTTTGCTGGCGCGCAATACGAGCAAAAACGTTTTAGTGATGTTGTGGCTAAAAATCGACATATGCAAATTCGGCTCACGCGCATCTCTGGCATTAATAGTATGGTGGTAGAAATGCTGGCGGCCTTCTCTTTGGGTGCAGTTGTTTATTATTCAGTAGGTAAATTTACTGCCGGTGAGTTTGCGGCTTTTATTGGCGCGCTTTTAATGCTGATTCCGCCTATTAAAAGTTTGACCAAAATGAATGAAACGGTTCAAGTTGGGGTGGCTGCGGCGCAAAGTGTCTTTGGATTGATTGATATTCAGCCAGAATTAGATGAAGGCACGCATGAAATTGGTAGAGCTAAGGGCGAGATTGAGTTTAAGAGTGTTGGCTTGCGTTACGAAAGTGCGAAAAGCAATGCGCTGAATCAGCTAAGCTTTATCATCAAGCCAGGTGAGAAATTGGCACTGGTTGGCCGTTCTGGCGGTGGAAAAACCACCATGGTGAATCTGCTTCCTCGTTTTTACGAGTATCAAGAAGGCTTGGTATTGCTAGATGGCATAGATATTCGTGCGTTAAAGCTAAGTAATTTACGTGAGCAGTTCGCTCTAGTGAGTCAAGATGTAGTGTTATTTAATGACACCGTTTTTAACAATATTGCCTATGGCGCTTTGCGTGATGTTAGTGAAGAAAAAGTGATTGCGGCCGCAAAAGCAGCACACGCTTGGGAGTTCATTCAGCAATTGCCAGAAGGATTGCAAAGTCAGATTGGCGATAGGGGGGTGCGCCTTTCTGGTGGTCAGCGTCAGCGTTTAGCGATTGCTCGTGCAATTTTGAAAGATGCGCCTATTTTGTTGTTGGATGAAGCTACATCTGCGCTGGATACTGAATCAGAGCAACACGTCCAAGCTGCATTAGATACTTTGATGCAAGGTCGAACTAGTATCGTCATTGCGCACCGCTTATCAACCATTGAGAATGCGGATCGTATTTTTGTGATGGAGCATGGAGAGATTGTTGAAAGCGGAACGCACAATACTTTATTAAAAGCTGGCGGTCATTACGCTAAGCTTTATCAAAAGCAATTCCATTAATATGCAAAGCTTGCTTGAGCGACATTGGTATTCAGAAAAGGTCGGTTTTTGGCAGGTGTTTTTTGTGCTACCCGATTTGCTTCTTGCGGTATTGGTTACATTGCGTCGGTTTCTATATCGTGTTGGCTTAATTCCCTCTTGGCGTAGCCCAGTTCCAGTTATTGTGGTTGGCAATGTTACTGTAGGTGGCACGGGTAAAACGCCTTTGGTGATTTGGTTGGCTGAGCAATTAAAAGAAAAAGGCTATTCGCCAGGCATTGTTAGTCGCGGGTATGGTGGTTCTGCACACCAAATTACCGAGGTTGTTAAAGGAGCAGACGCATCTTTGGTTGGTGATGAACCTCTGCTCATTGCGATGCGCACCACTTGCCCAGTTTGGATAGGAAGAAAGCGCCCGGAATTGGTTCGTGCTTTATTAGAGGCAAATCCTCAATGTGACGTCATCATTTCCGATGACGGCTTGCAGCATTATGCATTGCAACGGGACTTTGAAATCGTAGTCATTGATGGGGTGCGCCGTTACGGCAATGGTGCGATGTTGCCATTTGGTCCAATGCGGGAGCCACCTTCGCGAGTATTGGAAGCGGATGCTGTGGTGGTAAATGGTGGTGATGCTGATTTTTTTGGTGGTGAGCATCTAATGCGCTTAAATGGCGGTGGCTTTTTCTTGTTGAGTGATATTCGTAAAACTGCAAAAGCTAAAGATTTTGAAGGTAAGAAGATACATGCGTTTGCTGGTATTGGTCATCCTGCAAGGTTTTTTAACCAACTTCGTCAATTGGGGCTGGATGTTGTGGAACATCCATTTCCTGATCATCATCCATATAGCCCTGGCGATTTGCAAATCGGGGAGGCTGGAGTCATACTGATGACAGAAAAAGATGCCGTGAAGTGCTTGAAATTTCATCAGAAAAATATTTGGGTATTGCCCGTGCATGCAGAAGTTATTATGGGCTTGGAAGATAAGGTAGTTGAAAGGATAGAAAGTTTTTATGGACGCAAAGTTGCTTGAAATTCTTGTGTGCCCGGTATGTAAGGGTCCTCTGCATTATCGTAAAGCTGAGCAAGAGTTGGTGTGTAAGCCATGCCGCTTAGGCTTTCAAATCAAAGATGATATTCCAGTTATGCTGGAAGATGAGGCGAGAAAATTGCCCGATGCGGAAGAAATATAGTTTTCTGAGTTAGCGTCAATGATGAAATTTAAAGTCGTTATTCCAGCACGTTATGCAAGTAGTCGTTTGCCTGCGAAGCCATTACTAGATATTGGTGGTCAGCCTATGGTGGTGCGTGTTGCTAAACAAGCGGTTGCGAGTGGCGCAGAAGAGGTGATTGTTGCAACTGATCATCCTGATATCTTAGCTGCGGTTGAGTGTTACGGATTTAGAGCTGTAATGACGCGTGAAGATCATGTGTCTGGAACAGACAGGCTTGCTGAAGTCGCTGCACATTTTAAGTGGGCTGATGATGTGTTGGTCGTAAATGTTCAAGGTGATGAACCATTGATTGACCCTAAATTAATCCAGCAAGTTGCGCATGATTTGAGTGTGCACCCTCAAGCGTCGATTGCCACTGTTTGTCATGCGATACATGATAAAGAAACGATGTTTAATCCTAATGTCGTTAAAGTGGTGATGGATGCGGGTGGCTATGCCATGTACTTTAGTCGAGCGCCCATTCCTTATCCGCGTGACGCATTTGCGCAGGCGCTGGAGTTGCCGAGTGGATTGCCTGTGTATCGGCATGTGGGTATTTATGCTTACCGAGCCAGCTTTCTGCATTCCTACACAAAACTCAGTTCAGCGCCAATTGAAAAGTTTGAGGCCTTGGAGCAATTAAGAGCGATGTGGCACGGATATAAGATTAGCGTATCGGTTGTGAGTGAAGCGCCAGCGGCTGGCGTCGATACGCATGACGATCTAGAGTTGGTTCGCAATATCATCTCAGGCCGGACTAAGTAGCAAGAAATCCCGGTCGGCAGTTTCTTAAGATAATCCCGTTTTAACCTTGACATGCGAGCTCAAAGCTTGCTATAGTCTCACCTCTCGACGGCACCAATGTCGAATCGGACGCGGGGTGGAGCAGTCTGGCAGCTCGTCGGGCTCATAACCCGAAGGTCGTAGGTTCAAATCCTGCCCCCGCAACCAAATGCAATACCGAATTTAGTAGTTGACGAGATTTTTTGGCTCTGTATAATGCGCCCCTCTCGTTGCTAACGCGGAGCAGTTTTCCGGTTAGTGATGTTGAAAAGAATTTAGTAGTACCTGCTCTTTAAAAATTTGAACAATCGATAGGTGTGAGTGTTTGTAGCTGGCATGTTCACTGGTTCTTCGGAACGTGA
>CAIQFD010000022.1 GCA_903870995.1 uncultured Methylophilaceae bacterium | reverse complement strand
GGTTGTTGGTTTGAACGTTGTTGAAGGTACACGTAAACTTGTGCAGGCTTACGAAGGTGTTGTGATTGCTATTCGCAACCGTGGCCTTAATTCTTCATTCATCGTGCGTAAAATCTCATCAGGTGAAGGCGTGGAACGTACATTCCAAACTTACTCACCTTTGATTGCAAGCATCGAAATCAAACGCCGTGGTGATGTTCGCCGTAGCAAACTTTACTACTTGCGTGAGCGTTCAGGTAAATCAGCACGTATTAAAGAAAAATTACAAGCACGTGACCGCGAGGTTATGGCGCCAGAAGCAGCAGAATAAGCTAACCATAAATATTCAAAGCTTCGAAATTAAAAGCCTCAGGCGTAAGTCTGGGGCTTTTTTATTGGCGGGGAGCTTCGAAATTAGGCTAATATAAAACACATGGTGAAACCTAGTTCTCAAGATTTTGATGTCATGATTAACGCGCCTTTTGGCGCCGTTGGTGTTAAGACTCAAAGTGATTATGTCGTTGGGATTCATTTATTCCCTACTCGACAAAAAACGCGAGAAGTAATGAGCGCCTATGCTCAGAACGTTTCGCATCAGATTGCCCAATACTTTATGCAAGCAGATACAAGGTTTAATATTTTGTATGCCACTTCAGGAACCCCATTTCAGAAGCGTGTTTGGGAAGCAATATCAGCCATTCCTGTGGGTGAAGTGCTGACTTATAGTGAACTGGCCGAAAAAGTAGGTTCAGGGCCTCGGGCAGTAGCCAATGCTTGTGGTGCAAATCAACTGCCTTTAATAATTCCTTGCCACCGTGTTGTTGCTAAAAATGGCCTAGGTGGTTTTATGCAGGGAGTTGAAGGCGGATTGACAATCAAAAAGTGGTTATTGGCACATGAATCAAACTAGCCAAGCATTTTTAGATGAGTTTATTGATCGAATTTGGCTGGAAGAGGGTCTTGCCCGCAACACGCTAGATAGCTATCGACAGGATTTAACTCACTTTGCGCAGTGGTTGGAAAAGGACGCGGCGAAAGACCTGTTGCAGGTTGAGCAGTTTGATATTCAGCGTTATTTGGCCTTCAAGTTCCCTATTAGTAAACCTCGTAGCATTAGTCGTTTAATCGCTAGCTTGCGCCGTCTTTATCGCTTCGCTTTGCGGGAAAGCAAAATTGCACAAGATCCTAGCCTGCAGATTGAATCCCCAAAATTACCGCGGTCGCTTCCCAAAAGTTTGAGCGAGGATGAAGTTGAGTCGTTGTTGGCCGCGCCTGACCTGAACAATCCTATTGGTCTACGTGATAGGGCGATGCTCGAGCTTCTGTATGCAAGTGGCTTGCGCGTTTCTGAGTTGGTGGGCTTAAAAGTCACTGAAGTGAGTTTGTCTGAGGGAGTGGTTCGAGTGACTGGTAAGGGTAGCAAAACCCGGCTTGTTCCTATGGGTGAGGTTGCAGTTGATTGGATTACTCGCTACTTAAAGGAAGCTCGACCAGACATTTTGGAAAAGCGTTTGAGCGATAGTATGTTTGTGACGCAGCGTGGCGCGGCAATGACAAGACAGGCTTTTTGGTATTTGATTAAGCGATATGCTTTGGTGGCGGGTATTCGTAAGCCGATGTCACCGCACGTTTTGCGGCATGCTTTTGCGACACATTTGTTAAATCATGGTGCGGACTTGCGTGTCGTCCAGATGCTACTTGGACATTCTGACATCTCTACTACCCAGATTTATACCCACGTTGCGCGTGAGCGCTTAAAGCAACTCCACACAGCACATCATCCTCGTGGTTAGGTTATCTACTGCCTCGCTCAATCACTACGCCGAGCGATTTTACGCCAGGCAAGATACCAGGCTTTGCTACTTTAATTTTTACCCAAGGCGCCTTGAAATCTTTGATGATAAGTTGGCAAAGGTGCTCTGCCAGTGCCTCAACTAGCATGAAGCTATTCTCTGCCAAAGTTTCACGCATGCGTGAAACAACAACGCCATAGTCAATAGTGTCGCCAATCTTATCTGTGGTGCAACTTTCGCTGTTCGGCATCGCGATTTCAATATCCAATATGATTGTCTGGGCTACCATGCGCTCCCATTCTGGTACGCCAAGTTTGGTCTGAATTTTGACTTCGCTTAAAAAAATGATGTCCATGCCGATATTGCCTATATGGTTTAGAATAAGTCTTTTGGATTTTAGAGCATCTCGCCATGAATGAGTTAGGTTTTATTGATGTCAGCCCAATTGCCGTTGTGCAGATTGTGGCCGCATATATCCTTGGGTCTATCGCTTTTGGTATTTTGATTAGCAAGCTATTTGGTTTGCCCGATCCCCGCACGATTGGCTCAGGTAACCCTGGCGCAACTAATGTGCTCAGGAGTGGAAAGAAATCTGCTGCAGCTTTAACTTTGCTCGGTGATGCCTTTAAAGGCTGGTTCCCAGTCTGGTTTGTCATGCAACCAGATGGCGGATTAATGTGGGTGACGAGTGCCGTAGCTATTGCTGTATTTATTGGTCATTTATATCCAATATTTTATAAGTTCAAAGGCGGCAAAGGCGTGGCAACTGCCTTGGGCATTTTGTTGGCAATATCGCCTTGGTTAGGTTTGCTCATCATGCTTACTTGGGTGTTGGTGTTTGTAGCAACAAAGTATTCATCATTGGCAGCGATTGTGGCTGCAATTTTATTGCCAATCTATGCGGCGTCTTTAGACTGGTTCGAAGCGTATCGTGATTATGAGATAGTCTTCATCTTCCTGGCGGTGATGTTGGTTTGGCGTCACAGAACGAATATTCAAAAATTGCTCAATGGCACGGAGTCTGGTTTTGGTAAGAAAAAGCCCTAAGCCTTATTGAGGTTTTTGTAACTCAGCTAAATCCCAGCGGGGGCGGACAGTAAAGCTGTGGTTTAACTGACTCCCTTCAAGCGCTTTTAGTCTAAGCGCACCTGCAAATGCAATCATCGCGCCATTGTCTGTACAAAACTCTAAGCGTGGATAATGCACATGACAAAGTTTGCGTTTGGTTGCGAAATTTAGTTGCTCGCGTAATCGTTTATTAGCACCCACCCCGCCAGAGACAATCAAATTATCAAGCCCTGTTTGGCGTAATGCAGACATGCATTTGGTGGTGAGGATTTCAGTGACGGCTTCTTGAAATTCATACGCAATGTCAGCCTTGGTTTGTAAGTCACTTTCATTTTGGTTTGCCAAAGTGAGTACTGCAGTTTTTAAGCCGCTGAAACTAAAATTTAAATCGCCACTATTTAACATGGGCCGCGGTAATTTGAATCGACCTTTTGTGCCTTGGATTGCTAATTTTGATACGGCTGGGCCGCCAGGGTAGTCTAAGCCTAATAGTTTGGCAGTTTTATCAAATGCCTCGCCTGCTGCATCATCAAGGGTATCGCCTAGCAGTTCGTATTCGCCAATGCCTGTTACTTTCATTAGTTGGGTATGCCCACCAGAAACAAGCAACGCGACAAATGGAAATTGAGGCGGATTTTCTTCGAGAAGTGGCGCTAGTAAATGTCCTTCTAGATGATGAATGCCTATAGTGGGCACATTGAGCGTGAAGGCTAAAGACTCGGCAATACAGGTGCCGACCAATAGCGCTCCAGAAAGTCCTGGGCCTTGTGTGTAAGCAATACCCTCTACATTGGAGAGCTGTAAATTAGCATCGTTTAATACTTTTTGGATGAGCGGTAATGCTCGTCTAATATGGTCGCGCGAGGCAAGTTCTGGGACAACGCCGCCGTATTCCGAGTGCATCTCAATTTGTGAATGAAGTGCGTGAGCAAGTAATCCGCGTTCGGTATCATAAAGTGCGATACCTGTTTCATCGCAAGAAGATTCGATTCCTAAAACAAGCATATTTTGAGCGTTATCTGAATGATGATGCGTTTTTGGGCGCAAAGTGTTTGATAAATTGTGGTTTAACCGATAGAATAGCAAACTTTTCCGCAATTTCGACCAAAAATTTAAGTAGAGAGAGTTCTATGTCTAGTGTACGTGTAAAAGAGAATGAGCCGTTTGACGTTGCGCTTCGCCGTTTCAAACGCATTATTGAAAAAACTGGTTTGTTGACAGATTTGCGTGCTCGCGAATTCTACGAAAAACCAACATGGGAACGTAAACGCAAAGCTGCAGCTGCTGTTAAACGTCACTATCGTCGTATTCGTAACCAAACTTTGGCGCCAAAACTTTACTAATATTTTTAGTAGCGGTTTGTTGTTTCAAGTTTGTAGTAAAGTTAATTAAGAATTTCGAGGTTGGTAGTGTCATTAAAAGCGCGCATCTCTGAAGATATGAAAAATGCAATGCGCGCTAAAGATAGTGCGCGTTTAGGTGCTATTCGTTTGTTACAAGCAGCAATCAAGCAACGCGAAGTCGATGAGCGTATTGAGCTTGATGATATGCAGGTAATCGAAGCGATTGAAAAGATGCTTAAACAACGTCGTGATTCTATTTCTCAATATGAAGCTGCTAATCGTCATGATCTGGCTGATGTTGAGAAGTTTGAAGTGACTGTATTGCAAGAGTACTTGCCGCAAGCGTTGACCGATGATGAAGTCGCTGCAATTTTGGAGCAAGTGATTGCTGAAACAGGCGCTGCTGGCATCAAGGATATGAGTAAAGTAATGGCGGCAGTTAAGCCGCTGGTTGTTGGGCGTGCCGATATGGGAAAAATATCGGGCTTGATTAAAACAAGACTCGGCGCATAATTTTTACAGTATTTAAATAAACGGTATCTAGGCAAGTTAGAAAATGAAAAAAGGAGCGATTCGCTCCTTTTTTGTTTTATTTGGCGATGCGTTATGATGACCTTTGCGTCATTATTTTTTGAGTTGGAACCCTAAACGATTTTGATACGATAAGCCTAAGAATATGATTCCAGAAAGCTTTATCCAAGAACTCATTAATCGCGTTGATATTTACGACGTGATTAACAAAAGCGTTCCCCTTAAAAAGGCGGGGGCGAATTACTCTGCCTGTTGTCCTTTTCATAACGAAAAATCTCCATCTTTTACGGTAAGCCCAACTAAGCAGTTTTATCATTGCTTTGGTTGTGGTGCGCACGGTACATCTATTGGCTTTTTAATGGAGTATCAAGGCTTGAGCTTTGTTGAGGCTGTGCAAGAACTCGCCAAAATCGCAGGCATGATTGTTCCTCAAGAAGCGCGAGATGTTGATAGGCCGCAACAAAAAGTTATTCCAGGTATGCAAGAGGCGCTTCAGTCAGCGCTGAGTTACTACCGTGCCGAATTGAAAAAATCACCACGTGCAATTGAGTATTTAAAAGGGCGGGGCCTTAGTGGGCAAGTAGCTGCAAATTTTCAAGTGGGTTATGCGCCGGCTGGTTGGCAAAACTTACAGACTATTTTTCCACAATATGAGAGTGAAGTTCTGGAAACAATTGGGCTTGTGGTGAAAAATGAGCAGGGCAAGCGTTATGACCGCTTTCGCGACCGTATCATGTTCCCGATTCACGACCAAAAAGGTCAAGTGATTGGATTTGGAGGTCGCGTTATCGACCCAGAAGATACGCCTAAGTATTACAACTCTCCTGAAACGCCCTTGTTTCAAAAAGGTCATGAATTGTATGGCCTCTTTATGGCGCGTCGCGCCATGCGTGATGCAGGACGTGCCCTGGTGGTTGAAGGCTATATGGATGTGGTTGCGCTAGCGCAATATGGCATTGAGTACGCAGTGGCGGCTTTGGGAACGGCGACTACGCCATTTCATATTGCCAAATTAATGCGCCAAACAGATGAAATTGTATTTTGCTTTGATGGGGACAATGCGGGCTTAAAAGCCGCATGGCGCGCAGCAATGAATGCATTGCCTGCGCTAACAGACGGTCTAAAACTAAGCTTCTTATTTTTGCCGTCGGAACATGACCCTGACAGTTTTGTGCGTGAGTTTGGTAAAGAAGCTTTTGAAGCTAAGGTAAAGACAGCATTGCCACTTTCCCAATACATTATTCAATATTTAAGTGCAGACAATCCATTGCAGTCGCAAGAAGATAAAGTGCGCTTTCTGAACGATGCGGAGCCGATTTTGCAGCAGATCCAAGCGCCCCGCTCACGACTGTTTTTGAGTAAGCGAATCGCTGAACTGGCGGGTGTTTCGCAAGATGAAATGCAAAGCATGCTTAAGTTGCCTAGCATTCAGCGACAGCAGCAGGCAAGGCCAAAACAAACCCGAACACCGGTTTCGATACAGCGTCGGTTCTTGTTGATGTTGTTGATGCGCCCTGACTTGGTGGAATCGCAAGATTCGAGTTTAATAAAAGGCGAGACGGAGGAGGATAAATTATTGCGCGCTGGAATTGAGGCGGCTATTTTATATCCAAGCTCCAAGCCAGCTGCCATTTTGCATCATATGCAGGATAAGTCAGATCCAAAGCTCATGCGTGAAGTTGAGCGTGAGTTGCAATTATTGGATGAAAGTTTGGATATTGCTCTTGAAATAAGTGGTGCAAGGAAGCAACTAATAGAGATGCGGCAACAACGAGCCCACACAAATTTGTTTGATACGATTAAAGAAAAAAGTTTGAGTGAACTAACAGAAGAAGAAAGAGCCTTGCTTCGCGGCTTGGGTAATTCACAGAAAAATAGCATGTAGTTTTGAGGTATAATATCGGGTTTTCCATCACCAGTTCATGGTTATTATGCATGGTTATAGGATAGAGGTTACGCATGGCAAAAGATAAAGATCAGCAAAACGAACAAAATATTGATAAAAATGAAGAGCAGGCGGTAGACGGCCGTACGCGCCTTAAATTACTGATCGTTCTTGGTAAAGAGCGCGGCTACCTTACGTACGCCGAAATTAATGACCATTTACCAGATGATGTTCAAGACTCAGAACAAATAGACGGCATCATTGGCATGATTAATGACATGGGCATTCAGGTGTATGAAGAAGCGCCTGATGCTGAAGTGTTGTTGATGTCAGATGCACCAGCCGCGGTTGCCGATGAGGATGCTGTTGAAGAAGCTGAACAAGCGCTTGCTACGGTTGATTCTGAGTTTGGGCGCACCACTGATCCAGTACGTATGTATATGCGTGAAATGGGTACGGTTGACCTGTTAACACGTGAAGGCGAAATTGAAATCGCTAAACGTATTGAAGATGGCTTGAAGCACATGGTACAAGCCATTGCTGCTTGTCCAACAACGATTGCTGAATTATTGGCAATGGTTGATAAAGTTGAAGCTGATGAGCTAAGTGTTGATGACTTAGTGGACGGTTTGATTGATTCCGATGTTGGGATGGAGGCTGTGATGACCGCCGCTCCAGATGAGGAAGAAGAGCCAGAGCTTGACGAAGAAGAGGAAGAAGATGATGACGGTGCGAAAGCGGCGGCCATCTCAGCGGAGGCGCTTGCTAAGCTTAAAGAGGAAGTGCTGAAGCGTTTCGCTGTCATCCGTGAGTCAAACAAAAAAATGACGGTGATTTTGGCAAGCAAGGGCTCTCAAGATCCAGAGTACCAAGCACTTCAAGCCGCAATTTTAGAAGAGCTTACCGCGTTCCGTTTTTCAGCAAAACAAGTGGAAGCACTTTGCGGTCAAGTGCGTGATATGGTTGAACGCGTGCGTGGTCACGAACGTAAAATTATGGAATTCTGCGTTGATAAATCCGGCATGCCTCGCCCACACTTCATCAAATCATTTCCAGGCAACGAATGTGAATTGACATGGCTTGCGGCTGAGTTAGCCGTTGAAAAACCTTATGTTGAGAAATTAGAGCGTTTCAAACACTCTATCGTAGATCAACAGCAACGCTTGCTTGATTTGCAAGCGGATGTGGGCTTACCAATTAAAGAGCTAAAAGACATCAATAAGCAAATGACCACAGGCGAAGCCCGTGCACGTCGTGCTAAGCGTGAAATGATTGAAGCCAACTTGCGTTTGGTGATTTCGATTGCGAAAAAATATACCAACCGTGGATTGCAATTCTTGGACTTGATTCAAGAAGGCAATATCGGTTTGATGAAGGCGGTAGATAAGTTTGAATATCGCCGTGGTTACAAATTTTCAACCTATGCCACATGGTGGATTCGTCAGGCCATTACTCGATCTATTGCTGACCAAGCGCGTACTATTCGTATTCCTGTGCATATGATTGAAACCATCAATAAGATGAATCGTATCAGTCGTCAAATTCTACAAGAAACAGGGTTGGAACCAGATCCAGCAACATTGGCTGAGAAAATGGAAATGCCAGAAGATAAGATTCGCAAGATTCTTAAAATCAGCAAAGAGCCAATTTCTATGGAAACGCCAATTGGTGATGATGATGATTCGCACTTGGGTGATTTCATTGAAGATAATACGACTCTTGCACCAGTGGATGCAGCAGTTTATGCAAGCTTACGTGATGCAACAAGTGAAGTTTTAGAATCACTAACGCCTCGTGAAGCTAAAGTTCTACGTATGCGTTTTGGTATTGAAATGAACACCGACCATACACTAGAAGAGGTGGGTAAACAATTTGATGTTACACGTGAGCGTATTCGCCAAATTGAAGCTAAGGCCCTGCGTAAATTGCGTCATCCAACTCGCTCAGAACGCCTACGTAGCTTCTTAGAAACTGGACAAGACTAAGTCTAATTGCAGTTTTTGGGCCTCTAGCTCATGCTTGGTTAGAGCAGCGGACTCATAATCCGTTGGTGCTGTGTTCGACTCACAGGAGGCCCACCATACAAAGCCCACGGAAATGATCTGACCCTCAAAAGTTGGACATTAGCCTGGGTTTAAAGTTAAGGACTGATTTCTGTATTGCACAGGACTCAGTCCTTTTAATTTTGTTTTGATTCTTTTGTGATTGTAATACCAAATATATTCTTTTAGCTTTTCAATGAACGTATCTGCATCGTCAAATTTCTCCGTATAGTAAAACTCTGATTTAAGTACGCCAAAGAAGCTCTCCATGGCTGCATTAAGCTTTAGTGTGTCTTCAGTTGGCTTTATGTGGAATGCTTATACATAACTGATGCACGCTCTTGCTTAATCAAGGTTGTTGGGGCAGTGATTAGAGTGGAGCCAGATTTGGCTCCATTTTTTATGGTGTATGTTTTCTATCTGGGTGAGCTTCCAGCCACTCTTGCCAAACGGCAAAGGCAATAGCCAAAATAACTGGGCCCAAGAACAAACCTATAAATCCAAATGCAGACACGCCACCAATGACCCCAAAGAATGCCAATAGAAAAGGGATTTTGACGTTTTTTGCTAAGATGATGGGGCGAATAATATTATCAATCCACGATACGACGAATGTACCCCAAACTAAAAGCTCTACCCCAGCTACTGTATTGCCGCTGATGATGAGCCATACGCCGACTCCACCCCAAACCAAGGGCGTTGCAAAAGGTAGCAAGGCGAATAGTGTGGTGATTGCAGCCAGCATGATGGGAGCCTCTAAACCGACCATCCAATAACCAAGCCCTGCGAATGCGCCTTGGGCAATGGCGGTGAGGACAATACCATAAATCACCCCGCGGGTTGCATCACCAGCAGCTTCAAAATAACTACGAGCACGATCCCCTAGCAGTGATTCTAAAACTTGCTCAGATTGCCTCATGAATTTTAATCCGCCTTTGTAGGCAAAAAATAGCGTTAATAAAGCAAAGCCCATCGTTGCAAAATTGCGACTAATGCCACCAATAACATCTATCAACTTCTGGTCGGCATTCATCAGCAAGGCGTGTATTTCATTTTTAAACTCAATTGGGTTTGCTAATGCTTTTGAAAGCCAGGCGTTGATATCACTGCCAATAAAAGGAAGGTCAGCGATGAACTTAGGAAGCGCAATACCCCCGTTAGCTAGCTTATTAGTGAATAATGTTGTGGCAATGCTGAGCTCAGCTTTTAAAACGAAAAATAACCATAAGAGCGGGGTAATTACTGTAGCGGCCATTACCGTTGTCATGATGAGCGCACCGACAGTCTCTTTTTTGCCTAATTTAGTGAGTAGCCAAATGTAGAGGGGCCAGCTTACGTAAGCGAGAATACAAGCCCAAGCGATTGCGGTGAAAAAAGGAGCAAGAACAACCCAGACGCCAATGCAAATGCTCACAACGAAAAGTGCGAATAATATTTGTCTGACGGTATTGTGAGTAAGTTTGTCCAACGTGATCCCCTAAGCTTTCATTAAATGGTGGTTAGCTAAAGAAGCTTGAATTGTTTTTAGTAGTATAGATGATATAAAGTAATGCATGAATAAACACAGCGTTTCGTTATAGACTGACATAATTATTTAATTGTTTTAATCCACGGTATTTATTAATGAGCCAACACAAACATTCACACAACCACGCACATGCAAGTCAGTTATCTTTTGATGACCCGCAACGCTATGCACTTTCCAATCGATGCACATGGATCAGTGTGTTTGTGAATATAGGCCTGACGGTCGTACAAGTATTGGCGGGTATATTCTCGCACTCACAATCATTGATTGCAGATGGCGTGCACTCTCTATCTGATTTAATCTCCGATTTTTTAGTGTTGATTGCTAGTTACCATAGCAAATCACCTGCTGATGACTCCCATCCTTATGGTCATGGTCGCATTGAAACAGCGGCTTCTTTGGTGTTGGGTGCAATTCTTGTAGTGACTGGTGTTGGTATTATTTATGGTGCGGCTATTAAATTGGATAATCTTGGCGATATGCCGCCTGTAACATCTCTTGCTTTATGGACTGCTGGATTAGCGCTCATAGCTAAAGAAGGCTTGTTTCGTTACATGCTTTATGTGGGAGAGCGTTTGCGCTCGCCTTTATTAATTGCTAACGCATGGCATGCTAGGTCTGACGCCGCTTCTTCGCTTGTTGTTGCAGTGGGGATTGCAGCAAACATGATGGGGTTCGTTTACGCAGATTCGATTGCCGCTATCTTGGTGGGCTTTATGATTATGCGTATGGGCTTTGTGTTTGCTTGGGAAGCCTTTCAAGAGTTGATAGATGCCGGATTATCTTTTGAAGAAGTTGCTAGTATTCGTCAAACACTCATGGATACGCAAGGTGTTCAAAACGTACATGAGTTAAGAACACGAAAAATGGCGCACCGAGTATTAGTCGATGCCCATATTTTAGTTGATTCGAAAATTAGCGTGTCTGAAGGTCATAGTATTGCTGAAAGAGCGCGTAAGCGGGTGATTGATAGTCATGAGTCAGTCAATAATGTACTGGTGCATGTGGATACTGAAGATGATGGTGGTACAAGTGAAATGCTGACCGACTTTCCTAGTCGAGCTGAGCTATTAGAGTCGCTTGCTAGCGTGCTTGTAGGACTGCCTGAGCCTGAGCAAGTTACATTTCACTATTTAGCAGGTAAAGTGGAGGCTGATGTTTTAATGCCTTTTGATGCAATTAAAACGAAAGCGGCGATTAGCAAAGCAAATCAGTTGATTCTAGCTAGATTAGACGGACATGCTTACTTTAGTGAGATTAGGCTTGCTGCCAAGCTGGCTTAATCTAGTAGTTGCTACGCGCTGTAGATGCTGTTGTCGGCTTCAAGTCAAAGGCAATACAAATTCGCTCCTCACTTGAACTGAATGGAATTGTTCTGTGAAAGAGCGACGACGGGAATAAAACAATCTCTCCCACGTTTGGGATGACAGTTCCCACAGGGAAATCGTTGTGTTTTTGTGGGTAAGCATCTCCGTGTATGCCGTATTCAAATCCACCTTCTGTTGGCGTCTTTTTATCCGTCGGCATGGCAAGGTAAACGGCTCCGCTAATCCAACCAATTTCATGGATGTGCGCATCTAAATGACCACCTTGGCGCATCTTCACATACCATGAACTGGTGAACTCAAGCTCATCTGGAAATGATTTAATCAGTTCGCAATCAGCGCCGGCGAATTTATTTTTGTAGTTCATAAATTCTTTTTTAACTAACTCACCCAGTGTCCGAAATGAAGCCTCTGGGCGCTTAAATAAATTTCCTGCAGATTGTTTTCCGTTGTGTAACATCCCTTGAACGCGCTCCGCAATCTCAGCATTGTTAATGTCGTTGAGAAGCGCCTTCAATAGCGGACTGTTGGGCTCTGAAAGCTCTGAAATCGCTGCGTTATAGACGAAATCAAAACCGTTTTTACAGAAATTATAAGGATCTTCAGCGTTAAAATTCACTGCGTAGTGAGTTGAAAGCGTAGCAAGGAAAGGTGCTGTGTGAGGGCCAGCCTTAACAATTTCATCTAACTTGGTTTTGAAGTGATCAAAGCGCTCAGCTTTATACAAACAATACATGCTGCGCTCTTGCCAATCGTCTAGCTGGCTACGTTCAAAATGAGGAATAGCTTCATTAAATCGTTTGGCGAGATATAAAAATTCCGCCATGTTGTAGTTTGCACTTGGGTGATTGGGATTAAGTGCTAATGCGTTTTGATAGCTCACAATGGCCTCTTGCATATTGCCTTGGTCACGCAAGGTTTCGCCCAAATTGCTGAGTGCATCAGCGTAGTTTGGGAATATGGCAATCGCTTGTTTGTAGCTCTTAATAGCCTCGTCTAGCTTGCCTTGATCCCGCAAGGCGGTACCAAGGTTGAAATGGCCTCTTGCATCCGCATTGATGGAGAGTGCTTTGCGGTAGCTGGCAACAGCTTCTTCTAACTTGCCTTGTTTTTGAAGGAGTGTGCCGAGATTGCCATAAGCCTCAAAGAATTTGGGCTGCAAGGCAATCGCCTTGCGGTAACTGGTGGTAGCTTCGTTGAGTAGGCCTACATTGCTAAGCGCAATGCCAAGGTTAAAGTGCAAGTCTGGCATGTTGGGTTGTAATTTGAGCGCGTTCCGGTAGCTTTTAATAGCGCTTTCATATTGCCCAAGGCCATCTAAAGCGATGCCAAGTACATTATGTAGAATG
Source organism: uncultured Methylophilaceae bacterium (assembly GCA_903870995.1). Lineage (GTDB taxonomy): Bacteria > Pseudomonadota > Gammaproteobacteria > Burkholderiales > Methylophilaceae > Methylopumilus_A. The sequence continues at coordinate 4,583 of CAIQFD010000022.1, read as the reverse complement.
AATGTATTCGGATATTGGCCTAGTAGAGACTGTGCCATATTGACTGCGTTTGCCAACTGGCCTGCATTAAGTAGATTAAGGAGCGGCTGGACTTCGTGTTGGCTTGGTTGTTTGTTGGATTGATTGGCCATGATAGTTAATAAGTCAAAATTACGGTTGTGTTTGTTGGCTATTTTTTAATTGTAGTGCCATGTGTTTAAGAAAGCTCATCGCAACCTTGGGTTCGTTCAAAATTAGCGTTTGAATGTTATTGGCATTAATCACAATAATATCGCAAAAATCAGAATCAACAATCGCATCTGCAATTCTTACGCTATCGCCAAGAATCGCCATTTCTCCAAAAAAGTCGCCAGCGCTTAAATGTCTGATTAAGCGATTTTCATAAACCAATCTAATTTTTCCATCGGCGATATAATATAAATCTCGGCCTTCATCGCCAATGTTAAACACGACTTCTCCCCCTCGATAGATGCAGCCATGGCGCGACATGACTTTGGAAACAAAATTAGGGTTTCTTCTGATCGATTCATTGAATAAGCCCCTTAACAAAAGCACGTCACGTTTCTTAAGGGTTGAGATGAGCTCTGTCCCTAATAGAAAAATTGCAAAAGTGTAATAAAGCCAAGCCAAGGAAATGAAAACATTTTTCATTCCTCCAAAAATGGCGCCGTAAGTGTGGTTAACAGAGAGCACTTCACTGAATAGTGGGCGCATTGCCATCCATAGGATTGCTGTAATAATTGACCCCATGAGGATAGTTTTTAATGGTGCACTAATCGGTAGGAAGGCTCGGTAAAACAAGGTGAGTAAAGCAGTAATGGTGATTAATGAGCCTGCACTATCAAAAATACTGGAGTGAGCGATAGATAAGCCTAGTAATTGTGATACTTTTTCAAGCATTAAATCAAAAAAAGTAAACATAAAGAACATCAATAAAATGCCAATGACCGACAAAATGTCTTGAATGGATTTTCGAATAAATGACGGGTGCTCAGTAATGGCAAAAATTGTTTGGAAAGCAGATCTTAGTGTGCTGGAAAGTGGAATTGCAAACCAAAACAGTGCGACTGTACTCAAAGCACTCCATGCCGTTTGATGGTCAGCTACTTTGTGAATCTCAAGCATAATTCTTCGGCTAAGTTTTGGCTCTAAACTACTAGTAATGCTTGCAAGATTGACGACGGCTGAGTGAGAAGAAAAAACGAGATGCGATAGAAAGAAAAACATCAGTAGCGCCATTGGAATCATGGCAAACATTGCATAAAAAGACAGAGATGCAGAAAGTCCCCAGCCGTTATGTAATTTGAATGCGCTAAAGGTTTCACGTAATACAAAAAGTGGCGTGTCGTAGCGATATTTTGCTATGCGTGCTTTTGGTTTTGCAATCGCAGGATGGTCGCTAAAGTGATTGTGAGTTTTGAAGTTGATCGTCAAAATAAATGCTTTATATATAGGTGTTATTGGTGATGGAGCTTAAATGCCTCAGTTGCAGCAATTAGCGCTGAAGTGATGCCAATCTCCATGGCTGAGTGTCCAGCATCTGCAACCATTTCAAATTTTGCATGTGGCATGGCTTTTTTCAATTCCCATGCGCTGATCGGCGGGCAGACCATATCGTAGCGTCCCTGGATGATGGTTGTCGGGATTGTGGATAGGCTTTTTGCTTCAGCAAGCAAGTCACGCTGCCCTACGAAGCATTGATTGAGTATGTAATGAATTTGTACTTTGGCACGTGCAATCTCTATTTCAACGGGTGTTGGATTTTGTATTGATGTAGGACGAGGTAGTAAAGCCATAATGCTACTTTCAAAAGCATTCCAATTTGTTGCAGCTGGCCCAGCAATTTTTACGTCATCAGAGAACACGCTGACTGAATACGCGAGTAAGGGGTTAGATTGTTGTTCAGATGGGAGGAATGAAAGGAGTTTTTCCCACGGCTCAGGATAAAAGCGTTTAACTTCTCCTAGAAACCAATCCAGCTCGCTTACTCTGCTTAGGAATATGCCTCGTAGAATTAATCCGGTCACTGAGTCTGGATATTCCAGCGCATAAGCAAGTGCAAGAGTGCTGCCCCATGAGCCCCCAAACACCAGCCACTTATCAATGTGAAGATGTTGTTTGAGTGCATCGATGTCATTAACAAGAGCATCGGTGTTGTTTTCTTCAATGAAGCCTGCAGGGGTGCTGCGACCGCAGCCTCTTTGGTCTAAAAGAATGATGCGATAAAAGTTGGGATCAAAAAAACGACGTTGTGTTGGATTGCACCCACTGCCAGGGCCGCCGTGTAAGAAAACCACTGGATAACCTTCTGGGTTTCCGCATTCTTCGTAATAAATGGAATGTTTTTTCGAAACATTTAGCATTCCAGTGCTAAATGTAGAGACATCTGGAAACAAATGAAAAGTGGTCGAAGTCATCCCGTTTATTGGCTTTCGTATTGATTATCTTGAATTTATTTAAATATGATAACACCGCCGAAAACGAGTTATATAAAAGTTTTCGATTAATTGTAAATAAATTGTTAATAGACTATTGCAAATCATTTTTGACTGTTCTAATATCTCAGTGCGCCCACATCAGTGAGGCGAAAGTAATGAATTGGAAAGTGGACTTAACCACATATAAATGTGAGGTTCGTGATTCGGTGATTTACTTTGTAGTTAAACCCTTAGTAGTAACAACTATGGAGATTTAAAAAATGGAGATGAGCAAAATCAAACTAGCTCTAGGTTTAGTAGTTGGTGCATCATTGGCTATGCCAATGGTTGCTTCTGCTGCTGCTGATCAAGAAGCTGCAATGAAAGATGCTAACAACTGGGCACATCCACGTGGCCAACTAAATAACCAAGGTTATTCAGCATTAGCACAAATCAACAAGGGCAACGTTAAAAACGTTAAAGCTGCTTGGACATTCGCAACCGGTGTAAACCGTGGCCACGAAGGTTCACCAGTTGTTGTTGGTAACATGATGTATGTACATACAGCATTCCCAAACAACGTATACGCTCTTGATTTGAACGACAACCAAAAAATCGTTTGGTCATATTTCCCTAAACAAGACCCATCAGTTCAAGCAGTTCTTTGCTGCGACAACGTTTCACGTGGTCTAGGTTACGGTGATGGCAAAGTATTCTTGCAACAAAACGACGGTATGTTGGTTGCTCTTGATGCTAAGACAGGTAAAAAAGTTTGGGACGTTAAAAACACAGACCCTAAAGTCGGTGCTACTAACACAAACGCTGCTCAAGTTATCAAAGACAAAGTATTGACAGGTTGTTCTGGTGCTGAATTCGGTGTTCGTTGCTTTATCGCAGCTTACAACCTAAAAGACGGTTCACTAGCATGGAAAGCATACTCAACAGGTCCAGATTCAGAAATGTTGATCGGTGCTGACTTCAACAAAGCTAACCCACAATATTCAGCATTGTCTGTATATGAAGATGTTAACGGCGGCAACAAACAAGGCGGTTCATTCAAGAAAATCGCTAACGACGCTTTGAAAATTGGTGAAAAAGACCTAGGCGTTAAAACATGGTTGAAACCACAAGCAGTTAAAGATGGTTGGCAACATGGTGGTGGCTCTGTATGGGGCTGGTGGCCATATGATGCTAAGTCAAACTTAGTTTACTACGGTACAGGTAACCCATCAGTTTGGAACCCAGACGTACGTCCAGGCGACAACAAATGGTCAATGACTGTATTCGCACGTGACTTAGACACTGGCGTTGCTAAATGGGGCATGCAAATGACTCCACATGACGAGTGGGATTACGACGGTATTAACGAAGTTATCTTGTTCGACAAAGGTGGCAAAACATATGCTAACCATATGGACCGTAACGGTTTCGTATACACATGGGATGCATCTAACGGTACTTTAGTTGTTGCAAACAAAGTTCACTCATTCGTGAACTGGGCAACAGATGTTGATTTGAAAACTGGTGTGCCAAACAAATTGGCTACAGCTTCAACTCACCAAGACTACAATGCAAAAGGCGTTTGTCCTGCTGCTTTGGGTACAAAAGACCAACAACCAGCTGCTTACTCACCAAAAACTGGTTTAATGTACATTCCATTGAACCACGTATGTATGACATACGAGCCAGTTGAATCTAAATATGTTGCAGGTCAACCATGGGTTGGCGCTACATTGACTATGTTTGCTGGTCCAGATGGCGTAATGGGTGGTTTCACTGCTTGGGATCCAATCAAGGGTAAATCAGTTTGGTACAACAAAGAGAAATTCTCAGCTTGGGGTGGTGTATTGACTACTGCTTCAGACTTAGTTTTCTACGGTACTCTTGACCGTTGGTTCAAAGCTGTTGATGCACAATCAGGTAAAGAACTTTGGAAATTCCAAGTTGGTTCTGGCGTGATTGGTAATGCATTCACATACGGTAACAAAGGTAAACAATACGTTGGCGTGCTATCAGGTATCGGTGGCTGGGCTGGTGTTGCGATGAACCTTGGTATGACTAACCCAACAGACGCTCTTGGCGCTGCTGGTGGTTATGCTGAATTGACAAAATACAACGCTGCTCCTGGCGGCGGTGCATTGAACGTGTTCAGCCTATAATTAATTG
>CAIQFD010000021.1 GCA_903870995.1 uncultured Methylophilaceae bacterium | reverse complement strand
GTTGGCATGAACATTGAAAAACCAGGCGACGTTGAAGGTGCATTGCAAGATGCATTTGCAATGAAAGACAAGTTTGTCTTCATGAACTTCATGACAGACCAAAAAGAAAACGTCTTCCCTATGGTGCCAAATGGCAAGGGCTTGTCTGAAATGATTTTAGGCTCAGATCCAAATGCTAATGATGCTGTAGACGAGATGGAGGGCTAAGATGAAACATATTATTTCTCTACTCATGGAAAACGAAGCAGGCGCGCTTTCTCGCGTTGCAGGCTTATTCTCAGCACGTGCTTACAATATTGAATCCCTGACAGTAGCGCCAACTGAAGACGCCACTTTGTCACGTATGACGATTGTCACATCCGGATCGGATGAGGTAATCGAGCAAATCATCAAACAGCTCAACAAGCTGGTCGATGTTGTAAAAGTCCTAGACCTGAATGATGGCCGCTATATCGAACGCGAGCTGATGCTGGTCAAGGTCAAAGCCACTGGCGCATTGCGCGAAGAAATGAAGCGCATCAGCGACATTTTCCGTGGCCGTATTATTGACGTAGCAGATGGAAGTTACACCATCGAACTCACAGGTTCTGGCTCAAAATTAGATGCCTTTTTAGAAGCACTGGATAAAACCGTGATTCTAGAAACTGTGCGCACAGGCGCTTCAGGCATTGGTCGCGGCGACAGAATTTTAAAAGTTTAATTATTTAATATCACCTAAGCAAAAAGCACCGAAAGGCAAAAAAATGAAAGTTTATTACGATAAAGACGCTGACCTCTCAATCATTAAGAACCTTAAAGTAACGATCGTTGGTTACGGTTCACAAGGTCATGCTCACGCACAAAACTTAAAAGACTCTGGCGTTAACGTCACAGTTGGTATCCGTAAAGCTGGCAGCTCATGGGCTAAAGCGCAAGCAGCAGGCCATAACGTGGCTGAAATCGCTGATGCGGTTAAAGCGGCTGACGTTGTGATGATTTTGTTGCCAGATGAAAACATGGCACAAATCTACGAAGCTGAAGTTGCGCCTAACTTGAAAAAAGGTGCTGCATTAGCATTCGCACACGGCTTTAACATTCATTACAACCAAATCGTGCCACGCCAAGATATGGACGTCATCATGATTGCACCAAAAGGCCCAGGCCATACAGTGCGTTCTGAGTACCTTAAAGGCGGCGGCGTTCCTTCACTCATCGCTGTTTACCAAGACGCATCAGGCAAAGCAAAAGATATCGCATTGTCATACGCTGCAGCTAATGGCGGCACTAAAGGTGGCGTGATTGAAACTGATTTCCGCGAAGAAACAGAAACAGACTTGTTCGGCGAACAAGCTGTGTTGTGCGGTGGTGCTGTTGAATTGGTTAAAGCGGGCTTCGAAACTTTGGTTGAAGCTGGTTACGCACCTGAAATGGCATACTTCGAATGCTTGCACGAATTGAAATTGATTGTGGACTTGATGTACGAAGGTGGTATTGCGAACATGAACTACTCAATCTCAAACAACGCTGAATACGGCGAATACGTGACTGGTCCTAAAGTGATTAACGATGAATCACGTTGGGCAATGAAAGAAGCGTTGGAAAACATCCAAAACGGTGAATACGCTAAGAAATTCATTTTGGAAGGCCGTACAAACTATCCAGAAATGACAGCGCGTCGTCGTTTGAACGCAATGCACCCAATTGAAAAAGTGGGCGGCCAATTACGTTCTATGATGCCTTGGATTGCTAAAAACAAATTAGTTGATCAATCTAAAAACTAATTTAGGCACGAATTAAGCGTTAATCGCTTAAAATAGAAGGGCAAGGTGGCAACACCCTGCCCTTTTTACTTTTATACAGCTGAGATTTTTGTGAGCAATCAATTAAAGGTTTTACCGCAATACCTAATTCCAAAACAAGCGATTACAGCATTGGCGGGAAAACTCGCCTCAGCCAAAGCAGGCAAGCTAACGACTGCTGTCATCAGATGGTTTGTAAAACGCTACGAAGTGAACATGGATGAAGCTGCACAAACTGACATTGCAGCATACGAAAGTTTTAACGACTTTTTCACGCGCCCATTAAAAAATGGAGCAAGACGTATCGCTAAAGCTGACTTCATCAGCCCAGTTGATGGTGCGATTAGCCAATTTGGCAATATTGAAGCCGACCAAATCTTCCAGGCCAAAGGCCATCATTACTCGACACTTGCGATGCTTGCTGGCGATAAAGAACTTGCCGCTAGTTTTCAAAACGGGCATTTCGCCACGCTTTATTTAAGCCCCAAAGACTATCACCGTATTCACATGCCATGTGATGGCACGCTAAAGAGCATGACTTATGTGCCAGGCGATTTGTTTTCAGTCAATCCAACCACAGCACAAGGCGTACCAGGTTTATTTGCAAGAAACGAACGGGTCATTTGTGAGTTTGATTCAGCACACGGGACTTTTGTACTGATTTTAGTTGGCGCGACCATCGTGGGAAGCATGGCAACGGTTTGGCATGGCATTATTAACCCACCAAGATTGGGTAGTGTGAATACATGGACTTACGAAAACCAAACCATCACGCTTAAACAAGGCGAAGAAATGGGTCGTTTCTTACTAGGCTCTACCGTCGTGATGCTATTCCCAGAAAAGACACTCGCATTTAATAAAACATGGCAGCCAACCAAGCCAATTAAGCTTGGTGAGAAAATGGCAAATGCCATCACCAAATAACAAAAAAGCCGCTTGAAAGCGGCTTTTTTTCACTCAATCATATTACTCAGCGATCACACGCGGTCCACTCTGAGCGCGTTGCTTGGTGCGCTCGTTACTGCCCAAATGCACAGCCAATTCATTCAGTGCCAAACGATAAACATCACGCTTAAAATCTATCACGCTTTCCATCGGCACCCAATACTCACTCCACCGCCAAGCATCGAATTCTGGATGCGGTGTAGCACGTAGAGATACATCGCTATCACGACCCACCAAGCGTAATAAAAACCAAATTTGCTTTTGGCCTTTATAGCTACCACGCCATTCACGCTTAATCCAACTCGTCGGCACGTCATAACGCAACCAATCGCGTGTGCGACCAAGAATTTTTACATGCTCAGGGCGCAAGCCAACCTCTTCCATCAGCTCTCGGTACATGGCTTCTTCGGGGCTTTCGCCTTGTTTGATGCCACCTTGTGGGAACTGCCAAGAGTGTTCGCGGATGCGTTTACCCCAAAAAACCTGATTATTGGCATTGCTAATAATAATGCCAACGTTCGGGCGATATCCATCGCGATCTATCATCACAAACAACCTTAATAATTTAGTGTAATTTTTTCATACTTCGCCACATATTGAAAGGCATCGTTTCAATATCAGCCTTATAAAATCTCAATACCTTGATAACTACAGGGTTTAATCAAGGAAGAGCATCCACTTTAATTTCACTTTATTTTTTATTGGTCAACCTAGTCAAAACACAGGCGTTGAATGTTCTAATAAAGGTTAAAATAAAAAGACACAAACCCAATAAGCGAATCACTTGAAATCTCCTAACAAAAAATTGATAGCATTCATGATTGCCCTGATTATTTCAGGCTACACCAGCCTATGTTTAGGAGGCAGCGCTTACATTACCAACCAAGGCGACAACACCGTCTCAGTGATTGACACCAACACCAACCAAGTTATCAGCACAATCAAAGTAGGACTAAAGCCTGTTGGTGTTGCCGTTTCAGCCATCAACCATCGCGCCTATATTTCAAATGTCGATGGTCAAAGCATTTCCGTGATCGACACTGTTAAAAACAAACTGATTAACACTTACGTAATTAAAGGCTCACCCGTTGGCCTAACACTTTCACCTGACAACAAAACGCTTTATGTGGCGGACTGGACAGATGATCGCATTTACGTAATGGATGCTATCAGTATGAAAATTCAAAACGAAATCAAAAATGGCAAAGCACCAGCTGGGATAGTGATCAGCTCCGATGGTAAAAAACTCTACATCGCTAATCGCGACAGTAACGACATCGCTGTGATAGACACTGACAACCGCCAAACCAGCAGTCGCATCGCCGTTGGCAAACACCCATTTGGTCTTGCACTGAATAAAAACGGCACTGAGCTCTATGTCGTGAATGTCATCAGCAACTCGATTTCTGTGATTAACACCACCAGCTTAAAAAGCGAAATCATTCATGTGGGGGAACACCCTTACTGCGTCACACCGAGCAAAGATGGCTTATTCTTATTTGTAACGAACACCCAAGACGACAGTGTTTCAGTGATTTCACTGGCACAAAAGCAAAGCATTGCCACCATTAAAGTGGGAGAAGTGCCAGAGGGCATCAGCACCGACGAGCTGACAGGCAACATTTACGTCGCTAATTGGGCAAGCAACCAAGTAAGCGTGATTGATGGCCAAACCCAAAAACTCATCACCCAAATAAAAACGGGGGATAAAAGTCGTTCATTTGGCCAGTTCATCTTACCTTCAAGCCCTAAATGAAGCGTTTTTTCATCAAAAGCATCGTAAAAAATCCTAAATTTAGGTAAAGTGGTAAGTTAAGTTTTTTGTAGTATTAAAGTTGTTTTAAGCGTTAAAAAGTAGCAAGTGTTAGTAGGTAATGTTATTAATCTTTGGAGAAATTCGCATGAAAAAAGTAATCGCCCTTATAGCCATGGCTATTTTGCCGCTGACAGCAGCAGCCCACGGCCCTAGCCCACAAAAAGTTGAAAAAGAAATAGTGATCAAAGCCGATCCAGCAAAAGTTTGGGCATTGGTAAAGGATTTTGGCAATCTACAAAAATGGCATCCAGCAGTGGCTAGCACCAAGCTAGAAACTAAAAAAGATGAAAATGGCGATATGCAAACTTACCGCACATTGACACTAAAAGGCGGTGGCACGATCTATGAGAAACTTCGTGGTTCTGATGACAAAGACATGCAATTGAAATACGAAATTGTTTCTGGTGTATTGCCAGTAGCAGATTACAACGCAAAAATGACCGTTAAAGCAGGCCCAGGCGCTGGCGAATCTACAGTAGTTTGGATGGCGCGTTTCTACCGTGTTTACAAACTTAACCCACCTATTCCAGCTGGCCAAGATGACGAATCAGCAATCAATGCAGTAACAGGCGTATTTGAAGCTGGTCTACCAGCATTGAAAGCATTAGCGGAAAGCAAATAATTTGACCCGGTTGTTTTAATGATTTGTTTCAAATACTTAAAAAGCCTCGATTTATCGAGGCTTTTTAACGTCTACTTAATACGCTTTAATCCTTACTGACGAAAATTGTCATCTCAAAAAAATATCCTCAATTAGTCACATAGACCCTCATAAAACCTAGCTAACATGCTTTCACCTGCTACCTTTTATCTAATACAGATGACCGTAGTAAATGCATTGAGCAGTAGCAATTTTTAATCATGACTAAGGAGATAACATGAAATCCATGCAAAAAGGTTTTACATTAATTGAGCTAATGATTGTGGTCGCGATTATTGGTATTTTGGCGGCATTGGCCATTCCAGCTTATCAAGATTACACCGCAAGAGCGCAAGCTTCAGAAGCTTTCACTTTGCTAGATGGTTTAAAAACCTCTATCGTTTCAGCCATGGGAGAGGATGCTGGCGTTACATCTTGCGGTGCGACTGACATTGGTGGAACCGGCGGAACTAGCGCAACTGCGGCGCAAGCAGCGGCAGCTGCTGCAGGCAAATATGTTCAAGTAGTTACTTCATCAAATTCAAGCGGCACTTGCACAACAACAGCAACATTCAGAACCGCAAACGTTAATACAAACATTAACGGAAAGACGGTCATAATGACCTACGTAGCGAGCTCCAATACATTCGGATATAGTGGTGGCACTTTGGATGCTAAATATAGACCAAAAGCTTGGCAATAACAGCCTGAAAACATTGCTATAACTACAAAATTAAAAGGGGCTTCAATATTTGAAGCCCCTTATAATCGCCAGAATCACTAACTCTTTAGCAACAACGCATCAAACCCCTGCTCAATCAATATAAACGCTGCCGCCGAGCTTCGACGGCCAGTCTGGCAATAAGTGATGTATTGCTTAGTTTTATCTAAATCCGCTATTAAATTTCGTATATTATTCAGCGGCAAGTTCATGGCACCGTCCGCGCCATCAAACTTAAACTCGGATGGAAAGCGCACATCGACCAATACTGCGTTGCCTGCCAGCACGTCTTTTTGTGCTTGTTCTTTGTTTACTTGATGAATGAGGGGGGCTTTAAGCAACTCATTAAAGTCTGTTTTTTTAAGCCTTAGCACAGCACCATCCGTTTGCATAGTGACAGTCACATTGGATTTACCCTCAGAAACCACAGCCTCTTCCCCAAAAAAATCGCCCATGAATAGCGTTCTAATGGCCTCAGGCCTATTTTGTGAAACGGTCATGCGTGTCATCAAGGCCTCGCCTGATTGCAATAAATAATAGTACTCGCCCTCTGCGCCTTGCTGCACTACCACTTGCCCTGCCAACAACTCTACGTGCTGCATTCGCCTAAACATTTCCTCAATATTCGCGGTCGGCAATCGACTAAAAATGCCGCTTTTCAGCCTGTCCGCGCTAAACATATCGGTATCGCGCATCCATTGACTCGTGTTGTTTTTTTGACTTAAATCTATCGCCGCTGTGTTTATTGACTCCGGCTTTTGGCTAGTTTGCTCATGCTTACTAACCTTACTAACTGTCTCCTCTTTCTTAAGAGGCTCAAGCCGAGAAAGCTGATCCCAAGTCATCATAATATCGAGCAAGTCTGAATCAATACGTAGCACTTGAATGTCGGTGAGTGCTATTGCATCTTGCAGAGCCAAGCGCTGAGAATCTATCGAATGTTTAGCGGCTAGCATACCGGCTCGTAGGATTTTTTTACTCCCATCTTGAAAGCGCAAGCCCAAATCACCTGACAGCAAAAACATCAACTGTGCAGCTTTTGCCATATTAAGGCGTAGCGGGTCGATTTCTTTACTGACTTTTTCTACGAAGCAAAGACCAGCAAGCTCTTGCAAACGGCTATGGGATAAGCTGGAAAGCGGCTCGAACTGGGAAAGGTGACTGGCTGTTATTTTATTATTCGTTGGTAACACGGGAGGCATTCACTCTATTTTTTAATTAATTATTCACTTTAATCTACAACAGAATTTAAGTTAGAACCAAGAATAGCTTAAAAGAAATGGCTTTAATAGCATAAATCAAGACCTGTATTGAGTTTGTGCTAGTGCGCGTCACCTTTAAAAATGCCAAAATACACGCTTTACTCATTCAAGCATTCTTCACCCTTATGTCAGCGCTTATACCTAATCTAGAAACCATCGTGATAGAAACCTCTTTGCCGATCAAACATAGTGTGATTTGGCTACATGGATTAGGTGCTGACGGACATGATTTTGCACCTATCGTGCCTGAGTTGAACGCGGCCAACACGCGCTTTATTTTTCCGCATGCGCCGCACAAACCCATCACCATGAACAACGGATATGAAATGCGTGCTTGGTATGACTTGTTTGGTTTAAGCATGCAGCATCAGCAAGACGAAGCAGGCATGCGTGAGATGCAAAAGAATATCGAGGGCTTAATTGCTGGCGAAGTTGCGCAAGGCATTACTGAAAACAACATCGTACTCGCTGGCTTTTCTCAAGGCGGAGCGATGGCATTATTTACTGCCCTGCGTCACCCAAAAAAATTAGCCGGTGTGCTCGCCCTTTCGACGTATGTTTCGCTTAAAGAGAATTTAGCCGCAGAGGCAAGCCTAGCGAATAAAGATGTGCCAATTTTGATGGCACATGGCAGTTTTGATAGCGTGATTACGCTAGACACTTGCTTAGTTTCACGTCGATTACTAGAAAGTCTAGCTTACCCACTCGAATGGCACGAATATCCAATGGCACATTCTGTTTGTGCCGAAGAGATTGATGATATTTCACGTTTTCTAAACAAGGTTTTTCAGGCCGAATAGGTTAAAATGTCTCATGACTAAACATCTCACAGAAGCTAGTTCCGAATCGCTTGATATGACGTTTGAGGCCGCAGTGACTGAGCTTGAAACCATCGTTAGCCAAATGGAATCCAAACAATTGCCTTTGCAAGATACGCTTACCGCTTTTAAGCGTGGCACAGCATTGTTGCAACATTGCCAAAAAACCTTGGCGGAAGTTGAACAGCAAGTACGTATTTTGAGCGATGACGGCACCGGCAAACCGCAAGAGCTACAGGCCTACCAAGACCAAGATTAAGATGGATTTAAGCAACGACTTTCAAAGCTGGGCAAGTGCAATACAGCAACGTACAGAGCAGGCTTTAGATCAAGCACTGCCAGCAACTAACATCGCCCCCAATAAACTACACGAAGCCATGCGTTATGCAACCATGGGTGGTGGTAAGCGAGTGCGTGCTTTAATAGCGCATGCTGCTGGCGAGTTTTGCGGTGCGGATGCTAGCAAAATCGACCAATCAGCGATTGCCGTTGAAATGATTCACGCTTATTCATTGGTGCATGACGACATGCCGTGCATGGATGACGATGATTTACGTCGCGGCAAGCCTTCATGCCATAAACAATTTGACGATGCGACTGCACTTTTGGTGGGAGACGCATTGCAAAGCTTGGCATTTCAAGTCTTAGCAACACCAAATCTACACCCCGATGCATCCCACCAAATTAAAATGATGCATTTGTTGGCTGTTGCCAGCGGCTCTCGCGGCATGGCTGGTGGCCAAGCGATTGATTTAGCCAGCGTAGGTGAATCTTTATCGCAAACCGAACTAGAATATATGCACATCCACAAAACGGGCGCACTTATTCGCGCAGCTGCTTTGCTTGGCGCTTACAGTGCGAATAGTTGGGATGAAGCGCGTATTGCTGCCATAGATCACTTCGCCCAAGCAATTGGTTTAGCTTTCCAAGTAATCGATGATATTTTGGATGCAGAAGCAGACACCGCCACACTAGGAAAAACCGCTGGCAAAGATGCTAATAGCAACAAGCCAACTTACGTCACCATCCTTGGTATGGCACACGCAAAAGCGCTTGCCCAGGAGCTTTATGAAAGTGCTGTTGAACCACTAAAAGCCTTTGATCATGAATCAACAAGGCTTATTCAACTTGCACAATTTATCACTCAACGAGGCTTTTAATGGCGGCTGAATATCCCTTACTCGACACCGTCCACATGCCTGAACAATTGCGCCATTTATCGCGCAAACAGTTACCTGAGCTTGCTAACGAGTTACGTGAGTTTCTAGTAGAAAGCGTTTCGCAAACTGGCGGCCATCTATCGTCAAACCTAGGCGTTGTAGAACTTACCATTGCTTTGCACTATGTTTTTAATACGCCAGAAGATAGGCTAGTGTGGGATGTTGGCCACCAAACCTATCCGCACAAAATTTTAACTGGTCGTCGCGATGCTATGAGTGGCTTACGCAAACCTGGTGGCATTGCAGGATTTCCTCGTCGCGATGAAAGTGTATTTGATACTTTCGGCACGGGTCACTCTAGCACCTCTATTTCTGCAGCTCTTGGGATGGCGATTGCCGCACAACAAATCGGTTCAGACCGCCGCGCAGTCGCAATCATTGGTGACGGCGCGATGACAGCTGGCATGGCATTTGAAGCACTGAACAATGCGGGCGCAATGGACGCAAACTTACTCGTGATTTTGAACGATAACGACATGTCGATTTCACCGAATGTTGGCGCGTTACAAAACTACTTAGCCAAGCTACTTTCAGGAAGCCTTTATACAAAAGTCCGCAAGTCTGGAGAGCGCGTACTTGGCGTAATGCCGCCAGTATTAGAGTTTGCCAAACGTGCAGAAGAGCATGTTAAAGGCATGGTGACACCAAGCACGCTATTTGAAGAGTTTGGCTTCAATTACATTGGGCCAATTGACGGTCATAATCTTGACACTTTGGTCAGCACGCTAAGCAATATCAAGCATCTACAAGGCCCGCAATTCTTGCATATCGTGACTGAAAAAGGCCGTGGTTACGCGCCTGCTGAAAACGAGCCTGGCAAGTTTCATGGCGTGGGGAAATTTAACCCTGAAGATGGCTGTGCGATTAGCACTTCAAGCAAAAAAACTTATACCCAAGTATTTAGCGATTGGCTTGTTGACATGGCGGCAAGCGATGAGCGCTTAATCGGCATTACGCCCGCTATGTGCGACGGGTCAGGCATGAATGACTTTGCCGCCGCCTATCCAAAACGATTTTACGATGTAGGTATTGCTGAGCAACATGCACTGACCTTTGCCGCTGGTATGGCTTGCGATGGCTTAAAACCAGTTGTTGCGATTTACTCCACATTTTTACAACGGGCATACGACCAGTTAATACACGACATTGCGCTCCAGAATTTGCCTGTCGTATTCGCAATTGACCGCGCTGGTTTAGTTGGTGCTGATGGCCCAACCCACGCGGGTAGCTTTGACTTAAGCTTCTTACGCTGCATCCCGAATATGGTCGTGATGACGCCTAGCGATGAGCAAGAGTGCCGTCAAATGCTGACAACAGCATTTCATTACCAGGGTCCAAGCGCGGTGCGTTACCCACGCGGCGGGGGCCCAGGTGCTTCCATTCAAAGCGAGCTTAGCGCTTTACCAATTGGCAAAGGCGAAGTCCGTCGTCAAGGCAAAAAAATTGCTATTTTGGCTTTTGGCAGCATGCTGTCACCTGCGCTTGAAGCGGCTGAAAAGCTCAATGCGACGGTCGCAAATATGCGCTTTGTTAAGCCTTTAGACGTTGAATTAGTCAAAAGCTTGGCAACTAGCCACGACCTAATCGTTACCGTTGAAGAAAATGCCATCATGGGCGGCGCAGGCGCTGCAGTGATGGAAGCAATGCAAGCATTCAACATAGAAACGTCTACGCTGTGCTTAGGCTTGCCAGACAGCTTTATTGAGCATGGCGTGCATGAAACCATGTTGGCCGATTGTGGTCTTGATGCTAAGGGCATCGTGACCTCAATTGAGAAAAAATTAACCGAGTGATATACTCAAGTATTAGCGCTAGACATTGATAAATTCAGGAATCCCATGAGCCAAGATAACAACCTACCAATCGAAGATGTACAAAATACGCCTGACGTCCGTCACTTGGCGATTGATAAAGTAGGCATTAAATCTATACGCCACCCTGTAAAGGTTAAGGATAAAACCGGCGGCGTTCAGCACACAGTTGCCATGTTCGATATGTACGTGCATTTACCGCACAACTTCAAAGGCACACACATGTCGCGCTTTGTTGAAATTCTCAATATGAACGAACGTGAGATTTCAATTGAGTCTTTCGAGACCATCTTGCATGAAATGGTGAAGCGTTTAGAAGCGGAATCTGGCTATGTGCAAATGACTTTCCCTTACTTCGTTAACAAGGCAGCGCCTGTTTCTGGCGTGCAAAGCTTACTTGATTATGAAGTCACATTCATCGGTGAAATTAAACAAGGTAAGTTTGATATCACAGTTAAGGTGCTCGTACCAGTGACTAGTCTTTGCCCTTGCTCTAAAAAGATTTCAGATTACGGCGCGCACAATCAACGCTCACACGTCACTGTCACTGCACTCATTAACGACTTCATTTGGGTTGAAGATATTATTCGTATGGTAGAAGAGCAAGCTTCTTGCGAGCTTTATGGCCTACTCAAACGTCCTGATGAAAAATTTGTAACCGAGCGCGCTTATGACAATCCTAAATTTGTAGAAGATATGGTACGTGACGTTGCTGCGGTATTGAATGATGAAAAACGCATTGATAAATTCATCGTTGAGTCAGAAAACTTTGAGTCTATTCACAATCACTCAGCGTATGCATTAATCGAAAAAGATAAACGTATTTAATTAAGTCTTAGCATGAAAAAAGCCACTTCAGCTGAAGTGGCTTTTTTGCTTTTAAAGCTTAGCTTTTTTCGGCATCATCCAAAGAAAGAATAAACAGCCAAGCAAGCCAAAGATCCCTGAAATAGTAAACGTCCAACTAGACCCGAGCGCCTCCCAAGTATAGCCACTAATCAGGCCACCAAACGTACCGCCCATACCATAAGAAACGCTGGTATAAAGTCCCTGCCCTTTGGATTGATGACGTCCTTTAAAGTGCTGGTGCGTCAAAGCAACAGCCGAAGCATGATAAGAGCCGAAAGTAGCCGCATGTAATATTTGCGCAAAAATCACAATCCACCACCAATCAACTGCCCAGCCAATTAAATTAAAGCGCACAAAAGCAATGAACAAGCTCACCAATAAGATATTTTTTAGGCCAAAGCGCTTGGTGAGTTTTGGCATCCACAAGAAAATAAGAATTTCAGCAATGACCCCTAGCGCCCAAAGTAAGCCTACATTGGTCTTATTGTAGCCATGGTCAACTAAATAGATTGAATAAAAGGTGTAATAGACGCCATGCGCGGCCGACATCATAAAACAAGCCGCAAGCAAAGCGAGCACTTCGCGTTGACGCATGATGTCCCAAATGGAGCTATCGTCTGTGTGATGCGGCTCTATTCTTGGCTCTGGGATATTCCGTGAAAACACCAAAACGGCGACCATCATGCCAAGCACTGCCCATAGCAACAAACGGATATTAAATATATCGAGCAAGTATCCAAGCCCAATCACCGCAACAATAAAGCCAATCGAACCCCACATGCGGATATGGCCATACTTATCAAATCGATCGCCAAGATGACCTAGCGTAACCGTTTCAATTAAGGGTAAAGATGCGCTCCAAAAGAAACTGAGCAACAACATAACTGCAAAAAGCCATGCGTAGCTCGTGTCAATAAATACCCCAACATAGGAGAGTAAGCTAAGCGCGGCTAACCATTGAATAATGGAAACACGTTGCCCAAGATGATCCGCCAGCCAACCCCACAAACTAGGTGCAAAGATACGCGCCACTTGAAACAGTGACATCAATACAGCGATTTGAAATGGTGCAAAAGAGAGTGACTTGAGATATAGGCCCCAATACGGTGAAAAGGAGCCTACAAATGCAAAGTACGCGAAATAAAAAGCGGAAAGGCGCCAATAAGGGAGTTGCATATCAGGCCTATAAAAATGAATTAGATGGTTTTTAGGCCTGAGTGTACATCAGCATTTTGTGCACGATTGCGGAGTGCATGATCAATGAGCACTAAAGCTAACATCGCTTCAACGATAGGCGTAGCACGGATACCAACACATGGATCATGACGACCAGTCGTTTGCATCATAACTGGCTGACCATTTTTATCAATGGAGTTGCGCTCTTGTGGAATGCTTGAAGTTGGCTTGAAAGCAACATTCACGTGAATCTCTTGGCCGCTAGAAATGCCACCCAAAATGCCGCCAGCATGGTTAGTTGCAAAGCCATTCGGTGTGAGTTCATCACTATGCACACTGCCACGCTGTGCAATAGATTCGAAACCAGCCCCAATCTCGATACCTTTCACCGCATTAATGCCCATCATGGCATAAGCAATTTCTGCATCTAAACGATCAAAGATAGGCTCACCCCAACCTACTGGCACACCTTCAGCAATGACGGTAATCTTTGCGCCAACTGAATCACGCTCAGCACGGACATTATCCAAGTAAGCTTCTAGTTCAGGCATCATCGCCATATTGGGCGTGAAAATTTTATTGTCTGGATGCTGCAAGTCATCCCAACTTGCGAAAGGAATATTGAGCTCACCAAGTTGACTCAAGTAAGCACGAATCGTCACGCCATAACGCTGCTTCAACCATTTTTTAGCAATCGCACCAGCGGCAACGCGGACGGCGGTTTCGCGCGCACTTGAACGACCACCGCCACGATAATCGCGGATACCGTATTTTTGCGTGTAAGTGTAATCTGCATGACCTGGACGGAAAGTGTCCATAATTTTGCTGTAATCTTGACTGCGTTGATCTGTGTTGCGAATCAACAAACCAATCGGCGCACCTGTGGTTTTGCCTTCAAATACACCTGAGAGAATCTCGACGCTGTCAGCTTCGCTGCGTTGCGTAACATGACGAGAAGTGCCTGGTTTACGTCTATCCAAGTCCACCTGTAAATCTTCTGCCGACAACTCCAAACCCGGAGGGCAGCCATCTACTACGCCGCCAATAGCAGCGCCGTGAGATTCACCAAATGACGTAAGCGTGAATAAAGTACCAATGGTATTACCAGACATGAAGTTTCTCTTTAATGAGCGCAGTAAATAGGTATAAGTTTACCATAAGCGATTTACCTAAAGGCTAGACTTGACGCCAAGTGCCCAATGGCAAATCATCCAAAGTGTGTTGCCCAATCGCATATCGAATCAATCTTAAAGTTGGAAACCCAACTTTGGCAGTCATACGGCGCACTTGGCGATTTTTTCCTTCTGAAATTTTAATCTCCAACCATGTGGTTGGTATGGCTTTACGCTCGCGAATTGGCGGATTTCGTGCCCATAAATTAGCGGGTTCTGGAATGACTTTCACTTGCGCTGGCGCTGTCACAAAGTCACCCAAATCCACACCTTTCAAAAGTGGCATTAAATCTGCTTGTGTAGGATCACCTTCGACTTGAGCCCAATAAGTTTTGATTTCTTTATACTTTGGGTGCGAAACACGGTGTTGCAGTGCGCCATCATCGGTTAAAATAAGCAGACCTTCACTATCCGTATCGAGCCTGCCAGCGGCATAGACATTTGGGATAGCAATATAATCAGCCAATGTTTCGTGATTTTCGTGTGCACTAAATTGGCACACAACACCGTGGGGCTTATTGAACAGAATTAACATAAGTATTCGTTTTTTATTTTTTAAGTTTTAATACATAGGGTTTATTGAGCATGTCATCCAAAATCACAGTTCCAAACTTTGGTGAAAAAATCACCGTTAACAAAGACAACACGTTGAATGTGCCTAATCAGCCCATTATCCCATTTATTGAAGGCGATGGCATCGGTGTCGATATTACGCCGCCGATGCAAAAGGTAGTGGATGCTGCGGTGGAAAAAGCCTACGGTGGCAAGAAGAAAATCGCATGGATGGAAGTATTCGCTGGCGAAAAAGCGACTAAAGTTTATGACAAAGACACTTGGTTACCTGAAGAAACAATGAAGGCCGTTCGTGAATATGTGATCTCTATCAAAGGCCCGCTTACAACGCCAGTGGGTGGCGGCATTCGTTCACTCAATGTGACATTGCGCCAAGAGTTAGATTTATACGTTTGCTTACGTCCAATTCAATATTTCACAGGCGTACCTAGCCCTGTGAAACATCCTGAAAAAACCGACATGGTGATTTTCCGTGAAAACACAGAAGATATTTATGCGGGCATTGAATGGGCTGCTGGCACACCAGAGGCTGAGAAAGTCATTAGCTTTTTGAGCGATATGGGCATGCGTAAAAAAATTCGCTTCCCAGAATCTTCTGCCATTGGCATCAAACCAGTTTCGATGGATGGTAGCAAACGTCTAATCCGCAAAGCAATTCAATACGCAATTGATAACAACCGTAAGTCTGTGACAATTACCCACAAAGGCAACATCATGAAGTTCACCGAAGGTGGCTTTAGAGACTGGGGTTATGAATTAGCTAAGCAAGAGTTTGGTGCAGTAGAGATTGATGGCGGCCCTTGGTGCAAACTTCCGAATGGCATCATTATTAAAGACTGTATCGCTGATGCATTTTTGCAAGAAATCTTGTTACATCCTAGCGATTATGATGTTGTCGCCGCACTTAACTTAAACGGTGACTACATGTCGGACGCGCTTGCTGCACAAGTGGGCGGGATTGGGATCGCTCCAGGCGCAAACTTATCTGACACGGTTGCGATGTTTGAGGCGACGCACGGCACAGCGCCTAAGATTGCAGGCAAAGACATTGCGAATCCAAGTTCTATTATCCTTTCAGCTGAAATGATGTTACGCCATTTAGGCTGGGTAGAAGCGGCTGACTTGGTGCTAAAAGGTGTGGCAAAAGCGATTAGTGCAAAACGTGTCACACATGATTTTTCATCCCAAATGGATGGTGCAACCCAAGTGGGTAGCGCACAATTTGGTGAAGAAATTATCAGCCAAATGTAGTAAATCGGTTTAATTGCTTAAAAATAAAAAAGGCTTGGAGCATTTGCTTCAAGCCTTTTTTCATTTAAGAGTGATTGCCAGTAACTCAAAAAACCATCAATTAATGACCTAAACGCTTCATTCCAATTGCAATTAAGATTGTTTAATTTAATGTTAATTTTTTAACATTTTATATAAATAAATTAATAGGTTAACCCTATTTACAAATAAAAATGGCGAGGGCATTATCTGTCTAAATACGACAGGAAACACAAAGGCAAATTCAGTTTCATTTGTCCTGACAAACGCCCATGAACACATCTCAAAAACTCGTCGGACTGGCGCGCATCTTAGTGCAAAACCAACTGCTCACAGAGGCTCAGGCGATTGCAGCGAGTGCACAAGCAACTAGTAGCGGCATTGCGTTTATCTCTCAAGTCATCCAAAACAAACAACTCAAAGCCATTGAAATTGCAGAATCCCTTGCACGCACGCTTGGATTTCCAGTGTTTGATTTGAATGCGCTTCCTGCTGACTTTGTGCCAGCCAAAATGATTGATGCCGAGTTAATGCAGTCCAAGCGGCTTATGCCTCTATTAGCAAGAGGCAATATGCTCTTTTTTGCGGTTTCAGACCCCACTCAAGCGACTCAAACTTTAGACGAAATTCAATTCCAAGCGAGCATGACAATCTCCATCATCATCGTGGAGGATGATAAGTTAGGAAAAAGGATAGACCGCATTGGTGAGTCTAGTGAAGCGAGTATGCAATCGCTTTTAGATGAGAATGATGAAAGCGAAGATGCCGCACATAAAAAAGATGATGCGCAACCAATCGAAGTTGATGATGACCCTGTCGTTAAATATATCCAAAAAATCCTATTAGATGCCATTAATCTTGGGGCATCCGATATTCACTTCGAGCCCTATGAGAAATTTTATCGGATTCGTTATCGTGTTGATGGCGTTTTGCGCGAAGTGAGCCAACCACCACTCACCATCAAAGAAAAAATGGCTTCACGCATTAAAGTGATCTCCAATTTAGACATTTCTGAAAAGCGCATTCCTCAAGATGGTCGCATGAAATTAACGCTATCAAAAACCCGCCATATTGATTTTCGGGTGAGTACTTTACCCATGATTAACGGCGAAAAAATCGTGATGCGGATTTTGGATCCAAGTAGTGCCACACTGGGGATCGAGGCGCTTGGCTATGAGCCCGAACAAAAAGAAGCATTACTTAATGCAGTCAGCCGCCCTTATGGTTTGGTGTTAGTCACAGGGCCTACTGGCTCAGGCAAGACGGTTTCTCTCTACACCTGTCTTAATATTCTTAATCGACCAGATGTGAATATTTCAACCGCTGAAGACCCTGCGGAAATACCCTTGCCTGGCATTAATCAAGTCAACGTCAACGAGAAACAAGGCCTCACTTTTGCGGCGGCATTGCGCGCTTTTTTACGACAAGATCCTGACATCATCATGATTGGTGAGATTCGGGATTTAGAAACTGCGGACATGGCGATTAAAGCCGCCTCGACTGGCCACATGGTGCTATCGACGCTCCATACCAACGATGCACCATCCACCCTGACGCGTTTAATGAATATGGGCGTAGCGCCCTTTAATATTGCATCAGCCGTCTCACTTATCACAGCGCAGCGCTTAGCAAGACGCCTGTGTCCACATTGCCGAAAACCAATTCAAGTACCAAAAGAAATGCTTATTAGCATGGGATTCGCCGACTCAGAAATTGACGGCAGTTGGCAACCTTATGCCGCAAACGAAGAAGGTTGTGAGCATTGCACAGCGGGCTATAAAGGTCGCGTCGGCATTTATCAAGTCATGCCTGTCACCGAAGCAATCAGCCGCATCATCATGAAAAACGGCACCTCACACGACATTGCTGACCAAGCAAAACGGGAAGGCGTAAAAGATTTAAGACAGTCTGGGTTGCTCAAAGTAAAGCAAGGCCTCACGTCACTTTCCGAGATTGAATCAGTTACCAATATTTAACAGGACACAAATCAATGGCTGTCATCGCAAAAAAAGAATTTATCTTCCAATGGGAAGGCCTTGATAAAAAGGGCAAACGTATTAAGGGGGAAATGAAAGCCGCAAGTGAGATTTTCGTCAGTGCCACCATTCGTCGTCAGGGCATCAGTAACATCACCGTTAAGAAACAAAGTGGATTTAAACGCCCTAAAAAAATTACAGAAAAAGATGTCACTTTATTTACCCGCCAACTAGCGACGATGCTCAAAGCTGGCGTCCCGCTGTTGCAAGTTTTCGATATCGTAGGCAAAGGCAATAACAACCCTTCTGTCACCAAATTATTGGCGGATATCAAAAGCGATGTGGAAACTGGGAGTAGCCTTAGTCAAGCATTTAGAAAACACCCGTTGTATTTTGATAGCTTATTTTGCAACCTCATCGGTGCAGGTGAACAAGCTGGTATTTTAGATAGCTTGTTAGATCGCTTAGCTAGCTACAAAGAAAAAATTCTAGCCATTAAAAGCAAAATTAAATCGGCATTAATTTACCCCATTTCCATCATCGTGGTGGCATTTGTGATTACTGCTGTGATTATGATTTTTGTGGTGCCTGCTTTTAAAGATTTGTTCTCAAGCTTTGGGGCTCAGTTGCCAGCCCCAACCTTACTGGTGATGGCAATTTCTGATGCTTTTGTCGCTTATTGGTGGCTGATTTTCAGTACCATAGGTGGCGGTCTTTGGTTTTTCTTTTACACATGGAAACGCTCAGTTAACATGCAAAACACCATGGATAGGTTATTACTTAAATTACCTATTTTTGGCGAACTCATCAAAAAAGCCACCATCGCCCGATTTTCGCGCACATTATCCACCATGTTTGCCGCCGGCGTGCCTTTAGTTGAAGCGCTAGAATCCGTGGCAGGCGCTTCTGGCAACCGTGTGTATTTCCTTGCAACCCAAAACATTCAAAAAGAAATCAGTACGGGCACTAGCCTAACTGTAGCGATGGACAATACCAATGTATTCCCCAACATGGTGATACAAATGGTCGCGATTGGAGAAGAGTCAGGGGCGCTTGATGAAATGCTTGCAAAAGTCGCTGATTTTTATGAAGCGGAAGTGGATGATGCGGTGGCCGCCATCTCAAGCCTCATGGAGCCAGTCATCATGGTGGTATTAGGTGTTCTGATTGGTGGCTTAGTGATTGCGATGTACTTACCTATCTTTAAGATGGGCGAAGTGGTCGGTTAAAAAGATCCACACTAAAGACGCAATAAGGGGTGAAGAGATCTCTTCACCCCTTATCCAAAACGCTTACTCGCTAACTTATTTCTTAGGTGAAGCGACCAATGCTTTTTCAATTTCCGCAGCAGGATATGCGCCCAACATACGCTTACCATCTGCGAAGAAGATAGTTGGTGTGCTGGTTACGCCAAGCTTACGTGCTAAATTTGCAACCTTTTCAAGAGGCGCATCACAATTAGCCGTTTTTTTAGGTAGCTGATTATTAAGCGCCCAATCTTGCCAAGCTTTTGCCTTATCGCCCGAACACCAAATAGCTTTGGCTTTATTAGCCGCATCAGGATGCAACTGCTCCAAAGGCATTAAAAATGTATAAATTGTCACATCAGTAATATTGCTTAATTCATTTTGCTCTAAGCGCTTACAAAATGGACAATCAGGATCTGAAAATACGGCCATTTTTCGACTACCATTGCCTTTGACCACTTTAATCGCTTGGTCTAACGGCAATGCTGCAAAATCGATTTTAGACAAATCAGCGACACGTTCACCAGTCACGTCTTTTTTAGTTTTTGAATCAACCAAATGCCCTTCTGCAATCAAGAAAGTAAATTTCTCATCTGTGTAAACGATTTGACCATTCATATAGACTTCATAAAGCCCAGCGTAAGGGGTTTTAACAACACTCTCCACTGTCATTTTTGGATAAGCAGCTTCAACCGCTTTTTTTAATGAGGCTTCATCCGCCCATAC
Organism: uncultured Methylophilaceae bacterium; assembly: GCA_903870995.1. Lineage (GTDB taxonomy): Bacteria > Pseudomonadota > Gammaproteobacteria > Burkholderiales > Methylophilaceae > Methylopumilus_A. The sequence continues at coordinate 62,002 of CAIQFD010000021.1, read as the reverse complement.
GCTTGTAGCGTAAATTGAGATAAGTGCTGCAATAAGTGATTTTTTTAACATGGGGATTCCTAAGTCGCCTTCCTAATAATTTTTAAATTTACTGCTTAAAAGATTTAGATCAGCGCTTGCTTCATTAAAGCGCGTTTGAGTATTGGGTGGCGATTCGGTAAGCTCATGCCCCAATTACGCACAGCTCTTACCAAGGCTTGTTTACTATCGAAAGCACCATACAATCCATGCGTTAAGCCTTGCATAGATAATACATCCGCTTTTCTCGCACGTTCATATCGACGCAATACAAATCGATCGCCGATATCAGCAAGAGGGTTACGCTCAGCAAGCACCTGCACCAACTCAACCACATCGCGGAAACCAAGATTCACGCCCTGCCCTGCCATTGGATGGACTTGATGCGCTGCATCACCTACCAAAACTAGTCGATTGGCAATCAAAGCACTCGCGTTTTGCTTGACCAATGGAAAACCTACCGCAGGGGTAATCAAGCGCATTTTCCCTAACGTATTTCCACCAGATTGCGCAACATACTCAGCCAATTCGACTGAGCTTAACGCCATGAGATTCTCTGATTGCTTGGTAGAAAATACCATCGAAATTCTGTTACCTGCTAGAGGCAGCCAAGCCAAAATGCCCTCTTCTAGAAACCATTGTCTTGCAATATGTTGATGTGGCAATTCAACCTCAAAATTAGCGACTACGCCGACATGCTCATAACTAGTTTTTTGTTGGCTCAAGCCTGCGTTTTCTCGCACCCAAGAGCTTCCACCATCGGCAGCAATCATTAACTTTGCACTTATCCGCGTGCCATCTAAAAGCGTTAAGCCCGCATCTTGTTCATTCAAATCGATTGAAGCACCCTCGCCTATCAGCACATCAACATCTAAGGTTTGCAATTCATCCAATAATGCTTGTTGCAAAGCGCTACTCTCAAGAATATATCCAAGATTATTTGCAAAGGCATCTTCAGCATCAAAGGCTAAGGGCTCAAGATTGGTATCACTCCAAATTTGCATGGCTGCAATTGGTGTGACTCTATCAACATTCATGCGTTGCCAAACACCTAAATCTTTTAGCCAATCTGCATTTCCAGGGCTAATCGCATAAATACGACTATCCCAAATTTCATCATTTCTTGTTGGTAAAAGTGGAGATTTTCTATCAACCAAGGCAACATTAAATCCTTGTTTAGCCAACGCCACTGCCGCAGAAGCACCCACCAATGCAGCACCGACAATCACGATATCGTATTGCTTGACCATTTGATGCATTTAACCGCGACTCCCAAAGCTCATTTTTCTGACTAAGCGAGACTTAACTGGCTTGAGTAAATCGAGCAACCCCAAGCTCATGCCTCGCAAACTAGAAACGCCGACAATATCATTGGAGAATAAGTTAACTAAAAAATCAGTGAACATTAAGCCTCGCTTAGTATCCGTCTTTCGGCCTTTTTGATAAGCGCGCATCATGGCGTCTTGCCCCCAAGCCTCTGGTGAAGTTTGTGCGATCTGATGTGCTAACTCATAAGCATCTCTCAAGCCGACATTAAACCCTTGTCCAGCCACAGGGTGCATAGTTTGTGCAGCATTACCAATCACCACTAAGTGCGGCGCGGTGACTGGATTGAGATATGAAAGTTTAAGTGGAAAAGTTAGTCGTTTGCCAACACTTAAAAACCGCCCTACACGGTCGCCAAAATGTTGATGTAATTGGCTTAAAAAATCAGCGTCCTCTAAAGCCATGACGGCGGCGACTTCGTCTTCTTTGCCCGTCCACACCAATGAGAAGTCTTTACCATTAGGAAGTAAAGCCACAGGCCCCATCGGCGTGAAGCGCTCATAAGCAACATTGTTGTGTGGCAACTCACATGTCACCTTGGTGACTAAAGCATCATGTCCGTACATTTTAGTTTCACGGGCTATACCGGGAATATCACCCAAGCTACGACCCCCATCAGCCAACACGAGTAACGAGCTGCTTAATTGTTGTGATCTTGATTCATGATTAAATTTGACTGTCGCAGCATCAGGGGCCGGTTCAATATGCGTTGCCTCTGCCTCATAGATGACATTCACACCATCAAAAGCATTCAACGCCTCATCTAAAGCTTGCGTGAGTGCGCCATAAGAAAGCACATAACCCAAAGCAGGCAAATCATGATCTTGTGCTTTTAGCAAGCTGCGCCCAAAACTACCCCGCTGAGAAATATGAATGGTATTAATCGCTGTCGCTTGACTCTCTAACTTTTGCCAAACGCCTAATTTTTCCAAAATGGCACGGCTACCATAAGAAAGCGCCAAAGCACGTTGATCTTGATAGGCTGAACCTTTAGCACGCGCTTCCAGCATAGTCACTGCGATGCCTTTATGTTGAAGCGTTAACGCCAAAGTGGCACCCACTGGCCCTCCGCCAACGATAATGACGGACTCAGTCATCGTGCATCAATGCCTCTATCTCAGAAACCGTTTTAGGTGCGGCTTTGGTAATCACTTCACAACCACTTTCAGTCACAATGACATCATCTTCAATACGGATACCGATATTCCAAAAATGCTCAGGAACATTTTCTGCTGGACGGACATAACAACCCGGCTCAACCGTTAATGCCATGCCCTTTTCAAGCATGCACCAATCACCTTGTTTATCTTTATATTCACCAGCATCATGCACATCCAAGCCTAACCAATGACCTGTGCGATGCATGTAAAACTGGCGATAACTTCCCGTTTCCAGAACCTCTTCTGGACTACCTTTGCACAAACCAAAATCAATAAAGCCACGAACAAGCACATCCAAAGCGGCCTCATGCGGTGCATTCCAATGATGGCTTGGTGACACTTTAGCAATCGCTGCGGCTTGTGAGGCTAACACCAACTCGTATAGATCTTTTTGCGGCGCACTGAATTTACCATTCACAGGAAATGTACGGGTAATGTCGGAAGCATAACCATCCAACTCGCAACCCGCGTCAATCAAAAGTAAATCCCCATCACGCAATTTAGCGTTATTGGCGTTGTAATGCAAAGTACAAGCATTCGCTCCACCAGCAACGATGCTTGTGTACGCTGGCGCTTGAGCACCACGACGATAAAACTCATGCAAAAATTCCGCTTCAATCTCGTACTCCATCATGCCCGGCTTAGTGAATTGCATAGCACGCTGATGCGCCACAGCGGCGATATTGGCGGACTGGCGCATGGTTTCAATTTCATACGCCGACTTATATAAACGCATTGCATCAAGAAGCTTACGAACATCGACAATCTCATCAGGCACGCTCACCCCTAATCTTGCTTGCGAACGGAGTTGATTAAGCCAAGTTGTAACACGCACATCCCAAGCGGAATCAGCGCCTAAGCTATAAAATAGCTTAGCTTGATTCGCTAATAATTTGGGGGCAACTTCATCCAATTGATTAATCGAGTAAGCCTCATCAATCCCGAACTCTGTCACCACCGCTGCAGGTCCATAGCGAAAGCCATCCCAAATCTCGCGTTCCATGTCTTTATCGCGACAAAACAAGACGGTTTTAGGCTTTGCGCCAGCAATAATAATTAAAACAGACTCAGGCTCTTTAAAGGCTGTGAGGTAGTAAAAATAGCTATCAAAACGGAAGGGATAATGGCTATCACGATTGCGAATGAGCTCTGGGGATGTAGGGATAACCGCCACGCCCTCGCCCATTTTCTGCATCAAGCGATGACGTCTTGCGCTAAATTCATTGAGATTAATTGCCATAAAATTTTCTTATGCTCTACAGAGTTGCTGATCCAAAAGTGCTAAACGCTCCGGTGTGCCGATATCATGCCAAACGCCTTGATAATGCTCACCCGTCACCAGTCCTTTCGCCATTGCCAATCTTAACAAAGGTGCCAATTTTGCAGCCTGACCACGCTCAACCGTCGCAAACAAATCAGGGTGATAAACACCAAGCCCTGAAAAAGTGAGTTTATGATTACCCTGGTCATTCAGCTTGCCTGAACTCAAAGCAAAGTCACCATCGGAATGTTGTGGTGGATTATCCACCATCACCAAATGCGCTAAATGCGGCGATTTCAATTGCAAACCCTTAAAGTCAATTTCGGCAAACACGTCGCCATTCACCACTAAAAATGGAGCACCACCTAAAAAAGGCAAGGCATTAGCAATACCGCCCGCAGTTTCTAAAGCAGTCGTTTCAGGGCTATATTGAATCTTCAAATTCCAGGCACTTCCATCGCCCAAAGCTTCTTCAATTTGCGCGCCAAGGTGTGCGTGATTAATCACCACTTCTTTGAACCCAGCCTTGGCCAAACGTTCCAAATGCCAAACAATCAACGGCTTGCCGCCCACAGTCAAAAGTGGCTTAGGCGTGTGATCGGTCAATGGACGCATACGCTCGCCTCGACCCGCCGCTAAAATCATGGCTTTCATTAAAACGTATAGCCTGCTTTAAGCTCAACACCTGCTAGCTGATCCAGCAAACGTAGCATCGGTTTTAATTCAATATAGCGATCACAAACACGGCGCAGATAATCCATTACTAACGGCATGTCTTTCAAATAGCCGTCTTTGCCATCACGGTGGTAAAGCCTTGCAAAAATACCAAGCACTTTGATGTGGCGTTGCGCCCCCATCCATTCAAAATCACGGTAAAAATCTGCAACATCCTCTGGGACAGGCAAGCCGGCTTTTCTGGCAGATTGCCAGTAGCGCACAGCCCAATCCAAAACTTGGTCTTCTTCCCAGCTGATGTAAGCATCCTTGAGCAAAGAAACCAAATCGTAAGTGATTGGGCCATACACCGCATCTTGGAAATCCAAAATTCCTAAATCATGACTACCCGCTTGTACCATCAAATTACGGGAGTGGTAATCGCGGTGCACATAGACTTTAGCTTGCGCCAAGATGTTAGCATTGAGCAAATCAAAGGTTTTTTTCATGGTTTGTTGCTGTGCATCGGTCAAGGTCACATTCAAATGTTTAGCAACATACCAATCAGGAAAAAGCATCATCTCGCGTGTCAGCAATGCCTCGTCGTACTCTGGGAACACACTGGATTTGCTTGCAAGTTGCATCGTCACCAAGGCATTGCTGGCATCGCGATATAAATCCGCGGCCACCTCTAATCCATTTGGTGCTTGTAGCGCACTTAAAAAGGTTGTGTTGCCCAAATCCGAAAGCAGTAAAAATCCATTGGGAATATCTTGCGCAATAATTTTAGGCACGTTCAAGCCTGCATCGGCGAAGACTTGTGCCACATGTACAAACGGCGTGCAGTCCTCTTGTGGAGGAGGGGCATCCATAGCGATGTAAGTGGCATCATCAACCGTTACTCTAAAATAGCGCCTAAAGCTGGCATCAGCAGAAGCTGGCACTATTTGATATGGGGTGTTTTTCAACACCACGGCCAACCATTCGTTCAATTGCTGCAATCGTTTCAATTTATCTATCCATCAACAAAAATTATTTGAGGCTAAAAACGCTAAAACTGCCATTTTTATTGTTCAAAAAAGCTAAAAAAACACATCTTTAGGCTATCATACGGGGATAACAAAAAAGCTGCGTGAGAGACTATTTACTGTGCGATTTTATCACCCAAAAAGAAACACGCGCTTAATTTAATATTCGCGAATACTGATATTGAAATTTACCTCATTTATTTTTAGTGCAATCCTTGTTGTTTTAAGGACGCAAATTGCTTGGGCAGATGACATCAAGTCATCTGAAAGCATGGCTGAGAGCAACACAACTGTGGGGCTTACACTCGACCACGAACTACTGCAAACAGCAGCCTCCTTTGAAGCGAACGATCAGTCTCCCATTCCAAAAACGGATATTCGTATAAAGCTACGAATGAGCAAAAGTATTAATAATTTTGACAGTCTTAACAATCTAGAAGACAGTCAACCGCTCGACGAGTTAAGCATTAAAAAAGAATTGGATAATGAAAAAACTATCATTGCTAATGGTGGTGTGATCATTGAAGGAGACCGCATTGAGGAGCTTCTGGACCGAAACCTGACAGTTCTTGGAAAGGGCCTGTTGAAAAACAAAAGCTCATCAATTAGTGGCGATCGCATTGAGTTCGACCTCATCAATCACTCACTAACGTCATCAGGAAACGCCATATTTGACAACAAAGATTTACTTGCAAAAGGGCCTCAGCTTTATCAGAACATTGATAATTCAACTGGTGAAATGGTAGCTCCTGTTTTTACACTTTACAAAAGCATTTTCACGGTAGCCCCTGACAGAACGATTTTAGGAGGATCAATAAGCCCCGGACAATCTCCTTTAACGTTTAGCGAGTACAAACAAAACACGAGCAAAGATAATCAGAATAAGACCCCCCAAGGCAGAGGCGATGCTGACATGCTTTATTTTGATGGAGAAACAAAAAAGCGTCTTATTAATGCTAGATACACCACGTGTTCGACCAACTCAGATGATTGGTACATCAACTCAAAAGAAATTACTCTAAACACAGAATCTAATAAAGCAGTTGCTGAAAACGCCACAATTGAGTTTAAAAAAATCCCCATCATCTACACGCCATGGATGAGCTTCCCATATGCCAACCAAAGACAATCAGGCTTTATTAATCCTACAATGGGGAGCACTACTAGCAGCGGATTTGAGCTAGACCTGCCTATATATTGGAACATATCACCAGATATGGATGCAACTGAGACAAATCGTTACTTAAGTAAACGTGGTCTACAATTAAATGGTGAGTTTAGATATTTACTGGATGTAAATAAATCTTACGGTATTGAACAAGTTCAGTACTTAGCTAATGACAACTTAACACACAAAGACAGATACTTCATTGGCTCATTTAACAAACAAGATTTTGGTAACGGCTTGAGTATGGGGATCAACTATAACCGGGTATCAGACAATCAATATTTCTCAGACCTATCAACACAGATATTAATAACTAGCCAGGTCAATCTACCTCAACAATTTACATTGAATTACAACAAATATGGTTGGCAATTTGGAACAACAATTGAAAAGTTTCAAAACCTAGATCTTTCCTCGTATGCTTACGAGCGCTTACCCCAAATCTCACTCAACCGGAATGATAATTTCGACTGGGGAAAAACCTCACTACAAAACCAATATACTGAATTTCAAATTGATCCGCTTGCCACATCTCAAGCAGTAAAGTCAGGCTCCCGATTCCTCACTCAAGCAAGTGCAAGTTTCCCAATGAATAGTGCATATGGATTCATAACTCCAAAAATTGGATTTAATTATGCAGGCTATAATTTGACAGATGTAAATCAAAATATTGCAACCACGCAATACGGCACAACGCTTGACCAATCATCAACAAGAAATATTCCTATTTTCAGTTTAGATAGTGGTCTTTTCTTTGACAGGGAAGCAACATACGGGAATGAATCCTATACACAAACTTTGGAGCCGCGCCTATTCTATGTTTACATCCCATATCAAGACCAATCAAAAATGCCAGTATTCGATAGTGGACTGGCCGATCTTAATATGGGCACACTTTTCTCAGAGAATCAATATGTTGGTGGGGATAGAGTTAACAATGCAAATCAATTAAGCATAGCAATCAGCTCACATATAATTGACTCAAACGGGAAGCAATTATTCGGGGTTTCTTTAGGAGAGCGGGTTTATTTTACAAACCAACGCGTATACTTGCCTGGCGAAACAGTTCGAAGTGGAGATCGATCTGATTTAATAGGAACAGCGTCTGCAAACATCACAAATGCCTTAAAAGTTAATTCTGCTTTAGATTACGATACTGATTCTGGACAATTAGTGAAGGGGAATATTGGCTTACGTTACAATCCAACCCCAGGAAAAAGCTTAAATTTAAGCTATCGATATACGAAAGACATCTTAAATCAAGTAGTTGGCTCTACCCAATGGGCAATTGGTCATGGATATTATGCTCTTGCAAATCTTAACTATTCAATTTTAGACGGGAAAACTGTCGAAATGATCACAGGTATTGAGTATGATGCAGGCTGCTGGCAATCACGACTTGTAGTTCAAAGGGTACAAACGGCAGCCTCTCAAGCAAACTATGCGTTCTTCTACCAGCTTGTTCTTGGAGGAATGACTTCTATTGGCACAAGTCCACTTGATATTCTTCATAGAACCATTACTGGATATAAAAACAGCTCTATGATTCCTGATAATTACAGACAAGAATACAATGAATAAAATATACGGGGCACGAATGTTCAATTTGAAATTTGTATTAATTTTTGGTTTGCTTTTATTCTGCTCAACAGTAAACCCTGCACCTTTAGAACAAGCTGAAATCATCAAAATAGATCGCATTGTTGCAATTGTTGACCAAGTTGTGATTACAGAAAAAGAGTTGGCAGACCGCATCAAAAGCGTAACCGCTCAACTAGAAAAGCAAGGTACCGAATTACCTCCGCCGGCCATTCTTGAAAAACAAATCCTTGAGCGCATGATTACTGACAGTTTACAGCTCCAATTTGCCAGCCAAACTGGCTTACGCGTTGATGATAACCAATTGGATAAAACTATCGAGCGAATTGCAGCCCAAAATAAAATGGATATCCCAACTTTCAAGAAAGCTTTGTTGGAAGATGGCATTCAATACAGAAAGTTTAGAGAAGATATCCGCAACGAAATTACCTTGGCACGCTTACGCGAACGTGAGGTAGACAACCGCATCAACATTACCGAGTCAGAGATTGATAGTTTTATTGCTATGCAAGCAGCATCGAACAGCTCCGATGAGTTTGAGATTTCACATATTTTAATTCGCGCCGGTGAAGACACTGCCCCTGATGACTTAAAGAAGCTTCGCGCAAAAGCTGAAGATGCATTAAGCCAACTACAAGCAGGCAAAGACTTTGCGAAGATTTCCGCAAGCTTTTCTGACGCACCTAATGCACTTGAAGGCGGTAGCTTAGGCTGGAAAAATGGCTCTCAAATTCCAGCATTATTTCTTGAAGCACTCAAACCGCTTAAAGCTGGCGAGACTAGCCAAATACTGCGTAGCCCAAATGGCTTTCATATCCTAAAGGTTACCAACCGTCGCGGTGGCTCATCCCCATTGGTCGTTGGGCAAACGCATGTGCGCCATATTCTGATTAAGTTTAGCGAAGTTGTATCCGAAAAAGATGCAATGACACGTATAGCCGATATTAAAGAACGCCTTGATCATGGCGATAAGTTTGAAGATTTAGCACGCCAATATTCAGATGATGGCTCAGCAAAAAGTGGTGGCGATTTAGGCTGGGTAAACCCTGGAGACACAGTACCAGAGTTTGAAAAAACCATGAACGTATTAGCGCTAGGTGAAATTAGTAATGTGATTAAAACGCAGTTTGGCTTACACGTCATACAAGTACTTGAGCGCCGTAACCAAGATATGTCTAAAGAAGCAGCGCGCATCAAAGCAAGACAAGAAATTCGCGCTAGGAAATCTGACGAGGCCTATCAAGACTGGGTGCGTGAGCTTCGCGACCGCGCCTTTGTTGAGATCAGGCTCGAAGATAAATTCTAAGCCTAAACGCACCGTGGCATACACCTTACCTCGCATCGCGATTACGGCCGGGGAACCAGCAGGCATAGGTTTAGACCTGTGCGCCATGCTTGCCCATCAAGCTATCAACGCCAACATTGTTGTCATCACAGACCAGAATGCTTTACTTGCAAGAGCCCATGCACTCAATATCAAGCTGAAAGTTGATGCCTACCAACAAGACCAATCACCAACTGTTCATGCTGGAAATGGCCACCTAACAGTCATGCATCAAGCTACAGCCCATCCTGTTATCGCAGGCACACTAAACAAAGCCAACAGTGCTTATGTACTTCAAACGCTCTCTAGTGCACTTCAAGGCTGCCTTGAAAATGTTTTTGATGCAATGGTCACTGCGCCAGTTCACAAAGGCATTATCAACGAGGCGGGCATTGCCTTTACAGGCCATACTGAATTCTTAGCCGAAGAATCCAATACACCACAAGTCGTGATGATGCTTGTTGGTGGAGGTATGCGTGTAGCACTTGCCACAACGCATTTGCCGTTAACTCAAGTCAGCACAGCTATTACGGCAGAGAGTTTAACCAAGACCATTCGCATTTTATATGCCGATCTCGTTCAGAAATTTGGCATTAACAACCCTCGCATGATGGTGGCAGGACTCAATCCTCACGCAGGCGAAGGCGGCTACTTGGGTGATGAGGAAATCAAAACAATTACCCCTGTGCTTGAAAAGCTTCGCGCTGAAGGCATGAACTTAGTCGGCCCAATGCCAGCTGATACGATGTTTTCACAAAAAAATATCGCATATACCGATGCCTTTTTGGCCATGTATCACGACCAAGGTCTGGCTGTACTGAAACACGCAAGCTTTGGTGAGGGCGTTAATGTCACACTAGGTTTGCCTATCATTCGCACCTCGGTTGACCACGGCACAGCTTTAGATTTGGCTGGTAAAGGCAACATTGAAATTGGTAGCATCCTTGCCGCCATCAACCTTGCCATTGAGTTGGCTCACACAAAAAACAATCAATCCTCATGAAATATATTGCAAAAAAACGCTTTGGACAAAACTTCCTGACCGATCAAGGTGTTATTTACAGCTTAGTGGAAGCCATCTCCCCAAAGTCAGATGACTTACTGGTAGAGATTGGGCCAGGCCTGGGCGCACTCACACAACCTCTCCTCAAAAAACTAAACCATTTACACGTAGTTGAAATTGACCGTGACATTATTGCTTGGATGGAAAGCTTTTACCCAAAAGACAAACTGACCATCCATAACTCTGATGCACTCAAATTTAACTTCGCCGAACTTGCAAAACTGAGTCCTGATAACAAAATTCGCGTCACCGGCAATTTGCCGTACAACATCTCCACGCCAATTTTGTTTCACCTATTGAGTAATATCGACAGCATTATCGATATGCATTTTATGCTTCAAAAAGAAGTGGTCGAGCGCATGGTGGCAGCACCTTCAACATCAGAATACGGAAGGCTTTCCGTGATGCTGCAGTATCGACTCAAGATGGAATATTTAATCACGGTGCCACCTGAAGCATTTGACCCTGCCCCTAAAGTTGAATCTGCTTTCGTTAGATGTGTACCGCATAAAACGCTTCCATACCCAGCAAAAGATGAAGCGCTGTTTGCAAAAATCGTCACAGCCGCTTTTGGGCAACGCCGCAAGACCTTACGCAATACTTTAAAAGAGTATTTAGACGATGTTGGATTTACAGCGGTCGGCATCGAGTCTGGACTCAGAGCAGAAAATTTATCAGTCGAGCAATTTGTATCGATTGCAAACTTTTTAGCCTGATATAATTTCACCCCTTTATGCAAACAACCCAACCCATCAGGAGATTAACATGCGTGTAATTCTGCTAGGCGCACCTGGCGCAGGCAAAGGCACTCAAGCCACATTCATTAAAGAAAAATTCAACATCCCACAAATCTCAACGGGTGATATGTTGCGTGCGGCAGTAAAAGCTGGCACACAATTGGGTTTGGAAGCAAAAAGCTATATGGACAGCGGTGGCCTAGTGCCTGATGCCGTGATTATTGGCTTGGTATCTGAACGCATTAAAGAAACGGACTGTGCTAATGGCTTTTTATTCGACGGATTCCCACGCACCATCCCTCAAGCGGAAGCAATGAAAGCTGCGGGTGTTGATATTGATTACGTGGTTGAAATCGACGTGCCTGATGAAGCAATCGTAGAGCGCATGAGTGGTCGTCGTTCACACCCAGCGAGTGGCCGTACTTACCACGTAAAATTTAATCCACCTAAAGTTGCAGGTAAAGACGATGTGACTGGTGAGGATCTAGTTCAACGTGAAGATGACCACGAAGCAACGGTATTAAAACGCTTAGAGGTTTATCATAGTCAAACTAAACCATTAGTTGATTACTACGTAAGCTGGGCAAAAAGCGGCGCGGCAGGTGCACCTAAGCATGTGTTTGTGCCAGGCCTTGGCGAGATGAATACTATCCGCGATCAGATTTTTGCCGCATTAAAATAAACTTAATTATCTAAAAAAGCAGAGTAGTTTTTGACAAGGGCTCGCCAAACCCATAAAATGGCGGGCTTGCTTAATTGCAAGTTAACAGGATGGTGATGTAGCTCAGCTGGTTAGAGCGATGGATTCATAATCCATAGGTCGAGGGTTCGAGTCCCCCCATCACCACCACTTACATAAAGCCCGACGCTTAAAGCTCTCGGGCTTTTTTGTTGCATAAAAGCAACAAAAATTCTTTGCTTGTGTTGCATTTGACCTACATCAAAGAAGCGCCAGCCTAAAGCACCTAAAATTCATCCATCAGATTTGGCTTTAAATCAATTTTAACGAGGATGGAATCATGAAAAAAACATTAGTAGCGTTAGCAGTTGCAGTTGCACTAGTCCCTTCTTTAGCTATGGCTGAGGCTGGCGACATCGTTGTACGTTTACGTGCAACGCATATTGCACCAGATGAAAGCAGCAAATTAGGTACTACAACTAATACATTTCACGATCCAAACGCACATCTGTCTGTGGACTCTAATACAATTCCTGAAATTGATTTCTCTTACTACTTCACAAAAAACATCGCAGCTGAGTTGATTTTGGCAACTGGAACACGCCACACCGTAACAGCTAATGTAGCTGGCACTGCAACAGACTTAGGCAAAGTAAATCTATTACCGCCAACACTGCTAGCTCAATGGCACTTTAATCCTGACCAAACATTTGATCCATATGTTGGCGCAGGCATTTCATACGTTCGCGCTATGGACAACAACCTAAATCTTGGCCCGATCCCAATTACAATTGAACGCAACAATTGGGGGGTAGCACTTCAAGCCGGTATGGACTACAACTTAGAGAACAAATGGTTGCTAAACGTTGACGTTAAAAAGATGTGGTTTGACACAACAGTAAAGGCTGACTTGGGAAGTGGTTATACAAAGATCGACCAACTTGACATCGACCCATGGGTTGTTTCAGTAGGCTTCGGTAAAAAATTCTAATTGAATAACACCAGTAAACCTCCCGTGAATTAACACCCACATGTTGTTAGATCCACCCTCGCCCCTGTTGTCACCAGCAGGGGCTTTTTTTGCGTGTGAATAATCTGCTTTAGCGGATATATTCCACGGACAAGACCCTTGCGCTCTTTTTCTTGCCAGTTTACTGGCTTAGCGTTAAAACAAAGAAGCCGAGCATCGCTCGGCTTCTTTCACATCGTCCAGTCTTAAATAATCTTCGAAAATTTGGCTCTATTTTGATCCGTTTGCAAGTAACGATCAAAATGCATAGCAACACCTCTTACAAAAAACCAGCCTTGGTTAGTCACTTGAATGCTTGTGTCATCAACCACAACTAAGCCTTCTTTTTCTAGCGCTTTTAAACTAGTAAGCTCATTCGCAAAGTACTGCTTAAAATTGATCATATAAGCGAGCTCAACCGCCTCAAACTGCAGCTCCCCTTGGCACATGAGCGCCATAATCACAGCACGACGCACTAAGTCATCGCTAGTCAACGCCAAACCACGAACGACAGGCAGCTTGCCTTGGTTAATATGATCGTAATACTCATCTAGAGTTTTAGCATTTTGGCTATAAGTACTGCCAACACGGCCAATAGATGAAACACCGAGCGCGATCAAATCGCAATCTGGCTGAGTACTATACCCTTGGAAATTACGATGTAAGCGACCTTGACGCTTAGCAATTGCAAGCGAATCCGTCGGCAAAGCAAAGTGATCCATGCCGACATAAACATAACCCGCGCTTAAGAAAGTTGAAATAGCAATTGAAAGCATTTCAATCTTATCCGCCGCAACTGGTAAATCTTCCGCATGAATTTTTCGTTGTGGTTTGAAGCGTTGTGGCAAGTGAGCATAAGCGTAAAGCGCAATCCGCTCAGGTCTGAGAGTCGCCACTTGTTGCAAGGTACGCGCAAATGAAGCTGGGTTTTGTTTGGGTAGTCCGTAAATTAAATCAACATTCACTGAGTCAAAGCCTAATCGCCTTGCCGTACCAACCAAGTCGAACACTTGTTCTGCTGGCTGAATCCGATGCACAGCTTTTTGCACTTCATGGTCAAAATCCTGGACACCAAAACTTAAACGGTTAAAACCCAGGCTAGCCAAATGCGCCAAACGCTTTGCATCCACAGTACGAGGGTCAATCTCAATAGAGTACTCCCCGTTAGGCGCCATAACAAAGTTGCGCTTAATCATGTCCATCAACTGGCTAAGCTCTTCATCATTAAAGAAGGTCGGCGAACCGCCGCCTAAGTGGAGCTGACTAATGGTTTGACCTGTGCCTAAATGCGCTACATGTAAATCAATTTCGCGACGTAGATATTCTAAATACTCCGCACCCCGCTCATGACGCTTCGTAATAATTTTGTTACATGCGCAATAAAAACAAAGTGACTCACAAAAGGGTACGTGAACATAAATAGATAGCGGCAAAGCCATGCCACCCACGCGTCTTTTTTCTAGGGCTTGTTGATAGTCTTCAACACCAAAAGCATCGACAAAACGATCTGCTGTGGGATAAGAGGTGTAACGAGGGCCCGCCACGTCATACTTTTCAAGCATTTCAAGCGTAATTTCGCTTAACGCATCAGCTTCCGCTTGCGCTGTTTTTTGGTCTGCATACTCGGCCATTGAGATCACTGCCATTTATAAATTCCTAATTTTTAAATCTGAATTTTTACAATTTTTTACTTATCGCCACTTTGCCACTTCGTCATGCAAAAGTCCTTGATATAAATCAAACGATTAGCAACGCAAAATATGGCTGGCAAGCCAAAAAAACGTCATTAAAACAAAAAATTAACATCTTTAACATCTACCCGTGAATGGCTTATCGCGGTATGCTTATAGGGTAATCAACTCACCTCAAGAGATATGACCGATAACACTTTCAAAGTAGCTTGTTCTAACTGTAATCTTCGTGAACTTTGTATGCCGATTGGCCTCGAAATCGCGGACATGAAAAAGCTTGATGAAGTGGTCGCAACTCGCCGACAAGTGAAACAGGGCCAAAGGCTTTTTGGCAATGGTGACGCATTCACCTCGCTTTACGCCATTCGCACAGGCTTTTTCAAAACCTGCATTTCTAACGAAGACGGCCGTGAACAAGTTACTGGCTTTCAAATGGCTGGCGAAATCATTGGTCTTGATGGCATTGTTACCGATCAACACAGTTGCAATGCAGTTGCACTTGAAGACGCCGAAGTATGCGTCATGCCCTTTTCTAATGTCGAAGAGTTGTCGAGAGAGTTCCCCGTTTTGCAGCGCCATGTCCACAAGGTCATGAGCCGTGAAATCGTTCGTGAGAATGGGATGATGATGATGCTTGGTAATATGCGTGCTGAGGAACGCCTTGCTGCATTTTTACTTAACTTAGTCCAACGCTTACATGCGCGCGGCTTTTCGCAATCTGAAATGATTTTGCGGATGACCCGTGAAGAAATCGGCAGTTACCTCGGCCTCAAATTAGAAACCATTAGTCGCACATTCTCAAAACTCAGTGACGATGGGATTATTGAAGTCAAACAGCGCTATGTAAAAATCCTAGCGCCTGACGAATTGAAAAAGATTTTCAATCCACAATCTTGCCAAACCTGCATCTAAAGCAATGACAGACGACCAATTTCTTACTGTCGAAGATCATAACCGTGATGTTAGTGGCTTAACTTACATATACCCTGTAGTTTCACGCCGCGCTGGCGGTGTTTCAATCGGTATCAACCTCAACATCAACAATGCATGCAATTGGCGCTGTTTGTATTGCCAAGTACCTAATCTCACGCGAGGCACCCCACCACCCATTAATTTAGCGCTGCTTGAAAAAGAGTTGCGCGACTTTTTAGAATACATCGTGCATGGCGATTTTATGCAAGATTACGTTGCTGAAGGCGATCGCAAGCTTCAAGACATTGCCTTCTCAGGCAATGGCGAACCAACCAGCGCAAAAGAATTTCCAGAAGTACTTAAGATTGTTGAAAAGCTTTTGAATGAGTTTGATTTACTCAATCCTGAATTGGACCATCCTATTAAAGTGCGTTTGATTACCAATGGCAGCTTATTGGATAAACCGCATGTTTTAGAAAGTATGCGTCATCTTGCAAAAATCAACGGTGAGGTTTGGTTTAAGGCGGATGCGGGGACCTCTGAAGGTGTCGCAAAAATCAATGATGTGAACATCAACATTCCGAGCGTCATTAAGCGAATTAAAGCTTGTGCCAAAGCTTGCCCAACTTTCGTGCAAACCTGCATGGTCGCAATTGATGGCACCGCCCCAACAGTCACTGAAGTTGCATCTTATATAACGCTGCTCACCGAAGTAAAAGATGTGATTCAAGGCGTGCATTTGTATGGTCTTGCAAGACCATCCATGCAAGCAGAAGCGCCTCGTTTAAGTCGCCTTTCCCCAGAGTGGCTTGAAGGCGTTGCTGAAAAGATTAGAGCAATTGGCCTCAAAGCTTACGTCAGCCCATAAGCAACAAATCAAATCTTGCGGCAATAAAAAAGGCACAGAAAAATCTGTGCCTTTTGGTTTTTAAACTAAACGCTTAGCTTAAATTTCGTACTGTGGACGACCTGCTTCTGGCCAATCCAAGTGGTAGAACTGACCACGCGGTTGGTCAACACGCTCATAAGTGTGCGCACCGAAGTAATCACGTTGCGCTTGCAACAAGTTAGCTGGAAGCACGGCACTGCGGTAGCCATCATAGTATGAAAGCGCTGCGCAGAAACCTTGCGCAGGAATACCGTTCGTCACTGCCAAGGCAATCACTTTACGCCAGCCAGCCTGGCCATCGTTCATCGCTTGTGTGAAATATGGATCCAACATCAAGTTTTTCAAACGTGAGTCAAGTGCATAAGCATCCGTGATTTTTTGCAGGAAGCGAGCACGGATGATACAACCACCGCGCCAGATCTGAGCGATTTCACCGAAGTTCAATTTCCAGTTGTAAGCTACTTGTGCTTTATCAATCAGTTGGAAGCCTTGCGCGTAAGCACAGATTTTTGAGCAATAAAGTGCGTTCTTAATCGCCTCAATAATCTCTTTCTTATCTGACTCAGTTTTAATCACTGGCCCTTTAAGAATCTTGCTCGCTTCAACACGTTCCTCTTTCAAGCTTGAAAGCGCACGCGCGTAAACAGCCGCTGCAATCGCATTTGCTGGCGCGCCTAGTTCAAGCGCATTTGCTGCAGTCCATTGGCCAGTGCCTTTTTGACCCGCAGCGTCCATCACCATATCAACCAAATAACCCTTACCTGCAGGGTCTTTTTGTTGAAGAATATCGCCAGTAATTTCAATCAAGAAGCTTGATAATTCACCCTTATTCCACTCTTCAAAAATCTTACCGATTTCGCCAGCTTCCATACCAAGCAAGTTTTTCATCAACCAGTAAGCTTCGCAAATCAATTGCATATCGATATATTCAATACCGTTGTGCACCATTTTCACATAGTGACCAGCACCATCTGGGCCGATGTATTCAGCACAGGAAAAACCACCTTCAACTGGCTTGCCTGGTTTACCGCCTTCTAGAGGCACACCCGTTTTTGGATCTACTTTAGCTGCAATATCACGCCAAATTGGCTCTAAGCTCGCCCATGCCTTGCGTGTGCCAGAAGGCATCAAGCTTGGGCCGAAACGCGCACCCGTTTCACCACCTGAAACGCCAGAGCCGATAAATTCGATGCCCTTAGCGGCTAATTCTTTTTCACGACGAATCGTGTCTGTCCATAAAGCGTTACCGCCATCAATAATGATGTCACCTTGCTCTAAGAAAGGAAGCAAAGCATTAATAGTCACGTCAGTCGCGCTACCTGCTTTAACCAACAATACAATCTTACGTGGACGCTTAATGCTCAACACGAAAGAAGCTAAATCTGCATGACCAACCACATTTTCATGTGATGGCTCATTTTTCTTACACTCTTCAATAAAATTCACCATTTTTTTAGGGTCACGGTTGTAAACCGCAATGGTGTAGCCATGATCGGCAATATTGAGGGCAAGATTTTGCCCCATCACAGCAAGGCCAACGAGGCCAATATCAGCATTTTTGGTGGTCATTTTCTTCTCTTTTGGAGTTGTTTAATGGATGTGACTTGGCTTGACCAAATCAACAGAGCCGAAATTATAAATCGGATTTGAATCTAAAGCGCGTTCAAAAGCAGATTTAATACAAAATCGTCAAATTCAATGCAAACTTCATGATGTTTCAACGCGCGTTTCAGACTAAAAGCACCATTTTTAGGCAAAAAAATAAAATATGGTATGTATTATATTAATAAATATTTAAAGCTCATTTAAGAAATCAATTTCATTAAAAACATGAAGATATAAATGTTGAATTTAACATTTGTTTTTTTATTTAATATTTACCTGCAATACATACTAAATCAATGTTTTTATTTTGATTTTTAACATGATAAAATTCAATAAAACCAACAAAATATATAAAATCAAACAACAAAATAAATTAAGTTATCTTTAAACAAAATATGTGATTTTTATTTTTATCTAATACATACCATTAATAAAATGTGTTTAATTTTAACTCATTAGAAAAAATCAGAACCCAAAGAGAATGAACCATACCAAGCAACCAAAAGAGCCTCTTTTAAAGCCCGCAAGCATCAGCGCTTACATCATGCTCTCATTCGGCATATGTGCCTTAAGCAATGGCGTACTTGCTGCAGACTTGCAGGCCAACAATTCAAAACCTAATACAACGCTTTCCGCGGCGGCGAAAGCTGCCAATGCTGCCGTTGATGCAGCAAACTCTGCTGCAGTGGCGGCGAATGCAGCGGCAGCTGCAGCAGCTGCCGCTGTACAAGCCATGAATGCTATCTTACCAGCCTCAGAACGTATTGTTGGACGACAATCAACCCCCTTAATCACTTCCACGAAAGATGTGGGCACTTCATCAACAATACAAAAGCCATTGGATAGCAATTCGAATGAAATTGCTGAGTTTGTTGGAAGCAGTACAGATAATACAAAGCATTCAGAAGTCGCACCAAGGTTTGACTCTCCATCCGATCACTCACTCTCCAGCCTAATTGGCACACTAGAAATCACCGTTGATGCTGATGCAAGAAAGCAATTCACGGCCGGAGTAAAAAGCTTTCGCTCAAACGAGGCAAGCCCAGTTGAAAGCATCAGCGGCATTGATTTAAGCCAAGCAATTAAGGCATCGATGGGGTTTAGCCGGGATGTGTTAGTTGCTAGCTCACGCTTAAATCAAGCGGAAGCACAAACAGGTCAAGCGCGCGCGTTTATGTTGCCATCACTGTTAGTGAACGTAAAAGCAGGCCGCGAAACTTCAACGCCGGGCGCACAGATTGATACTACGACAGGAAAAGAGGTCGCACGTAGCATCCACAACAGACAAGATACTAGCGTCACGTTGCGTCAACCAATCTTAGATGTCGCCGGCCTGTATGATTGGAAGCGCAGAAAAGTGATTGAAGAGTCACGCCAAGAAGGCGTGCGCGCAAGCCAAGGCGATACTTATGTTGCCACAGTGAATGCCTATTTAGCACTTACCTCAACCCGCATTCAAGCCAACATGGCGATTGATTACGAAAATCAATTGAAAGAGTTATTCCAATACATCGACAAACGCGCAAAAGCTGGAGCAGCAAGCAATTCAGATAAAGAACGCGTGCGTGCAAGAATGCTGAGTGCGAAATCAGCACGAGTTGAACAAGAGGCTGCCCAAGCTGCCGCAGGAATTGAGTTGGTGCGTTTAATTAATTTATCGCCAAGCTCACTCCGTTTGCCAGAGCTTGATGATGTTGGTTTATCCATCGTACCGAAAACTCTCGATGAAGCCATGCCTCGCTCTTTGGAAGCTAACCCTGATATTTCATCATTACGCGCTGAAATTAATGCGGCAAGTTTAGATAAAAATGCGGCAAAAGCGCGCTTTTTACCGACCTTGAATCTTGAATATTCTGATACAGACAGCGCTCATGCAGGCGGCCAAGCAGGCAGCCAACATGACCAACGTTTAATGATGGTCATGAATTGGTCAGTTTTAAATGGCGGCAGTGATTGGAAGTTGAACGATGAAAAGCAAGCCCGCTACATGGAGCTTACCTATCGCTTAGATGACCAGCAACGCCGCGTCATTCAATCACTCTCAGCTCAATACGCAACGCTAGAAGCAACCAGAGAAAGACTCGCGGGCGGGTACAACGAGCTAGATTCAATTTCTAGCGCAGCAAAATCAATGTCAGCGCGCATGGTATCAGGCAATCAGTCCCTGCTCGACATGCTTGACGTTTACGACCGCTACTACCAAGCACGCACCCGTTTAGTGACTTTGCATATTCAAGAGATGACGGCCATTTCACAAATCGCCCGTTTAGTGCAAGGCAATCCAAGCACAGTTGTTGCTAGCGCACAGAACCTCGGTGGCAATTAATTCACGGCCAAAAGATTAACTAGGAGCAACGTTAAATGGAACATGAAGGAAGTGGTGACGGGTCAGATATTTTCTGGCCAGGGTACGTCGATGCCGTTACCAACTTAGTATTAAATTTGCTGTTTGTGTTGACCATTATGATTATCGCGGTTTTCATGTTTGCGCTCGCCTTAAGCCGCCACACTAATGAGAACCCAGCACCTTCAGCACAACAGCAAACTGTCGAGAACCCTGAATCTATTGACCCAACAAGTAGCACAAATGAGGCGATTAAGGCCAAAGACGAACAAATCCAATCGCTTCAACAAAGCTTAGCTGCACTCAAACAGGAAGCGCAAATCAAGAACAACGCGACAACACCGCAAAAAGTGGTGGTCGCCAAAACGCCAAACAAAACCCCTGAAAAAAGCTTACAAAACGCTACCGATGCTGGCGGACAAGTCGTGGTGAGTTTTACACAAGATGCTGTCAGCCTTAACCCAAGCGAAACTGAAACTGTTCGGAGTGCATTAAGCACCATTGCAAAAACTGGCAGTGCACATATTGAAGTAACCACACCAAAAGACTTTTCTGAAGCAAAACGTTTAGCCTTTTACCGTGCTATGTCTGTCAGAAATCAGCTCATTGCGCTAAAAGTACCCGCTGAAAATATTGAAGTTTTAGTGCGTGAAGGTAGCAATAACGCAGACAACTCAAAAGTCATGGTTTCACCAAAATAGTCATGAATAAATTTTTCAAAATCATGCAACGCACTCATCCTCGCACCGCATTTGTGGCAGTCACGGCGATCGCTTGTGTTTTGTTTTTGCTATGGGCGAGCATTGCCAAAGTTGACGTCATCGTGCGCACTGAGGGTCGGATTGTTCCTGCTGGAAAATCACAAATCATCCAACATTTAGAGGGTGGAATTGTGCGTAACATTTTGGTCCATGAAGGCCAAAAAGTAACTGCGGGCCAAGCATTACTAGAGCTGTCTGATGTGCAAGTAAAATCAAACTTAGATCAAGAACAATCTAAATCGACTACCCTCCGAGGCCGCGAAGCGAGATTGATCGCTGAATCGAGTGGAGCTGGCGCGATTAATTTCCCAAAAGACATTCAAGACCCGGATGTGCGCAGAGCAGAAACACTCGCATTTGAAGCGAGGCGTGCAAGAGTGTCGGATGAAGTGCGCGTGCTTCGAGACCAAAATGCTCAAAAGCGTGGCGAGATTAGCGAAGCAGAAAGCCGCCGCAGAAACCTATCGTCTGAGCTAGAAGTGGCTCAACAGCAATACAAAGTCATTGAGGGTTTGAAACGTAACGGCGCAGCCTCTAACCTTGAGCTACTTGATAGCCAATCACGCGTCCAAAGACTCACCTCTCAAATTTCAGAAGCAGAAGCCGCCATTCCAAGACTCAAAGCAGCAATGGCAGAGACCGAGTCAAAAGTCGGCGAAGTATGGGCACGATATCGCTCAGAAGCATCTTCTGAGCTCACTCAACTTCGCGGCGAAATCGAGAAGTCTGGTTTTGAGATCGACACGAACAAAGACAAACTGGATCGCAACCAAGTCAAAGCCCCAGTTTCTGGGATTATCAATCGCATGTCAGTGACCACAGTAGGTGGTGTCATTAAGCCTGGGGAAGCCTTGATGGAAATCACCCCTGCGAACCAAAGCGTCCTGATCGAAGCACGCGCCAAACCAAATGATAGGGCGAATTTAAGGCACGGCTTGCCTGCTCATATCCGCCTTGGTGCATATGACTACGCCACCTTCGGCACGCTCAATGGCAAAGTTAGTGACGTCAGTGCCGACACCTTGCTAGATGAACGTGAAGGCAGGTACTACCGCATCATGCTCGAAGCAAAAGACAACAACCAAGAAATGGAAATCTTGCCGGGGATGACAGCGATTGCCGATATCGTTGTAGGTAAACGTACGGTTATCTCGTATTTGCTATCGCCATTATTAAGGTTCTCTGACCGCGCACTTAGAGATCCTAGGTAGCCCAAGATCAATTCAAACAACAACACACTCACTATTTAAATGTTAAAGAACCAACAGGAATAATTCATGTATAAAAATTTAAGAATTTACTACCTCTATACAGCGCTGCCATTTGCATTGTTGCTGTTGGCAGCAATTCTCTATCGCACTGCGATTATCAAAACGATTGCGAGCAATCCACATCCGCAAATCAACTACATTATTTTTGCGATTATCTTCATTGGCGGCATTTTAATTATGCGTATCATCCATCGCCTGATGGAAGAAGCCGAGCAGTTAAGTATTTTCACAGAAGCGCAAAAGGATGGCGCCAGCGCCGATGAACTAAGAGAGATTGCCCTCAATTCCAATGCCGAAATGGCGCACGTGCTTCGCATGATTGCCTCATCAACTGGTCACGCCATCATGCACCAAGAGCAAGTGGCGATTGAAAATGAAGTTAAAAAGCTACGTGAGCGCCTCACTGCACGCAATGCCCTTCCACAATTCTTTAGTGGCTTGCTAGTCGGCATGGGCTTGCTTGGAACATTTATTGGTCTTTTAGCCACACTTGATGATATCGCCGCGCTGATTTCTAGCTTCTCAAATCTAGACATCAAAACAGCAGACCCTATCGCTATTTTTGGGCAAATGGTCACCAAAATGGAAGCTCCTATGCATTCCATGGGTATCGCATTCTCAGCCTCTATGTACGGTTTACTAGGCTCAATCATTTTGAGTTTTATGATGGTTTCTGTTCGCCGTTGCATGGGGGAAGTAACTTCGCTACTTGGGTCAGAAGTGGCACAACATATTGAATATTCATTCGTCCGTCAAAGCAAAACCGACCTAGAAAAAACCTTAGACAATAGCGTATTCAAGCTTTCTGAAGGCATTGCTGAGCCGCTTACTGCAAGTGATTTGCTTGCTTACCAGCGTGCCAACAACTTGAGCGACCTTGAAATGCAGGCTTTACTGGCTGATGAGAATGAACGCATCAACATCGCCCGCGCTCAACAAAATAATACCCCACTTAGTTATAGCAACGACTCAACATCAAGCTCGAGCATGGAAGGTAGCTCTGAAACGGCTAGAACCCTTAACCGTATTGAAGAGCGCCTTGCTGAATCCTTACGTATTCAAGAGCGCGCGCTCAGCATGGAAATTGACGACTTTCAAAAACAACGTGCGGATATGTTACGCGTGATTGCAGAGCAAACAAGTGCCGCTCAAGAGTTTAGAGTCGAGCTACAACGTGTAGGACGCCAAATGGGTGACTTGCTCAGCATTGCCGATAGAAACAGTGTTGAAATTCCAAATCATTTGATTGAACTTAAAATTCTAGCCAAAGACGATGCCTCAGAAAGACAACGTCTACTTAGCACGATGATTCAAATGCAAGGCGAATTAATTGAAGCCATTAAAAACCAAAAGTAAGCTGTAAAAAAACACGAATAAATAGAGTAAGAACACTAAGGAATCGACATCATGGCAAAACAGAACCATAGCGCAGCAGCAAACACCAAAGCGCCTATTCAATTAAAAGCCGCTGAAAAAGCCACGCTGACGATTCCTGCATCGCAACACCTAGAGCAAGCAACAAAAAGTGCTGATGGCGCCATCACCATCAAGCAAAGCATGGGCGCACTTAAGCTTGTTGACGTAGCAGACGTTGACTTGCTCCTCACCTTTGCTAACGGCGAGCACGTAGTGATTCCACACGGCGCGATTGATGCCGTAGGCAAAAATCCGCCAGATGCCCTATTTAGCGATAGCAAAATCAGCTTGCCTGAACTATTCAAATTAGTCGGCGTTACTAACCCTGCCAAAGCAGGCAGCTTGCGTTTAGTGAGCGAGAATATTGATGCTAATCCACCAACGGATGAAAATGTCAGCCACGACGAACACATCCCGGATACACCTCCTCCACCAGCACCAATGCTTAAGGTTGGCACAGGTAACGGTGCTGGCAAAAGCTTAGGCACAGGGCTCGGTGAAGTACCAGAAACATACACGCCATTAGTCACAGCGCAGCCTGCGGTTTATCGTGTGGGGAAATCTCAAACAAATACAGCATCTGGAGAAAGCTTTGGTTCACCTAAAGTAACTTCTGCACTTTATACCTCATCTGAATTAAAGGTCACTTACGATGGAATGTCTCACGCTGACCCGCGTGGCGAATATAGTGCTACCGCAAGCGCGACGCAGCTTGCCATCAATGCCAGTCCACAAAACCAGTCTTATGTAGAAACAATCACTGGAAGCGCTGGTAATGACGTAATAAACCACAACTCCAATTTTAGTAGCGCACCAGCAGAGTGGAGTAAAAACCTTCACATCGGCATTGATAACTTTGGGAGCATTAGTGCTATTACCATTAACTTTTCTAACAATATTGGTGATATTCCAGGCTTTGATCTTGTCAGCATTGATGGTGCTGAAATCACACGCGATGCCACCATTCCTTACACTTGGCACATTACACCAACCACAGCCATGCTTAAGGATGGCGTAAATGTTGGAATTGTTTACGAAGCGAAAAATATTACATCTGCCTCACTAGACACTTCAAAAATAGTCGATTTTATCGGCGATGTGACAGTAGACGGCAAAATCGGTGCATTTAACTTTCAAGTGATTAACAACCTAAATATGACCTGGCGTGATGCAGTGTCCGAGTCGGATTTTAATGTGGCCAATACATACGGCACACAAATGATGGTGCTTCCGCAAAGAGGTGTTGGCACAATCATTAACGCAGGCGATGGCAATGACACGATAAATGCTGGCTCCGGTAACGACATTATCTATGGCGGGCTTGGCGCAGACATTATGAACGGTGGCTATGGAAGCGATACCGTTACCTATACATTCTCAAGTGAAGGAATTGTCGCAAAGCTATCAAATGATGGCTCCATCACCGAGGTCAATAGTGGCGCTCAAGCTGTTGGTGATGTATTTATTACTGGAACGATAGAAAATTTAACTGGCTCTAGTTACAACGACATCCTAATTGGCGATAACAACAAAAACATATTAGACGGTGGTGATGGTAACGATACGCTAATGGGAATTGCAGGGGGAGACACTTTTATTGGTGGAAACAACACCCCGATTGATGGAACTTACAATCAAACGACAAACCTTCAAGGTGACACCGTCAGTTACAAATATGCGACTGGCTCAATTAGTGCTAGCTTATCGCTAAAACAGGGCTTAGCAGGCGATGCAAAATACGACACCTACGATGGAATAGAAAACCTTACTGGTGGTAAATTTGCAGATACTTTAGAAGGCGATAGCAATGCCAACGTTATTGATGGAGGAGCTAACAATACTGGCGTAACCGACACCGTGACTTACACTCACTCCAGTGCAGGCGTAACCGTTGACCTCAGCAATACTGACCAGCAAGTGAGTGCTGGTGATGCAAGCGGTGATATTCTAATCAATATTCAAAACATCACAGGCTCAGCATTTGACGACACCTTCACTGGCAACAGTAATGTACTGGGCAACAAATTTGATGGTGGTGGTGGCATTAACACGGTCACTTATGCAAACAGCGCAAGCGCAATAACTGCCTCACTTAATAATGGTGCAGCAATCGTCATTAATGGTATTACATACGGCTCTTTAACCGCAAACAATACTGGCGATGCTATAAAAGATACTTATACGAATATTCAAGTGCTTGTGGGCACAAGTGGTGACGATATATTAACAGGGAGCTATACGAAGACAGGTGACTTGCTCAAAGACTCAAATACTATTTATGGCGGCGCTGGTAACGACCAGATATTTACAGGCTTAGTAGGCAACACCACTATTTATGGTGGCGATGGCAATGACATAATCACCGTTACAAAATATCTTGATAATAAACAAGATATAATTGACGGTGGCGCAGGCACTGATACTTTTGTTTTTGCTGCGACTCCAACTGTCTATACGCTTGACATGGGGAAAGATGATACGACAACTGGTACATTCTCACCGAATAACATCATCGATTATTCAACAGGTGGAACGCAAAGTGGATTGGGCGGATATCTAACACTAAAGAGCATCGAAAATATCACCATACTAAACACCAATTACAATGGCACCATATTTGCTTCCAATGTAGACAATGTCATTATTGCAAATAACATGGCGTACTCAAACACCATCGACTATAAATGGGCTGGGAAAAGTGCGATTGGAAGTGAAGCTGGGCAAGGTGTTACAGTTAACTTAACAGTAACGAGTGGCTATAACGTTACTGGTGGTAGTGGAAACGACACCATCAGCAATTTCGACAACGTCAACGGTAGCGATTACAACGACGTGATTACAGGCAATAGCCGAGACAACATCCTGCAAGGTGCTGGAGGAAATGACACCTTAAACGGTGGTGATGGAAATGACACGTTAAGAGGCGGTGATGGCGATGACACCCTTAACGGAGGAAATGGAGATGATACTATGGATGGGGGTAACGGGGCCGATGCTTTCAACGGTGGGGCAGGGACTGATACCGTTACTTATGCTAACTCTGGTAGTGTCACGGTAGATATAAACTCTACGACATCGTCCATTTCAAACTTAGAAACTGGGCACGCCACAGGCGATACATTCAACTCAATAGAAAAGTTTATTGGGTCTACTGCAAACGACACATTTATTCTCAATGTTAACTCCACATTGCCAATTGATATTAACGGCAACACAGGAACCGACACAATCCAGCTAAAGGGATTAAGCACCACCTATTCCCTAAGCACCATATCAGCAATTAGTACATCGAATGAAGTTCTAAACATCAAAGGAGACAGTGCAAACACAGCTGTGACTTTGAGTGCTGCTGATATTATCAATTTCGTTGACACCACCAATCCAACATTGAAAATCATCCACGACACCGGAGACTCGCTCATCCTTTCAGGTGGCAGCACATTTGACAGCGCAACAGGCTCTGCAACATTATTAGGCTCGGCAACAGCGGGCACGCATACTGTATACAATGGTGGTGCAGTTATCGCCACAATAAACTGGGCAGCAGCATAATCTCCTAATGATAAGCCAACCAGCCACACATACCCTAAAGCCCCTCTGGCATGCCCTCCGAGGCGCTTGGGTGGAAGTTGGATTAGCGAGCCTATTTGTTAACGCTGGGCAGTTGCTTTTACCGCTATTCTCTATGCTGATTTACGACAAGGTTGTTAACAACGGCATTTTTGAAACGCTTTGGGCACTCACCTTTGGGATGTTGATTTACCTTGCAACCGATGCAGGGATGCGTTTTGTGCGCGCTTGGTCAACCGAGCATTTAGCAGAAAAGCTGACCAAAAGTGCAGATGAAAATTTGTGGCGCAGGCTCATCGGACAAACTGATATCACAGGCGGTTTTGCGAAGTTTTTATCTAACTACCGGGATTTATCAGCCTCTCGCGACTTTGTTTCATCCACTTATCTATTAGCCCTAGCAGACCTGCCCTTCTTGCTACTTTACTTATTCGCAGTGGCTTTAATCGCTTGGCAGTTGGTGATTGTTTCTATCCTGTTGGTGCTGAGTTACACCGCAATTGGTTATGTATTGCAAAACCGCAGCACTGAGAAAAGTAAAATCGCCGAAAAAGAAAACACGCTCAAACTCAGCTTTATGGGCGAGGTGTTGGGCTCCTTAGATGTCGTACGTACCGTGCCAAACTCAGCACGATTTTTAAATCGCTGGGCTCAGCATTCAGAAACTACCGCGATTGCAGATGGCGAACGTCGCTTAGCGACTACCCATAGCAACAACCTTTCCGCCTCGATGATTACATTTAGCACAGTGGTGATGCTTATTTCAGGCGCTTACTTAATTGATGCGCGCGAACTTTCAGTGGGTGGTCTAATTGCTTGCAACTTACTCACCTCACGCGCCATGTCTCTAGTCACTTCATTATTTATGGTGCTTGGAAAATGGCAAGATTTTGGCCGCGCAGCAAAACGGATGGAGGATAGCCTTAAGCCGGTTGATGACCGCGCACTTACTCCGCGCGACATGGTAGCAGGCAATATCGACATTATTAACCTGAGCAAACAATATCCAGATCGCCCTGTAGCTTTAGAAAGCGTTTCAATTTCTATCAAAGCGGGCGAGCGCATTGCTCTACTTGGCAAACCTGGCGCAGGCAAAACAACGCTGATGCGTTGCTTGGCCGGATTAAGCTCCGCTAGTTCTGGCCAAATCTTATTTGATGGCTTAGAGATTAAAGATATTTCAGCACAAGATCGTGCTAAATGGCTGGCTTGGAAGTCACAAGACCCGAATTTATTTGCTGGTACATTAGAAGAAAACTTACTCGTTGCTGGCGTCATTGCGAATGACGAACGCTTTGTAAAAGCGCTTTGGGCTTCTGGCTTGGCGGATGAGATTAAATCTGGCCGCATGACACTGGGCATGCAGTTAGAAGAAGGCGGCCGCAACTTATCTGGCGGACAACGTCAAAAAGTTGCCCTTGCCCGCACCTTTGCTCAGCCTTGCCGTATTTTGCTGTTAGATGAACCAACACTAGGCTTAGACCCCGATGGCGAACGCCTACTGGCTGAACGTTTGCCACAGCTACTCGGTGAAAATGACGTGCTGATCATGACTACGCACAGCGCCGTGATGCTTGCAGCCGCCAAGCGTGTCATCGCTTTAGATGGCGGCAAAATCATCGCCGATGGCGATAGAGAAAAACTCGTCCGCGTGAATTAATCCTCCATAAGTAACCGCTTCAAAAAACGTTCACTTTCTTTTATCTAGCATCTCGCCCTATAATGGCTTACAGGTATATTGAAACGCCCATTTAATTAGCGAGCAACTTGAACAAAAAACGGCACATTCAGTTTTTCATCTTTTGGCTAGTGGCTTTACAGCTGATCTCGCCATTTTTGCACGCCCATGCCTTTGGGATTGGTGCTGTCGACAAAACGCCTGGTATTCATATTCACATAGACGAAATTGAGTCAGCTGCAACGCCTGGCTTTCAGAAACCAACCATCCATAATGAAGTGCTTTCCGAACACAGCATCGGTATGTTCACCGGCGTTTCTGAGAAATTTGAATTCAAATTCTTGCTTCCCGTTTTATTCGTATTCGCGACACTCAGCCTATACTTGGTTTACGTTAGACGGTTTTACAACTTAGCTTCATCCCCTATTGTAAAACCACACTTTAATCGCACCTCCCCGCCGCGCGCTCCGCCCTCACGCTATTAATTCTTAGACGGCAATTGCCGTTTTCACTAAGCACTTAAATGCTTAGTCTTGGTATTAATTGGAGTGATGTGATGTTTCAAAAATTTAGATTATTTAATCCACCAACGTTTTTCACATGGATGTTATTGGCTTTGCTTGCGAATAGCCCAGCTTTTGCTGAGCAAGATGATCACGACCATGATTTGCAAATAAGCCCTCAGCTTAGCCTGCACGACTTGGTTGAAAAAACCATCGTTCGTTATCCTGACAGCGGTTTGCTAGCGGCCAAACAAATCGAAATTGATGCGAAAAACAAACGTGCGAACGGCATATTGCCTGCCGCCCCTGCCATTGGCCTGTTGAACCGAAATGACGCAATCACCAGCAATCGCGGTGAGCGGGAGTGGGAAGCGGAACTTGAGTTGCCCGTTTGGTTACCAGGCCAAAGAGCGGCACGTGAAGCGATTGCACGCGATGCAGCTCTAGGCTTGGTTGATACCCGCGCAACACTCAGTTTGCAGGTAGCTGGCATGGTGCGTGATGCGCTTTGGGATATCGCCATGATGATGCACCAAGCAACGCTAGCAAAAAGCCGTCACCAAACGTCTTTAGCCTTACTGAGTGATGTAGAAAAACGTGTAAAAGCAGGCGATTTACCAAAAACCGATATCATGCTGGCGCAAAACGAAGCTTATCAAGCGGAAACGTTTTTACTTCGCGCTGAAGCTGAAGTGAAGCACGCGCAGTTCAGATATAAGTTACTCACTGGCTTAAACGCGATTCCTGAAAGTTTCATTGAGCAACAAGTCAAATCATCCCTAGATGACAATCATCCCGCACTGCGCGATGCCTCTAAGAAAATATTGTTGGCAGATGATGAGCGTAGTTTAATCAAAATCGAACGTCGTGAAAATCCAACCGTATCACTGAGTGCGCGAACCCAGCGAGGGCCTTTTGATAATCAATCAAATGAAAGCTTAGGTTTGAAATTACGCATACCGTTTGAAACGGAATCCCATAGTGCGCCTTTAGTAGCGAATGCTGAAGTGAACTACGCAAAGAACCAAACCGAAGCACAGCATTTGCGCTACACCTTGGAAGCAGCCTTTCACGAGGCTGAGCATAATTTAGAAGTCACAACGGCCGAGCTTGCCATTACCACTAAACAGCATGCCAACGCGCAAGAGAGCTTACGCCTTGCTAAAAAAGCGTTCACCTTGGGCGAAACTGATTTAGTAAGTCTTTTACGTGTGCAAGCCTCGGCTTATGAGGCAGAGCGCGCAATGAAACAACGCCAAATTCAATTGCAATGGGATACAGCCCATTACAACCAAGCTGCAGGAGCAATGCCATGAGCCAATTTCAAGATTTAGGAATTCATATGCGAACACCTTCAAAATACCTTCTTCTTTTAGTGTGTTTGCTATCTATTAGCTTCGGCATTGCCAATGCAGCCGAAACTATTCGCATTACCCCAGCGCAAATTAAAGCATTAGGTATCGAAACATCTGAGATTAAAACCAATCAAAATGCCATCAGCCAGCATTTACCAGGTGAAATCGTATTGCCTGTTGACCAAGCCCGCATCATTAGTGCCCCGCAATCTGGCTTGATAGACCAAATGCTGGTAGCAACAGGGCAACGCGTTAAACAAGGCCAAGCGCTTGCGCATTTGAGCAGCCCTGATTTGGTCGCATTGCAGCGTGACCATTTACAAGCTTTGTCACAACAACGACTCTCACAAAACTCACTCAACCGTGATGCTGAGCTTTATAAAGATGGCATCATCGCAGAACGCCGTTACCTCACATCAGAGAGTAATCATGCTGAAGTCAGCGCCCTACTTGCCGAGCGCCGCCAAGCTTTGAAACTATCAGGCATGAGTCAACAAGCGATTAAAAGCTTGGAGACTAACGGAAGCTATACCAATGGCATCACACTGAGTGCGCCAATTGATGGCATCGTACTTGAGCAAATGATCACTGCGGGCCAGCGCGTGGATAGCGCGATGCCAATTTATCGTATCGCTAAACTTTCACCACTTTGGCTAGAGATTCATGCACCAACGCAAGCCTTGAGCAATATTAAATTGGGCATGAAAGTACGTGTTTTACATTCTGAAGCTTCAGGCAAGGTAATTGCGATTGTGCCTAATATCAATAAACTAGACCAAACAGCTTTAGTCCGAGTGTTGATTAGTTCAGGCACAGCTTCGTTAGCACCTGGACAATTAGTGGAAGCAGAAATCGCGCAGCCAATTACACAGGAATCCAATAGCTTTAGCGTTGCAAAAAGCGCGATTGTTCAAATTAACGACGGTAAAAATGCCAATCAAACCTTAGTCTTTATTCAAACGAAAGATGGATTTGAGGCGCGCAAGATCAATGTGCTTAATAATGCGGGCACTCAAGCTTTTGTTACTGGTGATTTTTTAGGCAATGAGCGCTTGGTTACATCAGGTACTGCAGCGCTCAAAGCTAAGATGCAAGGCATCGGCGGGGGCGAGTAATGTTAAACGCAATCATTCAAGCTTCTATGCGTGGCCGACTGCTGGTTATGCTTTTCGTTGCAGGCTTAATTGGTGGTGGTATCTACGCCGCACAAAATCTGCCGATTGATGCTTTTCCTGACGTTTCTAGTACGCAAGTCAAAATTATTATCAAATCCCCAGGCCTAACACCTGAAGAGATTGAAGCACGCATTACCGCACCAGTAGAAGTCGAAATGCTCGGCTTGCCGAAGCAAACCATGTTGCGCGCTGTTGCGAAGTACGGCCTCACTGATATCACCATTGACTTTGCGGATGGCACAGATATTTATTGGGCTCGGCAACAAGTATCAGAGCGTCTCAATAATGTATGGGGCAATCTACCCAAAGACATTACTGGCGGAATCGCGCCAATGACGACGCCGCTAGGCGAAATGTTTATGTTCACCATCGAGGGCGGCAATCTATCGTTAGAGGAGCGACGCAGCTTACTGGACTGGGTTATCCGTCCACAGTTACGAAGCGTAGCTGGCGTAGCCGATGTAAATTCACTTGGTGGCTTAGTACGTAGCTTTGAAATCACGCCCGACCTAGCCCGCATGTCAGCACGTGGTATAACGCTTGATGATTTGCAACAAGCGCTAGACCGCAACAATCGTAATGATGGCGCAGGACGATTAAATGAAGGTGAAGAGTCACTAATTGTCCGTGCTGAAGGTCGCTTCAACAGCCTAGAAGACGTTCGAAATACCGTCATTAAGGCCTCTGCTGGAACACCCATTCGCATCAGCGACATCGCTAGTGTCAATATTGGCGCACTCACGCGATATGGCGCTGTGAGCCACAATGGCAAAGGCGAAGCAGTTGAAGGGTTAGTGCTGGGCTTGCGAGGCGCGAATGCAAGACAAGTCGTTGAGGGCGTGCGCGAGCGATTGGCAGAAATTGCCCCCACATTACCCAAAGGCGTTAAAACCGAAGTGTTTTATGACCGTGGTAGTTTAGTCGATCGTGCCATTCATGGCGTTTCAAAAGCACTCCTTGAAGCAATTGTACTCGTGGTGATTTTACTGATTTTATTCCTAGGCAATCTACGCGCTGCACTGACTGTAGCACTAGCGCTGCCACTCGCAGCTTTAGTCACTTTCATCCTCATGCGTAGCTTTGACTTATCGGCTAATTTAATGAGCTTAGGTGGCCTTTCTATCGCCATCGGGATGTTGGTGGATGCTGCCGTGGTTGTGGTTGAAAACATCGCAGCTCATCTTGCTCAGCACGAGTATCAAGCTGAAGAGTCCGCTTTAATTAAAGATCAAGAAGCGCCAAGTACAGAGAAAAAAACACGCCTAGAACTTATTACGTTTGCAGTGCAAGAAGTCGCTGTGCCAGTTACGGCAGGCATTCTAATTATCATCACGGTCTTTTTGCCATTGCTTACTTTACAAGGCTTGGAGGGCAAGTTATTTAGCCCTGTCGCGCTAACGATTGTGTTTGCACTTGCAGGCTCATTAGTCTTATCACTCACGGTGATTCCAGTACTTGCTTCTTTATTACTTGGAAAAATGAAACATGAAGAGCCTTGGCTCGTTCGCAAAGCACTCAAAATCTACGAGCCCGCGCTTGCTTGGGCGCTAAAAAATAGCCGTAAAGTTGTCGTTAGCGCACTCATTGGACTATTAGCCACGGGCATCGTTTACACCCAAATTGGCAAAATATTTATGCCAACGATGGATGAAGGCGACATCATTATTGGCACTGAGAAACTACCCTCCATCAACTTGAATCAAAGCTTATTGATTGATGGCAAACTACAACAAGCGATTTTGAGTCGCGTACCCGAAGTGCAACAAGTGGTATCGCGTGTAGGCTCTGATGAGCTAGGTCTAGACCCGATGGGCTTAAACCAAACCGACCAGTTTTTAATTCTTAATCCACGTGACACTTGGCGCTCACCTGACAAAAACGTCCTTATCGATCATCTGCGCGAAGTAATGCAAGATCTGCCTGGCATGGCTTACAGCTTTACCCAGCCGATTGATATGCGCGTCAATGAAATGATTTTAGGCGTGCGGGGGGACCTAGCGATTAAGATTTTCGGTAGTGATTTAGACGTGCTCAATCAACACGCACAGCATATCAAAAAAATCCTTGAATCCATTAAAGGTAGCCAAGATGCTTACACGCCACAAAATAGCGGTGTGCAATATTTGCGTGTTGAAATAGACCGTATGGCCGCTGGGCGTCTAGGATTTGACATTACGCAAATAGAAGATATTTTGCGTGCACATGTGGAAGGTAAGGTATTAGGCATTGTACAAGAGGGCCAACGCCGCACACCTTTGCTTTTAAGGGGTGAGGAATCTTTACGCTTCTCTCCAGCCGAGTTCGCGAACATTCGTCTCACCCTTCCATCGGGCGTCAGCGTTCCACTTTCAACCATTGCGAAACTAGTGCGTACCGACGGGCCTGTCAAAATTGACCGTGAACGCGCAAACCGTATGGTGGTAGTAACTGTGAACGTGCGTGACCGCGACTTAGTGGGCTTCGTTGAAGAAGCTAAAAAACGAGTCTCCACTGAAGTGAAATTAGGTGAAGGCTATCACCTCCTATGGGGCGGTCAGTTTGAAAA
This sequence comes from uncultured Methylophilaceae bacterium, assembly GCA_903870995.1. Lineage (GTDB taxonomy): Bacteria > Pseudomonadota > Gammaproteobacteria > Burkholderiales > Methylophilaceae > Methylopumilus_A. The sequence goes on along the minus strand of CAIQFD010000021.1, from coordinate 27,261 downwards.
TCAGCAACGCGCTGCACAACGTTTAGCGATTGTGGTGCCGATTGCTTTGGGTTTAATTTTCTTATTGCTTTACACCACTTTCAATTCTATTCGCCAAGCGGCGCTTATTCTCTCTAACATTCCGTTTGCCATGATAGGTGGCGTTTTTGCATTGTGGATTTCAGGTGAATATTTATCTGTGCCCGCTTCCGTTGGCTTTATTGCTTTACTAGGTATTGCTGTGCTCAACGGGGTGGTGATGGTCAGTTACTTTAATCAACTCGCAAGCGAGGGTATGGCAATTGCCCAAGTTGTCGTTGAAGGTGCAAAACGTAGATTAAGACCCGTGCTCATGACAGCAAGTATTGCCGCTTTTGGCTTAGTGCCGCTACTGTTCGCATCAGGACCTGGCTCTGAGATTCAGCGACCTTTAGCGATTGTAGTGATTGGCGGTCTAGTCAGCTCCACATTACTCACGCTTATTTTGTTACCTATGCTTTATCAGCGCTTTGGGCAACGCAATGAGTAAAACAAATTAAAATCAGAAAAGCAGATTGGGATGACATGTTTATAGGAACGCATCCCAATTTATGCACCACAAATTCAGTATAATGAGTTTTTAACCTTAGTCTTTAGAGCGCATGCTTTCTATCAATACGCTATCCGCAATTATTTTTGGCTTAGCCTTACTGCACACATTTAGCGCCAAGTCATTTGAAGCGCTGGTGCACCGCGTTCCCAAGCATCAAGGCTTACTCCATTTATTGGGTGAAGTTGAAGTTGTATTTGGCTTTTGGGCATTGGTGCTCATTACATTAATGGCGGTTTTCACAAGCGGTGAACAAGCCATTGAATATTTAGAATCGCGCACTTACACCGAGCCATTATTCGTGTTTGTTGTAATGGTAGTTGCAGCATCCAAGCCAATTTTAGACATAGTTAAAAAACTGATTTTAGTGATGGCGAGCGCCCTACCAATAGATAGCCGTTTAGCACAAGTCTGGCTGAGTTTATCTATGGTTCCGTTATTAGGCTCACTCATTACAGAGCCTGCGGCCATGACATTAGCAGCACTTATCTTGGCGCCGTTAGTTTTCACCAAACAGATGCCTGAGCATTTTAAATATGCCGCGCTAGGCACGTTATTCGTTAACATTTCAATCGGTGGGACGCTCACTTCATACGCCGCACCGCCAGTGCTGATGGTCGCTGGCACTTGGCATTGGGATACGCTATTCATGGCTACCCAGTTCGGATGGAAGTCTATGCTCGCGGTATTGATCAATGCTTCACTATTTAGCTATTTTTTAAGAAAACAACTTGGTAATTCAAGCATTCAAAAAGTAGCTAGCACTGAAAGTTTTGCTTATACCGTTAGTGCAATTCATTTGTTATTTTTAAGCGCTGTTGTCGTTTTCGCGCATCATGCAGTTATTTTCCTTGCAGTGTTTATGTTCTTCTTGGGCTACACCCAAGCCTATAAAGGTTACCAAAGCCCTTTAATACTAAAAGAAGGCCTACTTGTCGGTTTTTTCCTGGCGGGACTGGTTGTGTTAGGGGGCATGCAGCAATGGTGGCTACAACCTATTGTATCGACTTTGAAACCAACCGAACTGTTTTTTGGGGCCGTTGCGCTGACGGCTGTAACAGACAATGCGGCACTCACTTACCTAGGCTCACTGATTACTGACATCTCGAGCGCATCTCAATATATGCTAGTTGCTGGCGCAGTAGCGGGCGGCGGCTTGACGATTATCGCTAATGCACCGAATCCAGCTGGCGCAGCCTTGCTTAAAAATGGTTTTAATAACGAATCGATTGGCGCCCTTGGCTTACTAGCAGGCGCTTCGCTTCCGACAGTCATCACTATTATTTTTTTACTGATGTAAATTCACACACAAGGTATTAATATTTAACGCTATGAACACCATTAAACTCAGTAGCTTTATTGCCATGACCGCCATAGTTAGCATGGTATTAATATTGCACATGGCGCCTACGCTCCTCATTGCCATGCTTATTTACTTGCTCGCGAAAAGACTAGGCGACAAACTCACCCTCAAGATGCCAGAAAAGCTAGCGCGCATTCTTGCTGCCGTTCTTATTACCGCTGCTATTATTAGCATGCTCACTAGCGCTGGGATATTTATATCAAAAACCTTGGGCAACGAGCAAAATCTTGCTGGCTTAGCCGCAAAACTCGGCGAGAGCGTTAACGATATTAAAAATGATTTGCCACCTACCCTGCTTGCTTACTTGCCAGAGAACATGCTTTCGTTGAACAGCTCTGTGAGCGATTTAATTAAAGAGCACACCCGTGAACTTGGCGTTGCAGGAAAAGAGGGGCTGCATACTTTTGCGCATATTTTACTTGCTGTAGTGATTGCATTATTGCTTTCTATCGGCAAATTCTCACCTCTCGCAAAAGCGCAGCCATTTGCAAAAGCTATGCGGGAACGCATCCAATTATTTGGCAAAGCTTTTGAAAACATCGTGTTTGCACAAATCAAAATTTCAGCCATCAATACCCTACTGACAGGTATATTTTTATTGATTGTCTTGCCACACTTCGGTATCGAGTTACCCTATAACAAAACTTTAGTGCTTGTGACTTTCTTTGCAGGCTTGCTACCTGTCATCGGCAATCTTATTTCCAACACCATCATCACGGTCATTAGCATAGGCGTGTCATTCAAAGTGGCGATTGCGGCACTCGTGTTTTTAGTGGCGGTGCATAAACTTGAGTATTTCATTAATGCAAAAATCATCGGGACTAAAATTAATGCCGCGGCTTGGGAGCTTTTGCTTGCACTCCTGATCATGGAGTCCTTGTTCGGAATTACGGGTTTATTAATTGCGCCTATTCTTTACGCATATATCAAATCTGAGCTGTTGCTGGCCAAGTTGATTTAGAAAGCTTGCAAGATGGAACTACGCGCACAGGCGCTTGATTGCCTCGCTGAAACTGATTTCTTAAAGAAGACTAAAAAAGTTTCTGAGCTAGCATCTGTTTGGGCATCTTGCAGTTGTGACCTTGATACCAGCCTATCATTTACCCTTCCAGATAATATTCCTGGCTATCCAAGTAAACCTGATTTAGTTTCACCAAAAGATGTCGCTCGTCGCAACATGCGCACCACCGAAGGCCGCGCAGTAATGATTCACGCGCTGGCACATATTGAATTCAATGCCATTAATTTAGCACTTGATGCCATCTGGCGATTTTCTGACATGCCCGAGCAATACTACGGTGACTGGCTAAAAGTAGCTGCTGAAGAGGCCTACCATTTCACACTTCTCAATGAGCACCTGGTTAAACTTGGCTTTATTTATGGGGATTTTCCTGCTCATAACAGCTTATGGGAAATGGCGACTAGAACCACAGATGATATCCTAGCGCGCATCGCTCTAGTCCCTCGCACGATGGAAGCAAGAGGACTTGATGCGTCGCCTGCGCTGCGCTCAAAAGTTGCACAAGTAGGCGACATGGAAGCGGCAGCGATACTAGATATTATTTTGCGTGATGAAATTGGTCATGTTGCCATAGGCAATCATTGGTTTAATTGGTTATGCGAATCGCGCGGCTTAGAGCCTATTGACACTTATGCGTCACTTGCAAAGCAATATGAAGCACCAACCCCCCGTAAACCTTTCAATCATGCAGCGCGTCTTGCCGCAGGGTTTACGGAACAAGAACTTGCTTGGCTAGAGAATGCATAGGCAACTCGCAATCAAGCTAGCATTGCATGATTTTCCAAACAGCTTTCAAGTCGCTCGCAACTTAAATCGTAAAATTCATTTCCATTTAGGCCCAACCAACTCTGGTAAAACTTACCAAGCGTTACTCAAACTGCAAGCCGCCGAATCAGGCGTTTATCTTGCGCCGCTTCGTCTATTAGCCATGGAAATACGCGACAGACTGATGGAAGCTGGCGTTGCGTGCAACTTAATTACGGGAGAAGAGCGACTGTTAATTCCTGGCGCCAAACATACGGCTTGCACGGTGGAGATGATGAATCCGAACCAAGAAGTCGATGTCGCGATTATTGATGAAATTCAAATGCTACAAGACGAAGCACGAGGCTATGCTTGGACGGCAGCACTCATCGGTGCACCAGCAAAAGAGGTGTTTGTATGCGGAGCCAATAGCGTCACTACGCCATGCATAAGGGCCATCGAAGCATTGGGCGAAAAATACGACATTACGCATTTAGAACGCAAAACACCCTTATTGCTTGAACATGAGGGCCTCAGCGGCAGGAAATATAATCGTGCCAATCTCAAAGGAAAATTACAAAAAGGTGATGCTGTGATTGCCTTTACGCGGAGGGATGTACTTACTTTAAGCGCAAGATTTCGCCAATGGGGACACGGCGTTGCTTCTATTTACGGGGCGCTGTCGCCTGAAGTAAGGCGTACTGAATCTAAGCGTTTTTGTGAAGGTGATGCTGACATTTTGGTCGCTACCGACGCTATCGGCATGGGACTAAATTTACCTATTCGGCGAGTGATTTTTTCAAGCATTGATAAGTTCGATGGCATCGCTAGCCGCCCAATTAACGCTACTGAGGTACGGCAAATTGGGGGGCGTGCTGGTCGGTTTGGCATTTACGACACCGGCTATGTTAGTGCATTTGAAAACGACGAGCTGATACATCTTGAACACATGCTCACCACATCTGATGTGACAGACTTAGACAAACTACCAATCTCACCAAGCTTCCCGCATCTATCTGAAATCGCTGGTACGCTTCATACACATAAAATTAGTGAAGCCCTTGCCTACTTTGCTGAGCGCATTCGCATCGATAGTGACTTGTTTGAAATTGCCCCCTTACAAACACAATCGCAGCTGGCTTTATTGGTAGATGAATACGCCCCAAAGCTCAATTTAAAAGATAAGTTTATTTTTACTTGCGCCCCAATTGGCTGGGATAAGTCACGTGAACGTGATTATTTTTTAAGCTGTTTAAACTGTGTCGCGAATAACCAAATGAAAGGGCTGCCCACAAACATCGCTTGGTTAAGTTCAAGTAGCCCCAAGCATTTAGAAGAAGCTGAAGACTTAAGCAAAGACATTAGTCTATACGCTTGGCTGGCGCATAAGTTTCCAAAGCACTTTTATCAACTACTCGAGTTACCAGCACTTAGAAATAAAGTAAGTCGATATATTGAAGCGGCCTTGTTGGTACAGGCAGGCTATAAAGACACATCAAAAGAGCTGATGTATCAATCAGGGCAGAGTTAGTATTTTCTGAATTGTCCGACCACCACGCCAAAAATCTCTAATTGGCCATGCGGACGAATGGTTGGGTAAGCTTTGTTGGCAGGGTAAAGCACAAACTCTTTGCCTTCGCGCCCTAAGGTTTTAAGGGTGAACTCATTATCAACAATCGCCACGACAACATCCCCAATATTTGCACTTTGCTTTTTCTCGACAATGACAACATCGTCTTGAAAAATACCCGCATCAATCATAGAGTCGCCTTTAACGGTAATAAGCACCGTGTCGGATGGACGCTCAATCAAGTAGTCATCAATACTTAAACTGTCGCTTCTGTCACTTAATGCAGCGGTTGCAAAGCCTGCTTGCACGGTACTTTCAGCAAGGACGCGATCAAAGAAACGACGGCCAGGCTTAAGTCTGCCATCTGAGGCTGATTCAATGAAGTTTTGAAGCTTAAGTCTAGCAACCAAAGCAGTCACCGCATTTTTAGACTTAAAGCCTAATAGTTGGGCGATTGCAGCATAAGACGGCAAGATTTTCTGATCTGCATAATAATCTTGAAGCTTGCCTAAATAGTCGATGTCATTTGCCATAACCTCAACAATACTGTACGAACGTACACACGTCAAGCATTTCGTTTACGCAAATAAAAAGGGGCGAAGATATCGCCCCTTTAAAGCTTCCTAAATCAGCATCAACTAAATAATGCCCAAGCTTTTTGTAACGTACTCCAAACACCATAAGTGATCGGAATTAGCACGGCAATCCAAGCAACGACTGCAATGGCTGAGCCACCACTTGCTTGCGTAGCACCCGCTTTAAGTGCTGGCGCAGCTTGCTCATGGGCTAATTTCTTTTCTACCGCCAACTCTGCATCAGTCATGAAGTATTTATCTGCGACTGGGCGCACCAATAAGTTAGCCACAAAACCAATCACTAACATACCCGCCAAAACGTAAAAAATAGGCGCGTATATTTGGTCAAACGGTACTTTGGCTTCCACACGCATATCATGCATATAGTTCACGATCACAGGCCCTAAAATACCTGCGGTTGACCACGCTGTGAGAAGTCGACCATGAATTGCACCAACAAACTGTGTGCCAAACATATCGGCAAGATAGGCTGGAATCGTTGCGAACCCACCACCATACATCGAAACAATGACGCATAAAGCAGCACCAAATATCGCCAGTGATTTCACATCCGCACCGTAGCTTGCAAGTGAGTAAAGCAATGCGCCCAATACAAAAAAGATGAAGTAGGTTTGTTTGCGACCTAATTTGTCAGATGACGTTGCCCAAGCGATACGACCAAAAATATTAAACAAGGAAATCAATCCAACAAAACCTGCAGCAATCGCAGCCGCAGCCGCGGTTAATGCGTCATCCGCTTTAATATCTGCAAAGCCAATATCAGGTTGATGAATCAAAATACCGCCAAATGTCTCTTGGAGCATAGGAGCTGCAGCGCCAATAATACCGATACTGGCTGACACATTCATACAGAGAACCAGCCAAAGCAACCAAAACTGTGGCGTTTTGTGCGCATTTTTGAGATGCACATGGCGCGTGGCAATCATGCCATTACCTGCTTTTGCAGCTGGAGGGGTCCAACCTTCTGGTTGCCAACCTGTGGGTGGCACGCGGTAACCTAGTGAGCCACAAAGCATAAATACTGCATATACCAAAGCTAACACGACAAATGTTTGCCACACGCCTACTTCTGTTGGCGTTGCAAAGTAAGTCATTAATTTAGTCGCAATTGGTGAGCCAACCAGTGCACCGCCACCGAAGCCCATAATGGCTAAACCAGTTGCCATACCTCGACGATCTGGGAACCATTTAATAAGGGTAGACACTGGAGAAATATAACCCAAGCCCAAGCCCACTCCACCAATCACCCCTGAGCCTAGCCACATCATCCAAAGTTGATGGGTATAAACACCAAGTGCAGAAATCAGCAAGCCACCCGTCCAGCAAAGTGTTGCAACAGAGCCCGCTTTACGAGGACCTGAACGCTCTAGCCAGCCACCCCAAAGCGCCGCAGAACAGCCGAGCAACACAAAAAATAAGGTATACATCCAACCCAAATCAAATTGGGTCCAATTACAGTCAGTCGCAAATAATGCACGACCTGTACCACTTAATTTTTCCGCAAAGGTGGTCGCACCTGCCGCACAAGCAGCCAAAGGTTTACCATCAGTCCCCATCAAAGCGTTGCCTAGTGGCTTCCAAAATACTGAAAAACCATAAGCCATGCCGATACATAAATGCACAGCTAAAGCAGCAGGCGGGATCAACCAACGATTGTAAGAAGAAGGCGCAATGATGCGCTCTTTTGAAAAGAAACTTGCCATTTGATTACCTCTCGTTATTAATTTTACTCAATACTGATAGATCAATTTGAGCTGAAGCTTTTTCGCTTCTTGAACGAGACTATATATGCAAGCTAGAAACTTTGCCACCTCAGCAAGGTTGCTTTATCGTAAGGCAGATGGAGGGATAGAGAAATTAATTAAAAGACAACGAATTAGCTTGAGGTATAACAGAATAAAAAATGAATTAAAGTGCGTTTTTACGACTATTTGCAGCGTTTTGTTTACTCTTGCTCTTGGCGATTTCACTTTCAGAAGGATCTGCCTTTACCGAAGCAACGCGCTGACGCTCAGCAATTTTCGCTTGCAAGGCCTCTAACTCATCCATCGTAATCAGACGGTCCCCATTCAAATCTACAGCGCCAAAATGACGTGCCAACTGAGGCATCGTATCGTAAGCTTCTTCGAGAGAAATTGTTCCGTCGTTATCTCTATCAGTTTGTGAGAAACGTTCTTGTAAACGCTGATGCATCACACGCCGACGCTCTTCGATTTGAACATGTGCTGGATCAACGGTACGGGAATACTCATCTAATGCGCGGCGCAAGCGAATGTTGTCGTCCATATTGACGCCAACTGGATCATTAGAGGATTTTGAATTTGAAGCGTCTGCTTGTGAGGACTTAGAAGCTTCATCGTTACCCGATTGATTATCACGAGGCGCAGCCATCATTACTTCAGCACTTGAAAAAATCAAAGCCAAGCCGAGGGCAAGACGAGACATTAAAACGATGCGGTTTAATTTGGCAAAATCAACCACATTCAATTGCAAGGCCTTACAGCAAGCATTAAAGTTTTGTTTAATTAACATGCATCCTTAACCGTATTAACATTAACAACGTGAGTCTGACCTAATAGACGACCACTAGTTCAAACCATTCCAGAACGTCATCATGCTATATGAATGTAAATCTAATATTTCACATAAAAACGTTTTGTAAAAAAATGTAACGTATTAAATATATAAAATAGCGGCAAGCAAACCGTATAATACGCATAAAACAATCCGCAAGCCAATGGAGCGAATCTTAAATGAGCACATCATCACAACAAGCCAACATCAAAAAAATATTGATGGTCGACGATGACGTTCGCATGCGCGAATTGTTACAACGCTACCTATCAGAACAAGGCTTTAACATCAAAACTGTAGCAGATTCTACAGAAATGGATAGTGTGCTCTCTCAAGAGCACATCGACTTACTGGTGCTTGATCTTATGTTGCCAGGCGAAGATGGATTGGCCATTTGCCGCCGCCTTCGCTCCGCAGGTAACGCGATGCCTATCATCATGCTCACAGCGCGCGGGGACGAAGTGGATCGCATCATTGGTTTAGAGATGGGTGCTGATGACTACTTGCCGAAACCATTTAATCCGCGTGAATTACTTGCGCGTATCAATGCGATCATGCGGAGACAAGTTCGAGCTGAGCCAAGCGCGCCAGGCCTTGTGGCTGGTAGTCTTGCATTTGGTGACTTCTTATTTGACCCATCAACCCGTAGCCTTAGCCGAAATGGTGAAAACATCACCATCACCAGCGGCGAATACGCACTGCTTAAAGTGTTTATTGATCATCCACGACAACCTCTTTCACGTGACAGGCTGATGCAATTGGCTCGCGGCCGAGAACTCGATGTGTTCGATCGTAGTATTGATGTTCAAGTGTCACGCTTACGTCGTTTAATTGAGACTGATCCAGCACATCCGCGCTACCTACAAACAATGTGGGGATTTGGTTACGTCTTTGTACCAGACGGTCAAGCTGGTAAGCATTAAATCTTCAAAGACCAGAAACTAATTTCGCATCTTGAGATTTCTACCACGCACACTCCTTGCTCGCCTGATGTTGCTTATCGCCATTTTACTGACGATAGGGCAATTTGCTGCGCTACAACTATTTGATTATTTCGAACGTGAGCCACGCGCGAACGCCGCAGCCCTTCAAGCGATTACCATTGTCAACTACACTAAAGCTTCATTATTAGCCGCCCACGAAAATAGGCGGATTGCGCTACTGTCCGAACTCTCTGGCAGAGAGGGTGTACGCATTTATGCAGCTGACATATTGGAAGAAATTGAGCCCCTACCTAAAGACCCATTCATTCAAATTTTAGCTAAAAAAATTCGTAACACTTTAGGTAGCGACACCATGGTCGCCATCAATCACTTTGGCGTGCCAGGACTTTGGATTAGCTTCAATATAGACCAAGATGATTACTGGGTTGTCATCCCTCGCCTACAAGCAGAACGCCACTTCCCTTGGCAATGGCTCAACTGGGGCGCTTTGGTCATCTTACTGTCGCTTATTGGTGCTTATATGACGGCCATTAGAATTAACAAGCCACTAAAATTACTGGTCAATGCCGCAGACCGCATTCGCAACGGCCAAACCCCAATGCAACTCCCTGAAGAAGGGGTTGATGAACTACGCGCGGTAAGTCATACATTTAACCAAATGACAGAGTCGCTCGCCTTACTTGACTCCGAAAGAACGCTCTTACTCGCAGGCGTTTCGCATGATTTACGAACGCCACTAGCACGCCTGCGTCTTGCCATTGAATTACTGCCAGACGAGCAATGCGCCACTTACAAAGAGGGCATGATTCAAGACATTACAGACATGGATGGCATCATCAATCAGTTCTTAGATTTTGTGCGCGGGGTAGAAGGCGAGCCCACACAGATGCTAGATTTAAATGCATTACTGCAATCGCTTTACGACAGACACGTCCGTTTAGGTAGAAAGCTGACCTTAAACCTTGCACCGACTCACCTAATCGCATTGAGACCACTCGCCATGCAACGTTTATTGGGTAATTTAATTGATAACGCTTTCGCTTATGGCAAAGGCGAGGTGATGATTAGCACTAAAATCGAAGCCGAAAATATTCTGGTCAGCGTTTTAGATAATGGCCCGGGGATTCCTGATGCTCATAAATCCAGACTACTTCGCCCTTTTGAGCGCCTAGATACAGCGCGTGGCAACACCAAAGGAAGCGGGCTGGGCTTGGCGATTTGCGACCGCATCACCAAGTTACACCGTGGCAAATTAGATTTAATTAACCGCCCAGAAGGTGGCTTAGAAGTCAGACTAACGCTGCCGCTTAATTAAGAATTTTTTGATTAAAGGTTGGGTTCAAACCAAGCAAGCTTCTCGCGCAATTTAACCACGTGCCCAACAATAATCAAACATGGCGGTTTCAGCTCTGCGGTCGCTACTTTAATCGCTAAATCACTTAAGTCTCCAACCACTACTTTCTGCTTGGATGTCGTTCCTTGCTGAACAACCGCTGCAGGAGTGCCTGCATCTAAACCATGTGCAATCAATTGAACGCATATCTGGGCCAATCCAACCAAGCCCATATAAATCACCACGGTTTGATTAGGTCTTGTCAAAGCCGGCCAATCTAATTCAACAGTATGTTCTTGCTGACCTTCTTTAAGCTTGAGGTGGCCTGTCGTAAAAATGCATGACTGGGCGTAATCACGATGCGTCAGCGGAATGCCCGCATAACTAGAAACGCCGTTTGCGGCCGTAATGCCGGGCACTACTTGAAACGGTACGCCATTTTCCATGAGCGTCTCAATTTCCTCACCACCGCGGCCAAAAATAAACGGGTCACCACCTTTTAGGCGCAACACTCGCTTACCCTCTTTAGCAAGGTTCACCAACAATAAATTAATTTCTTCCTGTGGCAAGGTGTGTTTGTCACGCGCCTTGCCAACATTAATTAGCTCGGCGTCACGACGAACTAGCTCCATCACCTCTTTACTCACCAGCTTATCGTAAACGCAGACATCGCATTGCTGCATTAATCTTAACGCTCGAAAAGTTAACAAATCAGGATCGCCTGGTCCGCCGCCCACTAAATAAACCTCACCATGTTGAGCATGGCTATCATCCGCTTTAATCGCATCAGCCAGCGCGATTTTTGCCGCACCCTCCTGACCTGAGAACATCAACTCAGCAATCGGGCCTTGAAAAGTTTTTTCCCAAAAAATACGGCGTGATTGTGTGTCAGAAAACTTCGCTTTTACTGCATCCCTAAATTCCCTAGCAAGATATGCAAGCCTGCCATAGGAGGCGGGAATCATGGTCTCAAGCTTTGCACGAATCAGTCTGGCCAATACTGGCGCAGCACCATTACTAGAGATTGCAATCACCACCGGAGATCGGTCGACAATAGAAGGCATCGTAAAAGTACAAAGTGCTGGCGAGTCAACGACGTTCACAGGAATATTTTGTGCTTTTGCAGCGTTTGAAACTGCTGTGTTTACGCCTTCATCATCAGTCGCAGCGATCACTAAAACAGCCCCATTTAATTGAGCTGCTTCAAAAGTCGACTGGAGATAATCAATTTCTCCCGCCAAAAATTGTACTTTCAGGGGTTCACAAAGCTCAGGCGCAATCACCTCAACAGCCGCATCAGCCTTAAGCAACATACTCACTTTACGAGTTGCCACTTCCCCGCCACCCACCACAACGCAGCGAGCGCTTTTAATTCTCATAAAAATTGGTAAAGATTCCATGTGCACATTTTACCCTCGAACTCATCATGCTCACCTAAAAATAGTGGCATAAAACATGCGACTTGCTATTACAGCACCCTACTTTTTGCTAAAATTCTTTCACCTAGCGCCGAACGCGCAATGCTATTCATTAAAAATAAACTGATTCTTAATAAAAGGTGGATTACTTTGCTACTTTGGTTTGTGATTGCTTACTGGGTTATTTCTGTCGGGATTGGCTTATACGCAGGGACTAAGGTTCATACATCGAAAGATTTTGCCATCGCAGGCCGGCACCTTCCCATGCAGGTGGTCATCGCAACGGTGTTTGCCACATGGTTTGGCTCAGAAACAGTTCTTGGCATTCCAGCCGTTTTTCTAAAAGAAGGGTTACACGGCGTAATCGCCGATCCTTTCGGCGCCTCGTTATGCTTAATTCTAGTTGGTCTCTTGTTCGCCGCTCCTTTATACAGAATGAATCTACTTACCATTGGGGACTTTTATCGCAAGCGCTTTGGACACACAGCTGAAACGCTCACCTCAATTGCCATCGTCATTTCTTATCTAGGCTGGGTCGGCGCGCAAATCACCGCATTAGGTTTAGTGTTTAATGTGCTGTCTGCTGGCGAAATCAGCAAAATCACAGGGATGTGGATAGGCTCAGGCACCATCCTCATTTACACTTTATTTGGCGGCATGTGGGCTGTGGCGATTACTGACTTTATTCAAATGATTGTCATTGTCATCGGTATGTTATTTATTGGTCATGAAATCAGCGGTCAGCTTGGCGGCGTTGGCGTGGTCATCGAACACGCTCAGCAAGCGGGCAAGTTTGAATTTTGGCCAAACTTAGATGCAAAAGAAATGATAGGATTCTTCGCAGCGTGGATTACCATGATGCTAGGATCTATGCCTCAGCAAGACGTTTTTCAACGGGTGCAATCAGCCAAAACAATTAAAATTGCGGTATGGGGAACAGTCCTCGGCGGCGTCATGTACTTTCTATTTGCTTTTGTACCGATGTTCTTGGCTTACTCAGCAACGCTTATCGACCCAAAAATGGTCAGTGAACTGATTGATGAAGACCCTCAAATGATATTGCCAACACTTGTGCTAGAACACGCACCCTTGATTGCGCAGGTAATGTTTTTTGGGGCACTTTTATCCGCCATTAAAAGCTGTGCCTCCGCCACACTATTAGCACCGTCCGTCACTTTCACAGAAAACATTATCAAACCTATTCTCATCAAACGCTTAGCGGGAGAGCGCCTCCCCGACCATGCATTATTGACCTACATGCGCATCGTGACCTTAACGTTTACATTACTGGTCACGCTGTATGCTGTTCATTCAGATGCAAGTATTTTTAGCATGGTTGAAAATGCTTATCAAATCACCCTAGTAATGGCGTTTGTACCTTTGGCGTGCGGGGTTTATTGGAAACGAGCGACTAATCAAGGTGCGCTGTTGTCGATATTTTTGGGCTTAACAACTTGGCTTGCGATATTGATTGCTGGACCAGAGGATCCTTTTATTCCAGCCCAATTAGCTGGGGTCATTGCAAGTGGATTCGGGATGCTGATTGGCTCATTACTACCTAAGATTATTCAAGATCCAATACCTGAACATTCCCAAAGCTTCTTGCATGAGCATGCAGCGCATCCTCATCAACACTAAGCGTTAAGATTGACACTCAGCGCAATAAAAAGTCGAGCGCTGACCTTGTTTAATCTGACAGATTGGCGCACCACATTCACGACAAGGGGCATCCGTTCGTCCATAAACAAAATAGGTTTGCTGAAAATAACCTGGATTGCCATCAGCACCAAAGAAATCACGCAAACTACTTCCCCCTGCTTCAATGGCTGCAGCAAGCGTCGCCTTGATTTCAGCAACCAAACGTTCGCATTTAACCTTACTGACTTTATTGGCAGGTGTTTTAGGATTAATTCTGGCACGAAACAAAGACTCACTCGCGTAAATATTCCCAACGCCCACCACTAAATGACTATCCATAATCGCAATCTTAATGGCCGCGCTTTTATTTCGAAGTTGCTGGTACAAATATTCACCTGTAAAACCCATTTCAAGCGGCTCAGGACCTAGCGACTTGATTAAAGGATGGTCAGCCACCCCTTCACGGGAATCTGCCCATAAGACTGCACCAAATCGCCTCGGATCACGCAAGCGCAATACCTGCCCAGCTACGAAGTGAATATCAAAATGATCGTGCTTGGCCGCGACTTCATCTTGCGCTAATAAACAAATACGACCAGACATACCAAGATGCAAAATCAAGGTGCCGAGGTGACTGTCGTTGGCATCGTTAAAGTCCGCCAAAATATACTTAGCGCGGCGCGTTAATTTTATTAATTTAGCGTGAGGGAGTGTTGTAACGAGATGGCTAGGGATGGGCCATCTTAGGGTAGGATGCCGAATAACAACCCGGCTAACAACCTGTCCAACTAGCGGGGCAATGCCCCGCATCGTCGTCTCGACTTCTGGTAATTCAGGCAAAAATTACTTACCAAGATTAATCGGTGGATTTAACAAAGTGAAGCCAATATCTGGCGGCACGTGATACATCATCCCTTCATCTGGACGACCCAACAACAGTTCTGGTGATTCTTGTATTTTATCAATATGCACTTTGCGGCCATCATTCAACTTCACTTCAAACGATGGGTATGTCGTCTTACGATCTGGCGTATATGGCTCTACACGTTGCACGCTCATATTGCGCCAATAAGAATCAAACCATTCATTCATTTCATTCTGAGTTGGCTTCGCCTTTTCAGGAGAGGCTTTCCATTTACCATCTACCAAATCAACATTTAAGCGCACTTCCTCCCATTGCTCTAAATGAGAGAAGTCAAAACCAGCGATTTTCTTTTGTTCATCAGGCTTGAACGGGGACTTGTCTAAATACTCTTCCACTGGAGACTGAGCATTCTCGGCGTAACTGACTGGCAACAAATACACATGGTTGTTGTAAGCCACATATTGCTCTGATGTCACGGGATTAAAAGTGCCAAAAATAAACTCTTCATTATCAAATTTAAGTTTGAGCTTTGGCTGATCTAAGCCAAATTGCGTTAAATCGGTCGCTTCAAATTTTTGTGCACTTTTAGCTGCGACCAAAGACAAAATGCGCATCACTAACATTTGGTCGGCACGCGCTTTATAAGGCTTAGCAATGTACCAATAGCCATACACCTTTTCAAAAGCCACCGGCGCTTTTGTAGGAAACTCAATGCTCACTTTAGTAAAAGTCGCCAACTTTAATGCTGAAACCTCATAAGCCACTTCCTTAACAATCTCTTGCTGAGGGCGTAGTTTAATAAAAACCACAATCGCCAAAACCAAGGCTAAAAGTAATATATTGACTATCCAACGGGATTTCATGCTTCTATCCTTTACCGATTAAGCTTTACGACGTTTCCACCACAACATCACACCAGCAACCAATAAGGAAACAGGAATGATGACTTGGAATAAGCCGAATGAGATGCCGAATATTGGCATAAAGACGATAAGCGCCCAAATGTGTCCCCAACCTGATTGAGGAATGGCCACATTCATGTCTTTCAATGGTTTAGGCTGTATGGTGATCAAGCTGTCATCTCCCGCCAACCAATTCACCATATTCACACCCAAATCTAGGTTTGATTCACTTGTGACATGCGTATTTGATAAAAAGTTAGCATTGCCTACAACCACAACGCGTTGGCCTTTTTTACCATAGATGCGTTCCAAGGCAACAGCAATATTAATTGGACCCTTAACATCTTCTTTTTCATCAAACACAGCTTTAGACGCTTTTGAGTCTAACTCTTTTGGATTGTTTTCAAGCCAGCCGTTTGGTGCAACATCCACCAAGTTAGTGACTTTCCAGCCATTATCATCTGTTCCCTGCGCGCTAATTTTTCTAGCCTCTGGGAACATGGTGCGCAACATAAAATTCTTTGTAATTGCATGATCACCGTATTGACTAGCAAATGCGAATTTTGGATCAACACCATATTGCGCAGCTGAACCATCAATCACCATGCCTTTAGAGACATCTAGACCAACATACTTAGCAATCTCATCTAGACCATGCAAGTTGTTGTCATCCAACAACCAAAGCAGATTGCCACCGTTATCCAAGTACCTTTTAATTTTTTGTACTTCAACTGCACCTATATTCACTTGCGGGCTTGCAATCACAAGCATAGAGCCGTTCATCGGCACATCTTGGGCAATCGTCAAATCAGGATTAAATAACTTAAATCCTTTCTTTTGAAGTTGCTCGCCAAAAGCACCCAGGTCATTATTTTTTAGACCAATCAGATTGCGCTCACTATGACCATCTAAATACATCACTGGCTTTTCATGGCTTCGTGACAAGCGCACCAACAAATTAGTCATTTCTTGTTCAGCGTAAGGCGGCAATAAATGCTCACTGCGCTTTTGATACTCAACGACCAACTCACCCTCAGCTTTAATGCCAGCCTCTTGGGCCAATTTAGGTTTTTCTGCAGGACTCACAAATGTCACATGGATATCTGGTTTAGTGCGTTGAAAGCGGGAAATGAAATCACGTACACCTTTACGATAGTTTTCACCGTGCGCGGTATTATCTTCAGAAGCAAACACAGTAACGTTAACGTCACCCTTCATTTGCTTAAGCACATTAATACTTCCTTCAGTCAGAATATTACGGTTGCTTTGGGTAATGTCACGTGACACATGGTACTCATGGGTGAGATACCCAACCAAAGATACTAAAACCAAAAATAAGATGACGAAAAAACTGTTTTGCATGAGCAGTTGCAAACGTAGCTTGTGATTAATTTTCATAATGTAATACCCGATTAGCCACGAAGACGGTCGGCATCAAGACGACGCACCGTAAGTGTTAAGAATGTAATGATAAATAATAAAAAGTAAGCAACATCAGCCGTATCAATCAAGCCACGAGCAAATGGTTGAAAATGATGCATCAGAGATAAATAATTGGCGACACTCGCTTCATCACCAGTTAAGAAGCGGTCAACAATCAAAAGGCCGAACAAAGCGACAAAGGTAATGATTGCGGCAACGACTGGCTGGGCAGTTAAACTTGAAAAGTAAAGCCCCATCGCTGAGAAGCTTGCAACCAAAAGCCATAAGCCAAGGACATTTGAAAACAGATAACCAAAGTCGACATCAGCCCAAGCATTTAATGTACAAAGCATTACTGCAATCATCGCGACTAGGATACTTAAGAAAGAAACAAGGCCAATAAATTTACCAAGCACAATTTCTGTCAATGAAAGTGGCGCACTAAATAAGAATGTCAAAGTATTACTGCGGCGCTCTTCGCTAATTAAACGCATCGAAAGCAAAGGTACCGAGAACAACATCACGAATGAAGCTAAGCCAAATACACTTTGACCAACAAACATCGTGACGCCAGTCCGCTCTGCTGGGCGAATCGCGCCAGACATCACCTCAAAGTACTCATTCACCCCATTTAAAAAATAAGTACCGAATGCAAATTGCAACAAGGCCAAAATCACCCAGCCCATCGGCGAGGCAAAGACACTATTAAGTTCTTTTCTTGCGACTTTTAAAATCATGAGTTTTACTTTCTAAAGTTCAACTTACTAATCATTCAAGCAGAAGCGTTTATGCAGCCGCGTCTTGGTAGGTTAATTGTACGAATACATCTTCAAGGCTAGTTTGATCTGGATTGATTTGATGCAAACCCCAACCTTGCTTCACAGCTGCTTGAACTAAAGCCTCAGCTGGCGCTTGGCCAGCAGCATAACGTACGCGCAACAAGCCATTAGGCAACGTTTCAACGGACTCAACGCCAGCAACCTTAAGCAATACATCATGCGCTGGCGGATTATTTAAACCAATGACTAGTTTATTGCCGTGACGTTGTTGTTTGAGGATATCAATTGAGCCGTTAAAAACGAGTTTTCCTTTATCGATAATTTGAACATGGTCACAGACCATCTCGACTTCAGGAAGAATATGTGTGGAAAGAATCACGCTGTGCTCACCACCCAACTCTTTAATTAAGGCACGAATGTCACGAATTTGAATTGGATCTAAACCAACAGTTGGCTCGTCCAAAATCACCACCATCGGGTTGTGAATAATCGCTTGAGCAATACCTACACGCTGTTGATAACCTTTAGATAGATTCTCAATGAGGCGCTTGCTCATTTCAGTCAAGCCGCAACGCTCTTTGGCACGTTGAACTGCAACCTTAATATGTTTACTACTTACACCATGCAAACGTGCCGCAATCGCTAAAAACTCATCCACTGTAAATTCACGATACAAAGGAGGCGTTTCTGGGAGATACCCAATTAAAGCTTTGGCTTCTTTTGGATTTTCAATCATATCCACGCCACAAATTTTAACGCTACCTTTGCTAGGCGCTAAGTTACCCGTCAACATCTTCATGGTGGTTGATTTACCTGCGCCATTTGGGCCGAGGAAACCCAGCACTTCACCTTTACTTAATGTAAAACTCACATCGCTAACAGCCTCACGGCCGCCGTAAATACGGGTCAGGTTATTCGCTTCAACAGTTAAAGTAGTCATAAAAAATTAAAGACTCCACATTATTTGGCAGGACCAAATCAAAATTACAAGCCGATTTCTAAGGCATGCTAAATTAAAAAAACGCCTGATAATTGTCAAGCGCTGAGCATTCAACAAGCTAATTTCGTCAACAATGTTGATGTTTGAAACTAGGCCTATTGGAAAGTTTCAATTAAAAAGCTATAGTCAGCTCATCATTATGGATGAACTTGCATAAGGTGTCACGGACTAAGGACTATCAAGTTCATTCACTACTAGCGAAGAAACCGACTTAAACTCATGCAAAAAAAATCAAAATCATTGTTAAAATTCAAGACAAAAACGCTTTTCACTGCGATTTCACTTAGCTTCTATGCACTAACATCAGCGCCTTCAGTGCTGGCTAATGACGCCTCAGAAGCAAAAGCACCGCTAAGAACTGAAGCTAATGCAGAGTTTGTATTTAAATATCTTGCCGCTGAAGTTGCCGGGCAACGTGGCGAATTGGGGCTTTCTACAAAGCTATTTTTTGATTTAGCAAAATCGAGCCGTGATGTTCGACTAGCCGAGCGCGCTGCTAAGGTCGCTATTTACAGCAAAAATCCACAAGCAGCACTAGAAACAACAAAGCTGTGGATTGAGCTTGACTCAACCTCAACAGAAGCTCAGCAAGCCGCCACGCAAATTTATGTCATGAATGGCGACCTAGCTTCTGCCAAACCACTTTTACAAAAGCTTCTTGAAAAAGAAGAAACGCGCGCCAATGGCTTCTTATACCTAAACAGCCTGCTAGCTCACCAAACCAACAAACTCGCTGTCTTGCAATTAGCGCAGGAATTGGCAGCACCTTATCCGCAATTAGCAGAAGCGCACTTCACCATTGGACAAAGTGCATTTGAAGCAAACAATTTGCAACTAGCACTTGATGAATCTACCCGGGCAAACCAATTACGTCCACATTGGGAGCTTGCGGCCATTCAGCAAGCTGATATTTTATATGTGAAGTCTCCGGAACAAGCAATTACCTTCTACAGAAACTTCTTGAGCAGCAATACTGATGCAAATGATGCGAGACTAAACCTCGCTCGCATGTTGATTAAACAATCACGTTTTACCGAAGCAAAACCAGAGCTCGTGAAACTATCTAAGCTTGCTAATAGCAACCCTGAAATCTTGGTTGTGGTTGGCTTACTGTCAGTACAAAGCAATGATTTAGCTGAGGCTGAAAAATATTTTAAGCAAGCGCTGAACAGCGATATTAAAAATAAAGATCCTGTTTATCTTTATCTCGGTCAGATTGCTGAAAAAAATGGCAATACCGCAGAAGCAATTGGCTGGTACGGCTCAGTGCAACAGCCCACAAACAATCAGATACCGCAACACACGGATGCTTTCTTAGACTCAAGACTCAGCATGGCAAATGTGATCGCGCGCGCGCAAGGCACTGATGACGCCATCAAAATGCTGGATGACCTAGAGAACCTATCCGACGCACAACTTGCTCAGATCATCACAGCAGAAGCTAATTTATTAACCCAAGCCAAGCGCTATCAAGAATCTTACGAATTGCTAGGTAAAGCCGTTGCTAACATGCCTAATTCGAACGAGCTGATTTACGACTACGCGATGGCAGCTGAACGCGTAAAGCAATTTGCTGTGTTAGAAACGCAGTTACGCAAACTGATCAAAGCTAAACCAGAGTTTGCACAAGCCTATAATGCGCTGGGTTACTCCTTTGCAGACCGGAATGTCAAACTAGAAGAGGCCAGCAAATTAATTGCAAAAGCCTTAGAACTAAGCCCGAATGACCACTTCATTATGGACAGTATGGGCTGGGTACAATATAGACTAGGCAATTTAGATCTGGCTTATGAATACCTGAACAGAGCCTTCAGCTTACAAAACGACACCGAAATTGCCGCGCATTTAGGCGAAGTACTTTGGAAGCAAGGCAACCAAGATGAGGCAAAGAAAATTTGGGAAGATGCATTAAAAGTTGCCCCAGAAAATGATGTGCTTATCAAAACCATGAAGAAGTTTAAGCTTTAAGTTGTTGCGTTCATGAACATGTCCAGATCTGCATGCGCCAGTATTTTCTTGCTCATGACCGGGTGCGCATCCGTTGGCTCAGCACCTCCATCTGCGGACACAAAAATTAACGCATCAGCCACCATTGAGTCGCCCAACATCCCTAGCGAGGCTCAGCAACATCAAGCAGAACTTGCATCAATTACAGACTTCAAAATCAATGGCAGAATGGGTGTTCAAAGTGAAGGCTACGGCGTTTCAGGCAACATCTATTGGCGTCACTCCAAAGATAATGACGCGATAGACTTATACTCACCTCTTGGCAATAAGGTTGCGGTAATTGTCAAAAATGCTGAAGGGGTAAGCTTAACCTCACAGAATGGAAAAGTAACTAAAGCACAAGACGCGGAAACATTAACCGCTCTCACATTGGGCTGGCGCTTACCATTCGCAAAGCTTGCTGACTGGATTGTTGGTCGTCCAGCAAGCGGAGTCGTTTCTGCTTTCACTTGGGATGAAAAAGGCCAACTTAGTAAATTTACCCAAGATGGCTGGGAGATTAGCTATATGCAATATCAAAATGAAAGCCATCCAGCATTGCCAAGTAAAATTAACTTACGCAATCCAAAAATGAATGTGCGCATTTTGGTTGAAAATTGGGATACCTCCCCACAAGTTTCAACTTTACAAGACAACAGTACAGCTCAAACACCTTAGAACACTATGTCAGATTTAAGCAAAAAATTGACCGCAGAGGGTTTTCAAGCGTTTTTGGCGCCAGCAAAAATTAATCGCTTTTTACACATCACCGGGCGTCGCAATGATGGCTACCACCTCCTACAAAGTGTATTCCAGTTAATCGACTTGCATGACACGGTGTTTATTAAAGTACGCGAAGATAGTCAAATTAAGCGCGTCACGGATAACGCCAACGTTCCAGCAGACCAAGACTTGTGCGTGCGAGCTGCAAAGTTACTACAAACATACAGCCAATGCCCGCTAGGAGCAGATATTGGACTTATCAAAAATATCCCAATGGGCGGTGGTTTGGGCGGTGGAAGTTCAGATGCCGCGACTGTTTTAATCGCACTTAACAATCTTTGGGGCTTAGGTTTAAAGAGAACAACATTGATGGAATTAGGCCTAAAACTAGGTGCTGATGTCCCATTTTTTATTTTTGGAAAAAATGCTTGGGTGGAAGGCATCGGTGAGAAAATACAGGCTATCCAGCTACCTGCGTCACATTTTGTCATCCTCACTCCTAAGGTTCACGTTTCAACCCCGGAAATTTTTAGCGCTGAGGAATTGACAAGAAACACGTTTCCCACGACAATAGCGGCCTTTTCCGAGATGCTGAATGCTAAGCAAATCGGTGAAGAAAAACAAAGCCTAGTGTTTGCACTTGAAAATGAAAATTTTCATAACGATCTCGAAGCAGTGGTTTGTCAGAAATACCCAGCCGTAAAAGCTTGTCTAAATTGGTTAAATCAATTTTCACGAGCACGAATGAGTGGTTCTGGTGCGTCAGTTTTTGTTGCAGTTAAAGATTTAGCTGCAGCAGACAACATCGTAAAAGCCCAGCCAAAAGAAATTGCGAACACTGAAATATTTTGTGTGGCCGCACTCGGATTAACACAGCATCCGCTGTATAATTTGGTGTAAGCACTTTAGGTAAAGATCAAATGGGGAGTCGCCAAGCTGGTTAAGGCACCGGATTTTGATTCCGGCATGCGAAGGTTCGAATCCTTCTTCCCCAGCCAGTATTGCAATATGGAGCGTGTAGCATTACACGCTTTTTTTGTTTTTATAGCGTAAAGGAATCCACTGTGGCCAAAGGCGACATGATGGTGTTTACAGGTACGGCCAACCCTAAACTTGCCAAAAAAGTGGCTAAACACTTGGGCATGGAGTTAGGTCGTGCAACGGTTGACCGTTTCAGCGATGGTGAGGTCATGGTTGAATTGCAAGACAACGTTCGCGGAAAAGACGTGTTCGTATTGCAATCCACATGTGCCCCAACCAATGACACTTTAATGGAAGTTATGGTCATGGTTGATGCACTCCGCCGTGCATCTGCTGGTCGTATTACGGCAGCCATCCCTTACTTTGGCTATTCACGACAAGATCGTCGCCCACGCTCTGCCCGCGTTGCAATTACTGCAAAAGTGGTCGCCAATATGCTCACAAGCGTTGGTGTTAATCGTTTATTGACTATGGATTTGCACTCAGATCAAATCCAAGGCTTCTTCGAAATTCCTGTTGACAACATTTACGCATCACCAGTGTTGTTAGACGACCTAACAAAACAAAATCACACTAACTTAGTCGTCGTATCACCAGACGTTGGTGGCGTAGTTCGCGCACGTGCACTTGCTAAGCAAATGGGTTCAGATTTAGCGATTATCGACAAACGCCGTCCTAAAGCAAACGTGGCCAAAGTGATGAACATCATTGGTGACGTTGCAGGC
Organism: uncultured Methylophilaceae bacterium; assembly: GCA_903870995.1. Taxonomy (GTDB): domain Bacteria; phylum Pseudomonadota; class Gammaproteobacteria; order Burkholderiales; family Methylophilaceae; genus Methylopumilus_A. Next base: position 4,109 of record CAIQFD010000021.1, on the reverse strand, counting down.
CGCACATGCGTGATCATGGATGACATGGTCGATACAGCCAATACACTCTGCGAAGCAGCATCAGCACTCAAGAAAAAAGGCGCAATCAAAGTTGTCGCATACTGTACTCATCCTGTGCTTTCGGGCACAGCCATTGAGCGCATTACTGCTTCAGAGCTTGATGAACTTGTTGTCACAGATACAATTCCACTGCGCGAAGATGCAGTTTCATGTAAAAAAATACGCCAACTAAGCGTAGGCGAATTAATGGCTGAAACCATCCGCCGCATCAGCAATGAAGACTCCGTCAGCTCATTGTTTGAAGATTAGTTAAAGTTTCGATGCGTTTGGAAACAAGCGCATCACACCCTGTTATCTGGTCGCGGATAACAGTTTTTGAAAAGCCAAAATTGTTTTTGGTTAAATTGAGGAGTAGTAAAAATGGCTATTGAAATCTCAGCAGTAACACGTGAAGCGAAAGGTACGGGTGCGAGCCGCCGTCTTCGCCGTTCAGCTAAAGTACCAGGTGTAGTTTATGGTGCTGGTAAAGACGCAGTAAGCATTGAATTTGATATGAAAGCATTGTTCATGGAATTCCGCCATGAAGCATTCCACGCTTCTATCTTAACGCTTAACCTAGATGGCAAAAAAGAGTCTGTATTATTACGTGACTATCAAATGCATCCAGTGCGCAACACCATTCAACACATCGACTTTCAACGTGTTAGCGCAACAGAAAAAATCCACGTTAAAGTGCCATTGCACTTCATTAACGCGGACATCGCTCCAGGCGTAAAAATTGGCGGCGGTATCGTTGCTCACATCGCTACTGAAGCTGACGTAAGCTGCTTGGCTAAAGACTTGCCAGAGTTTATCGAAGTTGATTTGGCTAAGCTAGAAATGGGTCACTCAGTGCACTTGTCAGAAATCAAATTGCCTAAGGGCGTTGAGTTCGTACAATTGGCACATGGTGCCGACGTTGCTGTTGCAAGTATCGCTAAAACTCGCGGTGGTGCAGCTGCAGCAGCTGAAGAAGCAGCGGAAGCAACTCCAGAAGCTTAATCACCTGTGTGATTGACCTCTAAAACGCGCGTTTCGGTTTTTCCGGAACGCGCGTTATTATTTTGGGGCATTCAAAAAAAACTAAACTGAACAGATGATGAGTCAAATCAAATTAATTGTTGGCCTAGGCAACCCAGGCGCCCAATACGAATCCACTCGCCACAACGCTGGCTTTTGGTGGGTTGATCAAGTCTGCGCTGAAACAGGTAGCAAGCTTAATCTTGAAGCCAAATTTTTTGGTCACGCTGGTCGCCTAAAATCCAGCAATGATGAAGCGTGGTTGCTCAAACCAACAACTTTCATGAATGCCAGTGGACGTGCAGTCGCTGCTCTGGCCAAGTTTTACAAAATTGCGCCTGAGTCTGTCTTAGTGGTGCACGATGAACTCGATTTACCACCAGGCACAGTGAAACTCAAAAAAGGTGGCGGTCACGGCGGACATAACGGACTTAAAGATATTACCGCGCAGTTGGGCACCCCTGATTTTTGGCGGCTACGCTTAGGCATTGGTCACCCAGGTGATAAAAATGCTGTGGCCAACTTTGTATTGCACGACCCTAGTCGCGATGAAATGCGCGCGATAGAAGAAAATATTGATCAAAGCACCACACTCCTTCCTTTGCTATTAAAAGGCGAGTTTGAAGCGGCAATGTTAAAATTGCACACTAAAAATTAGTTACGAATTTACTGAACAGGAAAAATTATGAAATGCGGAATTGTCGGCCTACCAAACGTAGGTAAATCAACGCTCTTCAATGCCATCACCAAAGCCGGTATCGCTGCAGAAAACTATCCTTTCTGCACGATTGAACCTAACGTCGGTATTGTTGAAGTGCCTGATCCACGCATGAAACCCTTGATTGATATCGTCAAGCCGCAAAAGGTACAACCAGCAATTGTTGAGTTTGTAGATATTGCAGGCTTAGTGGCTGGCGCGTCAAAAGGCGAAGGCCTTGGCAACAAGTTCTTAGCTAACATCCGTGAAACCGACGCGATTGCCCATGTGGTCCGTTGTTTTAACGATGCTAACGTGGTGCACGTTGCCAATAAAGTTGATCCGCTTTCAGACGTTGAAACCATCAATACCGAACTTGCACTTGCTGACATGGAAACCGTCGACAAAACGGTTCAGCGCGAAAGTAAAAAGGCTAAGTCAGGTGACAAAGAAGCCATTGCACTTTGTGCTGTTTTGGCAAAAGTCCAAAAAGGCCTAGATGAAGGTAAAGCTGTTCGTACATTAGGTCTAGACGCTGACGAATTGCACTTATTGAAACCACTTTGCCTCATTACAGTTAAACCAGTGATGTACATTGCTAACGTTGATGAAACCGGCTTTAGCAACAACCCTTTACTTGACTCTATTGTTGAACTTGGCAAAAAAGAAGGCTCACCAGTGGTAAGTATTTGTGCAAAAATTGAAGCAGAAATCTCAGACTTAGAAGATGAAGACAAAGCTTTATTTTTAGAGGAGCTAGGCTTGAGCGAACCAGGATTAGATCGCGTAGTACGTGCAGCATATGCTTTACTCGGTCTAGAAACTTACTTCACCGCTGGGGTGAAAGAAGTCCGCGCATGGACTGTTCGTAAAGGCTCAACCGCACCTCAAGCTGCTGGCGTCATTCACACTGACTTTGAACGTGGCTTCATTCGTGCGGAAGTGATTGCCTATGATGAATTTGTTGCCCACAAAGGCGAACAAGGCTCGAAAGAGGCTGGGAAAATGCGACTTGAAGGCAAAGAATATATTGTGCAAGATGGCGACGTGATGCACTTCAGATTCAACGTGTAACCAAAAATTTGCACTGTAAAAAAGCCATCCTAGATGGCTTTTTTATTGCCCGCAAGACTACAGCAATTCACTGATGCTTCCGCACATACCTGTGGCTTCAAGGTATAATTCAAGCTTATTTATCCACACAAAAATATTTGCCATGCAACAGCAGTATCCATTTAAAGAAATCGAAGAACGCGCCCAGCAATATTGGGAAACCAATCAAACTTTCAAGGCCACGGAAAAGAGCGACAAGCCTAAGTATTACTGCTTGTCGATGTTCCCTTATCCAAGTGGCCGTTTGCATATGGGGCACGTTCGCAATTACACAATTGGTGATGTACTGAGCCGCTTCCACCGCATGCGTGGTTTTAATGTCATGCAGCCGATGGGCTGGGATGCATTTGGCTTGCCTGCTGAAAATGCAGCAATCAAAAACAATGTTGCCCCTGCTGGTTGGACATACAGCAATATCGAGCACATGAAAGAGCAACTCAAGTCTTTAGGCTTGGGTATTTCTTGGGATAGGGAAATCGCTACCTGTACTCCAGAGTATTACCGCTGGGAACAATGGTTATTCACGGAGCTATTCAAGAAAGGCCTCATCTACAAAAAAACAGCAACAGTGAACTGGGATCCTGTTGACCAAACAGTGCTTGCGAATGAACAAGTGATTGATGGCAAGGGCTGGCGCTCTGGGGCGGTGGTTGAAAAACGCGACATTCCTCAATACTTTATGAAAATCACGGCTTATGCCGATGAGCTGTTAGCTGACCTCGACAAACTTGAGGGCTGGCCTGAACAAGTCAAAACCATGCAACGCAATTGGATAGGTAAAAGCTACGGCTGTGAAGTCGAGTTTCCTATTTCAGGTGGCAATGGCAATCTTAAGGTTTACACCACACGTCCAGATACATTGATGGGCGCAACTTATGTGGCAGTTGCTGCAGAGCACGCACTTGCAACGCAAGCGGCTGAGAGCAACCCTGCGCTACAAGCATTTATTCAAGAATGCAAAATGGGTAGCGTAGCTGAGGCTGACATGGCCACAGCCGAGAAAAAAGGCATGGCAACTGGGCTATTTGTTCAGCATCCAATCACTGGGGAACAATTGCCAGTTTGGGTAGCTAACTATGTACTCATCAGCTACGGTGAAGGTGCTGTCATGGCTGTACCAGCACATGATGAGCGCGACTTTGAATTTGCACAAAAATACAGTTTGCCAATGAAGGCTGTGATTAAGCCACAAAGTGCTGAGCTTGATCTACCGCTGACTGCCGCTTTTACAGAACATGGC
>CAIQFD010000020.1 GCA_903870995.1 uncultured Methylophilaceae bacterium | reverse complement strand
GGTAGGCGACCGCTGGCAAAGGCGCTGGCTTGTCCGCCTTAGGTAAGTCCACAGAGATCTGATTGGCAATCTGCTCAGCCTGTGCACGGCTCATGTCGCCAATTAAGGCGATCACCGCCCCTTTCGCACCGTAATGCAGACGGTAAAACTTCTCCACATCGTAGCGATCAACTTTCTCTACCTGCGCAGGCTCGGTATTGAAGCCATATGGGTGACTACCAAACAGCGCCTTACTATAGGCCTTGTCGGCAATCGTTTCCGGCTGCGTTGCTGCCTCTTTAAGCCCTGCAATCACACGGGCTTTTTCACGCGCCAGCACGTCCTCCGGAAAATCTGGCTTCTGCAAGATCTTCATGTACAAAGCTAATGCCTTGTCTCGCTCAAGCGCGCTGCTTAATGTCCGCAAGCTCAAGCTAGACTTGTCATCATCAATGCCGCCGCCGAGCTGTGCACCGATGTCCGCCATCTGCTGAGAGATCTTCTCTTCAGACAGTCCCGCAGCGCCCAACGTCATCAGATGTCGGGTGATTGCCGCGACGCCAGGTTTAGCTGCATCATCGCGCGCACTGCCTGCATAGAAGGCGGTGCTGATATCAATAATCGGCAGGTCATGGTTCTCCACAAAATAGACGGATGAGCCGTTGCTAGTTTGCCATTGCTGTATCTGTAATCCTGCTTGGGCTTGCGCGGAAACGAGCACGCAAACAAGGACTAAGCCACGAATAAGCGATTTAGTGAACATGTGGCTTTCCTTTCGGTGTGTTGTCATTGGGGTCGATAGGCTGCGGATCGAGGGTCGCGACCGTTAGATTGTCTTTGTTGAAGTACTTCTGCGCAACCAACTGCACTTGCTCAGCAGTCACTGCCTGAAGCTTGGCTGGGTAGTCCTTCAAAATCCGCCAAGAGAAACCTGCGGTTTCTAAGTTACCGATCTGCATCGCCTGGTAGAACATCGAATCGCGTTGATACACATCCGCCGCAATCACTTGAGCTTTAACACGCTGCAACTCCTCTTCCGTCACCCCGCCCGTTTTAATCTTCTCAACCTCATTTAAAAGTGCCGCCTCTAGCTCAGCCACAGACTTACCTTCTGAAGGTGTGCCATCAAGCACAAAGATGGACTGGCGACCACGTTGCACCATGTCGTAGCCAGCATCTACATCAATCGCGATCTGGCTCTGACGAACGAGGTTCTGGTTTAGGCGCGCTGACGCGTTGCCATTAAGCACACCTGCCAAAATCTCAAGCGCATAAGGGTCTACGTCTTTATCCGCATCTTGGAGTGACGGCACATGAAAGCCCATCAACACATAAGGTAGTTTAGCTTGTGCTTTCACCACCACGCGGCGCTCGCCCTTTTGCTCAGGTTCAACTTGCGGCTTACGTGCTGGCAGTGCATGCGGCTTTAGTGGCCCAAAGTACTGCTTAGCGAGCTTGAGCACATCCTGTGCGTTCACATCACCCACCACCACCAAGGTCGCGTTATTTGGCGCGTACCATGTGTTGTACCACTCACGCGCATCAGCCGCCGTCATGTTCTCCAAGTCATTCATCCACCCGACAACTGGGCGGCCATAAGGGTGCACGTGATAGATGGTTGAGTTGAACTGCTCGTTCACTTTCGATTGTGGCTTATCTTCCGTACGCCAGCGACGCTCTTCCATCACCACCTTGATCTCTTTAGCGAACTCTTCATCCGTTAAGTTCAAGTTCGCCATGCGGTCCGCCTCGAGCTTGATGGAGAGAGGCAAGTTAGATTTTTCTAGTTGCTGGTAATAGGTCGTTTGGTCCTGAGCAGTAAACGCATTTTCTTTGCCACCAGCAGCGGCAATTAAACGTGAAAACTTTCCAGCAGGGACGGCCTTGGTGCCCTTGAACATCATGTGCTCCAGCACGTGTGCAACGCCTGTTTTACCATTCACCTCATCTAAAGCACCTGCGCGATACCATACCTGAGACACGACCACAGGTGCCCTATGGTCCTCTTGCACCACAATCTTGAGGCCGTTATCTAATTTGAATTCTTGCACCTCAGCGGACATTGCCAAAGATGAAAAGCACAAGCTTGCCACGATACTCCACCGCAAGCTTTTTAATTTGAACATTCGCACGTTTTAACTCTCCTGTAATGCATCACATTATAGCTGGCATCGCGCCATTAATCGCACTGCTTAAAGATACTAGCTTTCAGACCAAAGCTTTTCTGATTAAGTTCGGCAAAACACCTTATATTCTTTTTGGTTATTTGTTTATAAATAATAAGTATTTTTAATTATTAAATAACATTGATAAAGTGCACGTCATTCGCAGTCACGCAAGAGAAAAAGGGTAATCAAATGAGCATTGAAACAGCAAACAAACAAAACAGCAGCTTGATACAAGAGCTTTTGTCGGCGATTAACTCGCTTCGTTTCGGCTCAGTTGAAATTACCGTCCACGAAGGCCGCATAACACAAATTGAAAAGCGCGAAAAAGTCAGATTCACTGACTCAGCGACTACATCCATTAAGCCTACTGCTAACACAGCGGCAAAAACCTTAAAAGTAAGTAACTGATCAGGCGGCTGAACGTTACCCAACCAATTAATCATATAAATTTGGAGTTAACATGAACTTAAAGAAAAAATTAATACCGGTGCTCATTGCACCACTACTCGTAGGTCTAACATTATCAGGCCAAGCCTTAGCTAACGACAGCGATGAACTAGAGAAGCTACGCCAATTGGTTCAAGAACTAGACCAAAAAGTGAAAGTACTAGACCGTAAAGGCGAGCTTGCTGAAGAAGCAGCCGCAGCAAAGAAAAAAGAAACCCCTGTGGTTAAGGCTAGCCAAGATGGCTTCGGCTTTGAGTCTGCTGACGGTAAAAACAAAATCAAATTCCGTGCACTTGCCCAGATTGATTATCGCAACTACCAAGACATCGACCCAAGCACTGATGCAAAAAATATCGATGGCTTCGATTTCCGCCGTATTCGTCCAACCATTGAAGGCACGGTTGCGGGAAAATATGATTTCCGCTTCACTCCCGAATTTGGCGAAAACAAAGCTGCCGTCGTTGATGCTTACATCGATGCAAGATTTCAACCTTGGGCAAAAGTACGTACTGGTAAATTCAAACCATTTGTCGGCTTAGAGCGCTTACAAAGTGGTAGCGATATTAAATTTATCGAACGTAGTTATGTCAGCAACAACATTCTACCTAATCGCGATTTAGGGGTTTCTTTCTATGGTGATGTTTTAGACAGCAAGCTGAGCTATGCGGCTGGCGTATTTAACGGTGTAGTAGATGGTGGCGAAAACACAACAGCACAAGATACGAATGGCGATAAAGAATATGCTGTTCGCGTGTTCACCACTCCATTCAAAGATAGCGACAACATCTTAGCTGGCCTGGGCTTTGGTTTAGCCGCAACGCACGGAAAATTCACAGGAAGTGCGTCAAACACTGGATTACCAAATTACAAATCAGCTGGTCAGCAAAATAACTTTTTCTCTTACGCAACTGGCGTATATGGAAGCGGTGACCGTAATCGCTTCGCACCTCAAGCCTACTATTACTTCGGACCATTTGGCGTAATTGCTGAATATGCACGCGTTGAACAAGACGTCAAAAACGCTGCAGGAAATACAGAGTCACTAAAAAATGACGCATGGCAAATTGCGGGTTCATGGCTAATCACTGGCGAAGACGCTTCATTTAAAGGGGTAAAACCTAAAAATGCTTTTGATGCTGATGCTGGCACATGGGGCGCATGGGAACTTGTGGCGCGTTATCAAGAAAACAATATTGATAACAAAGCTTTTATCGGTAACAAATTTTCCAACATCGCAAGCTCCGCAAAATCAGCAAAATCATGGGCGCTTGGCGTTAATTGGTATCTCAATCAAAACGTAAAAATTGCAACTAACTACGAGCAAACTAGCTATGAAGGTGGTGCCGCTGGTAGCACATTGTCAAATCTCATCAACTTAAAAGATGAGAAAACATTGTTCTCTCGCTTACAAATCTCTTATTAATTCAAATTTCTTAATTGAACTCAAAACAAGCTAAAGGAAAAAATCATGAAAAAATCATTATTTCACATTAGCTTGCTTGCCGCCTTGGTGATTGCACCAACAGCGCAAGCAGCTGATATAACGTTATTGAACGTTTCTTACGATCCAACACGTGAGCTTTATCAAGATTACAACACTGCATTCGCCAAATATTGGAAAGCAAAAACAGGCGATACCGTTAGTATTAAAGCCTCACATGGCGGCTCAGGCAAGCAAGCGCGTGCAATTATTGATGGCTTAGATGCTGACGTGGCAACACTTGCACTCGCTTATGATGTTGACCAACTGTACGAAAAAGGCAGGCTGATTCCTAAAGATTGGCAAAAGCGGTTAGGCCATAACAGCGCGCCTTACACATCAACCATCGTTTTCTTAGTGCGCAAAGGCAACCCAAAGAAAATCAAAGACTGGGATGATGTAGTTAAGCCAGGCGTTTCTGTGATTACTCCCAACCCCAAAACTTCAGGCGGTGCACGTTGGAACTACCTAGCCGCTTGGGCATACGCACTTAAAAAGAACAACAACGATGAAACGAAGGCAAAAGAATTCGTTGGCAAATTATTTAAGAACGTCCCCGTGCTAGACACAGGTGCTCGTGGCGCGACTACAACATTCGTTGAGCGCGGCATTGGTGATGTACTGCTTGCCTGGGAAAATGAAGCGTTTCTAGCACAAAAGGAGCTGGGGCCCGACAAGTTTGAAATCATAGTGCCTTCACTTTCTATATTGGCTGAACCAACTGTAACCGTCGTAGATAAAGTAGTAGATAAACGTAAAACACGTGCAGTAGCGACTGCTTATTTGGAGTATTTGTACTCTGAAGAAGGCCAAGAAATTGCAGCACAAAATTACTATCGTCCAATCTTAGATTCAGTGGCTAAAAAGTACGAAAAGTCTTTCCCTAAAGTAAGCCTAGTAAAAATTGACGAAGTATTCGGCGGCTGGCAAAAGGCGCAAAAAACCCACTTTGCAGACGGTGGTACTTTTGATGAAATCTACCAAAAATAATCAATGTTAGACACGGAGCAATCCGTTTCTAACTCTATAAAAAGCAAACATCATGTCCAAAAAACATAACAACGTGCTACCAGGGTTTAATCTCTCTCTGGGTTTCACTATATTTTATTTAAGCTTGATTGTGCTGATTCCACTTTCAGCAGCTTTCATCAAAACTAGTACTTTAAGCCTGCACGAGTTTTGGGTGGCAGTGGCTTCACCAAGAGTTGTCGCTTCTTACAAGCTGACATTTGGCGCATCCCTTATTGGCGCTTCAATTAACGCTTTGTTTGGCTTGCTCACTGCTTGGGTGCTCACCCGCTACACATTCCCTGGCAAACGCATTATTGACGCACTCGTGGATTTGCCTTTTGCCTTACCAACTGCGGTGGCAGGTATTGCTTTAACTGCTATTTATGCGCCGAATGGTTGGATAGGTAGCCTGCTTGCACCGCACGGTATTAAGGTGGCATTCACCCCTATTGGGATAGTGATTGCTTTAACATTTATTGGCCTACCTTTTGTGGTGCGAACAGTACAGCCTATCTTGGAAGATTTAGAAGCAGAAACGGAAGAGGCCGCTGCTAGCTTGGGGGCGAACCGTTGGCAAACCTTTACTAAGATTATTTTCCCAGCGATTGCGCCAGCTTTACTGACCGGCTTCTCATTGGCTTTTGCCCGTGCCATTGGTGAGTATGGCTCTGTCATTTTCATCGCGGGCAATATGCCGATGGTGTCTGAAATTACCCCGCTCATCATCATTACCAAGCTTGAGCAATATGATTACGCAGGGGCAACAGCTGTTGCAGTCGTCATGCTTGTTATCTCATTCATCTTGTTGCTCGGCATTAACGGCTTGCAATGGTGGAACAGTCGCCGCAACTCGCGTGCCATTTAAGGATCAACACCATGTCAGGAATTAGCACTACACAGTTTTCAAAATACAACGCCAAGATAGCAAAGAACCGCGCTACGTCTGAACCAGCATGGGTTCGATGGACTTTGATTGCAGCCGCCTTATTGTATCTAAGCTTATTTTTGTTTATGCCCCTCGCGGCAGTCTTTACTGAGGCGCTACGAAAAGGCGTTGATACTTACATTTCAGCACTTGTTGATGCAGATGCACTATCAGCAATGAAGCTCACTTTTATCGCAGCCCTTATCGCCGTGCCACTTAACCTAGTGTTTGGCGTTGCCGCAGCGTGGGCGATTGCTAAATTCGAGTTCAAAGGCAAGAGCATCCTCATTACCTTAATCGACCTCCCCTTTGCAGTTTCACCTGTGATTGCTGGTTTGATTTACGTGTTAATTTTTGGCTTACAAGGTTGGTTTGGCCAGTGGCTTTCAGACCACGATTTGAAAGTGATTTTTGCGATTCCCGGCATTGTATTAGCCACTATTTTTGTGACCTTCCCTTTTGTCGCTCGCGAACTCATACCTCTCATGCAAGCTCAAGGCAAAGATGAAGAAGAAGCTGCGCTTGTGCTTGGCGCGTCTGGCTGGCAAATTCTTTGGCGCGTGACTTTGCCGAACATTAAATGGGGCTTGCTCTATGGGGTTATCCTCACTAACGCCCGCGCAATGGGGGAGTTCGGCGCGGTGTCTGTGGTTTCTGGCCATATTCGCGGCCTCACCAACACCATGCCGCTCCACGTCGAAATTCTATATAACGAGTACAACTATGCAGCAGCCTTTGCAGCAGCTTCAGTACTCGCCTTATTAGCACTCGTGACTTTGGTGTTGAAATCTATCGTTGAATGGTACGCCGCTCGCAGCGCTCGTGCTATAGAACAAAATTAGTAGCAAAAATTAATAGAGGGAATATTGATGAGTATCGAAATCCGTAATGTTAAGAAAAACTTTGGTGACTTTAGTGCACTCAATGATGTGACTTTAGATGTGCCCAGCGGCGAGCTTGTTGCGCTACTTGGCCCTTCTGGTTGTGGCAAAACCACATTGCTACGCATTATTGCAGGACTAGAAGCGCCCGATGCGGGCAGCATTCATTTTCATGGCAAAGACACCACAGAGCGTGACGTGCGTGAACGCCAAGTTGGCTTTGTATTTCAGCATTACGCCCTCTTCCGCCACATGACCGTGTTTGAAAACGTGGCGTTCGGTTTGCGCGTGCGACCGAAAGAAACACGTCCAAGCGATGCAGAAATTAAACGCCGAGTGCATGAGCTACTTGAACTTGTACAGTTGGACTGGCTTGCAGACCGTTACCCCCCTCAACTCTCAGGCGGTCAACGTCAACGCATTGCTTTAGCGCGCGCCTTGGCGGTTGAACCAAAAGTGTTGCTACTGGATGAGCCTTTTGGCGCCTTGGATGCAAAGGTGCGTAAAGAACTTCGTCGCTGGCTACGTCGGTTGCATGACGAGCTACACATCACCAGCGTATTTGTGACGCACGACCAAGAGGAAGCGCTCGAAGTGGCTGACCGCATTGTCGTGATGAACAAGGGCAAAGTTGAGCAGATCGGCACACCGCAAGAGGTGTATGACAACCCAGCAACACCTTATGTATACAACTTTTTAGGCAATGTGAATCAATTTAAGAGCAATGTGCTAAAAGGTGAAGCAAGCATTGGCGGCTTGAATATCAAGCTTGAAAAAGAAAACCAACAGGCAGATGGCGCTGCACTGGCTTACATTCGTCCACATGATATAGACGTACAAAGAGTCAAAAGTGGTAGCGCCCCAGCTTTTGAGGCCAAAGTGAATTACATTCACGCCATCGGCCCGTTGGTGAGACTTGAGCTTCAACAACTCGGCCAAGATGCGATTATCGAGGCAGAGCTCACGCAGGAACGCTTCCGCGAGCTTGGGTTAAATACTGGCGAACAAGTGTTTATTTATCCACGCAATGTGCGCGTTTTTGCTGACAACACGGCATCAGCTTAAAAACCATTCTCCTCCTGCAATCCATTTATCCCCTGCACGCCATCAAGACGATAGCGTGCAGGGGGCTTTACGACTAAAATAGCATTAACTCACACGATAAGATGCTATGTTCGATTTTTTCAAAAAAGACAAAAAACCTGAAGCCCAAGCTACAGCCCAAAAAAGCTGGGCAGAGCGCTTAAAACAAGGGCTATCAAGGACTCGCAGCCAGCTTGGCAACCAACTTGCGAGTGTATTTGGTGGTGGCAAGATTGATGACGACGTTTACGAAGAGCTCGAAACCATTTTGCTAACGTCTGATGTTGGAATCTCTGCAACACAGGCATTACTCGACGATATTAAACAGCGCGTTGCACGCCAAGCATTAAGCGACACCACTCAACTCAAAGCCGCACTTAAAGAGTCACTCATGGCTTTGCTAGCGCCTCTAGAGAAGCCACTCAATACAACAGAACACCAACCATTTGTGATTATGCTCACAGGCGTTAACGGCGCTGGCAAAACTACTACCATAGGCAAGCTTACTTATTTATTCCAAGCAGAAGGAAAATCGGTATTGATTGCCGCTGGGGATACGTTCAGAGCGGCCGCTCGCGAACAGCTTCAAGCTTGGGGCGAGCGTAACGATGTGCATGTAGTAGCGAGCGAAGGTGGCGATGCGGCAGCTGTGATTTTCGATGCGATTAATTCGGCCAAGGCAAAAGGCATCGATATTGTATTGGCTGACACCGCTGGCCGTTTGCCAACCCAGCTCAATTTGATGGAAGAGATCAGCAAGGTTAAGCGCGTCATTAATAAAGCATTACCAGGTGCACCGCATGAGGTACTACTCGTGCTGGACGCCAACACCGGTCAAAATGCGGTGATGCAAGTCAAAGCGTTTGACGATGCGCTAGGGGTAACAGGATTAGTATTGAGCAAACTAGATGGCACGGCCAAAGGTGGCGTGATTGCCGCCATTGCCCAAACAAGGCCTATCCCCATTAGATTTATCGGCGTGGGCGAATCTATCGAAGATTTACGCCCTTTTAAAGCAAGCGAGTTTGTAGAGGCATTATTTGAATGATTAAATTCGACCGAGTCAGCAAGCGCTACCCAGGTAGCTTTGATGCAATTAAAAACATAACATTTGAAATTAACCAAGGTGATTTAGTGTTTGTCACAGGCGCTTCTGGCGCTGGCAAAAGCACGCTACTTAAACTGATTGCTGGCCTTGAGCGCCCGACTTCAGGAACAGTTCTGATTAACAATCAAAACGTCAGCCAATTAAAAGCGGCCGCAATCCCTTATTTACGCCGTAACTTTGGATTGATTTTCCAAGACCACAAATTACTTTACAACCGAAATTGCTTTGAAAACGTCGCATTACCTCTTCATATCAATGGCATCTTGGGCGAAGAAGCAGCGAAACGTATTCGCGCCGCTTTGGATAAAGTCGGCTTACTGTCAAAAGAAAAATCTATGCCAATTACTCTTTCTGGTGGTGAACAGCAACGCTTAGCCATTGCCCGGGCAGTGGTGAGCCGCCCTGCTATCCTAATTGCCGACGAACCAACTGGCAACCTTGATGAAAACTATGCCACCGATATTTTGGGATTCTTATACGCATTCCAACAAGTAGGCGTTACCGTCATCATCGCTTGCCATGAGTTGCCACAAAATATCCCAGAAAATATGCAAAATGCCATGAAAGTACTGCATTTACAACATGGAGAATTATCAGCATGAATCAATGGTTAAACCAACATATACAACCAGCCAAAATGGTACTTGGTCGTATGCGTCAAAATTTCTTGGGCACGGTTTTAATGTGCTGTGTGATGGGCGTTACTCTTTCACTCCCTGCAATTTTATTTACCATCATCGACAACTTAGGCCATGTGGCTGGCAGTGTAGAAAGCAAGCCACAACTGAGCTTATTTTTAAAACTTGATGCTTCAAGTAAAGCTAAAGCCAATATTGCTGAACAGCTAAAAAAACATCCTGATATCGCCAAATATGAGTTTGTTAGCAAAGAGAGTGCCTGGGAGCAACTACAGCAAAATGCTGATACAGCAGACATTAGTGCCAGTCTAAGCAAAAATCCTCTGCCAGATGCCTATTTCGTGACACCTAAAGATATCAAACCAGAGAGCGTTCAACGCCTTCAACAAGAGATGCAACAATGGAGTGGCGTGGAGCTGGCGCAAGTGGATGCCAATTGGATTAAGCGTTTGGATACTTTGCTTAAATTGGGTAAAAAAGCTATTTTTGTATTGGTTGTGCTACTAGGCTTTGCTTTGGTCGCTATTATCGGCAATACCATCCGCCTGCAAATTATGACGCAACTAGAAGAAATAGAAGTCAGCAAGCTCATCGGTGCCACCAACCAATTTATTCGCCGTCCATTTTTATATGCGGGCACGTTGTATGGGCTTGGTGGTGGTTTGGCTGCTTGGTTTATCGTGTTAGCTGTGGTGGAGTTATTCAACACATCAGTCACTGAAATTGCGGATTTATATGCCAGCCAATTTAGAATCACCATGCCAAACGCAACGATTACGCTAGTCATGCTGCTAAGTGCTATTGGCTTAGGCTGGCTGGGTTCATTTGTCGCCGTTAATCGCTCTTTAGCTAAGATTGAAAAACTATAATTCAATCCATTCTTGGCGAAACGATTTAGCAGTTAAGCGAAGTATTTGATGAAACTGCCTTGGATAAACCGCGCGCAAAAAATTGCCGAGATCAACACCAATATTAACGGTGCAAGGCAAGCATTCTATTTGCCGCCCATCGGCGATGCACATCTCAATATTCGCATTAGTCGCAACACTAGCTTTGCGATTCTCTTTTCATTGCTCGTTCATGCAGTCTTGTTGTTTTTTGTAATACCTCAACTAATCAAGCCCAACAGTGTTTTCCCACCACAACAAGCCTTAACAATCACACTAAACAAACCTCAGCCTCCGGCATTACCAACTCCTGAGCCAGCAAAGCCAGAGACGCCTAAACCAGAACCCAAACATAAAAAAGTCGTCAAAAAAGAAGCCTCAACGCCGCCTGTCATGGCGATACAGAAGCAACAAAGCAATAGTCAATTTCAATTACCAGTAAAACCATCTGAGCCAACGCGAACAACGCCAACCGACCAGCCGACCGACATGATGGCTTTGGTGAACGCGAATCGCCAACGCAGACAAACGGAAGAACAAACCGCCACAGCCAAGGATCGAGGCACTCCCAACGAAGATCAGCGCGACGCCATTATTAAGCGCAATTTAGCGCAAGAAGGCACAAATGGCATTTTCCAAGTTCGAGATGTCGGCTTACATACGGCGCAACTTAGCTTCAAAGGCTGGAAGAACAACTATAACAATGCAAGGCTCGAAATATTTGATGTGCAAGCAAAGCCTAACGAAACCATCGAGCTGGCGATTGTGAGAAAAATGATTCTGATTATCCGAAAAGATTACAGCGGAGACTTTGAATGGGAGTCACAGCGCCAAGGGCGGACCATCACTAAATCAGCGAGATTAGAGGACACCGCTGAATTAGAGCAATTTTTAATGCGTGAAATGTTTCCTAATCACGGCTTTAGATAAAAGTTACTGAGCTTGTGTTTTGCTAAAGGCCAAGGCAACCAATGTGATCAGTGCCGCACTGGTCAAGTAAAGCCCCACATAACTCAAGCCATAATTGCCAGCCAACCAGGTAGCTATAAAGGGAGCAAATGAAGCGCCTAAAATTCCTGCAAAATTAAAAGTTAGCGAGGCGCCTGTATAGCGCACCTCTGTTGGAAACAACTCCGAAAGCATCGTACCAAGCGGGCCGTAAGTCATGCCCATTAAGCCGAGCCCCAAACATAAAAACAAGGTTATTTTGACCACATCGCCCGAGCCAAATAGCGGTGCCATTAGCAAACCGAAAGCTGCAATAGCTAAAGATGCGCTCATCAGCACAACTTTGCGACTAAATTTATCGGCCAATAAAGCAGAAATCGGGATTGCCAAACCAAAAAATAAAACGGCAAACAGCTGCATCAACAAGAATTCACGGCGAGAAAATCCTAAGCTAGTCGTTGCCCAACTAAGGGTAAATACCGTCATCAAGTAGAACAACACAAACGTTGCCAAAGCGATAAATGTGCCTACAAGCAAATGACGGCCATGCTTTTTAAATACTGTGACCGCAGGCACTTTGACACGTTTGTTGGATTTAAGCGATTCTAAAAAAGCGGGTGTTTCGGTGATATTCAAGCGCACATACAACCCCACCAAGACCAGCAATGTGCTCGCTAAAAATGGGATGCGCCAACCAAAATCAAAAAACTGTTCGTTCGTTAAGCTATCGCTTAACACCAAGAAAATTCCACCCGACATCAAAAAGCCAATTGGCGCACCAAGTTGAGGGAACATGCCATACCAAGCCCGTTTATTTGGGGGCGCATTTTCAGTCGCCAACAAGACTGCCCCACCCCACTCGCCCCCTAAACCCAAACCCTGCCCAAAGCGGCACAAGGTTAACAAAATAGGGGCGGCAATACCGATACTGGCATAAGTGGGGAGCAAACCAATGGCAACTGTTGAAAGCCCCATGGTCATCAGCGCGGCGACCAAAGTCGCTTTTCGCCCCACCCTATCACCAAAATGGCCAAACACCGCAGAGCCTAGAGGACGAGCAAAAAAGGCAATAGCAAAGGTAGCGAGTGACTGCAACATCGCATTGGTCGCATTAGAGGATGGGAAAAATAGAGCAGGGAACACCAGCACGGCGGCATTGGCGTATATGTAAAAATCAAAAAACTCAATCGTTGTGCCAACCAAGCTTCCCAGCAAGATTTTTCCTTGGGAGTTTGTTTGCATCAATGCCGCGTTTTGTTTCATTTTAGTTTTTCTCTCGCTACGTTTGACAGCATTGTACCTGATGCCACGCCCTCCATTTTCAATGGATTAAAACACCTCATGCTTAGTGATTACTACTTTTAGATTATTGCTTGAGTAGCTCCCAAGCACTTACTATAAGACTCATAAAAATTGGTGATTACATAACACCCGTATCTACTCTCAAAAGAGTACTTTCTCTTATGTATTGCGAGGCACACCCAGCTTCGCTAAATTTACAAACACAAATTTGAACGTTTTTTTAAAACCATATTTTTAAACTTAAGGTGGACTAATCATGCAATACAGACAACAAGGTGTAAAAGAACAACAACCTTCGATGAACGTTGAAGGTGTTAAAGCTTGGCTTGGCGATACATTCGTATCAAACAGCAAAGATAAAACAATCTGCGCCGGCTTCTTTCATTTAGAAGCAGGCAAACCACTTGACTACACTTACGACTACGAAGAAATGAAAGTAGTTGTAGAGGGTGAGTTCATCATTAAGGAAGTAAAAACAGGCAAAGTATATAACTGCAAAGTAGGTGACGTACTTTACTTCGCAGATGGTGACCATATCATTTTTGATACACCAAATCGCGCGGTTGGATTCTTCTGCGGTCAACGTGCACCGTTAGTACATCCGTTATAAACGTAGCTTAATAAGTTGCAAATAGAAAGCTGCCTTAATGGCAGCTTTTTTTACGTCTCTAACAAATCAAAGTGAAAAAGCTCACCCTAGAACCACGGATGAGCTTTTCATTGATAACAAACCTAAGCTAACTGACTCATTAACTCTTCATGCACATCAAAAATATCGCCCACAATACCGTATTTAGCGATGGTAAAAATTGAAGCGCCAGGGTCAGTATTCACAGCGACAATCGTAGGCACGTGCTTCATGCCCGCCATGTGTTGAATCGAGCCTGAAATGCCCATTGCGAGATAAAGCTTGCAGTTACCCACTACCTTGCCTGATTGACCTACTTGGCGTGATTTTGGTAACCAACCAGCATCGGCAATCGGACGTGAACAGCAAAGCGTTGCACCCACTTCGTCTGCTAACTCACGGAAATCTTCCACATTGGTCTCTTCGCCAATACCGCGACCCACTGAAACAATAAAGTCCACTGTTGTGATATCAACGTCATTTCCGCCACCAAGCTCAATGTAGTCTTTATTTTGACTGCGTGAAGCAGTGCCGGTCGCATCGATATTGCTCACCGCAGGACTGCCTTTATTTTCTGATGGCTTGTAAGCACTTGCGCGCACAGTCACCACCACGCAAGTTTTTCCTGGGAAATCAACTTCTACGTTCACTTTTTGGTTATATCCACCGCGCGTTGCCACCAAATCGGCTCCGTCATATTCCAATTTAAATACATCGGTTGCAAAGCCATGTCCTGCTTTCGCTGCGAGGGTTGCTGCATAACCATACGAGTCAACTGAATGTGGAATCAATACGGCCTTAGGTGCCTTATCTTGAATTAAGCCTGCCACGACACCTTCAAAAATATCCGGATCAAAATCTACGCTAGTAGATTTCACTACAACCAATTCATCTGCGCCTTCCACTGAGAGCTCGGATACAAATTTATCCGCTTGCGCGCCAATCACAGCGACAACAACTTTATCGCCCGCTTGTTTAATCGTTTGGGCGCCTGCAATCAATTCCAAACTTACTGGGCGCAATACACCACTACGATGTTCAGCAATGACTAAAATGTTACTCATAATTACGCTCCCTTAAATTCTTTAATGATTTCAATAATACGTGCAGCTTGTTGGGCAATCGTGCCTTCAATCATCTGCGCACGGCCTTTTTCTGGCACATACATACGGCGGACGCGTGACATTGCACTAGCCTCACCAACCTCTGAAGCACTCATGCCAATATCGCCCAATCCCCAAGCTTCAATCGGCTTAGCAGCCGCTTGTTTAATACCACGAAGTGAAGCATAGCGTGGCTTGTTAATACCCAATTGAATCGTTAACACAGCTGGGCAAGCAATCTCAACTTCCTGCAAAATACCGCCTTCAAGTTCTCGGCGAATCGTTGCTTTATTTGAACCTGGGCTGTATTTTAAATCTGCCACCACAGCCGCATGAGGTAAGCCTAAATATGCCGCCATCGCAATGCCCGTTGAAGCGTGTGAGTGATCTGAAGATTGCACACCAGCAAACACCATATCTGGCGCTTCTTTTTTCACTACCGCAGCAAGCATTTTGCCAATAGCCACTGCGTCTGAACCCTCAACCGCATCATCCCAAACACGAATTGCGCGGTCTGCGCCCTTAGCCAAACATTTACGAAGACTTTCATCCACGCGGTCTGGACCAACAGAAACCACCACCACTTCAATTTCAGTGTCTGGCGACTCCTCTTTAATACGCATGGCTTCTTCTAAAGAGAAGTCATCCCATTCGTTAAGGTCGTAGAGCAAAAAATCCTCGTCCACATCTTTTTCATCAGCGCGGATTTCAAAATCTTCATCCAGCGCTGCTACTTGTTTTACTGCTACTAAAATTTTCATACTTTCTCCTAATCCACCCTTGTCATGACTTTTTAATCATCTTGTTAATGTTGCGCCTGTTCTGCGCTCATTATTCTTTCACCTAACCACTTAAACACTGCAAAACGAACATTCTCATCTGGGTCGTCATGCAACGACCATTTATCCTCTGCCGTTAATTGCTTATTCCAAACTAACAACATGCGATGCAGGTAGTAGGCATCGTGCAGTATCGGCAACAACGTTTCTCGGTCTGCCGATTTATTCAAAATTACGCCGCGCCTAATGTCCGCCTCAGCGTGTCCTGCTAAATCTTGCAATATTGCTTTGGGCGTATGGCTGTTAGAAGCAACACCACTTAATACATCAACATCTTGATCTGTTGCTAATGCCACTAACAAGTCTGTGCTAGCATTGGCTTGATATGCCACCGCCGCCCTCACCCAAGCAGAGGCGTCATTCGCAAACTTTTGCAGCAATGCCAAAGGACATCGACTATTCCGTGCAACACCACGCCTCACTTCATCCTCAAGATCTTCAGCTAAATAAAGCATAGTATTTCGATCAATCGCAGGGTTTCTTGCTAACCAAACTCGCACCCAAAGATCTTGATCCAAACTCAACGCATGCATCTGGTTGATGCTTAAATCTGCTCTTGCCGCTAAAGCGCGTCGCACCGCTGGCGCTTCATCATTCAGCATGGTCTGCACGCCAACAAAGACTGGGTTGGCTGCCACAGCAACGCGTACCGCTGAGTCTTCGCTTTGCGCCATCAAGCTTAACAACGCTTGAGATAATGCTAATTTTGCTAATTGCCGCTGTAATAAAAGCTGTGCTTGAGTTGGTTTGATGCTTTTTTTATTCGCAAGCCCTGCATCGGCTTGCACCTTGGCTAAATTGATGCCTGCAAAGTTGGGATGCCCAATCACTGCCGCTTTCACATAGGCATCGCCTGACTGATATAGCATTTCGAGCATCTGACTAGTCGTTGCCGGATTGGCCACAATTTCAGCGGCTAATTTAAGCGGCTCTCGCTTAAGCAAGACATCAAGCACCTCAGCGTCTGCAGCTGTATTTCGCGCAATTGCTTTAAGCAACATCACATCTTGATCATCCCGAGCAAGCTTTATCAGCAATGCTTTAGGAGCCTTTGTGTGCTGCGCAACCAAACCTAATAAAGAGCGATCAAGCTGTACCGACTTCTCCAAAACCTCACCCAACATCGGCATATTTTGATTGCGCACCAAGCGCGTTTGCATCATCTGATCATCGCTAGCGTAATCACCAATCGCCTGCAAAACCTTTGCTGGCGAGTGCTCCCAGCGCGAAAGTCTTAATATGTCTCGTCGTTTTGCAAATAAAATGTTCGTAAGCGCATTAATTTGCTGAGGGTCTGACTGAACAACACCAAACGCACCTGCCGCACTGAACACATCAGCGTTCTCCAACGCAGCGGCTACTAACTCATCGCGCCGGTTGGGAACACTCACACTATTCACTCTCCGCGACGACTTCTTTCTCTACCACTTCCTCTGGGTAATCCATGCACTCATCAATCAATTCAATCAGTTCTCGCACAACGAACTGGCCTTCGTAGCCTGATGTTTTGAGGGCATCTTCAAACATGGTCAAATCTTTAGGACAGCTCACCACAAACACTTGTAGCCCTTCAATCACGCCCGCTTCTTTCATCCGGTTTTGTGATGGCTTCACAGTGCCTACTGGATCTGGAATCCAAATACGACCACCACCAGCACCACAGCAGAATGAGTTATCGCGATTACGGCCCATTTCCACTAGCTCACAGCCCAACATTTTCAAGATGTCACGCGGCGCATCGTAGCCCTTGTTAAAGCGTCCTAAATGGCAGGGATCATGGAAAGTGACACGGTAATCTAGTTTTTTCTTGAGCTTGAGCTTACCTTCTTCTAACAGCTTCTTAACCACGGTACTGTAATGCTGAATCTCATAACTACCGCCAAAATCTGGATACTCATTACGAATCGTGTTGTAAGAATGTGGGTCAGTCGTGACGATAGAATTAAAGTCACAATCACTTAGAGACTGAATATTCGATGTCGCCAAGAACTCATACAAGCCCTCCTCGCCCACACGACGCACATCATTACCGGCATTCATTTCCCCTTCAAACAGTAAACCAAAATCGACACCTGCGGCATTCATCAACTTAGCAAACGCGCGCGTTACTTTTTGGTTGCGCGGGTCAAACGAAGCGTAGTCACCTACAAACCAAAGGATATCAACTGGGTCAGTGCGCGCATCTTTAATCTCGAACGATAAGTCTTTTGCCCAAGCAGCACGCTTACGTTTCGACTCGCCGAATGAGTTACCGCTCTTATGAATGGTTTGTAAGGTCTTCTCAAGCAATGGCTCCATTTCGCCTTGTTCAACCAAGTTGCGACGCATTTGTACAATGATAGGCACATGCTCAACGGCGACTGGACAAATTTCCACACAAGCCAAACAAGTACGGCATGACCATAAGGTCTCCATAAAGACTTGACCAACATCTTTACCGTGAATATCAAGCTCAGCCTCTTTAGGTAGCTCTTTTTTGTTCAGCGTGTTGTTCGCAAACTCACGCAACGAAAGAATCACATCACGAGGTGACAATGGTGCACCGACCGCATTAGCGGGACAGGCCTCTTGGCAACGACCGCATTTAGTACATGCATCAAGATGTAAGAGGTTTTTCCAAGTCAAGTCAGTAATGGTTTTATAACCAGCACTTTTTTGATCATCTGGCACACGTGGCAAACGTCGACCAGCCAATGGATCTTTGAACATCAATGACGCAGCAGCAGTAAAGATATGCTTAATTTTTGTGTGCGGGATAAATGCAATAAAGGTGAGTGAAAGCAAACCGTGGAACCACCATAAGTTAGGTCTCAGCGCGGCTGCGCCTTCAGGTGTTAAACCTACTGCTTGCATAGTGTGTGCCAGCGCTGCGCCAATTGGAGACCACATACGGTAATCCCACACAGATGGACGTCCACTCAACCAAACCAAGCGCGTTGCTTCTAGAACGAAGCCTGTAATACCAATTAAGATAAATGACCACAAAAAAGCCCAGTCTTCACGGCGATATTGTGGGCGGTCGAAATCAGGGTCACCTGGTTGCCGATCAAGACGTGCATAGCTTAATTTAGGAAGCTTCATCCACTTGCGGCGATACATCATGTAGAGTAAGCCAAGAATCAGGCCAAAACCAGCGATGTCTAATACTAGTGAGAACCACAAGTAAAAATTGCCATACCAAAACTTAACGCCGAACAAAGGCGCAAGAATGTCGTATTCCAGAGTAATGGTCGATGTACCGATAAACAACAAGACAAAACCAAAGAAAATTAGCGCATGTGCGCGGCCTGCTTTTTTGTCGCGACGCACTAGGGTGCGATGGGTTCCCATGGTTTTAACCATGTCCCAAAAGCGGCATAACAACTCACCCCAAGAGCCATCAGCTTTACCGCGGCGATATTTTCGAATTTGTGTGTAGGTGCCATAAATAAATGCTGCAATGGCCGCATAACCAAATGCGTAAAAAAGATGGATGGTTTGAGGTTGAAAGTCCTCAAACAGGATCCGCGTAATTTCAATAGGATTGGTCATGTCGATATACTCTTATTGGTTATTGAGGCCAAATCAATCTGTAAACTCACCTACCAGCGAAGCGCTTGTTCCGCGCCCAATAATGCCAGTCAGCAAACTATAGGTTTCATTCCAAGCGGTTCTTACCTCTTGCGTAAATGACTCAGCTAAGCGCTGTTCTAATGCCCACAACATGGCATTACGCACCACCGTCTCATAGCCATCCTTGATCCCGCGCTCAACGCGCTGCGCCGCAAAGTCTTGCAACATAGGGAATACGCTATCTAAACGGCTAAGGCTGCTCACAGCCAGTCCCAAGTTACGCATTAAGCGATCACCATATTGCTGTAAATCGGTTTGATAAAACTGGCGCAATTCAGGCGCCAATTCGAATAATTTTTGATAAAACATCTCAGCAACTTCATGGTGCCCAGCATCCACTTTTTGCCAGGAAGCCTGTACAACTGCGATTTGTGTTGGCGTCATGATGTTTTTTATCTATCGTTAATACTTATGGTTAACCAGAGAGGGTGTCACCGCGATGTTTTGCGGTGACCTTTCTCATGAAGACCTACAAATTAAACTTTGTACTCAATCTTGAAGGTGCCACCTGGCATGTGCGGCGCGCCCCAAACTGCAACTTCACGTTTGTACGGCACTGCAATTTGTGGATTCGCTTCTTCAATCTCACGCGCAACACGGTGACCTGTGAAAGTGGCATCCGCAATCAAACGTGGTGCTTCAGCATCACCAATCAAGTAAACACCCTTAATGCCATTTTCTTCCCACTCTGATTCACGGGCTTTCAAGTCATTCCAAAGTTTGTTTTCTGAATGACGACCTGTCACCAAAATGAGTGAGTCAAATTCAACCCAACGATGAGTCTTATTAGCATCACGTGGTGCAACACCTGGACCACGGTAAGTACGTTTAGAACCATCACCCCAAATGTTGTAGATTTCTAAACGGCCTTTTTCGATCTTAGAACAGAAATGATCACCAAGTTCTTCAACATGAAGCTCATGCAAACGACGCATCATATTTGGATATTCCAAGGTGAAGTGCATGTAATTAGCGAGGTGAACACCTGAAACGATTGTTACTTCATGACCATCTGCAGCCAATTTCTCAGCCAAGCTTGGTGCCATGAAATAAGTATCTGCATTCAAGATCACAACACGTTTACCAATTTTCTTCTTACCTTCGAACACTTGTTCAGGCGTTAATTGGTCTGGTAATGAAGCATCTGCACCAGGAATCGCATCATGGGTTAAGCAGTTATTACCATCTGTGTTCCATGAAGAACCAGTTGCAATCACTACTTTATCTGCACCATATTGCAATACGTCGTCAGCTGTTAAAGCTTTTTGGCCTAAGGCGATTTGGCTTTCTTTGTTTTTCTTCACAAGCTTGTTGAGCTGAGTTTCACGGTAGTCACGGTGGTAGCTCCACTCACCCAAGCCAGGCAAGGTTGCAACTGAATTCAAATGACCGCCAATTTTTTCAGCTTTGTCATACACGTGAACGGTGTAGCCTTCTTCCATTAACACACGTGCTGCTTCAGATCCCGATGGGCCTGCACCAACAACCAAGACCGCATCTTTAGAAGCCGTTTTACGGAATTTCTCTGGATGCCAACCACGACGGTATTCTTCGCCAGCGGTTGCATTTTGCGTACAAATCATTGGAGGACCGCCGATTTCCCAACGAGAAATACATACGTTACAACCAATACAAACACGAATGTCGTCGTAACGACCTTCTTCAATTTTCTTAGGTAAGAATGGATCAGCAATTGAAGGACGGGCACAGCCGATAATATCTGCGTAGCCTTTAGTTACAATTTCAGTCATTTTCTCTGGATCTACGAAACGACCAACGCCCAATACTGGCTTTTTAGAAACTTGTTTTACAAACTTAGTCCAAGGCACTTGATGACCCTGTGCATTGAATCTTGAAGGACCGGCATCTTCGCCCCATTCAGCAATATCGCCAATATCAACGTCCCACAAGTCGACTAGTGGATCAGCCAGCTCAACAAATTTCATTCCATCCACTTCAACTTCAATTTGACCTGGACCGTAAACTGTATCGACAGCAAAACGGGTTGCAATTGCACAGTCTTGACCGACAGCATGACGCACCTTCTCAAGCGTTTCAATCCAGAAACGCGCACGGTTTTCGATAGAGCCGCCGTATTTATCAGTACGTTTGTTGTAATACGGATTCAAAAATTGCAATGGCAAGTATGAGTGCGCACCATAGACATAAACAATGTCAAAGCCAGCATCGCGTGAGCGTTTTGCAGCATCCACATAATATTGCTGAACTTGAGCGATATCGCTCAAATCCATTTCTTTACAATAAGTCAGCGTTTCAAACTCTGAGGCATATTGACTTGGGCCGCGCGGTGTTGCACGTGATTCCATATTTGGCGCATGTGCACCACCGTACCAAAGCTCGACACCAGCCAAAGCACCATATTTATGCACTTCGTCTGTCATTGCACGCAAGTTGCGAACATCGCCTTCATCCCAAATACGTGCTGACAAACGGTGTGTATCATCAGACTCAGGGTTGATTGAGCAGTATTCAGTATTCATCGCCGCCCAGCCGCCTTCAGCCTTCATTGAACGGTGAGCTGCTTGGAAACCAGGTTTGTCTGAACCAGCGCCAATACAATGCGGCACTTGATAGAAACGATTACGTAAAGTTTTAGGGCCAATTTGAATTGGCTCAAAGAGTATGTCGTGCTTAGGATCGCGTGCCATGATTTTTCCTCTTGTTAGTAAATTTGTTTTTGTACTACTTCTTATAGTGGCTCTATTTTCTGCGCCATCACGTCTAGCGACAATTCTCACTACGGATTACCACCTTGGTGGTATTGATTGAGACTCAAAAATAAAGTCTGCCCACAATGACTAACATCAATAAAAAAGGTGGTCAGTTTCCTGGCCACCTTTTTGTCTTAGACGCTTAGGCTTACGCCTTTATGCGCACTTTCTTACAAGCTATGTGTGAAGTACACCACTGCAACACCAGCAATTAATGCTAGGTATGGCAAGATGCCAGCACGACTTGATACACCTGCTTCATCATGAGCGATGTGCATGTCTTCAAGCATTGCTGTAGGGAACACGCCTTTATCTTGAATAAAGTGTCTATAGATAAACACTGGGATAATCAAAGCAGCAAAAATCAAACCTGCTTTTAATGTACCGACACCCCAAATATCTGCACCCATACCCATTAAAGCTAAGTTAACGAAGCTTAATAAACCACCAAGAACCAAAAGAATAGTCGGCGCTTTGTATGGTCTTTCCCATAAAGGACGGTCCAATCTATGAATCCAGCCAGCATTCAAGTTTAAGAAGTTGAAAATGATATAGCCAACGTTAGAAGCTGCTAGTACAAACACATAATCAGACATCATGAGTAAAATTAAGTTGAAGCATAAGTCTGTCCACATCGCACGTGTAGGTGCGCCATGCGCATTCACGTGTGATAAGTACTTAGGCAACCAACCATCCACAGATGCTTGATATAGCGTGCGTGATGAGCCAGCCATCGAAGTCATGATAGATAAGAGCAAAGCCAACACCATCATCACCACTAAAACAGCTGCAACAATCTTGCCGCCACCCAACATACCTGACATCACCGCTGCAACGCCCATGCCGCTGTAAATGTCAGCACCTAACATACCGTCATAAACTGCTGGCGTTGTCACTACACCTGCTGCGTCAACCACAGCTGGCGTAACCATATGACCCAAGCCCAAATGACCTTGGAATGCAATTGGCACTAAAGTGAAAACGGCGATACAAAGTAAACCAGAGTAGAAAATTGCTTTGAATGTGTCAGTTTTAGGATTTCTGAATTCGCGTGTGTAACACACTGCTGTTTCAAAACCATAAGTTGACCAAGCTGCAATGAACAAACCACCAGCCATCAATTTCCAGCCTTCGATATCCCAGATACCATCAACCACACTACCATCAGCACCATGTGCTAAAGGAGCAAGTGGGAAGAAGTTAGCTTGAGGAACATCGCCAGTGATAATAGGCACAAGACCAATCAACATCAGCGGAACCAATGCGGTCACACCTAGAATCATGGTTGCTTTTGCAGAACGCAAAATACCACCGTGTTGAATACCAAATACAGTTAACAACACTGCAGCACCTAATAAGAAGGTAGCATTAATTCTTAAGCTCAAACCCTCTTTAATACCGCTCAAATCGAGCAAGGTGATTTGCCATGTGTTGATCACAGCATCCGGCGCAAACAATGCACTTAGGATATAACCTGCGGCCAAGCCTGAGCCAATGGCTAACACCGGCGACCAAGCAAACCAATTACACCAGACCGAAACTGGCGCAACGAATTTACTATATCGCACCCAAGCAACCGCACCGTAAACTGATGCGCCGCCAGATTTATGTGGGAACAAGCCCGCAATTTCAGCGTACGTAAAGGCTTGGATAAAACCAAAACCAATCGACAACATCCATACTAGCCATGAAGGCTTGCCAACGGTTGCTGCAATCGCACCAATTGAAAACAAAACAAGGGCTGGAACGCCACTTGCCACCCAAAACGCACCTTGCCAGCCAATCTTACGCTGCAGGGTTGCGCTATCTGCCGAAGAATTACTCAATTTATATCCCCTTTTTTGACGTTATTACTTACATCAATTCAGGCCTTAGTCAGCTTAATAAAACCATATCCCAAGGCCAGCCACCCTACTTATAAAAATTTGATACGAAAATGAAAAACCCTTTCCGCATTGGCACCTATTTTGATGACAAGCATTAGTTCTCTACAATTCTCAATAAGGATTACTCCCTAAGGGGTAGTTTTTGATAAGAAAATTCAATTACTTATCATCTTGACCAACACATTGCAGCGCAATACTTCTTTAGTGTTACATCTTATAGGCGATTAACGAAAGCCCTAGCTGGTGATATTGTTACTCTTAATTTAATGAGTTTAAGCATTTGTTAATCATGGCCATTGGCACTCAAAAAAGCTTATATGACGAGATTGGTGGCGACGAAGGCGTTCATCGACTCGTTGAAACCTTCTACAACATTGTCGAAACTGATGAGGCTGCCAAAAAATTACA
This sequence comes from uncultured Methylophilaceae bacterium, assembly GCA_903870995.1. GTDB lineage: Bacteria > Pseudomonadota > Gammaproteobacteria > Burkholderiales > Methylophilaceae > Methylopumilus_A. Next base: position 94,785 of record CAIQFD010000020.1, on the reverse strand, counting down.
TATTCTTCATCTAAGAGGCAACGGCATCGCCAACTCCAAACTTGAACAACACTTATTTATGTCTGGATTTTTAGGTGGCCCTAAGTTGTACTTAGAAAAGCATGGTCATGCCAACCTTAAAACCATGCATGCTCATGTTGAGGTAGATATAGAATCTAAAGATATTTGGTTAAGCTGTATGAAAAAAGCTATGAGTGCTGTTTCGATGACAGACGATATTCAACAAAAACTCATGCTTATTTTTAAACCTGTAGCAGAGCGATTAGTAAACCATTAGGCAAACTCACCTTAATTAAATAACTCACAATATGTCTAACAATCCATCATCCGCTTTATCCATTGCACTAAACCGTCACTACGCCAGAAGCCAGAGATGGGGCTTTGCTTGGGCACTTTGGACCGCGATTCTGTGGGGCGCTTGGTATGTGCCAGGTACCGCCTTGTGGTCTGAACATCCTTATGTAGACATTCCTGCAGATGCCCAATCTTTGCGCCTTGCAGCGACGGCAGTCATGACTTGGGTGCATGCGATTACCGTTTTTCTGTTTCTACTATTATGGAATGCCGTTTTAGGCAAAGTGAAAGACTACGGACGCACCATCGTACGTTTCCGCAAAATTTCAAAATGGTATGCCCTAGCTTCTTTATGTGGTGGGCCAATGGCGATTTTTGGCTCTTATATGGCGATGGGCTTTGTGGGGCCTGTTTTCGCGGCAGTGACATCCCTTTTCTATCCGGTGATTGGCGCTGTGATTGCCAGACTTTGGTATAAAGAAAAAATCTCCAGTCGCGCAGCCCTTGGTATGGCCATTATTATTTTTGGTGGCGTGGTCATTTACGGCCCGAGCATGTTTGGCGAAATAGACCCTAACAATCACCACGCTTGGCTTGGCTATTTCGGTGGCATCATGTCAGCCATTGGCTGGGGTGCAGAAGGCGCAGTGGCTGGCAGAGCCATGGATGTTTCAGACCCTGACGTTGGCATTCATTGCCGCTTTACATTTGAAATTGCTTTTTGGGGCGTATTTATTTTGCCTTTCTTAGCCATGTTTACCGATTTGCCTATTAAAGACTTAATCGTCGGCACCGTCACACACAGCAATGCCATGCTGTGGATTACCTTAGCGGCAGCTTGCCATGCGTATTGTTATACCGCCTTCTATAAGAGTTTTAGCTTGATAGGCGTTGGGAGAGGCGAGGCGATTGGCAATTTATATGCCGTGTTCGCGCTTATCTTTATTGCCGCATTCACCTTACAACTTCCTGAGTGGTATTTCATTGTCGGCTTAGTACTGACAGTGTTGGGTAGCTTTGTAATGTTCAGCGAATCGGCAGAGTCGGTCTCTGAGTTACGCGACCACTCCTAAAGAAAAAGGACTGCTAAAATGAAACTGCATCAAAAAGGCTTCTTACTCGTTGCGTTAAGCAAAGTGGATAGCTTGTGGGATCAATCATTAATTGCACAAACTTTTGAAGAGTATGGCAGTGCTGGTGAGTATGCTGAAAATACTATTCGCATTGCATTGGATGAGTTAGCGGCTGGAGGATTGATTACTCGGCTAGAAGAAAAGCTCGATATTCATAATGGCGGGCATAAACTGGTTTTCAAATATCAATTATCAGATTTCGGCAGATCAAGAATGCAAGACACAGGCTTGATATAAAATAAGCATAAAGGATTTTTATGAGTACATTTTGGGGATATGCTGGCGCCGACTTACTGGCCATTTTGATTATCGGTGGTGCAAGTTTTATTTGTTTAATTTGCGCCCGAAAATTTGTTAGCCATTACCAGGATTAATCAATTCCGGGGCTACTAAACTCAACGCCTAATAAACTCAAGCACTTCTAAACCAAAACCCGCCATGCTGCTAATCTTGCGAGGTTCTGCCATCAAACGCATTTTAGTCACGCCCAAATCACGCAGTATTTGTGCGCCAATGCCGTAATCCTTAAGCGTATGTTTGTTGCTCATCGTTTGCTCTGCAGACTGCATCGTGCGTAACAAGTCTTCACTGCTTTCTTGGCGTCTAAGCATCACAATCACGCCGGCACCCGCATCAGAAATCGCCTTCATTGCGTGCGGCACACTCCAACTATGATGCTGACTATTAGCATCTAACAAATCGAACACTGATAAAGGCTCATGCACCCGCACCATCACACTTTCATGTTGAGCCACGTCTCCTTTGACCAAGGCCAAGTGCGTTTCATTAGCAGTTGCATCGTGAAATGCCACTAAATTAAATGTGCCATAAGGTGTTTGAACCTCACGTTCAGCAACCCGTGATACTAGGCGTTCAGTTTGACTACGATAATTAATTAAATCTGCAATCGTGCCAATTTTCAAATCATGCTCAGCGGCAAAAGTGACCAAATCTGGCAATCGTGCCATTTCGCCATCATCTTTTAAAATTTCACAAATTACTGCGGCAGGCGTTAAACCCGCTAGCTCGGCAATATCACACCCCGCTTCCGTGTGTCCTGCACGTGCTAAAACACCACCTGTCTGGGCCATTAATGGGAATACATGACCAGGGCTCACAATATCTTCAGATTTAGCTTCAGGTTGCACTGCCGTCAAAATAGTATGTGCTCTATCCGCTGTTGAAATGCCTGTTGTTACCCCACTTGCGGCTTCAATTGACGCTGTAAAATTCGTGCCCATTTTGGCGCCATTACGTTGCACCATGGGCGATAGATTAAGTTGTTTACAACGGTCCTCAGTCAAAGTTAAGCAAATTAAGCCCCGTCCGTGCGTCGCCATAAAGTTGATATGATCTGCTGTGACAAACTCCGCAGCAACAATTAAGTCGCCTTCGTTTTCACGATCCTCTTCATCGACCAAGACCACCATTTTGCCTAGGCTAATTTCTTTAATAATGTCCTCAATCGGACTAATCACTACAGCTTGGTGTGTGCTTGCTATGCTACTTTTATGAGCGCTTAGTTGCTCAGCCATCAAAAGAGTGGCATCTAAAAACAGAGGATTAATGTCATTCATACGATCACTGTTTGCCTTCTATCACTGCAAAAGCTGAGTGATTATGGATAGATTCGAAATTCTCACATTCAACGGTGTAAGCACCAATGCGAGGCTCCGCATTGAGTTGTGCAGCGACATCACGCACCATATCTTCAACGAATTTAGGATTGTCATAAGCATGCTCGGTGACATATTTTTCATCTGGGCGTTTGAGCAAGCCATATAGTTGGGCTGAAGCCTGCGCTTCAACCAAATCAATGATGTCTTCAATATGCATTTCACCCAACACCTTGGCACTGACGGTGACATGGGAGCGCTGATTATGCGCACCGTAATTTGAAATCTTTTTAGAGCATGGACACAAGCTAGTCACAGGCACCAAGACTTTAAGCATCACGCTTTTTGTATGGCCTGCTTTAATCTCGCCTACCAAGCTGACTTCATAATCCATCAAACTCTTCACGCCTGATACTGGTGCTGTTTTATTCACAAAGTACGGAAACTGCATTTCAATGCGTCCGGTATTGGCTTCTAGCTTTTGTGCCATGTGGTCGAGCATTTCAGAAAACGCAGCCAGGCTAAAAGCTTGTTCGTTTCCATTCAAAATTTCTACAAATCGCGACATATGCGTGCCTTTAACATCATGCGGCAAGGCCACAAGCATATTGAAACTCGCTACCGTATGTTGAACCGCGCCTGACTTCTCTTGGATTTGGATCGGGTGTCTAATACCCTTAATGCCTACGCGATCAATCGCAATTGCACGCACATCTGGTAAATTTTGAACATCCTCCATCGTACTTGGAGGAATATGCTGCGAAGAAAAATCGACTGGTAGATTCATGGCAATTGCTTAATCTGTTCATTAAAAAAATTGTGGGCAAGCCATCAAAAATCTCGCTCTAAAAAAGAGAAGGCGGCTGATTTCATGTATTCGCCATGATTGAGCTGTTTAGCCAACCACCTTCATAATACTGATTAAACAATCAGTGAGGAGATGAGTATGTTTTAAAGCAACAATTGTCAGTTACTATAAATCATGCTCACTTGCATGATGCTTGTTTTCAGACTTCTGAACAATTCCCTTTAAGGCTTACTTCTTAGGGGGTATTTATCGACCTTGATTAAATAGATTTAGCCGAAATTTTGCCCAATAATATGCGTCCATAACGGATATGGCATAGACAAAAAAACCACCTGCATAGCGACCAATAATTGACACGCTTGGATCAGCAACTTGGGCAGTGAAATAGCCCAGCACGGCCATAAACGTCACCATTAACAAGCCTCGTTTAACTGTGTTATTAAGCACTTGGCCCATACCGGGCAGAATGATTGCTATTGCAAGCACTGCATAAGGGTTCATTGGTGGCTTAAGGGATTGGGGACTAGATTGCTGGCTCATACTGCATCCTTTTCTAATAATTTTCGGATTTCAATTGCTTGTTTCAACACTTTTTCTACGACCTCGACTGCAATTACTTCACCACTAAATACAGAGTTACGCATAATCAAATACTCCCCACGCTCAGCTTGTTTAGCCATATAAGTAATGCGCAACACCCAAGGGGTAATTAATAATTCTTTGGCACGCTCGTCACTAAAGAGTTGGGGCACAAGAGCATCTATTTTTGCTACATCAACGAGATTATCTTGATACTTAATCACCGCATGCTGAGGCCAGTGGCTAGGCACTTGCAAGTTGCCATTCCATTGCCATGCGGGACTATAAAATTCGTTATTGCTAGGTCTAACAATTAAGTCAAAACTGCCCTGAATCACGGTCTTGCCTTGTATGGTAATCAATAACCAAAGCGGTGGAATCTTACGAACCGCAACGGTGTCTTCAATCAATGAGAGCTTCACTTCATAGCCTAAAAAAACGCCAGAAACCTGAGGAAAATCTTTTCCTTCTTGCTTGAGCTTTGCGCCATCGAGTAAACCTAATACCTCATCAAACAAATGTGCTTTTGCATGCTTAATGCTTCGTTGATCATGTAAATACTGTCGAATGAGCCATAAACCCATCAATAAGATTGCAACACTGACTAAAATTTTGATCATATTTTCCTAAAAAACAGGCGGGTATAAAACCCGCCTGTTAATCACAACACTAACTTAATAGCCTTTTGGACGAGGCCATGGCATCGTGAATTGATCAGCACGTTTAACGAATTTGTATCGACGAACGCTAAACCATATTGAAGCCACAATGTAGAACGCTAAGATTGATAGCAAGCTAGTGCCGTAACCTAAGAATGTTGCAAAATAGGTTGCACTGCAAAGAATCAATAAAGTGATCGCAGGTAGTGGATGAAATGGATGAATATAACCACGATGGATGCTGCCTAATGGCCACATTTTTCTAAACTTAACGATATTGATAGACATAAATGTGTAGCCTAACAAACCAGAAAGAATTGAGAATGTAATCACTTGATCAAGCAAGCCAGTAAATGCAAATGACACTGCAATTGGCACCAAGAAAATAATCGAACGATATGGTGTGCGATATTTGGGATGGATAGCACCAAAGAATACAGGCATATAACGATCACGGCCTAATGAGAACCAAGCCCGTGAAGCATCATTAATACAACCGTTAGCAGAAGCAATTGCAGCGAAAGCTGTTGCGACAAATAACAAGAGTTGTAACTTTGTGCTACCTACTAAAGTACCTGCATCATAAAGTGGTGTTACCGCTTGACCAAGATATTGCCAAGGCATTAAACCAGCACAGATATACCAAGTGAGTGAAGCTGCTACTAACAAAGTCATCATGCCGCCCATGGTGCCCAATGGAATAGCACGACCTGCAGAGCGAACTTCTTCAGCCGCTTGGCAAGTGCCTTCAATCCCTAGGTAATACCACATACCAAATTGCAATGAAGCTACCACCCCAATCCAGCCATAGGGCAAATCAGTGAGCAACTCTTTATGCTTCAATACAGCACCTGGGTTTGCTGGTTCAACTGCTAAAAATAGCACCAGAATCGCGATAAAAGCGACGAAAGTGATGACGAAGTTTAGGGTGAGTGTTGTAAATACCCCGCGATAATTAAGCCAAGCTAAAAAAGCAATCGTGAGTACCACAAAAGGCTTGGTATCTAAGCCAGCATGGCCTAGCGCTTCTGCCCCCGACTTCATCAAGTCCCCCACAACCAAAGCATCGGCTGCTTCTAGCATGGTATAAGCCATCACCAAATACAAACCAACGTTAAACGCCATGAGCGGCCCAATAATATGCTTGGCTTGTGTATATTGTCCACCCGCCGCAGCCACTGTTGAAGTCACTTCAGAATCAATCATCGCCACACAAGTATAGAGCAAACCAATGACCCAGCAAGCAATCAAGGAGCCGTAAGCGCCACCTTTTGCCACAGAGAAATTCCAGCCCATAAACTCACCCACCAACACAATCCCCACTCCCAAAGCCCAAATATGGAATGGGTTTAATACTTTCAGCATTGAAATCCGCTGTTTGCTATCTCCTGTTGTCGTGCTCATAAAAAGCCTCCCTCAATTATATTTTGATAAGTTTTTATAATGCGTTTTATTCATCGCCTTCGCGTGAACTCATCAAAAATTCTTCATCGTATTGTTGTGAAACACTAATAGCATCTTTCACAATCCAGATTAATAAGGCTGCAGAAACAACCCAAGCTGCCTGACTTAACACATCCCATAAATCCATGATTTTTATCTCCTTAAAATGGATTATTTACCGAACTTTTCGGCAATCACTTGACGATATTCTTTATCTGAAACTTTCAGCATAAAGACGAAATACCCAATTAACACAACGGCTGTAATTACTAGCCATACTGGATCAATCGTATAGTCAAACTTAGTGTTAATAAGGGCGGCCGCTTTTTCAGCGTCATAGCCAAGTTTTTCCCATTGCTCCTGGACAACTGGAGACAATTGAAGAGACTCCCATGTTGGTTTTACTGCTTCAGCCGCAGCACCAGCCGCAGCGGAAGCAGCTTCTTTAGCTTTAAATAACAACGGCAACATTAAGCTTAAGTACACAAGCGCAAGAACGAACAAACTATCGAAAATTTGTCCAAACCAACCTTGCTTTGGTGGTTCATAGTGCTTAGTCATGATTTCTTTCTCCCGAATTTCTAATGATTATTTTTTAGCTTTTGCAGCACGATTAGCATCCACATGCTTAATATCTAAGCCATAAATGAACTGCTTATCATCCACAAAATGCTTAGTCATGGCGCTCACTGAAGCCGTATTAAAAATGAGCAAAGCGAAACTACTGACATACATCACGAGACGAATATTGGGATCCACCACGATTTGTAAGATGAAATACAACACGAAAAGCACAGATGCCCAAAGCAAAGCCACATCCACCCAAGCCATGATGCAATCTTGCGCAAACATCCTCTGTATGCGCGACTGTAAATCTTGTTTCATAAATATCTCCTTGTTTTAATATTTCTTCTGATACTTCTTATCAACGACAGATTTAGTTGCTTAACCTCTACTACTTGTAATACAAACTTCGTACTGCTTTTTTCAATTTTCTTGTCGGTGGTCTCCTTGAAAAATAAATCCGCATTTAAATAAATGCGGGGCAAAAAAAGCTGCGAAACGCTTTAGTGCGCGCCGCAGCAATCTGAAAAAAGAAAAGGAAGTAAAGCAATTAACCTCAAAAAATCTCAGCACATCGAGCAAACGTAAGAGGAGGATCCCACTTGCTAAAGTCATTAATTTTTTCATGCTTTACTCCCTTCAGCCTCAGCGCAAGGCTGAGGCAAAACTTGTAACAACATTAATGCATTACATCATTAGAATTTATCCATTCCTGGAATCCAGTTAGTACCAGCCAACGGCACTTTAGCCATTGCTGAAGCTTCTAGTGTCAATGCCACTAAATCTTCCGGCTCTAGATTATGCAAGTGCGATTTACCGCAAGCACGTGCAATCACTTGCGCTTCCATCGTCATCACCGTGAGGTAGTTCGCTAAACGTTGACCACCTTTTACCGGATCAAAGCGTTTCATTAACTCTGGATCTTGCGTAGTAATACCGGCTGGGTCACGTCCCTCATGCCAATCGTCGTACGCACCTGCTGTTGTACCTAGTTTGTTGTATTCAGCTTCAAGCGCTGGATCGTTATCACCCATTGCAATCAATGCTGCTGTTCCAATCGCTACGGCATCAGCACCAAGCGCCATCGCCTTAGCCACGTCAGCTCCGTTACGAATACCACCAGAAACAATCAACTGCACTTTACGGTGCATACCTAAATCTTGAAGTGCTTGAACTGCTGGGCGAATCGCCGCCAAGATAGGAATACCAACGTGCTCAATAAACACCTCTTGAGTCGCTGCTGTACCGCCTTGCATACCATCTAGCACCACTACGTCTGCACCGGCTTTGACAGCCAAAGCAACATCGAAATAAGGACGCGTTGCGCCGATTTTTACGTAGATTGGTTTTTCCCAATCTGTAATTTCACGGATTTCAGCAATTTTAATTTCCAAGTCATCTGGACCTGTCCAGTCTGGGTGACGACATGCTGAACGTTGATCAATACCTTCCGGTAAACAACGCATTTTTGCCACACGCGCACTAATTTTTTGACCAAGCAACATACCGCCGCCGCCTGGTTTAGCACCTTGACCAACCACAACTTCAATCGCATCCGCTTTACGCAAATCATCCGGGTTCATGCCGTAGCGTGAAGGTAGATATTGGTAAACCAATGTTTTCGATTGACCGCGTTCTTCAGGTGTCATACCGCCGTCACCTGTGGTAGTTGATGTACCAACTGCACCAGCGCCACGACCCAAAGCCTCTTTAGCTGGTGCTGAAAGTGCACCGAAGCTCATACCAGCAATCGTTACTGGCGTTTTAAGGTGAATAGGTTTTTTAGCGAAACGTGTGCCAAGCACCACATCTGTACCGCATTTCTCACGGTAGCCTTCAAGTGGATAACGGCTCACAGATGCGCCTAAGAATAATAGATCATCAAAGTGTGGCAACTTACGTTTTGCGCCACCGCCACGGATGTCATAAATACCTGTCGCTGCTGCACGACGGATTTGTGAGTTGGTTAATTTATCAAAGGTCGCAGATTGATGCGGATCAGTTTGAGGAATTTTGTTAGGAGTATCAGCCATATTAGTAAGCTCCTGATTTAGCTACATTAAAGTGATAGAGGGTACGTGCTGAACCGTAAAGCGTGAAGCTTTCTGGGCTTACATCGCTGTGACCTGAACGCGCTAACAAATCAACAAGGATTTTGCGCTCTTCTGGACCCATGGTTTTAACTTCGCAGTCAGCACCTAAGCTTTTCACTTTGCCGCGCACGAAAAGACGTGCTTCGTAAATTGAATCGCCCAAGCCTTCGCCAGCATCGCCAAGCACGACTAAATTGCCTGCTTGTGCCATAAATGCTGAGAAACTACCGACTGAACCACCAACAACAATGTCAGCGCCTTTCAGAGAAATTGCACAGCGCAAACCAGCATCGCCATCGATGACCAACAAACCACCTTGTGCTGTGGCACCAGCTGCATTGGATGCGAAGCCTTTAACGTGCACACGGCCAGACATCATATTTTCAGCAACACCCGCACCAACACTACCCTCGATTGTCACGTCAGCAATTTGATTCATCCCAGCAGCGTAATACCCTGCATGACCATGAATCTTCACTTTTGCTTCCGATTTCAAACCGACTGCAATATTGTGTGCGCCGTTAGGATTTTGGATATCAATGTGCTTGCCGTTTAAAACGCTAGCATCACTATGTAAGAATTGATTGACCTCACGCAATGGTGTCTTGGCCAAATCGTATTTTATACTTTCCATACGTACATCTCCTTTGGTGAAGGTTCGAACACTTTTGCGTTCTTGATATCAGGCAAGTGTGCTAATGAACGGAATTCAGAAGCAATTGCCACGTAATCATCATGCTCTGCAACAACAGCTGGTTTACATGCGAATGGATCACGCACTAAAGCCAACTGGTCTTTGGTACCCATCAACAATGTGTAGAAACCATCCAATTCTTCAAAGCCATGCTCTAAAGCTGTCTTCAAGTCATCACCTTCACGCATACGCCATTCCAAGAAGCGGCATGCGGCTTCAGTATCGTTGTCTGTTTCAAAGCTGATACCTTCATGTTGCAATTTGCGACGTAGACTAGGCGCATTTGAAAGTGAACCGTTGTGCACCAAGCACCAATCTTGACCAGCAGTAAATGGGTGAGCATGTGCTGGCGTAATCGCTGATTCAGTTGCCATACGTGTATGACCCACCAAGTGACTGCCGCTTAACTGACTAAAGTCGTAACGGGCTGCTACTTCAGCTGGCGTACCGACATCTTTATAGATGTCCATTAATTGACCGATGGCCAATAAATGCACTTGTGGGTAATGCTCATGCAACCAAATCTTGACAGTTTCTGGATCAAGGTGCGTCGTTAACACAGCATGATTCACTTTTTGGTTGAAACTCACCACTTTGCTACCCAAATGAGTCAAAAAGTCATGTGCTAGTTTTTGCCAATTAAAGTCAGTCTCACTTGTGTAAAGACTGAACTTACGTTCGTCATCACCCACTGGGGCACCAAAAATCGCCAAACCTGCTGAATCAGGGCCACGCTCTGTCATACCGATTAACATCGGCAACATTAGCTCACCAATATTGGCGCGCATTTTTGGGTTTTTAACCAATAACCCTACAATTCCACACATATTAAGTCTCCTTAAACAATCTATAAAAAGCTGAAATCCTTTTTAGAAAAACTCTACGTAACGTTTGATTTCCCAATCAGATACATGACGCATGTATTCCACCCACTCCATGTCTTTCAACATGATGAATTCTTGTGAAAGGCTATTCCCTAAAGCGTCACGAAGCACGGTATCTTCTTCAAAAGCACGAATCGCTTCGTTCAAGTTTTGTGGAAGAATGCCGATACCATGTTCTTTTAATTGCGCCGGTGAATAGTCATACAAATTGTCTTTTGTGCCTGGACCAGCACTTAATTCCCGCTCTACGCCATCTAGACCAGCAGCGATAACAGCAGCGGTCACTAGGTATGGGTTCGATGCTCCGTCAGGTAACCGCAACTCCAAACGACCGTAAGGAATACGCACCATCGTTGAACGGTTGTTATTACCGTAAGAAATATAAGCTGGGGCCCATGTAGCACCTGTTAATGAACGACCAACCACTAAACGCTTGTATGAGTTCACTGTTGGCGCAGCTAAAGCTGTTAACGCTGGTGCGTGCGCCAAGATACCTGCCATGAAGTGATAAGCGAGTTTTGATAAGCCGTGACCTGTTTTGTCGCTGTCATCATGGAACAAGCTCTTGTTACCGTCGCCGATAGACATGTGCATGTGCATGCCGTTACCAGGACGGTTGCTGAATGGCTTAGGCATGAATGAGCAAATCATGCCCATTGAGTTAGCGATTTCACTCGCTGCCATCTTAAACATGATGTAATCATCAGCGCTCTTCAAGCAATCAGCGTATGTATAGTTAATTTCAAACTGACCATTCGCATCTTCGTGGTCGATTTGATACACATCTAAACCAGCTTCAATCAATGACTCTGTCAATTTTTCCAAGAATGCTGATTGACGTGTAATCCCTTTGTAGTCATAACAAGGTTTTTGCAATGTATCGCTATCATCAAATGGATGAATCTGACCGTGCTCATCCATTTTGAGCAATGAAAATTCTGGCTCCAAACCTGTATAAAGTGTCCAGCCATGCTTAGCTAAACGGTCGACCTGTTTTTTCAACACAACGCGTGTGTCATGATCAAAGGGCTTACCTTCAACGTGACCATCACAAATAATGCGTGCATATCCTGGTTGCCATGGAATTAATGACAATGTTGATAGATCACCAACAGCCATGTAGTCAGGGCCGTTAGGAGCAATGCCCGTACCCCAGATTGCGCCTCCAGCAAAGCCAGCTCCGTTCTTCAAAATATCATTTAAATGTGAAGCAGGAACTGACTTCACTTTTGCGACGCCATGAATATCTACAAACTGCGCCAAAATGTATTTGACGTTGTTATCTTTTAAAAACTTCTGTGCTTCTGCTAACGTTTTCATGCATTTTCTCCCTGAAAATTACCGCCCTTTATTACTGATTTCCCTCTTATTTTTACCTACCAACTTCTATAACGTTTTACTGAAAACGTGCAGTTAAACCAACTGCGCCACCGCCAAGCTCTTGTGCAATTTCTAACAACATTTCCCACATATACGGGCCGTAAGAAACGTCACACCAGATACGATAGACTTGTTCACCAGCTAAGCTTTCGCGTAATAAAGTGGCTGAAATACCAGCGACTTGTGTCATCACAACCGCGTTGCTTGCCAGTGCGCTGTCACGTAAATCCATCACACATAATTCAGACAGCAAATTCAATGCTTGGCTACCACCCAAAATGAAGGCTGCATCGGCGCGTGCGACTTGATATGCCCCTGCTGTTTTATCCTGATTAAAAGTAGACAAACCGTTGCAAGCATTACCCTTTATCTGATCTTCAACTAAGAATTCACTGCCACCTAAGCGAAGCACTAAAGTGCCTGGCGCGCCTTCCACCCACGAGTTAATTTCATCTGGTGTTTTAAGGCCTTGCTTCGCAAGCCAATCAGCCGCCTTAGGGCCTTTAATACCAAACTTTGCAAAGCAACTCACATCGGTCACACCCAGCACTTGTTTGTGTGTTTTTTCAACCGCTGCACCTTCAAAACTCAAGGCAACTTCCATTCCGTTATGAACGCCCATTGCCGGCTTCTGCTCGTGTTGTGCATAAGCAACTGGTGTCGTTTTAATTAATGCTGTCATGTTAATTTCCTTTATTACGCATTAAAGAATGGTGTTTTAACTACAGTGGCTTTTGCGATGCCGCCGTTGTCAGTACGAATATCGAACACGTTACCCAATTCAGACTGATGGGGTGCAACATAGGCCAAGCCGACAATACGTTTTGCAGCAGGGCTATAACTGATACTGGTTACCCGACCCTTAATGCCGCCAGCCTCTATGACCAAATTACAATCTTGTGGCATTTCACCTTTGTAATCTACCGCCAATGTGAATGGCACCAATACTTTGGTGAGCGGTTTCTTAGCAATGATTTCCAAGCTACGCTTACCAATAAAGAATGGTTTTTCCATGTGCAATGCTTTTTCTGCACGCACTTCAAATGGATTAGTTAAACCATCGGTATCGTACCCAGGCATATGATGACCAAGCTCTAAACGAAGCAATCTTTGTGTATCGGTACCAAATGGACGGATACCTTCACTTTGACCTGCTTCAAGCAAGGCTTTCCAAATACTAAGTGCATGACCTGTTGGCATGTAAATTTCATAAGCCTGTTTAGCCACAAACGCCGCACGCACGATACGCACTGGCACGCCTTTAATTTCTGTGGTTTGCGCGCTACCCATTGGGAATGCAGCCTCTGAAACATCAACACTCACAAGCTTACTAAGCACTTTAGATGCGTTTGGACCAGCCACGTTAATCAAACCATAAGCACCAGTGACGTTGACCAAGCCAACATTCAATTGCCAGATTTGTAACCAGCGTTGCATTTCACGATAAACCGCTGCAGCGTTTGAAGTGCTGATCGTCAAAAAGAACATTTCATCAGCTAGACGTGTAGCAATACCGTCATCAACGACCACACCAAGCTCATCTAAAAGCAAAACATAGCGTGAGTGGCCCACTTTTTGATCTGCATAAACACCCGTGTAGAAGCGCTCTAAGAATGCCGCTGCATCTGGACCACACACTTCGATCTTGCCCAAAGTGCCACCATCAATGATCCCAACAGATTGGCGAACCGCTTGTGCTTCTTGTTGAATGGTCTCTAGCTTACTTAAGCCAGATTTTTGATAGTACGCAGGACGTGACCAAGCACCAACGTCCACAAAGAACGCCCCCGCAGCTTTATGCCAACCATGGATTGATGTTAGACGGTGTGAATGGAAGCTACGACCACCCAAATGACCCATCGGCGTAGGATGGAAGAATGGACGTGCTGTAGTTGTACCGATTTTTTCAACAGGTAAATTACGGATTTTTGCCAAAATACGAATCGCATTCATGTTTGAATGCTTACCTTGACTCGGTCCCATACCAACTGTTGTGAAGCGCTTCATCAGCTCAATGTTATCGAAGCCTTCTTTTGCAGCATTAATGAAATCTTTAATTTGAATGTCTTCATCAAAATCGACAAAGTTTTTGCCTTTTGGATGATGCACAAACGGATATGGATGACTAGGTGATGTGCCTTGATGTGACTCAACACTCACCGCAGCAACTTTCTTACCCAAGAAGCTAGCGACTTCTGAAGCCGCCCGTGCGCCATCAGTTAAGCGAGCCTCCAAGCTATAAACACCATTCACTCGACCTGCCGCAAAAATACCTTTAGGGAAGCGGTTCGGTACAAACTGTTGAATGTCGTTGTTATAGCCCATGCCAATACCTGACTGATAGAGCAAGGCTGCTGCTGGTGCCCAGCCTGCGCTCATCGCAATACCATCACATTCAATAGTCACCGCTTTAGCAACATCGGCATTTGCTGTTGATTCATCATAAGGACAAACAACTGCACCAGACATGCCTAATTTGCCTTTGACTGGGGTTGCTTCATACACACAGAAGCCTGTATAAATTTTTACGCCTTTGCGCACCAACTCAGCCACTTGTTCATCTTTTTGACCTTGTGCACGCATATCGACGACCGCAGCAACTTTTACGCCTGCGTTAATCAAATCAAGGGCAACACGATATCCATGTGCATTCGCAGTGACCACAATACCTTTGTTAAAAGGTTTAACGCCGTAACGATGAATCATGCGTTGTGCAGCTGAACCTAGCATGACCCCTGGCAAATCATTGTTATGGAATACTGGCGGCTGCTCAAATACCCCTGTAGATACAATCACTGCTTTTGCGCGCACCTTGGTAATGCCATCAGCCGTGACAACTGGCACCATATGATCTTGGTAATAACCGGCTGCATAAGCCGCTGCGTAAACTTTAATGTTTGGACTGGCTGAAACTTTAGCAACCAACTCGTCGAGCATCTGTTGAGTATCAGCATTTCCTGCACGGTCATACGTCAAGCTACCACCAAGATGTTGGTTTTCATCAACCAAAATAACTTCCAAGTCATTGGCTGCCGCTGAAAGTGCTGCAGATAGCCCAGAGGGACCCGCACCAATGATTAACACATCACAGAAGTCATTGAGTTTGCGTTTGTTAATACGTGGGTAGTTAAAGTTAACAACACCTAGACCTGCGGCCTTACGAATCACTTTTTCCCAAAACGGGAAAAGTGCCGCTGGTTTATGAAACGCTTTGTAGTAAAAACCAACCGGCAATAATGGAGAGATAGAGTCAATGTATTTACTCTTATCATTAATCACACCACCATCGGTATTCACCGCTTTTAATGTCATGCCTTTAGTGAGCTTTACAACGTCAGCGCGAATGTTGGTATCTTGACCATCCGTCACCAAGGCATTGATGTCGTGGTTCGCAAGGCTTAACACCCCACGTGGACGATGATATTTAAAACTACGACCTAAGACTTTAACGCCTGAAGCCAATAGCGCGCTAGTAATAGTGTCGCCTTCATAACCTGTGTATTCTTTACCTTCAAAGGTAAAGCGAATTTGTTTGTCGCGGCTAATCCATTCACCGACTTGTTTTGGCAATCTCATACTCATTCTGATTGCTCCTTCTTAGCACGTGGCTTTGTTGTTTTTGTAGCATCAGGGGCTTTACCGTACAAATAAGTCGCAAGCACTTCATCGCTCAACGTATTGCGTTCAGCAATAAACCAAGTGCCGCTTGGTGAGTGATACCACCATTCTTTTTTAACACCCGGCGCATTGTCACGGTAGTGCACATAACTTGCCCACTCCAAATCACTACTTGTGTCTGGATTTGGCATTTCGCGGAATTCACCGCCAAATAAAAATTCACTTAATGGCCTCGTGCCATTCATCGGACAGTTTAGAAGTTTCATTTTTTCATCTAGCCTTTAAAAATTGATATGCCTGCTTTGGTTTTATGACCTAGTGGCCAACCGAAGCAGCACCCTTCTCACCAGTAAGTTCGTACTCTTCAAATCTTGATAAGCGGAATGAGTGAATCAAGTCGTGTGCTTTATCGTTCGCCATGGTGTATGCCATGGTTTTTCCGCTAATTGGTGTCGCTTTAAACCCCCAAGTGCCCCAGCCTGCATCCAAATAAAAACCTTTGATTGGTGTCTTGCCCATAATTGGCGCAAAGTCTGGCGTGATATCTGCCATCCCCGCCCACTGACGGACCACTTTGACATTGGATAAGAATGGGAACATATCGACGATGTGAGAAGTTAAGCCCTCAACAAAGTCGAATGTTGAACGGGTTGAATGCACCTCGTAAGGATCTAATGAAGAACCCATCACCAGCTCACCACGAGAAGATTGACTCACATAAACATGCAAACTACCTGACACTAAAATAGTGTCTAACCAAGGCTTCATCGGTTCGCTCACACAGGCTTGCAAAGGATGAATCACGATAGGCGTTTTCAAATCCACCATTTCAGTAATGCGTGGTGTAAAGCCTGCCACGGCAGATAAAACTTTGCCTGTTGAAATATAACCACGGCTCGTGTGGACACCTTGCACTTGCCCATCTTTTACATCGATGCTTTGAACTTCCGTATTTTGGAAAATCTCCACACCCATGCTGTCAGCACCGCGCGCATAACCCCAGGCAACAGCGTCGTGACGAGCAATTGAACCAGGCTCATGGTAAAGCGCACCTTGAATGGGCGCTTTACCACTACAGCTCAAATCCATTTGAGGACAAGCTTTAGCAATTTCATCCGTACCCACTACGCGACTTTCAACACCCACATGCTTATTAACCTCTGCACGCCAGCGCATAGTGCGCATTGCTGACTCAGTGTGAGCTAAAGTGAAATGGCCACGATTGGAATAGAAAAGATTGATATCAAGTTCAGTTGAAAGCCCCTCAAATAATTTAACGCTGGCATCATAAAAGTTCACGCCATCTGGGGTTAAATAATTTGAGCGCACGATAGTGGTATTACGACCAGTATTACCACCGCCAATATAACCCTTCTCCAAAACAGCCACATTGGTAATGCCATGATCTTTTGCTAAGTAATAAGCTGCAGCCAAGCCATGACCACCGCCACCAATAATGACAGCGTCATAAGACTTTTTAGGCGTCTGACAATCTCTAAAAAAACGCGGCTCTTTATATTCACCGCCGAGCGCAAACTTCAGTAACTGATAAGCCATTTAAATCCCCAATAATATGGTTGAATCACTTCGGTAAAAATATGGGCAAAAAGTTCAGAACTGGCACTATTTGTGCTTTAAATTCTTATTAACTTTTTTTACCTACATGAAACTTATGGCTCTATTACACCAAAGCACAAATTCAATGTCAATAGGATTGATGAAACTTTTTTTATTGGAATGAAACAACGGGTAGAGTTATGTTGCGTAATGCAGTAAACTTATCGCTGTTAAGGTTTATGTGCGTTGATTTATATAGAGTTTTGTAAGTTGAGCAAAATCTTAAACACCATAAAAAATATATAAATAAAAATAAGTTTGACGAGGAGTTTTGGAGATAATGGCTACAACAGAGAATGTTGTTTTAAACACACCCGCCCCAGAGTCACAAGGTAAGGCGCTAGATAGGTTTTTAGGTAATACCATTCATCAATTACGTATTCAGCACAGCTTAACCCTAGCCGAAGTTTCTCAAAAAGCAGGCATCAGCCGTGGCATGCTCAGCAAAATTGAAAATGGTCTTTCTTCGACCAGCCTAGAAACCTTAGAACAACTTGCCAACGCACTTGGTGTGACCTTAGCCCGATTCTTTCAAGGCTACAACTTGCCAAGAAGCTCTGTGCAATTTGTCAAAAAAGGCGAAGGCATGGAGGTGGTAAGACGTGGCACGCGTAGCGGTCACACCTATCATTTACTGGCTTACGACCAAGGGCCACAAAAAATATTTGAGCCTTTTTTGATTACACTTGAAGATCCAGGTGAAGAATTTCCAAGCTTTGAGCACCCAGGCACAGAGTTTATTCATATGTTAGAAGGCGTCATGGAATATCGTGTAGGGGATGAAGTCTTTAAACTAGAGCCAGGAGATTCACTAACGTTTCGCGGTGAAATTCCACATCGCCCAGAAAAGCATACTGAGCTCCCGATTCGCTTCTTAGCAATCGTACATTACGACACCCCAGGAAACGAACCAGAAATTGACTAATACAAACACGAATCTAGCAGCCCAATTTAACATTGATGTTGCAAAGCTGGAGGACATTCCAGCTCTGGTTGAATTGCTGGCTGCCCTATTTAGTATCGAAGTTGATTTCAAACCAAATACTGCAAAGCAAGTACAAGGCTTACGCATGCTCATTCAAAGTCCCGCAACAGGGGTCATCAAGGTAGCACGCGATAATGAAGGCACTGCTATTGGTATGGTCAGCGCTCAACTCGTGATTTCTACGGCCCAGGGCGCACCTTCAGCTTGGGTTGAAGATATGATTATTCTTGAAAAATATCGAGGGCAAGGGATAGGGAAAGCATTACTTGATGACGCGTTAGCATGGGCAAAGAAAAAGGGCGCTAGCCGAGCCCAATTATTAGTAGATCTTGAAAACGAGCCTGCACTTGGTTACTACCAACATCTAGGCTGGGAAACGACACAACTGCAAGCACGTAAAATATTTCTTTAATCTATCCTGCCTTTTTCCAATCCAACATCGCCTGCATCATTGCGCGCAACGTTGGGCGCAATTGATCAGCCAAGCCATCATCCACTTTACTCACATCATTTACTTGCATATAACTCCTCGTTGCGATTTCAAGCTGAATCGCATGCACATCTGCAGACGGCTGACCGTAATGGCGAGTGATAAAACCACCCTTAAATCGACCATTCATCACAGCCTCATAATTACGCTGTTTCACCATTGCATAAACAGCGTCAGCTAAATCCGAGTCACAAGACTGATGATTGGCCGTCCCCACATTCAAGTGTGGCAGAGTACCTTCAAAAAATCGGGGCACCACAGAATCAATAGAATGCGCATCCCAGAGCAAAGCACTTCCATGTAATGCTTTTACTCGGCTAATTTCAGCGTTCAAGGCTTGGTGATATGGTTGCCAATAAATAGCGATACGTTGTTGAACTTCATCAGCGCTTGGTGCTTGATTGGGCAAATAAAGCGGCGCTTCGTTAAAAGCGTCAATCGGGCAAAGGCCTGTGGTGCTTTGTCCTGGGTAAAGACTGACATCATCAGAAGGACGGTTAAGGTCAATCACATAACGTGAATGCGTCGCAATAATGACGGTCGCATCTAAATCATCTAAAAAATTATAGAGCTGTTCTAGATGCCAATCCGTATCAGCAATCGACAAGCCAGCGTCAGTCAGTCGGGGCTTAAGCCAAGAAGGGAGATAGGTTCCCACATGCGGCATAGAAACCACCAGCCTACTTTTTCCTTGCCTTAATTTAAAAATCGGCATTTCAAGCTGCATCACTCACCTATAATTAGCTCAATAGAGAAAATTGAATGGAAATGATTACTGCATCAGCACTGGCTGACAAAGTAAATACTTCACCAAGCGCCATATCTAGTTTCATAAAGTCACCTCGCTTATAAACTTGCGAGTCATCTTCAGATAAGTACTCTCCCTGCAAAACCATCAGGACGCGCTGATGGCCATCCCCCAGACACTCAAAAGCCCCATGAGTCACTTCTAGAAGACTCACCGCTTCAGCCCGTGATGTCATTACATTAAGCATCTGACAGATGCCCTCGGGCTCAGCAAACCAATCCTGCTCACCCGCAAACGAGAATGGCTGAAAGGCCAGCAGTTCCTGATACAAGCCAATCTGACTTTGTAAACTTAAACTGACGCCCGCGATAAGGACTTGTGTGCGATCAACTCCTGGAAAAAGCGAGTAAGCACTTGACTGTCTGATTTCGGCAACACTCACACGCCAGATAAAATTATCTATCCCAGCGTCCGCAGGAAAGGCGGCAATCTCTTTGGTACTGCCGCCACCATTTTTCCACAGCACCGATGGCACTTCACTGATATTAATCGGCGGATTAAGGCTTGGTGTGTATGCCATCGCAGACTAACAACTTAAATCTTACCGTCTAAACCCATTTGGAAGTATTTATGGGTGATTTTGTCTTGGTTTTCCAAGAGCCAATCAATGCTTGGTTGATTAGTCATTGCTTTATGGATAGCTTTAGCAGTAGCCTCACGGTGAATATTGAACAAGATTTGATGGTCCAAATCATCTTGTTTCACCACAATAGGGTTAAGCCAAACAGAAACAATAATCCCCAAATCGTTCGCTAGCTCTTTAGGAATATCGCCATTACGCACAGCATCTAATACGCCGTTCGCAATCGCCGCTTGCACTGTACCCATCAAAATATTAGTGTACTTCTCATCCTTCACGGTCACCTTACTCACCATGATGGTCGCAGGGCGGACTTGGATATCTGTATTCAAAATAGCGAGTACACGTGAGTGACCTTTTACTTGATCGCCTAGTAATGTCGCAAAGGCCGTGCCCATTGGTCCAGCCATGTGGCCAATTGCAATCTCAGGTTCAGCGGCAGTACCCACTGGACCACCAGCAACCAAAGCCTCAGCAACTCTAATTGTCATCATGTCATTACTCATATATCACTCCCTTAATTTGCTTAAATAAAATTAACCACCATTAAACAATTGTAATCCATATTATACGAAGTGAACACATGCAACAGACGTGCCGGACATAAAAAAACCACCCGAAGGTGGCTGACAAAATTAAGTCTTATACTTTTTTCTTATGCGCCCAAACTGCTGCCTCTAGACGACTTGTCAGCTTTAGTTTGCTCAACAAGTGCTTAACATGCACTTTCACGGTGGTGTCACTGATACCCAATTTCCGCGCAATCGTTTTATTGTTCAAGCCCTCTGCCAAACATTGTAGAATTTCTTGCTCGCGGTCTGTCAGCGAAACGGTTTCATCATTACGACCCACTTTAGGATCAATTAAGGCCTGCTTCAAAATATCAGTCAGACTGTCTTGAATGACCGTCATGCCCGAAGCAACCTTAATCAAGTTCGCACACAAATCTTCAGGATCCATATCTTTAAGCAAATAACCATCCGCACCTGAGCGAAGTGCCTCAAGCAAATCATCCTCCGCATCAGAAACAGTTAACACCACAAATTTACTTGGCGTACCAATTTCTTTGAATCGACGTAAGGTATCAATGCCATTTAAGCCTTTCATATTCAAGTCAATCAACACCACATCTGGCGTGGACTTCTGAACCAGCTCAATGCCCTCAAGCCCTGACGATGCTTCACCTACAACCTCGAAACTTGGGTTGTCATTGATGATTTGACCAACCCCCTTGCGAAACAAGGCATGATCATCAATCAAAAATACTTTGTAATGCTTGTCCATTCACCACCCCTATCACTCTTTTATTTTACTGCCACGATTACTGTGGCAATTTAGGTGTAAACACCAATCGCACACGCGTCCCGCCTTTCCTACGGCGCAAGACTGTAATATCACCACCCAAACTATACGCTCGTTCCTTCATGATTTTCTGTCCATAATGCCCGGGAGTATCTTGAATTTCTCCATTCCCCCCTTGCGCTTGCGACACATCTTTAGGCGTGTACCCAATCCCATCATCATCAATCGTCACTAATATTGTGCCTGTTGATTGGTACTCTAAAGTGACCAGCGTGCTAGTAGCTCCCGAGTGTCTCACAATATTAGAAAGCGCTTCACGAATCACGTGCAAGATATGAAATTCTTCATTCACTGTCAAACGACAGTTCACTAAGCGATTATCTAAGCTAATCGATAAATTACCACGCTGGGTAAATTCATCAATGGCGGATTGAATTGCAAAATTCAATCCGCGCACATCCATATGCACCCTAAATGTGGCAAGCAACTCTCGCAATTCACTATAGGCGTTATCCAAGCCTTCACGAAGTTGATTGATAATGTCATCTCTCGCCTCTGCAGCCATGTTCACAGCAGCAGATGATTGTAAGCGCGCAATTTGAATCTTCATATAAGACAAAGATTGCGCCAAAGAGTCATGCAATTCACGCGCTAGTGCAGAGCGTTCCTCAAGCAAAGCCACACGACGACCTTCTTGCTCACGACCTTGAAAGCCCATAATCATGGTGAGCAGCTGAGCCGTTAATTCAAGCAACTGAGTTTCAGTTTCATCAAACAGATGGTCTTCATTCGCCTCCAATAACAAGACCCCTAAAGCTCCCGAAGGGCTGGTGAAACCCACAGCCAAAATTTGGGACTTTAAGCCCTCGACATTTTTAGCATAAAAACGCACAAAGCTATTAGCACGCAACTCTTCAAGCACACTATCTGCAAGCACAAGCGGCTTATGCTGTGAAAATAAAACGCGCTCAGTACTTAAGTTGGCATCATCTTCAGTAAAGACTAAAGCTGCATTATTCACGTTTAACGCTTTTTCAAGGGAGAACAAGCCTTTACGCAATGCCGTGTCACTTAACATGGCGTCATTCACTGAATGAACAAATTTAAACAAAAAGTCCTGTAAGCGAATCATGCGTCGCAGACGCTCGCTACTGGTTTGATTAAACCATGCAGTTTCAGCCTTAAAGCCTTCCAAAGAAGCCGACATCTCGTAAAGTGCCCGCTCTAAGCCAGCAAACTCATCGTTATCAAATCGTGCATCTGGCTTAATAAACTCGCTAGGAATAAAGTTTGATAATGCATCAAATCGGTCAACCAGCAAGCGCCTTGTCCCTAAAGCAATGGCACCAAGTGAACATAGCACCAGAAACAGTGCGACCAGTTGTAATAGAGAAATAACGGATTGTTTCATTTCCAATTCACGCGCCAGTGCAACACCAAGTTCCTCATACGCAACAATCACCGCCATGGTTGCGCTACGCTGTTGGTCGAACCTAGCATTTAAGATTCGGGACTGGTCAAAGGTAATTTGTGCTAAATGCAACTTCTTAAAAGCATCTGCCAACTTGGCATCTTTTTGTTTTTGAAGCCATACAAGCTCAGGCAAAATATTACCCAAGTGGTGGGCTTCTAACGACTGCATGACAGCCTCAAACTCGGCCGGTTGCTTCCCTTCAGCGATATCTAACTGGTGCTTCCAAAACATTTCCTGCTGCTTTACCGCAACAATTGCACGCAAACTACCGGGGTTATAATCCAGTAAAAATAGAGAGCCCGCCTGCATCAAAATGACAGAAAAAGTGATACAAAGGAGGAGTATCATGAGCTTCACATAAAGCGTGTGCATCAGAAAACGCTTTAAGCTGCTTTGAAGTCGACGAGATTGCTGACTAAATTTCAAAACTTTGGTCCAATAAAAAGCCAGAGAGCAAACAAATCTTTGGATGAGATTAAAAAGGTTTAATAATGAGTTTATATGTTTTTAGCACTGTTGTGCTGAGTATCATTTTCATGATGGTTTTTGGTTCCTGGTGGGTCGAGAGCGTGCCGTTTGGCATTCATTTATCAGCACTTGTAATTGTAGCAATTACCGTATTAAGCATACTGCTATTAATTGCTATTTATCCGACACTTTCACGCCAAGGTAAAACTAGACGTATCCGTGAAAATTTAGACACCAGCAATTGGGCTACCGATGTTTCTTCTAATTTATCGACGCCTGCAGCGGTAATCAAAGGCTACAACGTCTTATTTGCTAATAAAGCCTTTTTAGCCGAACTAGGCATGCAAGGATTAAACGAGCAAATCATTGGCATGCCAATTACCAATATCATTCACTCAAGAGATCACCAGCACTTAGCTACTTTACTTTCACAAGACGCAATGCGCCAAAATAACAACGAGTCGATGAAATTACGATTTTTATCGTTAGATGGCACCATCTTACCAGCACAAATCAGCTTATCGCCACTACAAGAAGATAGCAACTCAGACTTAAATTTATTGCAATTCTCCTCCGCATCCTCACACCGTGATAAAGATTTTGAATACGTTGATCAATCAAACTACCAATATCTAATTAATGAAATTGAACAGGTCGTGTTTCATCTCAACGTCAGCCAACAAATTATGTTTCTTAACCACTCATGGGAGTCACAGCTCGATTTCAAGGTGCCAGACAGCCTAAATAAAACCCTGCTTTCATTTATCCATCCAGAAGATCGCCCACTTGCAGAAGCGCGTATCAACTCACTGATTCAAGGCAAGCGCAATAAACTCTCTGTAGAAATACGCCTCATTGGACGTAACGGCGACTCACACTGGATGGAGTTACGCGCCAAAAACACAGGCACCTACAAAGGTGAGCGATCCAGTGTTATTGGCACACTGACTGACATCAGCCAAATTAAAGCGACTGAAGCAAGCCTTCGTAGCAATCGACATCTTCTCACCACCCTCATCAACAACACTGCAGGCATGATGTATCGCTGTAAAAACGATCAGCACTGGAGCTTTGAGTTTGTAAGCGACGGCTGTGTTGAAGTGACTGGCTACGAGCCTTATGAAATGATTAACAACCCCAACTTTTCGTATATGCAGATCATTCACTCAGAGGACCGCCAGCCGACGTGGGAAGTAGTGCAACGCAACGTGAGCAACCAACAAAAGTTCCAAGTCATTTACCGCATCGTGACCCGCTCTGGCGCCATTAAATGGGTATGGGAGCAAGGCACAGGCGTGTTCTCAAGCTCAGGTGAATTGCTAGCGCTTGAAGGCTTTATCACCGACATCACCAACCACGACCACCCAGAAATTTTACAAGCTTTTCAATCACTTTTCTTTAACCCAAGCAGCTCACCAGCAAGACTAAACTAAGCTAATTCAAATAAAAAGGGCGCCTAGGCGCCCTTTGATATTCAAACTATAAGTCTAAATGATGAAATTAGAATGTACGTTTGAGGTAAAACATTGTATGGCTACCAACTTGTTTATAACCATCTGCCATTGGAAGGTATGCTGAAGTGTCGCCATCATTGTAGCTATAGTTAACACCTACGTTGTAACCTGTGCTTCCAGCAATAGCGAAGTCCTTATTTACACCAATCAAGTAGTCTGTGTAATCGCCAGCAGACCAAGTTTCAACGCGCTGATGACCAACGTGAGCAGCAATATTTAGGCCTGTAATTTGAGTGATTGGCAATGGATATGCAACGTTAAACTCTGTATAACCGCTTCCATCTGAACCACGGAGACCAAACCAATCTGAAACAACATACGAATGCTTCAATGTGAAGTATTTATATGTCAATGCAGCATTTAGCTCAGTCGTGTTTTGTGATGAGCAAGCTTGACATGTTTTATGGTTAGGGTAATAGAATTGCAAGAAACCAACATTCAAGCTTAAATCAGCATTGATTGGATATACATAACCCCCATACAAATCAATCTCGGTTGTGTTGCCAGCCAAAGAGTCCTTTTCGATACTTGAGCCCCAAACACCAGCATAAAAGCCACTTGCGTGTGAGTAATCGATACCGCCTTGAATTGCGCCACGCTCTTTACCATATGAAACACCACGGAATAGGTAATCGTTAAAAATACCTACGTTTGCTGTGAATGTATGTGGTGATGCTGGCGCAGCTGCTGGTGCAGCAGCTTCTTCAGCACGTACGTTTACAGATGCCATCAATGTTGCGCTTAATACGCCAGCAAGCAACAAGCTATTTGTTTTATTCATGTTCCAACCCCTAGAAATAAAGTTAATCAATTATTCAATTTGTTACAAAAATCTTGACTTCAATATACCGTACCATTAAAAAAATTTACATTCATTCAACATAATAAGCCAAAAAAAATTGCATTTTATTCAACTTTTGTTGCATAAAAGACACACTTACTTACTCAGGATGCGTTCCGACCCCGATATCGGCACCATCATCAAACTTAGAAAGCCATTGCACCGTCATTTCTCTAAATTTAACCAGACCTTTGTATTCAGCTAGATCTGAATGCAAATCTCTAAATACACGATGGAAGCGTTTTGCCCAGCGCGGGAAGGTGGACAGCTCCTCCATATTGATTAGGTAGCAGCGAATACTAAACAAAAGACCGTTACTGCGTGGCAAGCGGAACAAAGTTTGTAGCTCAACACGTAAATGTACTTTTTTTCCTACATTTTCTGGAGTCACTGTATTACGATCCCCACCCCACAAAGGATAGTTTTCTGGGGAAGTATCCAAGCGAGGGTTAATTGTCATCGTCCAATTAAGGCGCCTCACTGGCGCGCCCAACTGCATACTCATGAGGTATTTAAGCGCTCTATCCATCACACCTAATTTAGTGACTTGTGGGACTGGGCCATGCCACTCATGCCAAGCCATACCCACGTCAAAATTAAGCGACCAATCAGCCTGACTAGTAATAAAACCAGCGTCGGCATACAAAGTATCGTTACGTTGATCAAGCAATACAAAATCGCCTTGCACTTGACGGCTCATATACTCAAATGGGTCCATATCTAAAGTCGATACGTCACCAAACACAAAAGATTTTTTAATGCTGAGCGGCTTGTTTTCCCAAGTCCAATTTTTTCCGTCTTTTTTAAGCGTAAATAAATGTGGGTAATCAGTGGATAACGACTCCATCGTCAATTCTAAAAAGTCCCACTGTGCGTCCATCATATGAGGCAATACGGCATAACGACCAGGATCCAACTCCAGCGTCTTTGCCTTGTCCAAACATTCAGAAACATAATGCTCATCAATATCAAACGTGTGTTCCGTCACCGCGCCCTTAGGGCCTTTGGTATGAGGCTCCATGTTCACTGAATACATATAAGTATCTTCAGGGAATGGGAATGGGAATCGCTTGATTGCCTCTACTGAATTTTTGTAGGTGTAATCATCACGAAAAGTTTCTTTTTTAAACGCTAAACTCATGGCAGTGCCTTTTGAATACTTATTAAATTAATTAAAGAACCACTTCTAGCAAATCGCACTTGGCGCGTGAAACGCAAGGCATGATTTTTTTACCTGCGGCTTTTTCAGCTTCAGATAAATAATGGTCGTGGTGCAATAAATTGCCATCGGTACAAACCACCTCTAGCTCACAGCGGCCACATGCGCCGCCACGGCAGAGATAAGGTGCGTCAACACCCGCGGCTTCCATTGCTTCTAGCATGCTCATTTCTGGCGGAACCACAATTTCAAGCGCTGACTTTGTGAGCTTGATCTTGAAAGATTCGCCCGATGGTGGCGCCGTAAACTGTTCACTATGAATATGGTTTTCTGGCCATCCAAGAGTGCGTGCCGTTTCTATCATCGCCACCACCATCGGGCCTGGACCACACACATACACATGCGTACCTAAGGGCTGTTTGCTAAGTAGATTACGCAAATTCAGCACACCACCTTCACTCTCAACATAGGTAATGAGCTTATTACCAATATTCGCTTTAATCTCTTTGCTAAACGCGCCGTGCTCAGGGGCACGGTAAGCATAATGCAACTCATAATTTGCTTTATTGCGCTCTAGGTCTGCAATTTGCGACATAAATGGCGTAATGCCAATCCCGCCTGCAATCAACAAATGTTTGCGTGCGCGCTTTTCGAGCGCAAATAAATTCACCGGAAAAGTGATTTGTAAGGAATCCCCGACCTTGAGCGCATCGTGCATATGCACAGAACCGCCACGTGATTTTTCTTGGCGACGCACAGAGATGTGATAAGCCTCTGTTTCTTCTGGATTGCCCATTAAAGAATAAGCATTACGCTGAATACGCCCATTGATATTCATGGACACCACCACATGGCTACCGCCTGAAAACACAGGAAATGGCTGACCATCTTCACGGACAAAGGTAAAGTGTTTAATTAGATCAGTCACCTGCTCAATGGCGGCAACTTTTACATTGATATGACTCATGGATAAATCTCCTCGATTTCAGGAATTTGACCAGGGTCTTCCGCATCCACCATCAAACCCATATACGCCCCTAAACGGCGTGAAAAGTGATCGCGAACAAATAGCTTTTTGCCACAACCAGAACATGCTTGAATGTTGGTGTGTGCGTTATGGGTGATTGCTTTACAGTGCACACAATAAACAGAGCGTGCTAACGTACCTGTTAGCTCTTTCGCAATATCTGCATCATCCACACCATAATGCAGAACAATTTGTGCGATGTCCCACATAAACTTTTCTGAGCCCGCAACGTAAATACGTAAGCCCATGAGCGCTTCTGGCAAATGTGCTTCCAGCGCCTTCATCGCTGCATCATGTGAGTTAAAAACTTGCAAATCATCAGGCACCACTTTTTTGAGTGCCGCCGTATAATCTGCGCCGCCCGCTTCAGTTTCATAAATTACAGTGATTGACTGCTGGGGCAACATTTGCTGAAAAAGTTTCATGGCAGCTAAGCCACCAGCCGACCCTTCAACCAGTACTAAATGCGCGTTGGCTTGTTGCTGCCACACTAGCGCAGAGTAAACTGGCTTACTTCTAATCCAATATCCGCGTTCCATATCTTAAAAACCTTATCAACTAACTAAATTCTTAACGAGCCCTGCTCAACTAAGCCCTACGCTTTTGGATGGGTACGTTGACGCAATGGATCGTAGAAAGGCGTGGGTGCAACATAAGCTTTACACTTTAATGTAGGACCCGCCACTTCAACTGCTGTACCAATTGCAGTAAATTCAGGTTTCAAGTGAACCATTGCAAGTGACTGCATGAGATAACGGCTGTAGCTTGCACTTGTGACCACGCCAACCTCTTTACCATCTTTAAGCACCTTCGCGCCTGGCTCTACAGCAACAGTGGTTTGGCAAATCAAACCCGCTTGTTTAATGCGCTCTTTGCCTTTTGAAGCTAATACTGCTTGCTTGCCAATGTACTCACCCTTTTTATCTAGATCTACGCCCCAACCCATGCTGACTTCCCAAGGAGTTGTGTCGCCTTCTGGCATTTCAAATGGGAAGAACAACAAAGCCGCTTCAACGCGTGTTAAATCTAATGAGTTCCAAGAAGCTGGAATTGCACCAAACGGTTTGCCGACCTCTAAAATTTTGTCCCAAAGCTCAATCGCATCTTTTGCTGAGCAATACACTTCGTAACCACGCTCACCTGAGTATCCACCACGCGCAACCATCACACTTTTACCGAATAAAGTAGCGCTTTCATTTTTGAAATACGGAAGCTTTGTCAAATCAAAACCAATGACATGTGGCGCGAGAATATCGAGTGATTTAGGACCTTGGAGCGAGAGAATGTGTACGTCTAGATCCGCTTCGATTTTGACATTTTTACCAGCGGATAATTTTTTGAGGTTTTGAGGAGTTGCGCCGCTACCGTGTGAAACACGAAAATCCGTTACGCTATCACGAATAATCATGATGTCATCACAAAGTGCGCCAGACTCATTTACTTCTGCGGCAAGCACAGAATAGCCCACTGCAAGTTTAGTAACGTCTTTACATACCAGTTGATCCAAAACAGCCTCCGCATCAGGGCCATTTACATTCATAATATTTAGTGCTGAAACATCATAAAGGCCAGCCCGCGTCCGCACTGCAACCACTTCATCATGCGCGCAGGAGTTGTAGCTCCAAGGAATAGGCATATCATTCCACGTGTCTCCGTCGAGCTTAGAACCTAATTGTTGGTGACGAACGTTTAAGATAGAATTTCTAGCCATTTTCACTGCGCTCCTGAATGTGTTTTAAATAGTTTTTACCTAACTAACACATTATCGAAACAGGGCTATTTTCTAAATTCTCACTAAGGTGTACTCCCTTGGGGGTAAGCAAGCAATCTCAAGGGTTTTCGCCCATCAAGACTTGCTAAATGTGACACATTCCGCCACCCCAAATTAAAGATTAATCATCGATGCTAGACCATCAAAAACCCGATGGGTATCATCAATCTATCTACGATATGGTTAATTAAAATGCTCAATAAAAACAATGGATTTAGCTTAATTGAACTGATGGTAACGGTTGCAATTATGGGCATCCTTTCCAGCATCGCCATTCCTGCTTATAGCGACTACGTCAAACGCGGCTATATTGTGGACGCGACAAATGCATTGTCTAGCATGCGTGCCAGGCTGGAGCAGTATTACCAAGATAACCGCACGTATGCTGACGTGACAGGCTCTACTGGCTCAGTGACGTTTGCCTCCCCTTGCGCTTCAACAACAATAGGAAAATTCAGCATCAGCTGCACGCCAAGTGCCACAACTTACAGCATCACCGCCACAGGCAACGGCCCTGTTACTAGCTTCATTTACACCCTAGACCAAACAGGCGCACAAGGCACTAATTCCCCTTGGGGCGATAGCACTTCTTGCTGGATTACTAGAAAAGGCGGCTCATGCTAGGTAAGCCTAAAAATCTAGCAATTTCAATGGTCGGCTTTGGCTTAATTGAGCTGCTGATTACTATTTCGTTGCTGGGTATTTTAACTACGCTTGCAGTGGATAATTTTGGCACTTGGATACAAGACACCAAATCACGCTCTGTGGCCGAATCGTTGCAAAACGGAATACGACTTGCGCAAACAGAAGCCGTTAAACAAAGTCAAAAAACAAGCTTTATCCTCAAAGGTAAAAATTGGACTGTGCAGACCACTCCGAGAAACAGTTCATCATCGACCACCAGCCAAACTATCCACAATGGGGCATTTGCTGACGCTGGCTTAGTGACGATTTCTGAAAAAAATAAAACGAGCCCAACCACCCAACTTACCTTCAATTCTATTGGCCGTTTAACTCTCCCGACAAGCGACGTGAACTACATTGTCAGCAATAGCCATGGCAAGCGTCGTATGCAAGTCAGCATCACCATTGCAGGAAAAATGCGTATGTGTGATCCAGACAAAAACCTTAGCGCCGCTAACCCTGATGGGGTTGATGCTAATGGTAGTTGCTAAGGAAATTTCAAGATGCCCTTAAAACAACAAGCTGGCATGATGTTGATTGAAGCGCTGATTGCAATTTTGCTGTTTTCAGTTGGGGTTTTGGGCTTGGTCGCCCTGCAAGCCATCTCCACACAAAACTCGGTCAATGCTGGCGACCGAACAATTGCAGCGAGCTTAGCCAATGACATGGTGTCACAAATGTGGCTGAGAAACTCCACATCCCTCACGACCGACCCATTAAAGGCTGACATCACAGCATGGCAAACAAAAGTCGCATCATCCCTCCCAAGTGCTGCTGGGATCGTTGCAACAAGCAATGGGATTGCGACCATCACAATCACCTGGAAATCCCCCAGCAAAAAATCTGCTGACAATCAAAATAAACTAGAAACTAGCGTGACGATTACCCAATGAAGCGATCAAGACTTACCATTAAAAAACACCAGCAAGGCGTGAGCTTGGTCGAGATGCTCGTTGCTATGCTCATTGGTCTTGTTGTTTCACTTGCGGTATACGGTGTGCTCAATGTGAACGAAGGCCGCAAAAGAACCACGACCTCTATCAACGACATCGACAAAGTTGGGATATACACCTTACACCAACTAGACCAATCTATTCGCAGTGCAGGCTCTGGACTGCTATCAGGCGTCAAATCCAGCATAGGTACGACTGATGCAATAGACCACACCCTAGGTTGCCAAATGAATGCGGCACTTAACGGCACAACATTATTACCAGCCAGCAAAAGTCTCGCCGCCCCTTTTAGCAATGCACCCTCTAATTTCCGCATTGCGCCTGTAATTATTTTGGATGGTGCCGCCCCAGCAGGCGATGACATTATTATGACCATGTCGGGCAACGGCGGTCTATCAGAAACTGCGAGCAAATTTTATGATGCCCCTCAAACCGACAGCCTAAGTTTGCCAAATTTGGCTGGCTTTTACGAAAAGGCTTTGGTACTCATCACCAAGCCGCCTAGCAACAACATTAGCCCATGCTTGATCGAGCAAGTTAAAACTGGCTTTGTAGCCCAAGTTGGAAGCAAAACTCTGCCACTTGGAGGTGCTTTTTATCAAAGCACCATCAATAGCATTGCTTTAAGCAGTTTCGACATCGATTCACATGTCATTAACCTTGGCTTATCTCCTGCTTTTCAGCTATTTGGTGTCGGCGAAAATAGCACTTTATTTAGATACGATTTACTGAGCCTTCCCAGCTCCGATAGCACTCCACCCAACCCATCCCAATTTGCAGACAGCATTTACCAAATGCACGCGCTTTACGGCATTTACACCACAGTTGGCGACCCGACCAGCCTCACATGGGTGACACCAACGGGAGATTATGAAGCCAGCAAATTGCTGGCAGGCACGTCAGCCGCTAATGCAACTTTAGCTTCCATCAAGGCCATCAAAATAGGCATCGTGATGCAGGCATCACTCCCTGAAAAAGATGTCGTAAGCAACAAAACCATCACGCTTTTTAGTGGCACCGACCAAGCCGTGACCGTAAATCTACCAAGTAATGCGCTCAACCGTCGCTACAAGGCACTAGAGACGGCTATTCCATTACGCAACGGACTCATGCTGTGATGCAAAAAAAAATAGCTGGCGTACAAAAGCAAAACGGCGTGATTTTACTAGTCACGCTCCTAGCCTTAGTTATTATGATGTTAGCAAACCTTGCCTTAGTTCGCTCCACGGACACCAACCTTATCCTTGCTGGCAATTACGCTTTTAAGCGAGATGTGGTCAATCAAGCAGAACGGGCTGTGCCGAAAATTAAAGCGCTATTTGAAACTGGCGACCTTAAATTAGCGAGTAGTCGCACAAACGACAAGACTAACATCAACTATTACGCCAGCATCCAGACAAACAATGCCCAAGGCCTTCCAATCAAGCTTTTTGGCATTGCAGATAACAACGCAAACAATATCATCGACACCAAGTCTGGCACTACTATCCGCTACATCATTGACCGCATGAGCTTGGCTGCTGGGGCACCAAGCATAGACAATGGCGGCTTTGTGCCGATTAATCAAATTGATGCGGCGGGAGACGGCATCATTCGCGGAACGGGCTCTCCCACCAATTCAAATAGCCCGCAAGTCAACGGCGGCATGGTGTCGCTTTACCGCATCAGCATTCGCGCCACCGGGCCGCGCAACACCGAATCTTTTCTTCAAGTCATTTTTACTATTTAGCGCGCAATCAAGACTAATCAAGCAAGGTGATGTATGAACATTTCTAAAATTTTGAGTATCGCAACAAAATGCCTGATCTTAAGCGCATTAGGTTTTGCTCCAGTCTCAAGTGCCGAGACAAAACTAGCCGACAAGCCCTTGTTCACCAGCTACAGCGTACCTGGTAATGTAGCTTTAGCGCTGTCGGTAGAGTATCCAACGGCATTACTACCATCGTATGGAAAGAGCTCCACATACGACATTAAGAAGGACTATTTAGGCTATTTTGACCCAAGAAAATGCTACTACTACAACAACAGTAGCAAAGACCCCCAAAGAAGATATTTCGAGCCGATGGCGCTGGCATCTGGGCTGGATGGCAAAGATCACACCTGCAACAGCAATCCAACTGACATGCATTGGAGTGGCAACTTTTTGAACTGGGCAATTACTCAAGCGATTGATCCATTTCGCCAAGTGCTTACTGGTGGCTACCGCGTAATTGACGAGCCAAATTTCACCGTATTAGAAAAAGCATGGAATTCAGGGCAAAGCCAAAATGTATTCAACAGAATTCTTCAAGCAGACTTAGTGCAAGGTGCAACACCATTCAAATTCAATCCTCCACTACCACTCATTGCCGAAGTCGATGGATGGGGGAATGAAATTGCTTTTGCTGCAAAATTCACAGGAGGGGCAGACCCATCGAGCGCATTCACATATCCAGAGGCAATTAACAATAGTACCCCAGCGACTGGTGGCACCAAGGTCAGTGAAGATAAACTTTATGAGTATCTTAATGACTCTAACACCAACACTGCAAAAAATAATTTATTCCGCGTTTTTGCACGCGTACAAGCCTGCAAGTCTGGCCTTAAAGAGAAAAACTGTGTCGCCTATGGCAGCAACCTAAAACCTGAAGGCCTGATTCAAAAAAATGCACTCAAAATGAATTTTGCGGCTTTCGGCCACCTCAAACAGGATGATCGCTACCAAAGCGGTGGCATATTGCGCGCAAGAATGGCTTCTCTAGGCCCCATGATGCCTGCCCCTGGCAAAATAGATAAAAAAAATGATAACGCCGAGTGGGATGGAGCGACAGGTACATTTAATTCCAACCCAAGATCTGAAGATGCAAAAAATAGCTGGGGCAGTAACTTAAGCGTTGCGAATAGTGGCGTCATCAATTACTTAAATAAATTCGGAGAGCCTCTCAGTACTAGTAGTAATAAGCGTTTCGCGTACATGCACTACGATGAAGTCAGTGAATTGTTTTATGCAATTTCTAGATACTATAGAAATAAAGGTAGCTATGCCCCATTTAACAAATCTGCCAATGGAAAAAAACTTACCGCAAGTAGCGCAAACCCTTCAGCTCAACAAATAAATGAATTCCCGCTAATTGCTAAGTGGGATGACCCTATTCAATACTCATGCCAACAAAACTTTGTCATTGGACTAGGTGACACTTGGAACAGTAGTGATGCACATATCCCAGGAAGCTCGAACCGAAATGATGGATTTGATGACGATACATTACCTTCGGACGACCCAACGATTAATGCAGATAAATTTACAAACTACATAGGCCTCGCACAAGGCTACACAATATATAAAAATCTCGGTACAAAAATCACGCCATGGTCATCCACTGGTGGAAGATTTTATATCGCTGGTTTAGCTTACGATTTACACGTTAGTGACATGCGCCCAGATTTACCTGGAAAACAAACTGCAAAAACTTATTGGTTGGACGTCTTAGAAAACGATCAAGACAGAAAAAATCAAGGTGAGTCTGGCATGAGAAATCAATTCTGGCTGGCAGCTAAATACGGTGGCTTTGATTTACCCGCTGGCAAATTTGAGCCTTACGACACCGACAATCCACTAAAGCTAAGCGCATCGCAATGGGATAAAAACGGTGATGATGACCCAGACAATTACTTTAGAGCTACCGATCCTAAACTTATGCAGGATAACCTCACAAAGGCGTTTGATGACATTTTGCTTAACATTGAAAAATCATCAAGCGCACTCGCCGTCACCAATCCCAACATTGCTGATGGCGACTTCGCCTATACCAGTGCTTACAAGGTAGATGGGTGGTCAGGGGACATCGTTGCTAAAAAAGCCAGCGTTGATGTCAACACTGGCTTGGTTTCGGCCACGACCACACTATGGAGTGCCGCAGAAAAATTAGAAGCGCACACCCCGAGCACTCGTATCATTGCGACGGCAAAATGCACCAGCTCAGGCACAACACAACAATGCACGGGTGTTCCTTTCCAAATCGACAAGCTTGCCAGTGAAGATAGCAGTCATTTGAGCGGGCTCACAAATGCAGCTGGCGCATCACTTAGTGCAGGCGATGTATTGAATTACTTACGTGGCAACAGAACCGTCATCAACAACAACCGCAAAAAAATACTGGGGGATATTGTGGCACCTCAACCGATTGTGGTTGGCGCGCCGAATGCAGGCTATTCCGATGCAACAAATCCCGGCTACTCCACTTTTAAAAATAATAATAAAAACCGCGCTACCATTATTTATTCTGGGGCGAATGATGGCATGCTGCATGCGTTCGCGGGTGGTGCGACTGGTGGCAAAGAGTTATTTGCTTATGTGCCACAAGCCCTCTTTAAGGGATCTAATAATCCAGCCACCCCTAATGAAGATGGGTTAGCCGCTTTAGCCAAAGATAGCTACAGCCATCATGCTTATGTGGACAAAACGCCTGTCGTGCAAGATGTAAATTTTGGTGCGAACAAAGATGATTGGCATTCCCTCTTGGTGGGCGGTTTAGGTAAGGGCGGAAAGGCTTATTACGCGCTGGATATGACCGACCCAAGCGGTTTTACAGATGAAAGCAAATTAGCTGCAAAAGTATTGTGGGAGTTTAAGCACCCGAATTTGGGCTTTAGCTATGGCACGCCGTTAATAGTAAAAACTAAAAAAGATGGCTGGGTCGTTATTCTGACATCAGGCTATAACAATGCAGATAGCAAAGGCCACTTTTTTATTATTAAGCCTAAAGATGGCAGCCTTATTCAAGACATTGCTGTGCCAAGCGGCCACAGCTCGGATGGCGTGGCGCACGCTTCCGCCTTTGTTAATGCCTTTTCAGACGGCACGGCTGATGCAGTCTATGCTGGCGATTTGCAAGGCAATGTATGGCGGCTAGATTTAAATAACACCACAACCACCAATGCTTACGAGGCGCCAGCACTGATTGCCCAATTCAAATCTAGCACTGAGCAACCACAGCCAATTACCACCGCACCAGCGCTTGCGCTTGATGCATACACTGGCCGACGTTTTGTCTTTATTGGCACAGGAAGATTGCTAGATGACGCCGACATCACCAGCGATAAAGAACAAAGTTTTTATGCGATTATTGATGGTGCACGGCAAAAGTTTTTTGCAGCCCCAGCCAGCCCAACTACGCGAGATAACCTATCCAACAATACAAACGTAGATGGGTTAGCGGTTAGTAGCGCTCACCTCGGCTGGTATATCGACTTAGGATTTGTAACCGATGAATTTGGAAAAATTAAAAATGTTTACCGAATTAATGCCCCGATTACGGTCAGCGCGGGAGTAGTCTCATTTGCCAAGAATCTTCCAGACAATAGTGATGTTTGCAATCCATCAGGCAATGCGGAAGGTTTTGGCATTAGCTACAGCACAGGAAAAACGGTATTGCCTGCCGGTAAAAAGCATGTGCATATTGATGGCCTAGTGAACTTGATCAACTTTTATAACACGGCTCCATTTGATCAGGGCGTGGTGATTTCGTTTAATGCTGATGGAGGCTCAACCAGTGCGGCAACCGACCCCTGTCCAAATAATCAATGTAGAACCGTATCCCCAGCAAACAACTTCAGAGTACTTAATTGGCGAGAAGTGAATGCGGAGTAGCTTATTTTTGATTAATTGATCACCAGAACATGAAGTTTTACTTTGCATTAGTTTTGTCCGCGGCGGCTCATATCGCCACTGGCGTTTTGATGAGTCAATATCTCATCAAGGCAAACCCTACGAGGCACATTCAAAGGCCGCTTTTGGTTTCGTTCAAACATAATTCGGCTGAAGCCCCAGCAAAAAAAACAGGCCAAAAGCCCCAGAGCAATCAAGCAATCAAGCAAAGCGACCCACTTACCGACTACTTATCTGAGCAAGACGTAGAAATGAAAGCGCTTCCAAGCAATAACATCGACCACACAAAACTTAATGACGTCTTTATTTCTGGCCTCCCTATCAGAATGCGCTTGTATATCAACAGCGAGGGTCGCGTGGTAAAAATTGATAGACTCGATGCTTTGGCGCAAGATTTCCAACTGCAAGAAGCGCTAGAAAAAACACTCTTAGAAATGTCATTCCTGCCAGCCCAAAAAAATGGAATTGCTGTCAACTCCTACCAAGACATTGCGTTTAGTTTTAACTGAACTTTTAAGGGCTAGCACTCTCTAATCTAGAGTGCTAAAATTGGCACCATGAATAAAGGCAAATCCATGACGAATGCACTTAGTTTACCGATTCCATCTGCTTTAGATAGTTTGGATCAGTACATGCGCACCATCAAAGCTTTTCCTGTGCTTACGGCAGAGGAGGAGTTGGACTACGCAACACGCCTCAAGAATAATAACGACCTTGAGGCTGCGAAAGCGCTCATTGTTTCTCACCTTCGCTTAGTCGCGAGTATTGCGCGCGGCTATTCTGGCTATGGCTTACCTCAAGCAGATTTAATCCAAGAAGGTAACATTGGCCTTATGAAGGCCGTAAAACGCTTTGACCCAACACGTGGAGTCCGTTTGGTATCGTTCGCGATGCATTGGATTAAAGCAGAAATGCATGAATACATCGTGCGTAACTGGCGCTTGGTAAAAGTCGCTACGACTAAAGCACAACGTAAACTTTTCTTTAATTTACGTAGTATGAAAACTGGCACTGGCAGCCTTCAACCAGATGAAGTGGCACATATTGCTCGCGAGCTAAAAGTAAAACCTGAAGAAGTGCTGGAGATGGAGTCACGTCTTGGTGGCCATGAAATCTCACTTGAGGGTAATAGCGATGATGATAGCGAAGATAGTTTTAGCCCAATCGCTTATTTAGAGGATGATCATCCAGAACCTTCAGAAATGCTATCTGCGATAGAGCAAGAACATTTGCAAACGACTGGTCTAGCGAATGCACTTGCGAGCCTTGATGAACGGAGCCGTCGCATTGTTGAAGCGCGTTGGCTGACTCAAGACAGCAACTCAACTTTGCATGATTTGGCCGATGAGTTTGGCGTTTCAGCTGAACGCATTCGTCAGATTGAACAAAAGGCGATGGAAAAAATGAAAATTGCGTTAGCGGCAAATATTCAATAAAGAAATTTAAGCAATAAAAAAGCTGCCTAGGCAGCTTTTTTATTGGGCAATCAATCCCTAATCTTAGTGAAAGAAGATCACTGACAAAGCGCTAAACCAAGCAAATGCGATTAAAGCGATTAACATCGTCAATGGCAAATTATCGAATGTGAAATATTGTTTCATATAATGTCCAATTTCAATCAAGAGTAAATGCTAAGTTAGTAGTTTATTCGCTTAAGTCAGGCACTTCAACCTAAGACTGAAGTAAAAAAAACTTAATTGCGTTTGATTTGATCTGGCTCAACCCGTTCAGCAGATGATTTGCTTTGGTTAAAAGGAATCTTTGGGTCATCATCATCCATCAAAATTCGCTGGGCTGGGCCATCTAAATCATCGTATTGTCCACTTTTAATCGCCCATAAAATACCGCCAGCTGCCAAAGCAATAAAGACAACTGACAAACCCAACTGAAAAAATAAAGCACTTAAACTCACGCAGCCAATCCTTCTTCAAGATGTTCGACTTCTAACAGCGTTATCATACGCTGATGTAAAGACTCTAGCTCAGAGAGTTGGTCATGGAAACCTTTTTCTATCGTTTCAAGCTCACCAATTCTATCTTCTAACGTATCGGTTGCTTGGTGAATGCGCTTAATGCTTTCCAAGCGACGACGTAATTGCAATTGATGTTCTCGCACTTGCGATTCCATAGGAGAAATCACTGCACGAAGCCAAACTTCCAAATCCTGATTGGCAATATCAAAAACATACAACACCCGATTTGCCAATGTCTCAAAAAACTTAGCAATCAAACTCATTTTTTCATACGCAATCATATTAAATGTCGTATTGAATTGCTCAACATAAACACTTTCAAGCTTCGCTAGCTCTTTCTGATATCGGGCAATATGAAAAGTAGGCGGCTTCATTTCACGTAAGCCATGCTCAGACGAAAACTTCTCGTACATTACGTTCATCATTTTTTTAATTTCATTGATTTGCGCATCTGCATTGGTCAAACGACTATTCACCTCAACAAAAAAACCATCCATCACAGCACGAATATCTTTGGTGAAATTTGCTGCCATCATTTGTGTTTTAGCTTGTTTGATTTGCGAGCGGGTCGTCTCCATCCCGAATAAGGTAAAAAGCGTATTGGCCTGCTGTGAATAAACGCTGCGTAAAGCCTGAAAACGTTGTAAGGCCTTTTCAAAACTCTCCTTATCTTCCTTAACACGGCTGATCATGTGCTCAACCACATCCACATTCTTACCACGCAGACTGCGTAACTCACCTAATTGCTCAACCAAGCCATGCGCCCGTTTTTCAAGAATAACCTGTGTATTGCCAATCAAGTCTTCCAGTGCATACCGAATACTTTCACTGATGATTTCCTTTTTTGCTGGAATCAATTCATTAGTGAGCGCCTGTTCCAAAGCCGGCAAGCGGCTTTTAGACAAAAGTGCACTGTCACCGTTAACCTTTGCCAGCAAAGCCTTTTGTGCAGAAATTGGAAATATCTTATTTTCAGGTAGGCCCAGCAAAGCAGCACTGGTTTTTAGTTGTTTATTAATTTCTTGAGAAATGGCCGATTCATCTTTCAGCTCATCCCACAAACCGTCAATTTTATTGAGTACCGCAAAACGTCCCTTTTGTTGCCAACGCTTTCCTCCAATATATTGATGCCAAACATCAGACTCAGACTTAGTGACACCAGTATCAGCTGCCAACACAAATAAAACGGCATGCGCATTGGGCAACATATTTAAAGTAAGCTCAGGCTCCGTACCGACCGCGTTTAAGCCCGGAGTATCTAAAATAACCAAGCCCTGCTCAAGTAAAGGATGCGGGAAATTAATCATGGCATAACGCCAACGTGGAATATCAATCGTTCCATCAGTATTTAATGTAGTGACGTCATCTGCATTGTTTGCATCAAACAGGCCATAAGCCTCGGCTTCTTCAACGGTTGCACGTTTAACTGCCCCGACTTCTTTAAATGCGGCAATCATGCTTTCGTTGTCATCAACATCAAATTCAAATGTTGTCCACTCGTCCGCATAGCCTTTATATTCTGTCGTCGTCACATCAGAAAGTCTGGTTTCAATAGGCAATAGCCGAATAGCACTTGGTTTGCCCGCATCGTAATAAAGTTCGGTCGGGCACATCGTGGTTCGCCCAGCTGACGATGGCAATAATCGCTGCCCATAATCAGCAAAGAAAATAGCATTAATCAACTCCGACTTACCGCGTGAAAACTCTGCAACGAAAGCCACGCTTAATTGATCTTGATTCAACTTATCGAGCAACTGTTGAATGCGTTGATCGTTTTGTACATCATTCAATTCTTGATCGTTCAGCCAATGACGATATTGGGCAATATTTTCAATCAGTGAGTTACGCCACTGAGCATATGCAGTGAATTCCTGTTTCAGTAGGTTCTCAGCCATGACATTTTCCTCGACTTGCGTTTTATGTAGTCACTACTGTATCATAAAATTATTATTTTTTATTAACAAAATCAATAGCTTCTAAAGATATTGAAATGTATTTTTTCGACAAAAAAAAACATACTATTTAACATTTCAAAAATACCGCTTTAACTCAACGCAAGTGCGCTTTCTGCTATCATTCAACTTTAAGTCGATTTAACATTTATGCGTTCAAACAGCCAAAATTCTCCGCGTCCAAGCAATATTAAGTTGCACCAAAAATCTCGCCTTTTAGAAATTGCATTCGATGACGATACGGAATGCATGCTTTCTTGCGAGTTTTTACGCGTCTATTCACCATCTGCTGAAGTTCGCGGCCACGGCGTTGGTCAAGAGGTATTACAAACTGGAAAAGAAGATGTGAATATCACGGCGATTGAACCTATCGGCCAATATGCAATTAGATTAGTTTTTTCTGATGGGCACGACACAGGTTTATATTCTTGGGATTATTTATACGATTTAGCCCGCAATTACGAAGCACTTTGGTTAGAATACATAGGCAAGCTAGATGCTGCTGGCGTCAAACGCAATCCTAGCCAAGCTTAATTAACGAGGTAGTAAGTAAATGTCAGATTCAAATCAAACGCACTTTGGTTTTAAAACCGTCAACGAAAATGAAAAAGCGAGCAAAGTAGGCGAAGTTTTTCATTCTGTTGCGCGCAAATATGATTTGATGAATGACGTGATGTCAGCCGGCCTGCATCGCACATGGAAACGCTTT
This sequence comes from uncultured Methylophilaceae bacterium, assembly GCA_903870995.1. GTDB lineage: Bacteria > Pseudomonadota > Gammaproteobacteria > Burkholderiales > Methylophilaceae > Methylopumilus_A. The sequence goes on along the minus strand of CAIQFD010000020.1, from coordinate 53,067 downwards.
GCAGTCGAAATTAGTGGCGTAAAAGCAGGAGATAAAGTGTTAGATGTTGCAGGCGGCAGTGGCGACCTATCTCGACTATTCAATAAAAAAGTGGGATCGACTGGCCAAGTGATTCTGACCGACATCAATGCCTCCATGCTGGCCGTAGGCCGCGATCGCTTAATTGATGACGGTGCAGCAGTGCCTGCATTGCAATGTGATGCGGAAAAATTACCCTTCCCCGACAATCACTTTGATTGCGTGATTGTGGCCTTTGGTCTACGCAACATGACCCACAAAGCTAATGCCTTGGCTGAAATGCGCCGCGTGCTTAAAACTGGCGGCCGCTTGTTGGTGCTTGAATTTTCACAAGTTTGGAAACCACTCGCCCCGCTTTATGATGCTTACTCATTCAAACTACTCCCGATTATGGGAAAGCTATTTGCCAAAGATGCAGAGAGTTATCAATACTTGGCCGAATCAATTCGTATGCACCCTGACCAAGAAACCTTGCGAAAAATGATGCTAGATGCCGGCTTAGGCAAAGTAGACTATTACAATCTTGCCGCTGGCGTTGTGGCATTACACAAAGGCTGGAAAGTTTAAGCAGCCTTCGCTCCTTTATGTTTAAGCCACTATTAACTCGTGTATTAAATCACCTTGTCACCCAAAACCAGTGGGTGCGGGGTGAGCTTTTACCTTTTAGCGGGAAAACCGTGCGTTTTAATATGCCTCCAGCCCATGCAAGTTTAACTGTATTGGAGGATGGTGGATTGGCAATGGCAGGTGAGACACTTTACGCTGATGCATCAATTCAACTATCACCTTCGCTGGCATTAAGACTATTGGCCAAGGATGAGAGCGCCATGTCGCAAGTGCGGATCGAAGGCGACACTGATCTTGCCAAAGGCTTAGCGAAAGTTTTACAGAATATTAAATGGGATTACGAAGAAGATTTAAGCAAAGTCGTTGGTGACATATCAGCCAACAAAGCGAGTGCTTTTGTAAAATCCAGCGCACATGAAGCCAAGAAACAAGCCATTAATTTTGTGGAAATGACTGCGGAGTATTGGCAAGAGGAAAATCCACTTATCGCCAAAAAGCGCCACGTGGAAGATTTTGTGCAAAACGTGGATGCGCTTCGCGATGATGTCGAGCGCCTTGAAAAACGCTTAGCAAAACTGCGCTCAAAATAAACAAACAATAGAAAAACAAACTATGCGGTTTTTTAGATTACTTAAAATCATCTTTATCTCACTCAAGTTTGGGCTTGATGAGTTCGTGCTCGCGCATAGTAAATTTTCACCCCTTCGAAAAACCATCAAAACATTATTGTTTTTCCGCAATACTAAACAAGCTAGAGGGGAGCGCCTCCGCTTAGCACTCGAAGCACTTGGCCCTATCTTTGTTAAGTTCGGTCAAATGTTATCAACCCGTCGCGATCTCATTCCGCTCGACATCGCTGATGAGCTCGCAAAACTGCAAGACCAAGTGCCACCTTTCGACTACGCCTTGGTTGAGCAAATATTAATCGACACCTACAAAAAGCCCGTTGACCAAGTCTTTACCCAGTTTGACAAAATGCCAATTGCTAGCGCGTCCGTTGCACAAGTTCACTTCGCACACTTGATGGACGGCAAGCCTGTTGCGGTCAAAATCTTACGTCCTGGCATTGCAAGCGTTATTCAGAAGGACATTAAGTTGTTAGAAGTTGCGGCATGGCTTATTCAAGCTTTACTTGCCGATGGTAAAAGACTGCGACCCAGAGAGGTCGTTGCTGATTTTTCACAGCATATTAACAACGAACTCGACCTGATGCTCGAGGCTGCGAATTGTAGCTTGCTTGGCCGCAACTTTCCCAATAGCCCTTTATTGCAAGTGCCTGAAGTTTATTGGGATTGGTGCCATGAACAAGTCATGGTCATGGAACGCATGAACGGAACACCTGTTAGTCAAGTAGATAAATTGCGTGCCATGGGGATCGACATTCCAAAGCTTGCGCGTGATGGCGTTGAGATTTTCTTTACCCAAGTTTTCCGTGATGGTTTTTTTCATGCAGACATGCACCCTGGCAACATTCAAGTAGCGAATGACGGTCGTTACATCGCACTTGATTTTGGCATCATGGGGACTCTCACAGAGACTGACAAACAATACCTAGCGCGTAACTTTTTGGCGTTTTTCCGCCGTGATTACCGAGAAGTCGCAAAAGCCCACATTGAATCAGGGTGGGTACCAAGCGATGTGTCTATCGATCAATTTGAAACTGCCATTCGTGCAGTTTGCGAGCCTATCTTTAACAAGCCGCTCAAAGACATTTCATTCGGCCGCGTGCTGATTCGTCTATTCCATACCGCAAGAAGATTTGGATTAATCATCCAACCTCAACTAACAATGCTACAAAAAACACTACTTAATGTTGAGGGTTTGGGGCGTGATTTAGATCCTGAATTAGACTTATGGAAAACGGCACAACCATTTCTAGAGCGCTGGATGTCAGAGCAAATTGGCTGGCGCAGTGTGATAAACCGCATCAAAGCAGAAGCCCCGAATTGGGGGGCAGTGTTGCCTACATTACCAAGAAAAATTGACGCGTTTTTAACGCAAGATTTAGAAAAGAACCAGCAACTTAAAAATCAGCTCAATGAACTAAAAGACAAGCATCAACAACAAAATCGACTAATCAATATATTGATGGCAACGGTTTTAAGTCTTATGGCCATTGGTGTTTGGATGATAATCTAAAAAGAGATTCAGCTTTTAAACCGCCTTAAGAAGCCAGGCTCACCTAGCTTCTTAAGGGTTCTGAAAATCAATTATTATCTAGCCACTTTGTAAACACATAAAGAATTAAGCTCACCACTACCAAAATCCCAACTAATGTTGCAATACCTTGCCATCCAATAAACATATTATTACCCTCCAAGCATATTGTTGTTATGAAACATACGTACTAAATTGTGCCACAGATTAAATCAAAATTGATACTGCTATTAGTTGATGAATATATTATTCTGAAGTTTGGCATTCCACTCTGGCTAAGCTACAATTAATGCTTAGCTTTCTGAGTTTTAACCATATTTTGCGAAGTTGCTCCTGCAGCACCACCCATCTCAACATCTTGCCGCGTAAATTCAAGCGCGTAACGCTTGCCTAGCCATGACACCTCCTAAAAAAGTCTTCATCAAAACCTTTGGTTGCCAGATGAATGAATATGATTCTTCACGCATGGCGGATATGCTTTCTTCATCAGATGGCATGGTAGAAACCGACACGGCTGAAGATGCAGATGTCATTTTGCTCAACACTTGCTCAGTTCGCGAAAAAGCAGAAGACAAAGTGTTTAGTCACCTAGGCCGCTTTGTTGAGCTTAAAGAGAAAAATCCTAACTTAGTGATTGGCGTTGGTGGTTGCGTTGCTTCGCAAGAGGGTGACAACATCATTAAACGTGCGCCATATGTAGATATTGTCTTTGGGCCACAAACTCTGCATCGCTTACCAGAGATGATTAAAAATAATCAATCTAGCGGCACTTCACAAGTCGACATCAGCTTCCCAGAAGTTGAAAAATTCGATCATTTACCGCCGCCTCGCGTTGAAGGTGCGAGCGCTTTTTTAAGCATTATGGAAGGTTGCAGTAAGTACTGTACTTTCTGCGTGGTGCCCTATACCCGCGGCGAAGAAGTGTCGCGACCCTTTGAAGACATCTTGACTGAGGCCATTCAGCTGGCTGAACAGGGCGTAAAAGAAATCACGCTGCTTGGGCAAAACGTCAACGCTTACCGTACTCAATATCAAGGCGACACAGCCGACTTAGCATTGCTCATCGAAACTATTGCCGAAATACCACAAATCGAGCGCATTCGCTTTACAACCAGCCACCCGAATGAAATGAGCGAGCAGCTTATTAATTGTTTTGCCACTGTGCCCAAACTCGCAACACAGTTACACTTGCCAGTCCAAGCGGGGAGCGACCGCATCCTAATGGCGATGAAACGTAATTACACCACGCTTCAATTCAAATCGATTATCCGCAAGCTACGCGCTGCCAATTCCAACCTAACGTTTACTTCTGATTTTATTATTGGCTTTCCTGGCGAATCAGAAGCAGACTTTGAGGCCACAGTAAAGCTCATGCAAGATGTAGGCTTTGATGCAAGCTTTAGCTTTTTATACAGCCCACGACCCGGCACACCAGCAGCTTTCTTGAAAGATGATGTGGATGAAGCAACTAAACTAGCGCGCCTAGAAAGATTGCAAGCCATTAACGAAACGCAAGCCAAAGCTATCTCACAAGCGATGCTTGGTTCAGTGCAACGCGTTTTAATTGAAGGCGCATCTTGGAAAAATGCCTCATTACTCGCAGGAAAAACGGATAATAACCGTGTGGTGGATATTGAAGGCGATGCAAAAATGATTCAACAATTTGTGAATGTAAAAATTACTGATGTCTCTAACCCACGCCGCTTAGTCGGTAAGATTGTTCAATAATGGAAATCACCCTACAACCTGAAGACAACCACCGCCTCGCCAATTTGTGCGGGCCGCTTGATGAAAATCTAAAACAGATTGCATCCGCTTTAGAGATTGAAATCGCACGTCGTGGCGCTCACTTCAAGCTTACTGGCGACAAAGAGCACACGCGTCTTGCAGCGCAGCTTTTAGAAAGTTTTTATGCCCGTTCAAAACAAGCGATTGAGTTGGAAGATATTCAATTAGGCTTGGTTGAGGCTAACAAACTCAGTGCTGAAGTCGTCACCACAACAGCAATGCCCAACTTAATGACGCGCCGTGCTGACTTGCATGGACGTACGCCTAGGCAAGTGAGTTATCTACAGCAAGTCCAAGATTACGACATTACTTTTGGAATCGGGCCAGCGGGCACAGGTAAAACCTATCTCGCCGTGGCTTGTGCAGTTGATGCACTGACACGTGACAAAGTAAAAAGAATCGTCCTAGTTCGTCCAGCCGTTGAGGCAGGTGAAAGATTGGGCTTCTTACCTGGTGATTTATCACAAAAAGTTGACCCTTATTTACGTCCTTTATACGATGCCCTTTATGATTTGGGTGGTTACGACAGCGTAAACAAAATGTTTGAACGTGGCGCCATTGAAGTCGCACCGCTTGCTTACATGCGCGGTCGAACACTTAACCAAAGCTTTATCATTTTGGATGAAGCACAAAATACTACCCCTGAACAAATGAAGATGTTTTTAACACGCATTGGTTTTGGCACAAAAGCCGTGATTACAGGCGATGTGACGCAAATCGACTTAGGGCGCGGTCAAAAAAGCGGCCTAGTTGAAGCGCAACAAGTATTAAAAGATATCAAAGGTATCGCATTTACACACTTTTTATCCGAGGACGTGGTGCGCCATCCATTAGTGCAAAAAATTGTTAATGCATACGAAAAATACGATGCATCTAAACATGCTCAACCACACGACCCGAAACATCAAAAACATGAGTAAACACCCTATTCTTTCTATGGATGTGCAATACGCCAGCGAACTCACTGGCTTCCCAACTGCCACGCAATTCAAACGATGGGCACGCAATACCATACGCGTTGATAGTGAAATCACTTTACGTATTGTGGATGAAGCCGAAGGGCGAGCACTCAACAATGCCTATCGCCAAAAAGATTATGCAACCAATGTGCTGACCTTCCCATTAGCAGAAGATCCATTCATCATGGCAGACATCGTAATTTGTGCGCCAGTAGTGGAAAAGGAAGCCAAAGAACAAGGTAAAACCTTGGAAGCGCACTTTGCTCATCTAACAGTGCATGGTGTTTTACATGCACATGGTTACGACCATGAGGTTGCAGAGCAAGCTGAATTGATGGAAAGTATAGAAACACAAACTTTGACTAAACTAGGCTATGCAGACCCTTATGCTGATAGCGAATAACCCTTCATATTTAATGGAAACCGAGAGTAAACATCATGGCTGAAGCAGAAAAACCAAATTGGTTGGAGCGATTAAGTCATCTCCTACTTCGTGAACCAGATGACCGCGAACAATTGGTTGAGTTATTACACGCGTCTTTTGAAAAACATCTACTGGATGCAGATGCACTCGCCATGATTGAAGGTGTTCTACAAGTCTCTGAAACTCAAGTGCGCGACGTCATGATTCCTCGTTCGCAAATGGACGTGATTGACATCACACAAACGCCTGAAGAATTCATTCCATTTGTGATCGAAACCGCTCACTCACGCTTTCCTGTCATTGACGATGATAAAAACGACATCATCGGCATTTTGTTAGCTAAAGATTTACTTCGCTATTACGCCGGTGAAGATTTCGATGTGCGCGACATGTTGCGACCAGCCGTGTTTATTCCCGAGTCAAAACGTCTTAATGTCTTACTTAAAGAATTCAGAAGTAACCGTAACCATATTGCGATCGTTGTAGACGAGTACGGCGGTGTTGCCGGCATGATTACCATCGAAGATGTACTAGAGCAAATCGTTGGCGACATAGAGGATGAGTACGATTTTGATGAAACTGAAGACAATATCATCCGTGATTCAGAAGGTCGCTATCGCGTTAAAGCTCTGACTGAAATCGGCGATTTTAATGAAACCTTTGGCACAGAATTTAGCGATGAAGAGTTCTCAACTATCGGCGGATTAGTAGTGAGCCAGTTTGGCCACTTGCCTAAACGTGGAGAAAGCGTAAGTTTCAACAATCTAAAATTTACAGCACTTAGAGCTGATAGTAGGCGCTTACATTCTGTACTAATTGAAGAGATTAAACCTGCAGAAGAAACGATCGATTAAAACAAGCTTTCGGAACTTATTTCAAATCACTGGCTCATATCGATACATATCAATTGGAGCCACTGATGAAATTAGTGACCTTTGCTTTACTGTTAAGTCTTTCTTGTTTCGCATTTGCCGCAACAGAAACTGCCACAGCACCATCAGAAATCCCAACTAATGAAAAGGATTTCGTTGCACTGATTAATGGTTTCGAAAAAGCCAAAATCATCGCTCAACTTGGTGAGCCCAGTAAAATTGAAGATGTTCAATCCTCATCTGGTAAAGCATTCGCTTCTATTTGGCAATATCACTATTTAAATACCGATGAAAAAGGCGAATATTACCAAACGACTGAATTAGACTTTATCGATGATAAAGTTGTGATGGTAGTGTTCATGAACAATGACGGTAGTGAAATGCCTAATGACGCAGTAAAAGCACCCCCCAATAAAAAATAATTTTTTTGAGAGTCACAAGGCGACTGATTGAAGCCGCTTTAAATAAATCAGCTTATTTTTCTTAAAATCATCAGCTACAATAAACCAAACTCCACATCGATTCACTATACTGTCGGACATTACTCAGGAATACTGAAAATATGTCGTGGCTCAAAAACTATCCGCAATTTACTAGCCTACTATTAGGCGCCTTATCAGTATTTGGCTTTGCACCATTTGATGTATTTATTCTCCCCATCATTAGCCTTGCAGGCTTATTTTACCTATGGGACCAAAGCCTCACGGCCAAACAAGCAGCAAAACTAGGGTTTGTATTTGGTCTGGGCTTTTTCATTACTGGCATTTATTGGATATACATCAGCCTTCACGATGTTGGTGGTATGCCTTTTTGGATGGCTGGTTTTGCGACATTCTTGTTATGCACTTTTTTAGCTCTATTTCCGGCACTTGTTGGCTACCTAGCTAAATATAGCACTCATTCACTTAACAGCGCGGCAATCCTTTGGGTGCTGAGCGAATGGGTGCGAAGCTGGATTTTTACTGGATTCCCTTGGCTAGCCGTTGGTTATTCGCAAGTGCCATTTAGCCAACTCACTGGTTACGCCTCTGTGCTTGGGGTGTTTGGTGTCAGCTTAGCGGTAACGGTCAGCGCAAGCTTGCTCGTACTCATTTTCAAAAAGCAGCGTCGTAAACAAGCAATACTCGGCCTTGTAAGTCTATGGATACTGGGCGCTTTAATCAGCCTCATTCACTGGACATCGCCGATTGGCAACCCCACTAAAGTCGCGATCCTGCAAGGCAACATTGCTCAAGAAATGAAATGGGATGAAAGCATCACCATCAAAACCATCAATCAATACCTCGGCATGGCCAAGCAAGCGCAGGCGGACTTAGTAATCTTGCCCGAAACCGCATTGCCAGTTGCGCTAGCGTTGTCGCAAAAAGACATGTCACAAGACCAAGTATTGGCGCCATTTAGCGCGATTGCAAAACAAGACCACAAAGCCATACTAGTTGGCGCTGTCACGCAAAAAGAAAATGCTTACTTCAACAGTATGTTAGGCATTTCCGAAACTGACACAATTCAAAACTATCACAAGTCACACTTAGTCCCATTTGGTGAATTTATTCCGCTCAAAGGAATTTTGGGTTGGATATATCGAGATTGGCTGAACATGCCGCTCAGTGATTTAAGCCGAGGAAGTACCACACAAAAGCCGATGATGTTGGCTAAGCAAAAAATTGCAGTGAATATTTGTTATGAAGATGTTTTTGGCGAAGAAATTATCCGTCAACTCCCCGAAGCAACTTTGCTAGTCAATGCTAGCAATGATGCTTGGTATGGCCACTCGAATGCAGCCGATCAGCATCTACAGTTCTCACAAATGCGTGCTGTAGAAACAGGTCGCATGGTTTTGCGTGCCACCAACACTGGCACTACGGCGATTATCGACAATAAAGGTTATGTGCTTGCAACCGTGCCGCAATTTACCACCATCATACTAAATGGCAGCATTCAGGGTTACATGGGAAGCACGCCATTTATCCGCTTGGGTAACTGGGCAGTTATTAGTCTATTATTCATCGCGTTAATTCTTTTATGGGGCCGCAAAAAGAAGTAAAATCGCGAGTTACCACTTATGCCGCAAAATTGCGGCTTTAATAACACCAAGAAAACCAATCATGCTGACGTTTCAACAGATTATTTTAAACCTGCAAAACTACTGGGACAAACAAGGTTGCACTTTGATGCAACCTTACGACATGGAGGTAGGCGCAGGCACATCTCACACCGCCACATTCTTACGTGCGCTTGGCCCAGAACCTTGGAAAGCAGCTTATGTGCAACCTAGCCGCCGTCCGAAAGACGGTCGCTATGGTCAAAACCCAAACCGCTTACAACATTATTATCAATTCCAAGTAGTACTCAAACCTGCCCCAGCCAACATTCTTGAGCTTTATCTTGGCTCACTTGAGTCACTTGGCTTCGATCTAAAACAAAATGATATCCGTTTTGTAGAAGACGACTGGGAAAACCCAACGCTAGGGGCATGGGGTTTGGGCTGGGAAGTTTGGCTGAACGGCATGGAGGTCACACAATTCACCTATTTCCAGCAAGTTGGTGGCATTAACTGCAAACCGATTACGGGCGAAATCACTTACGGTTTAGAGCGCTTGGCCATGTATCTTCAAGGCGTAGATAATGTTTACGACCTTATTTACTCAAAGGGAGTGAATGGCTCAGCCGATGTGAAATACGGTGATGTATTCCATCAAAACGAAGTGGAGCAATCTACCTACAACTTTGAGCACAGTGATGTAGATTTCTTGCTCACCGCATTTAATGCTCACGAAAAACAAGCGCAGCACCTCACAGAAAATAAACTAGCCTTGCCTGCTTACGAGCAAGTGCTAAAAGCCGCCCATACATTCAACTTACTTGATGCACGTGGCGCAATTTCAGTGACTGAGCGTGCCGCTTACATTGGCCGCATCCGCAACTTGGCACGTGCCGTTGCGGCAGGCTATTTAGACAGCCGTGCCCGCCTTGGCTTTCCAATGGCGCCAAAAGCGTGGGCTGATGAAGTATTAGAAAAAATTGAACTTGAGAAGCAAGCACAAAATAAAAAGGCAGCAGCATGAGTAGCAACAATTTATTAGTCGAACTATTTGTCGAAGAACTGCCACCAAAAGTACTTAAAAAACTAGGTGAATCTTTTGCTGGCACAATATTAGAAGTGCTTAAAGCCCAGGCCTTAACAGCAGACAACAGCACTGTAACAGCCTATGCTTCACCACGCCGTTTAGCGGTTCACATTACAGCAGTGTCATCGCAAGCTGAAGACAAAGCCGTTTCACAAAAGTTAATGCCTGTGACGGTTGGCTTGGATGCTAATGGCAGCGCAACGCCTGCACTAATAAAAAAACTGAACGCATTAGGCGCTGACGAATCTACCGTTTCAAAACTCAAACGTGAAAATGATGGCAAAGCGGACATCTTGTTTTACGATGCACTAGTCAAAGGGGCTTCACTTGCTGAAGGTCTACAAAAGGCCGTTGAAGAGGCTTTAAGCAAACTGCCAATTCCTAAAGTCATGACTTATCAATTGGTCGATGGTTGGGAAAGCGTTAACTTCGTTCGCCCCGCCCACGGCTTGGTCGCTTTGCATGGCAATACAGTCGTACCTTTGAGCGTACTTGGTTTACAGTCTGGCAACCACACTCAAGGTCATCGTTTTGAAGCTAGCGTTTCGCCTGTGGTAATTAAAGATGCCGATAGCTACGAAGCACAAATGCATAATGAAGGCGCAGTCATTCCTAGCTTTGATGCACGCCGTGCTGAAATCGTCCGCCAATTAACGGCCGCCGCGCAAAAACAAAACCTCAAGCCTATCGAAGATGATGCGTTGCTAGATGAAGTGACTGCCTTGGTTGAGCGCCCTAACGTATTGCTAGGCCAATTTGAAACCGAGTTTTTAGAAGTGCCACAAGAGTGTTTGATTTTGACCATGAAGGCCAATCAAAAATACTTCCCCCTATTGGATGCTAACGACAAGCTCACTAATAAGTTCTTAATCGTTTCTAACATCAGTCCTGCCGACCCATTCAAAGTAGTGGATGGGAACGAGCGCGTTGTTAGACCACGTTTGGCAGATGCTAAATTTTTCTTTGACCAAGATCGTAAAAAGACCTTAGCTTCAAGACTGAGCGGCTTAGAAAAAGTGGTTTATCACAATAAGCTAGGCACGCAAGCCGAGCGCTCAAAACGTGTGAGCGACTTAGCTAAAGCCATTGCAACTAAGATTGGTGATGCAAACTTAGGAATCAAAGCTGAACAAGCAGCCCAACTTTCAAAAGTAGATTTGCTGACCGATATGGTGGGTGAGTTCCCTGAGCTGCAAGGCATTATGGGCCGGTATTACGCGCAACATGAAAAGCTAGATAACGACATTGCTTTTGCAATTGAAGACCATTACAAGCCACGTTTCGCAGGCGATGAGTTGCCTCGTAGCATCGTCGGTATTGCAGTCGCTATTGCAGATAAATTAGAAACATTAGTCGGCTTATTTAGCATCGGTGAAAAACCAACGGGCGATAAAGACCCATTTGCACTGCGTCGGCAAGCACTTGGGGTTATTCGCATGCTCATTGAGTGCAAACTCAATGTTTCATTTGAAACCCTCATTGAGTTAGCACTCCAAAAATTCAATGCGGAAGATAAAGCCGGCGTCTTAGCTTCGATCACCGAATTCTGTTTTGACCGCCTGAGCGTAAACTTGCGTGAACAAGGTGCAAGTGCGCAAGAAGTGGACGCGGTATTAGCACTCAATCCAAGCTTGCTAAGTGAGATTCCAAAACGCTTAGAAGCTGTACGCGCATTCTCAGCCCTAGAGGAAGCACCAGCGCTTGCCGCAGCTAACAAACGTGTTGGGAATATCTTGAAGAAAATTGAAGGTAATGTTGCAGCGAAAATTAACGATGCCTTACTTCAAGAGCCTGCTGAAAAAGCCTTAGCAAGCACGCTTGCTAAAATCAAACCAGAAGCAGATGCCTTGTTTGAAAGCGGCGACTATACCAACTCACTCAAAGTATTGGCAGCGCTAAAAGCACCTGTGGATGACTTCTTTGATAACGTCATGGTAAATGCAGAAGACCCCGCACTTAAAGCCAACCGCCAAGGACTTCTTGCTACACTTCATCAGGCGATGAATCGCGTGGCTGATCTTTCTAAGCTAGCGGCATAAACATGAAACTCGTGGTGCTAGACAGAGATGGCGTAATTAACTTTGACTCTGTTCACTTTATAAAAAGCACCAACGAGTGGATTCCTATTCCAGGAAGCCTAGAAGCAATTGCACTTCTCAATCAAAGTGGCTACCGCGTTGCAATTGCAACCAATCAATCGGGTATAAGCCGCGGACTATTCGACATGGTGACGCTCAACGCAATTCACGACAAAATGCATAAAGCGTTAGGCCAGTTTGGCGGCAGGATAGACGCCATGTTTTACTGCCCACATTCGGCAGAGAATAACTGCGCTTGCCGCAAACCAAAACCAGGCATGATGGAAGAGATAGGTAGGCGATTTAGCCAAGACATGAAAGGCGTCCCGATGGTAGGTGATGCCTTACGTGATCTGCAAGCTGGCGCAGAGCTTGGCATGCAGCCCATTTTGGTGCGCACAGGCAAGGGCGAAGAAACCCTGGCGGCAGGAGGATTGCCCGAAGGCACTTTAGTTTTCGCTGATTTGGCAGAAGCCGTTCAACATATCATTGCTAGAAACTAAGGCTGAACAAAATGAGACTCATCCGCTCGATGTTGTTTAATCTTGGCATGATTCTAATCACGCCAATTTTCTCAGTGTTGGCTATTTTACTCTTTCCACTACCCGCCGTAATGCATTCACGCATTGTCAGTAGCTGGGCATACCTTGCCATGTTTTGGCTTAAGGTCACATGCGGCCTAAGCTTCCGCGTTATTGGCAAAGATAACATTCCTAATCACTCCTGTATCGTTTTAGCCAAGCACCAATCGGCTTGGGAAACTATCGCGTTTCAAACCATATTCCCACCCCAAATTTGGGTAATGAAACGTAGCTTATTACTCATCCCATTTTTGGGCTGGGCTTTTGCTGCACTAAAAGCTATTGCCATTGACCGTGCGGCAGGTCGTGAAGCACTCAAACAAATGGTTGACCAAGGCATGGATAGGCTTGCAAAAGGCTTATGGGTGGTGATTTTTCCTGAAGGCACTCGTATAGCTCCGGGCCAAAAAGGCAAATATCATATCGGTGGCGCTTGGCTAGCCACCCATACCAAAGCCACTGTCGTTCCAGTTGCGCATAATGCTGGTGAGTTTTGGCGAAAAAATTCATTTTTAAAAACACCAGGAGTGATTACAGTGAGCATCGGCAAGCCGATTGAAACCGTGGGATTAAAACCTGATTCAGTCAATCAGATGGTAGAAGCGTGGATTGAAAGCGAAATGCCGCTTTTAAGAAGCCGCTAGACATGACGCAGCTTCATTTGCCCATCCCCAATGGCGAAGTAATTCCCTACCATCTAGAGCGCCGGGCTCGCAAAACAGTTGGCCTAAAAATCAATCACAACGGCTTAATTGTTCATGCCCCAACTCGGCTTTCACAAAAAGAGTTAGAACGCATGCTACTTAGCAAAGCGGATTGGATTATAAAAAAACTACAAGTCCAGCAAGAGAACCAACTTGAGAAATTTACTTGGGAAGATGGCGCATCCTTGCTGTTACTAGGCAATCCCATTGAACTATCTGTTCGAATGGATTCGGTCAGCCGCACTTTAGAATATGAGCCAGGCCGAATATCAATCGCTCTACCAACCCCAAACAACCAAACCAGCATCGCAAGAAAGGTGCTGCAATGGTACAAAAAACAAGCACTGACTGACTTTACAAGGCGCATTTCATTACTGGCCGCCAAGCTTGGAGTAGAAACACCGCCACTATTTTTAAGTAGCGCACGTTCACGCTGGGGAAGTTGCAATAGCCGTGGGGAATTGAGGCTGAATTGGCGCTTATTGCAAGCACCGCCCCACATCATCAATTACGTTGTTGCACATGAGTTAGCTCACCTCAAAGAAATGAACCACTCAGCAAAATTTTGGGCCATTGTGGAACGGATTTATCCCGATTACAAAATGGCTGAAAAAGAACTTAAGGCGTGGTCCGCAAGGCTACATCAAGTTGCTTGAGCTTATTTGAGTCTTAAGGCGTTTAAAACAACGATCAGCGAACTCACCGACATCCCTATCGCCGCCATCCAAGGACTCAGCAAGCCAGTCGCCGCAAAGGGCAAGGCAACTAAGTTATAAGCAATCGCCCAAATAAAGTTTTGCCTAATCACGCTGATGCCAAAACGACTAGTCATCAATGCATGTTCAATCTCTAAAAGGTGTTCGGTGAGCAAGACTACATCCCCTGTAGCACGCGCCATTTGTGTACCACTTCCCATCGCCATTGACACTTGCGCACCCGCTAGTACAGGAGCATCGTTAATACCATCACCCACCATGGCCACGATTGCACCTTGTGATTGCAAATTATGTAGATACGCTAATTTATCCTCTGGCGAGCAAGCCGCTTCCCAGTCATCCACACCAATCAACTTTGCAAAATGAGACACAGACTCAGTTGAGTCGCCACTCAGAATTGAAACATGTAGCCCTTGTTGTTTCAGGCGACGGATTAAGTCTGCAGCTTCTGGTCGAGCTTGGTCTGCCAAGATAAAGGTTGCCAGCAAGCGGTTTGAATCACAAAGCCAAACAACGGTCGCGCCCGATAAATTTTCTTGCTCTAATTGAGGCGGAGTCATTTGGATTAATTTCGCATTACCCAAACTCAATTTAAGCCCCGCCACAAGCCCTTCAATCCCTTGACCAGGGATGCTTCTCACCTCTGTCGCCAATTGCACTGGACGGCCACCATGTGCGTTTAAGAAGGCTTTTGCAAGTGCATGTTCAGAATGTTTTTCTAAACTCGCGGCCAACTGCAAACAAACACCTGCATCAAGATCCGCATGAATGATGGTCTTAACCAAACTTAACTGACCCAAAGTGAGTGTGCCCGTTTTATCGAACACAAAATGCGTCACCTTGGCCAAGGTTTCTAGGGCATGGCCACGCGTTAACAAAACGCCGCGCTCAACCAAATGAGAGCCTGCCGCCGCAAAAGCCGCTGGCGCTGCAAGTGACAATGCACAAGGACAGCTCACCACTAACACTGTAAGCACAATCTCTAAAATACGGTCAGGCTGAATTTGCCACCAGGCCAAGCCAACCAATGCAACGATGACAAGCAAAGTCGTTGTAAAGTAAGCAGCAACACGGTCAGCGGTTTCTGCGAGTTTCGGTTTTTCCGCCTGCGCTCTATCTAGCAAACGAGAAATGCCCGCCAACATCGTGTTTTCAGTAATCGCCATAACTTTTATGGTGAGCGGGCTTTCGTAATTGATACTTCCTGCAAATACTTGGGCACCTAAAGCTTTAGGTAGTGGGCGACTTTCCCCTGTAAGTAATGATTCATCCACACTACTCTCACCAGAGACTACAATGCCATCAGCTGCGATAGTTTCACCTGGCTTTGCCAAAAGAATATCCCCTAGTTTCAATTCCATCACAGGGATTAAGGTTTGCGTTTCACCATCCACCTTAGTCGCCATAATAGGCGCTAATCGCAAAAGATTCTCTGAGGCTTCAATCGATTTTTCACGGGCATTACGCTCAAGATATCGTGTGCCTAATAAAAAGAACACCAACATGGTAAGGGTGTCGAAATACACCACGCCTTGTGCGTGTATTGTTGCCCAAACACTACCCACAAAGCCGGTTAACAAGCCCAATGTAATAGGCACATCCATGCTAATCTGGCGATTAAAAATACCGCGCCACGCAGAACGATAAAACGGCCAAGCCGCGTAAGTAATGGCTGGGATGGTTAATACAAAACTAAACCAACGCAACAATTGTGCAGTTGCAAACTCCAAGCCTTGCGCAGGACCTGCATACAAAGCCACTGCTATCATCATCACCTGACCTGCGCTCAAGCCTGCGACAGCAAGCCTTCTAAAATCAGATTTACGCTGCTGCTGACGTAAAGCATCTTGCTGTTGTGCGCTAAAAGGATGGGCGTGGTAGCCGATTTTATTAATCTCAGCCAAGATTTGACTGAGTTTTATTTGATTATCGTTCCAACGAACACGAGCTCGCTGTGAGCCATAATTGACATTAACACTCGCGACACCAGACAACTGACTTAAATGACGTTCATTGAGCCAAACACATGCAGCACAAGTAATGCCTTCAAGAATAAGTGAAGCCTCTTTGTAATCACCTTCGCCGTCGAGCACAAAGCTTTTTTGCACTTCGGGATGGTCGTAGAGCGCAAGTTCACGAAGTGCTTCTGGCACGAGTTCCTCAGCAGTTTGAGGGAGTTCAGTACGATGCTTGTAATAATCCTCTAAGCCATTTTCAACGATGGACTCAGCGACCGACTGGCAGCCAAGACAGCACATAGGCTTTGCTTGACCAAAGATAGTTGTGAAAAAATTAACCCCTACGGCAACAGGTAGGCCACAGTGGAAACATGCCACTTTGTTGTGAGTTGACTGGTATTGCGTTTGGCGCAGCTGTTCACCCATTTGAATGGCTTAAAAACTATTGACCAACGGCAATCGGTTGCTTGAGTGCGTAATGGGCTTTATCTTTCAAAATTTCGAGGTCCGTCAACCAAAGCCCCTCATCAGTCAAACGTAAGGTTGCGTGGTATTCGCCAGGACTCGTTTCTGAGAACTGTATGGTTTGATCATCCGCACTATTCGCCATGCGCCATAACTCCATGGTGACCGTCGCCGCGATTATAGGCTGATGCTGTTTATCTGATATTTTAATCACCACATTTGACGCAAGATTATTTCTTAAGGCATCAAGCCCTTCAATAGCCACATTCCATGCTAGATTTTTTTGCTGTTCAATATCTTGCACATGCGACTCATAAAGCTTATTTCTATCGTGTGGGATTAAACCAGGAAAGCCGGTATGAACTTGATGATTAGCCGGGTTAGGTAAAATAGCCCTTGTCAAAACATCTGGTAAACCGCGGGTAGAAACAGATAAAAAGATGGCATTGAGCAACACCAAACCAATAAAGAAACCAATAATAAGCTTAGGGACCCAATGCATACTTTGTTTTTTCTTCTGCATACCACCAAAGACAATTAACAAACCAGCATTGGCGAGATAGACGGCGAAGTGAATGGTAAGCACGTCACCACCAGGCCAATGCTGAGTACTATAAGCAATGTAAGCAACAAATGGCAAAACGCCACTTAAAATACCCGCCCAAAAGTTAGCTAGGCCTGCTTTCCGTACTACAAAAAACAAGATGGCGGCAACTACCAAACCGCCAAACAAGGTTTCCGTCATGCTAAATTCATTTGCGAAAATTGCCATTAATCATGCTCTCTTGGGCTATTAAAACTGGTTTCAAGTTCCATCTTCTCACCCGTTGAAACTTGAGTAATCTCAAACTCAAACTCATGCGTTTTTTCCGCAAGTTCATAGCTCAAGTTAATCTTCGCATTTACCGCCAATGCTTTTCCTGCACGGACTGTAATCTCAGGAATATTACCCATATCCAAAGCATCTTTAGGTATGTGTTTGACAGTGACTTGATAAGTTTGTTCTGTTTCAGTTTTATTCACAATGTGAATTTGGTATCGGTTACGCACACGACCATCTGATAACAAGACAAATAGCGGTTGGCGCACTTGCTGCACGTTCACTTCAGTATCACTGCGCGTACCGATGTTATAAAACAGCACACTGGTCATTAAAAGCAACGCGCCCGCATATCCAATCACTTTAAACCGCTTCCACATTACTTTTGGCGCATGTGGCGTTTCGCTCGCCATATTGCGCTCTGAATCATAGCGAATCAATCCGCGCGGATAACCAACGGAGTCCATAATGTTATCGCAAGCATCAATACATAGACCGCATGAAATACATTGATATTGAAGGCCATTACGTATATCAATCCCTGTCGGGCAAACCTGCACACAGAAACCACAATCGATACAATCACCATGTCCTGCAGCGACACGCTCTTCATGTGTTTTTAAGCCTTGAATAGGAATCGTGCGGCCTTTAAGGCCTTCGCCACGCTTAATGTCATAAGTGACTGCCAGAGTATCTGCCTCGTACATCACACCTTGGAAGCGGGCATAAGGACAAGCATACAAACAGATTTGCTCCCGCGCGACACCCCCTGCCATATAGGTTAGTACGGTTAATACCAAGACCGCAAAATAACCGCCAGATGTGCCTGTGCCACTGAAAAAATCAGTCACAAAGGATGGCGCATAACTAAAGTAGCAAGCAAAAGTAATCGCCGTCCACAAGGAGACTAAGATCATTAGAGCATGCGAAGCGCTTATTTTAAAAACCTTCTCAAGGTTCCAGTCTTGTTTTTTCAAACGCAATCGCGCTGGACGCTCACCCTGAATCAAATGTTCTATTTGAATAAATAGATCCGACCATAAGGTTTGAAAGCAGAAGTAGCCACACCAAGCACGACCAACTAAACCCGTGACAAAGAACAACAATGCGGCAGCGATAAACAATAACATTGCCAACCAAAAAATATCTTGTGGGTAAACAATAAGGTCAAAGATAAAAAAACGACGTGTGGTTAAATCAAACAAGATAGCTTGTGAAGCTGCACTAACGCGTTGCCATGGCAACCATGGGAGCAAGAAGTAAACCGAGTAAGCCAACAGCATGACTGCTGTTTTGAAGGTCCTGAACTGGCCTTTTACAGAACGAGTGACAATTGGGATGTGCTTTTGGTAAAGCGATTTGTCTGCATTATTTGGCATTATTTTCTTTCAAAGAATAAAGGCTCGCAATTGCTTGCAAGCCTTTATCTGTTATTTTACAACGATGTTTTTTTACTTGTTATTCGTGCTGTTTTTTTACAAACAAGGACTTGTGATGATGTCGATATTACTTACCACCACCCAAGCTATCATGCACATAAACAGTCAACAGTTTGATTTGCTCTGGTTTTAAACGTGTTTCCCAAACCGGCATCACACCTTTATCCATGCCACCATAAATCAAGGTTTTAACTTCACCCAACTTAGCCTCTGGTGTTTTTGCGCCCAACACATCTGGCCACAACCAAATCTTGTCAGTTAAGTTCGCTGAACCCATCGCAATGTTACCTTTAGCTTCCACTCCGTGACACGCGTAACAACCTGCTTTATCACCGTGGAAAATCGCATCACCCAACTTAGCTGCAGCTGCATTATGCGGCTCACCAGACAAACTCAATACATAGTGGCTGACTTCTGTCAGCTCAGCATCGCTCAGGATGGCTTTAAACGCAGGCATCACACCATGACGACCACCAACGATTGTTGTTTGAATATTTTCATAAGTACCACCATATTGCCAGTAATCATCCGTTAAGTTAGGCGCAAACTTAACTTTACCCTGACCTCCCGCTTGGTGACATGGTGCACAG
Organism: uncultured Methylophilaceae bacterium; assembly: GCA_903870995.1. Taxonomy (GTDB): domain Bacteria; phylum Pseudomonadota; class Gammaproteobacteria; order Burkholderiales; family Methylophilaceae; genus Methylopumilus_A. The sequence continues at coordinate 33,803 of CAIQFD010000020.1, read as the reverse complement.
TTGTCGCTGAATAATGTTTTACCGGCTGAGTTCACGAACTGCATCAACTCTGCATCTTTAGAAACATCTTCGAATGATTTACCTGCCACTTTATCAAAGTAAGGCTTTTGCTCTTTGTGAAGCTCATTCATCTCAACCATCAGCTTAGAGCGCATATTCCAATGAGTGGTTTTTGTTTCTTGCGTGCCATCAACTTTAGTCGCCACGTAAGTCACGTTATTTAACCCAGGAACACCTTTGGTGTATGTATTTGCAATCGGCCATGCTGGGTAAAACAACCAGTAAATGAGCGCGAAGGCGAAAGTGATGTAGAAGCCCCAAATCCACCATCTTGGCAGCGGATTATTCAGCTCTTGCAAATCCTCATCCCATACGTGACCAGTGGTCTCGGTTGTTACTTTTTTGTTGTCCTGACTCATGATTATTCCCTACTTAAATATCGTCATCTTGCAAAGGTATGTTTTTGAAACTCTCTAATTGCGCACCGCGATGCTTGTTGCCATAAAGGTAAACTAGCACCCCACAGAACAAACCGAAGAAAATAACCAGCGACACCGGCTTGGTATTTTCAAACTTGGTAAACCACATTAGCCATTCCATCTCAATATCCTTTAGCCAAAATATTCATCTTCAATAACACGTTGCAATTCCCGCGATTAGCGGAATTTAGCAAAGTAGTCATCATCATATTTTCTAAAATCGACCATCGTGCCAAGCAATTGTAGGTACGAAACTAAAGCATCCATTTCAGTTAACTTATCTGGATTCGTGTCGTAATTACCAACCTGCGCTTGTGCAATAAGGTTTTTCTCTGCATCAGGAATGTGCAAGTTTTTAGCAGTATCCTCGCCAAACTCTTTCACGTTCTTATCGAACTCGGCTTTACTTGTTGAATATGGAACACCAGTTACACGCAAAGCTTTCATACGGCCTTGAATGTCTGAATAATCCAACTCAGTCTTGCTCAGCCATGGATAGTTAGGCATCACTGATTGCGGCACCAATGAACGTGGCGCAGTTAAATGCTGCGTTTGCCAGTCATTAGAATATTTACCCCCAACACGTGCCAAGTCAGGGCCCGTGCGTTTTGAACCCCATTGGAATGGGTGATCGTACTTAGATTCGGCAGCCAATGAGTAGTGGCCATAACGTAGCGCCTCATCACGGAAAGGACGAATCATTTGTGAGTGACATAGGTAACAGCCCTCACGAATGTAGATGTCACGACCACGCAACTCAAGTGGGCTGTATGGACGGACACCATCAACCTTTTCTACAGTCTCTTTAATAAAGAATAATGGAACGATTTCTACCAAACCACCCGCGCTAATTGCGAGCATGGTTAAGATAATCAAGATCCCTACATTACGTTCAATTTTGTCATGCTTCATGGTAACTCCAGCTTTTTAATCGTTAAGGCTTATATTGGCTTAAAGCTTAAGCCTGTTCAGTTGTACCGCTTTTGATGGTTTTGTATATGTTGTAGCACATCAAGACCATACCGCTTAAGAAGAACAGACCGCCAACTGCACGCATGATGTATAGGTTATGCGCGGCAGCAACAGATTCGATGAAGGCATATTGCAAGTTGCCAAAGTCATCAAACGCACGCCACATCAAACCTTGCATGATTCCTGAGATCCACATCGCAGTGATGTAGAGCAAGATACCAATTGTTGCCAACCAGAAATGCACATTGATTAGGCGGTTGCTGAACATTTTGGTGTTCCATAATTTTGGCACCATGTGGTAGAAGCTACCAAAAGTAACCATTGCAACCCAACCAAGCGCACCTGAGTGCACGTGGCCAATTGTCCAGTCTGTGTAATGTGAAAGCGCATTAACGTCTTTCAATGACATTACAGGACCTTCGAATGTAGACATGCCGTAGAAAGATAAAGACACAATCAAGAAACGGATGACTGGGTCAGTACGCATTTTGTCCCAAGCTCCAGACAAAGTAAGAATACCGTTCACCATACCGCCCCATGATGGAAGCAATAGCATGATAGAGAATGTTGCTGCTAGCGTTGATGTCCAGTCAGGGATTGCTGTCCAGTGCAAGTGATGCGCACCAGCCCACATATACAAGAAAATCAATGCCCAAAAATGCAACACTGACAAACGATATGAGTAAACGGGACGACCCGCCTGCTTAGGTACGAAGTAGTACATCATGCCCAAGAACGCAGCTGTTAAGAAGAACCCTACAGCATTATGACCATACCACCACTGCGTCATCGCATCTTGCGCACCTGAAAATAAGCTGTATGACTTCATTGAGAACAAACTCACAGGCACTGCAAGATTGTTAAATGTGTGCAACAAAGCCGTTGCTAAAATAAATGCAAGATAGAACCAGTTTGCAACGTAAATATGTGGCTGATTACGTTTCATCAAAGTACCGACGAACAGAACTAAATAAGCCACCCATACCACTTCAATTAACAAGTCGATTGGCCATTCCATCTCAGCGTATTCACGACCTTGTGTGTAGCCCATCACATCACCAAGTGCAGCAAGGACGATAATAGCTTGCCAACCCCAGAAGGTGAAGCTTGCCAAGCCACTACTAAATAAGCGTGCCTGACAGGTACGTTGCACAATGTAATATGAAGTTGCAAATAACGCGCTACCACCAAAACCAAAAATCACCGCACCTGTATGAACAGGACGCAAGCGACCAAAAGTAATATATGGAATATCGAAATTTAATACGGGGAACGCAAGTTCGGATGCAATATACACGCCAACTAACATCCCCACTACGCCCCAGACCAAAGTCATAATGGCGAACTTTCGAATCACGTCATAGTTGTATTGTTCAGTATTTGTAACGCTCGTAGTCGTCATAACCACGTCTCCTAAAACTAAAAATGATTAACTTAAAACTTTCTACAGCACACTACTTTTAACAACTTAAAATCAAATCTGTTTGAATTACATCATTTGCTTTAAGTCACTTGCAATTTCACTCGGCTTTTGGCCATATTTGAAATAGATTCTTATTTTTCCTGTTTTGTCATAGACATAGCTACCAGCACTATGGTCAATCGTGTAGCCAGACTTGCCAGCTTCTAACTGTTTTTCAAAAAACACTTTGTAGGTTTTAGCCACCGCCGCGATTTGCGCTACGTCACCATAAAGGCCTACAAATCGCCGATCAAAACTTGGCACATATTTCGCCAGTACTTCTTGCGTATCTCGCTCAGGGTCAAGCGTGATAAAAATCACTTGCACTTGATTGGCCTGCTCACCCAACAGCTTCATCGCATTTGCCATATCCGCCATTGTGGTCGGACAAACATCAGGGCAGTGCGTATAACCAAAAAACATTACTACCGTCTTACCTAGATAATCTTTCAACTGACGCTTTTGGCCATGATGATCTAGCAAGTTAAAATCTTGAGCAAAATCAGCGCCAGTAATATCTGCCCCAACCAGCTGAACACTTGGCTTTTTGTCAGCACTGCAGGCCGACAATAACAACACTAATAATACCCACAAAAGTTTTTTCATCTCTCGCTCACTTTGGGACAACGATTACTTAATCAAATTCATTGAACGACAAAGTGACACGACATGAGAATGCCGCAAATAAATGTCGACCGCTTTGACATAAGTCAATTCACTACAAACAAGTCAGTTACTGGCGAACAAAGTATTCAGCTTGTGATTTTAATCGTAACGAACCGTAAAATTTGTTAGCAATTGTTAATGAGAAGACAGCGAACGCAAATAAAAATTCCAAAAAGGCTATTTTTAAAGATAATTTTTTGATAAAAAGAATCGTTTTTTTCAAGTTGTCATGATTGCGTCTATTCAGCGCCCTGCCTAGCGTTTACAATTGACCTTTTTTGCACGCTGGAGAATTAACATGGCAGTAGCCAAGTCAATGGCTGACCGCGACGGTCTTATTTGGTATGACGGCAAGATGGTGGACTGGCGTAGCGCCACAACCCACGTCCTTAGCCACACATTGCACTACGGCATGGGTGTGTTTGAAGGCGTTCGTGCATACAAGACCGACAAAGGCCCTGCAATTTTCCGCTTAAAAGAACATACCGACCGTCTTTTCCGCTCAGCGCATATCTTAGGAATGAAAATGCCTTTTGATAAAGCAACGCTAATGGAAGCGCAAAAAGCGGCCGTGCGTGAAAACAATCTAGAGTCAGCCTACATGCGCCCAATGGCGTTTTACGGACCTGAAGCCATGGGCATTTCAGCCAAAACATTATCAACCCACGTGATTGTTGCCGCTTGGACTTGGGGCGCATACATGGGCGACGAAGCACTTAACAGCGGCATTCGCGTTAAGACTTCTTCATTCTCGCGTCATCACGTGAACATCACCATGTGTAAAGCCAAAGCAAACGGCAACTACATGAACTCTATATTGGCACATCAAGAGGCAGCACAAGATGGTTACGATGAGGCCTTGTTATTAGATGTTGATGGCTTTGTGGCTGAAGGCTCTGGCGAAAATGTATTTATAGTGCGTAACGGTAAATTGATTACACCAGACTTAACAAGCGCTTTAGAAGGCATCACACGCGACACTATCGTGCAATTAGCAGGTGAAATAGGGTTACAAGTGGTTGAAAAACGCATCACTCGTGATGAAGTTTATTCGGCCGATGAGGCTTTCTTTACTGGTACAGCGGCTGAAGTCACGCCCATTCGCGAACTAGACAATCGCGCAATTGGCGAAGGCAAACGCGGTCCAATTACCGAAAAATTACAATCAATGTATTTTGATATCGTCAAAGGCAAATCAGCAAAACATGCTGACTGGCTGACATTAGTTTAAATAGAAATCAGCGTATTAAAGGAAGCACCACATGGCAAACAACACTAAACCTATTGAGGTCAGCGCAAAAGACTTACCCTTGCACTGTCCAACGGATGAAGTTGCTCTGTGGTGTTCTCATCCCCGTGTGTTTTTAGACCTATCAGAATCTGGCAAGGCAAGCTGCCCTTATTGCGGCACTCAGTATCAACTCAAAGCTGGCGAAAACGTCGGCCATCACTAACCTTTTAAACGAGCAACACTAACGTTAAAACCCCATAAAGCGCTGATGATGTCTTCAGTGCTTATGATTTCACTATTAGACCAAAAGCTAACCATTCCAGCCTGATTGGAAACACAGAGCAATTGATTTTCATCTAATCGATGCTTTAAGTACTTAGCCACAGCCGCACCCGTATCAATCAACACAACATCTGCGCCAACCAAGCGCTCAATCAAAGGCCGCACAAAGGGATAATGCGTGCAACCCAAGACAACAGTGTCGGCATTGGCGTCTAACAAAGGTTGCACATATTGTTTTAGTAAAGACTCGGTTGATGGGTTAATAAGCTCACCCTTCTCCACACACTCAACCAAGCCAATACAAGCTTGTGTCACCACCTGAACACCTTGCCCGTAATTCTCCAACAAAGCAGCAAACTGTGCACTCTTCAATGTGCCGCTAGTCGCAAGCACACCAACCACACCTGTTTTGGTCGCAGCCACCGCGGGCTTTAGTGCAGGCTCCATACCGATAATAGGCAAATCAGGATACCGTTCACGCAAGCCAGCAACTGCCGCCGCAGTGGCGGTATTGCAAGCCACAACCAAAGCTTTAACACCGTGTTTAAGTAAAAATTCAGCAATTTTAAAACTGCGGTCTTGAATAAACTCAGGCGTTTGGTTGCCATAAGGCGCGTGTTTTGAATCGGCCACATAAATAAGATTTTCATGTGGCATCAGCTCGCGAATGTGCTTGAGCACGGAGATGCCACCGACACCGGAATCAAAGACCCCAATAGGCGCAGCAGAATAATTAGACTGTTTTCGCATGCCAAGAGTTTAGCTGAACTCAGACTAGAATGTCATTTTCTATCATCAGCATCAGTTACAATGTCATTCATATTGAACACAGCAAGGAATTCATTGTGGCAAACAGACTAAGTAAAATCTACACCCGCACAGGCGACACAGGCACAACCGGACTTGGTGACGGCTCACGTGTCAACAAAGACAGCTTACGCATTGATGCCTTGGGTGACGTGGACGAACTGAATGCTGTGATTGGCATATTGCTGACCGAGCCATTGCCAGAAGTTATTCGCAGCACGCTCGATGACGCTCAGCATGACCTATTCGATGTGGGTGGTGAAATCTGTATTCCTGGCTACACCATGCTCAAAATCGAACGTGTAACAGCCCTAGAAAATGTGCTGGATGCGCTTAATGAACCACTACCATCGCTAAAAGAGTTTATCTTGCCAGGCGGAACCCGTGCCTCAGCTTATTGCCATCTAGCGCGCACAGTTTGCCGCCGTGCTGAACGCTCAATGATTAAACTCAACCGTGATGAAACGGTCACCACTATTTCATTGCAATACATCAACCGCTTATCTGACTTATTGTTTGTGATGTGTCGCAGCATTAACCAAGCGTCTAACGTGCCAGATGTCTTGTGGCATAATAAGGCTTAAATTAAGCACAAATGAGCTTTGGACTGAATGATTAAAAAACTACTGCAACGCGTATTTTCAAAAAAAGACAAATCCGCAAAGCATGAGCCTGCAAAGCCATATGGTCGCGCCAACAAGCACGCTAATAACAGCAAAAATGCAGACCATAGCGCAAAACGCATTTCCAGCAAAACGCATCGCATAGACCGTCGTTTACTCAGTAATGCTGCCGTAAAAACAACAGAAGGTTTGCAGAAAGCCGGCTTTGAAGCTTACATTGTTGGGGGCGCGGTTCGAGACCTACTGCTCAAAAAACGTCCTAAAGACTTTGATGTGGCAACCGATGCCACACCAGAACAAGTGAATCGTGTATTCCGCCGTTCACGCATTATTGGTCGACGTTTCAGACTAGTACATGTAATGTTTGGCGACGAAACTATTGAGGTTTCAACTTTCCGAGGTAGCCATTTAGGTGAAAGCGATGACAATCAAGTCGCCGACTCAGGTCGCATCTTGCGTGACAACGTTTTTGGCAATCAAGAAGAAGATGCTGTTCGCCGTGACTTCACTGCCAACGCCCTTTATTACGACCCTTCAACCGAAGATGTCCTCGATTTTCACAATGGCGTCGCTGATATTCAAGCAGGTACGCTGAGAATGATTGGCGACCCAGTCACACGCTATCGTGAGGATCCTGTGCGAATGCTACGTGCAGTTCGCCTTTCAGCAAAGCTAGGCTTAAAAATAGACAGCGCGACAGAAAGTCCAATTCCAAAACTTGCTGAACTGTTAAACGATGTCCCCCCTTCGCGTTTATTTGATGAAATGCTTAAGTTGTTTTTATCAGGCCACGCGATTGAAAGCGCAATACAACTCCGCAAACACGGCCTTCATCATGGCTTACTGCCGTTATTGGACGTGGTGCTTGAACAACCGATTGGTGCCAAATTCGTCAACTTAGCGCTTAAAAACACAGACACTCGCGTGCTGGCTGAAAAACCTGTTTCACCAGGATTTCTCTTCGCAACCCTACTTTGGCATGAGGTTTTGGTGGCTTGGCAACGTTATCAAAAACAGGGTAATAGACCCATTCCAGCGTTGCATATGGCCATGACAGAAGTCAGCGACATTCAAGCAGAAAAGCTTGCCATTCATAAACGCTACAGCACTACTATGAAGGAAATTTGGGGATTACAGCCCCGCTTCGAAATGCGGGTGGGGAAACGTCCTTTTGGCTTGCTGGAGCACCCACGCTACCGTGCGGCTTATGACTTTTTATTATTACGCTGCGAGTCAGGTGAAGTCCCGATGGAACTTGGGGAATGGTGGACGCAGTTTGCAGAATCCCATGCAGATGAGCGCTTAAGTCTGCTTAAAAATCTACCAGCAAGCAATAACACAGAATCCAAGCCCCGTCGTCGTCGCAGAAGAAAACCTGCTACACAATGATGCACCGAGCTTTCATCGCTTTGGGGAGTAACCTACAAAATCCACAAGCGCAAGTTGAACAAGCTTTGCAAACAATTGCAAGCACCCAAGCACTCAAGCTTATCAAGGCCTCTTCACTATACAAAACTTCACCCGTTGGATATGACAATCAACCAGACTTTATTAATGCAGTTGCCGAAATTGAAACTGAGCTAAGCCCTTTGGATTTACTGCATACTCTGTTCGATATCGAAAATAAGCATGGCCGGGAGCGACCTTTTCCGAATGCCCCAAGAGTACTTGATTTAGACGTGTTGCTCTATGAAGATGTTGCAATCAATACGCCAGAACTGACGCTACCACATCCAAGAATGCACTCACGTGGCTTTGTGATGTTGCCTCTTGCCGAAATAGCGCCAAAAATTAACATAGGCAACCATGGATACGCTGACGAGCTTGCCACAAAATGCGATAATCATGGCGTTAGCAAACTTTAATTTTGCAAAGAAAATAAGCAAACAGGCATAAACGTGAAAACGAATATCACAGCAAAATTTCCCTATATTGTGATTGAGGGCCCAATTGGCAGCGGCAAGACAACGCTTGCGCGTAAATTGGCTGATCGTTTTCCTGTCAACTTATTGCTCGAAAAAGCTGAAGCCAACCCATTTTTAGCAAGGTTCTATCAAGACCCTGAGCGCTACGCTTTACCAACTCAGCTTTTCTTTTTGTATCAACGCGGCAATCAGATTCGCGATTTAAATCAGCGTGATATTTTTGGCGACGCCACCATCGCAGACTTTTTCTTAGAAAAAGATCCGCTATTTGCCCGCCTCAACTTAAATGATGAAGAATTTTCGCTTTATCGCCAAATTTATCAAACCATGCAAGTACAAGCAGCCAAACCAGATCTTGTCATTTACTTACAAACCCCTGTAGACGCTCTTATTGAACGGGTTGAACAGCGGAATATCAGTTACGAGCAAGCCATTCCACGTGAATACTTAACACGACTCTCTGATGCTTATAGCGAATTTTTCCACGCCTACGACACATCACCGTTGTTGATTGTAAACAACGAAAAAATCAACATCACCACTAGCGACGAAGCGCTAGACCTTCTTGTTGATCGCATTATGCAAGTCCAAAGCCGTCGTGAGTTTTTCAATCCCGATTGGAACTAAGCGCAGCATGTCGCTAGAAAAACTGAAAAAGCTAGTTACTCGCAATGAAAAAATCGCCATGCTCACCTGCTACGACGCTACCTTTGCAAAGCTTAGCGAAGCAGCAGGTATAGACGTACTTTTAGTCGGCGACTCCCTTGGCATGGTATTACAGGGGGCAGAAAACACTTTAAGTGTATCCATGCAAGATATGGAGTACCACACAACATCAGTAGCTGCAGGCGTCACAAACTCTTGCATCATGACGGACATGCCCGTGGGAAGTTACGAGCAAGATAAAGAAACTGCATTGCTCAATGCAAAAAAGCTGATGGCAGCAGGTGCCGATATCGTCAAGATTGAAGGTGGCGGAGACATCGTTCATATTGCACGGCACCTGATTGATCAGGGCATTCCAGTTTGTGCGCATTTAGGATTCACACCGCAATCTGTCGTGCAGTTAGGTGGCTATCGCATCCAAGGAAAAACAGATGAAAGCGCCCACGGGATTATGGAAGACGCCATCGAAATGGACAAAATTGGCGTGAGTTTTGTATTGTTAGAAATGGTACCAGCCGTGCTGGCTAAGCAGATTACCGAAAGTATTAAAGCACCAACGATTGGGATTGGTGCTGGAGTTGATTGCGACGGGCAAGTGTTGGTCATTCAAGATCTACTTGGTATTTACACAGGCCCTGCATCAAAAAAACCTGAAGACTTTAAATCACCGCGATTCACTAAAAATTTCTTGGCAGAACAACACAGCATTCAAGCCGCGATTCAAGCTTATGTTACCGAAGTGAAAAACAAAAACTTTCCTAGCGCTCAACACAGCTATTAATTTTTATGCAAATCGTTAAAACCTCCGAAGCTTTGTCACAAGCACTAGCGAAACAAACGGCCATTGTCTTTGTACCAACCATGGGCAATTTACATGCGGGACACATTCAACTAGTTGAACTCGCAAAAACTAAAAATGCTTATGTTGTGGTCAGCATCTTTGTGAATCCATTGCAATTTGGTGCAAACGAAGACTTGAGCAAGTATCCACGAACTTTGGAGGCTGACTTAGCAAAACTAGAAGGTGCAGGTGCTGATATTGTATTCACCCCAAGCGAACAGGAAATATATCCAGACTTTGATGCTTCAACTAATAACACCCATCAAAGTTTCAGCATCAACTTACCAAGTATCGCTAACGAACTATGTGGCGCCGTACGGCCAGGCCATTTTTCAGGGGTGGCGACCGTGGTACTAAAACTATTCAATCTCGTATTTTTTAACGGTGCACAAACTAAAATTGCGATTTTTGGAAAAAAAGACTTCCAACAGCTTTTCATCATTCGTGCCATGGTGAAGCAATTGAATTTGCCAATTGAAATAATTGCTAGCGAGACCAAGCGCGAGGATGATGGCTTAGCGATGAGCTCTCGCAATGGCTATCTAACACCAGCACAAAAGTTAGAGGCCCCGCGTTTATACAGCACTTTGGGCTTGTTGGTCGATGCAGTCAAACAAGGCAATACAGATTTTGCAACTTTAGAAGCACAAACTACTCAATTTTTAACGCAATTAGGCTGGATAGTGGACTATATTTCCATTCGCTCATCGCAAACCTTGCTTCCTGCGACTCAAAGTGATAGTAAGCTCGTAGTGCTTGGCGCAGCGCGTCAGGGCACAACAAGATTAATCGACAACATCGAATTCAGCCTAAAGTCTTAAAACCACTGTCCGCCTTAGGGCAAACACAAGTTTTTGTAATTTTGCGTGGCCGCCACTAAGCGACTATAATATGCGTGCTTTTCAATCAAATCCGTAGGAAGTCTATGCAAAGAACCATGCTCAAATCCAAATTGCATCGAGTGCGCTGTACGCATTCGGAGTTGGACTATGAGGGCTCATGTGCGATTGATGAAGATTTACTTGATGCGGCGGACATTCATGAGTATCAGCAAATCGACATATACAACATCAGCAATGGTGAGCGTTTTACAACGTATGCAATTCGCGCTGAGCGAGGCTCCGGCATTATTTCAGTCAACGGCGCAGCCGCTCGCAAGGCTGATCCAGGAAATTTGTTAATTATCGCTAGCTATGCAAGCTATAGCGAATTAGAACTCGAAAAGTTCAAACCACAGCTCGTTTACGTTGACCACGACAATCGCATTATTCATCAACGTCGCGACATCCCTGTGCAAGCGGCTTAAGCCCTGCACGCTTATTTATTTTGCACACACATTCAATACAAGAAAGTAGCCCTATGGAATTAGAAACTATGAAACAAGCGGTTGTTGACGCGCTTGAAGACATTAAAGGCTACGACATCACAGTAATGGATGTGCGTAAACTGACTTCAATGGCTAGCTACATGATTGTGGCAAATGCAAGTTCATCGCGCCAAACTAAAGCAATGGCGAACAATGTGATTGTTAAGCTAAAAGAGCTTGGCGTCGAAGCGCGCGGCACTGAGGGTGAGCGCGAGGGCGAATGGGTATTGGTTGATTTGGGGGACATTATTGTTCACATCATGCTTCCGGCAACCCGCGCCTACTATAACTTAGAGCAACTTTGGGGTGCAGCTGAAGGTAATCGGCACATCACCAACGACACAAAAGCCTCTTAAACCCTTCAACGCTTGAACTTCAAGCACGCATTAATATGAAAATACGCATCATCAGTGTTGGTCATAAAATGCCAACGTGGGTGGAGCAAGCATGTGCTGAATATATGAAACGCATGCCACGTGAGGCCACGGTCGAAATCGTCGAAATAAAACCTGACAAGCGCGCTGCTGGCAAAAACTCCACTGTTGTTCAAGAAGCTGAAGCCAAACGCCTTTTAGAAGCGTGCGGCAAAGATTATATGATCGCCCTTGATGAGCGTGGCGCAGAAGTCACCACACTCCAATTGGCTGAACGCATGAGTAGTTGGCTAGGCAATGGTCGTGATGTTTGTCTGATTATTGGTGGCGCCGATGGACTTCATCCGGATATCAAGAAAAATGCGGATTGGCTATGGAGCTTATCGAAACTCACGCTGCCACACGGCATGGTGCGCGTTGTGCTTACTGAGCAACTTTATCGTGCTTGGTCTGTCATTAACCATCATCCTTACCACCGAGAATAATCGCCTTAACGCAATTTAAATATCACCATGCAAAAATACCAGAAATCTTTAGTGTGGTTTCGTCGAGATTTACGTGATTACGATCATGCCGCGTTTTACTATGCACTCAAAAATTCAGCACAAGTTTTTTGTATCTTTGTTTTCGACAAAGAGATATTAGATCAGTTACAAGACAAAGCGGACAGGCGCGTTGAGTTTATTTGGGAAAGCTTAAAAGAGCTCAAATCAGCGCTCCAAAAACAAGGTGGTGATTTGATTGTTGAATACGGCTTGGCCAAAAACATCATCGTTAAACATGCTAAAAGACTGGGCGTTGATGCGGTGTTAAGTAATCGCGACTACGAACCAAGTGCTGTTGAGCGCGACACTGATGTCGCAAAAAATCTGGCGCAATTCAATATCGAATTCCATCAGTTTAAAGACCAAGTGTTATTTGAAAAAGATGAAGTGCTTACTCAACAAGGCAAACCTTACGGCGTGTTCACGCCTTATAAAAATGCGCATCTGAAAAAACTTGATGATTACTTTTTGCAAGCCTACCCCGTTGATCGTTACATTAAGCACTTAGCCAAGCATCAAGCTGAGCCTATTCCCAGTCTTAGCAAGATGGGCTTCAAAACAACCAATCTCAGTCAAATGAACTTACCAACCGGCATGTCAGGCGCACTTCAACTTTTTGAGGATTTTAAAGAGCGCATTCAACACTACCAAGAGACACGCAACTTTCCTGCAGTCAAAGGTCCTTCTTATCTTTCTGTGCATTTACGCTTTGGAACAATTTCAATTCGTCATCTTGCAAGAACCGCAAAAAATACGGGGGGCGCTGGCGCAGAGACATGGCTCAACGAACTTATTTGGCGCGACTTTTATTTTCAGATATTGCATCACCATCCTAAGGTTTCCTCTGGACGCGCTTATAAAACCGAGTTTGATGCACTACCTTTCCCAAACAACAAAGCACTTTTTCAAGCATGGTGTGACGGCGCAACGGGCTACCCTTTGGTAGATGCAGCAATGCGTCAACTTAATCAGACTGGCTACATGCACAATCGTTTGCGTATGGTGGTTGCCAGCTTTTTGGTAAAAGACTTATTAGTAGACTGGCGTTGGGGCGAGCATTACTTTGCAGAAAAGCTTATTGATTTTGATTTGAGCGCAAACAATGGCGGTTGGCAGTGGGCTGCTTCCACAGGCTGTGACGCACAACCGTGGTTTAGAATCTTCAACCCAATTACACAGTCGGAAAAATTTGATGGTGCTGGCAAATTTATCCGCAAATACGTTCCTGAATTAACTGCATGCTCAGATAAGGAAATACATGCGCCATGGCTGATTACGCCACTCAATCAAGAAATGCTTAACATTCAAATTGGAAAAACCTACCCGAGCCCAGTCATCGACCACTCGACCCAAAGAAATTTAGCACTAAGCCTATATAAAAATGCTGAGAAACCTTGTTAAGCAAATGTTAAATATATAGACATAACCGCTTGACTCAGTTAAAGTTCAGGTTAATTGAGCCATGATTTTGATGGCCTATGCATATTTAAATTGGAAACATAATGAGAAGTAAATTTTTCACACTAATCACGATTGGCTTAGTCATATTGATGACTGGGTGTACTTCTGTGGAAAACAAAGATCCACTTGAAGGCTTTAATCGCGGGGTTTATAAATTCAATGATGTTTCTGACAAGGCTTTATTTAAGCCAGTTGCTGGCGCCTACAAGGCTGTTTTACCATCACCAGTTCGTAGTGGTGTGAATAACTTTTTTGCCAACCTAAAAACATTCGTGACAACCATTAACCAAGCACTTCAATTCAAATTCGACAAAGCAGCTCAAAGCGCTGGTCGTTTTGTGATTAATAGCACGGTTGGTATCGCTGGCTTGTTTGACGTTGCATCAAAACAAGGCATTCCTCAATATAAAGAAGACTTTGGTCAAACCTTAGGTTATTGGGGCGTTGGTAATGGTGCTTATCTTATGCTTCCATTTTTTGGCCCAAGTACTTTACGTGACACGACTGGTTTAGTTGCAGACTCATTGACCATTGACCCACTTGGTTATATTGATGATCCAAGAACGCGCAATATCCTAGTTGGGACTAAATTCATTGATGCCCGCGCAGATTTATTGCCAGGCAGTGATTTACTTGATGAAGCTGCGTTAGACCCATACACATTCATGCGTGATGCCTACCTACAAAGACGTGCAAACCAAGTAGCTGACGGCCTAGCATCTCCAGCGAATGATGGTTTTGAGCCAGACGAATCAACAAAAATTAAATAAGTAGCACTCGTTACTCAATAAAAAAGCCAAGTTTAAACTTGGCTTTTTTACGTTCTAAATTCGGCTTAGTCGCCAGCAACCGTCATATTCTCAATGAGCACCGAACCAATTTGTTTTGACCCTTGAACTAAGACATCATTGCCTATTGCAACGATTTGCTTAAACATATCAGCCAAGTTGCCAGCAATCGTAATTTCTTCCACCGCGTGAACAATCACACCACCCTCAACCCAAAAGCCCGCAGCACCACGAGAATAATCACCTGTTACCATATTAACGCCATGCCCAAGCAGCTCAGTCACCAATAAGCCTGTGTCCATCGTTTTTAACATCGCGTTAAAATCTAAATCCCCATGAGTCACGATTAAGTTATGGTTACCACCAGCATTACCCGTACTCTTCATCCCCAATTTTCGAGCTGAATAGCTTGATAACATGTAGCCTTGCAATACGCCATCTTTAACTAAAGTGCGTGAAGCTGTCGCAACGCCTTCATTGTCGAATGGGCTACTCGCTAAGCCTCGCAATAGGTGTGGCTGCTCCTCAACCGTCACTAGCGGCGACATCACTTGCTTACCCAAACTATCAAGTAAAAATGATGACTTGCGATATAAGCTTCCGCCAGAAATCGCAGAAATTAAATGTGAAATCAAACCAGAAGATAACGATGCATCAAACATCACAGGCACTTGCGCTGTTTTAATGCGCTTACTACCCAACCTTCTAACTGTACGCTCACCCGCTAACCGACCCACATACTGAGCACTCTCTAAGTCATCTGCCGACCGCGCTGTGCTATACCAATAGTCACGTTGCATATTATCTTGGCCATCATCCGCAATGACCGAACAGCTTAAACCATGTCGCGAACTTGCATAGCCCCCATTAAAACCATGGGAGTTTGCATAGGCAAACATGCCTTCATAGGTTGAAACGGAAGCACCTTCGGAATTGGTAATACGCGCATCAACAACACGCGCTTCTGCCTCACAAACCTTTGCTAACTCAATCGCGCCATCAACCGTAATATCCCAAGGATGGTGCAAATCCAAATCAGGTATATTCTTTGCCATTAAATCCGAATCAGCCAAACCGCAAAACTCGTCTTGAGCGGTATAGCGCGCAATATTACAAGCAGCTGCAACGGAATCCTGCAGCGCTCGAGGAGACAAATCGGAAGTGCTAGCATGGCCTTTTTGCTGACCGAAATACACACTAACCGAGACCCCTTTATCACGGTTGTATTCAATGGTTTCCGTTTCATTCATCCGCACCGAGATATTTTGGCCAAAGCCCAAGCTAACTTCAGCCTCTGCAGCACTTGCCCCAGCCTCTTTTGCAAGGCGTAAAACCGTCTCACTCATCTCTTGCAATTGGGCTAAGGAATAACTAAATCGCGGCTCACTCATGGGATTTGTACCGTTCTCATTCAAATGAATTTCTAAAAACTGCTATCATATCGCACTATGAGACCCAAAAAGAAAGATCCCAACGCTGAAGAAGTCGATTTAATCGAACCTATCAGCAAAACCAAACTTAAGGCCGAAGCTGACGCCCAACAAGAGCTCGGCGTGAAATTGGTTGCTTTGCCCAACAGCAAGCTTGCACAACTTGATTTGCCTGAGCGTTTAGTTGATGCAATCAATGAGGCAAAACGCATTACTGCGAATGGCGCGACACGCCGCCAAAAGCAATACATCGGTAGTTTAATGCGAGATATTGATGTCGCACCTATCGTTGAGCAAATGGAAAAGTGGGAAGGGAAAAACACGGCTGAGAATGCCTACTTCCACAATCTAGAGCGCTGGCGCACTCGTCTGATTGAAGATGAAAGCACCCTATCAGAATTTATAGAACAGAACCCCAATGTGGATAGCCAGCAGATTCGCACACTTATCCGTAATGCCCGACGCGAGGCATCAGCGAACAAGCCACCCAAAAGCAGTCGCGAACTATTCAAGTTGCTGAGAGAAATTACCTCAGAAACCCAGGGCGATGCAGCTTTAGACTAGTAAAAAGAACAAAGGTTAATTTAAAGTCAGCTTACCTTCTTGGCGCATCCTGTCCCGCACATAAGCGAAATCAACTGATTGTCCAGCGTACTGATTCACGGCCTTTGCCAAATCGTCCACATTCAAAAGCTGAACTTCGCCAATGCTGATTAAAAAATCATCTTTGGCCAAGCCAGCCTTTTCTGCAGCAGAGCCATCAAGTACAACCAACACTTGCAACCCCTCCGAGTCATCCTCTTTTTCAGGGACTTTGACATGAACGCCCATAGAAGGCTTAGCGATTCTTGCCCAATATGAAGCAAAGTAGGCATAACTAGCACCAGCTTCTACTGGCGCAAGCCCCGTTTTCTTAGCTTCACGTAACTGTTGTATTTTTGCGCTTGCAGAAGGCTTATCTGTCCGCTCGCTGTAAACCAAGACGACTTCAGCGTGTATTTTTTGGGCCTGAGGCATCACCAACTCAGGGGCAACGTTACCTGCCTTAAAGTCAGAATAGCCAATCAACTCAAAGCCGCGCTCTTCCATGCGATGTTTATCTGCGATTTTGTCAGCGCCAGCATAGATTTTTGGCTCAGCCTCAGATGAAATACGCTTAGCATTGCTGGGCTTCGACTCCACAAAGGAGCTGATAAAGAAATTTTGGTCTGCAACAACTTCTTCTAAAGACTTCTTGTCTTCAGCTATTGCCGGATTCGCCAGTAAAAAAAGAACCAACAATGTGTAGCTACCTAAACGCATCATATTCCCTTCATTAAACAACTTAACGTTTACTCCCATAATATGGGATGATTTCACTTTAATACAGATCTCACTATTCAGACCAACATATAGACAAAATAATTCACATGTCCGCACAAACAATTAAAATCGGCCTCGTTTCAATTAGTGACCGCGCTTCAACAGGGGTATATCAAGACCTTGGTTTGCCACACCTAAAAGAATGGCTAGCCAAAACTCTCATCACGCCATGGCAAGCAGAAACTCGTCTAATACCAGATGAAAAATCTGAAATTGAATTTACTCTCAAACAATTAGTAGATGACGAAGGTTGTAGCTTAATTTTAACGACCGGCGGTACAGGCCCAGCCATTCGCGATGTCACTCCAGAAGCGACAATTTCCGTGGCTGATAGAGAGATGCCTGGCTTTGGGGAACAAATGCGCCAAATCAGTTTAAATTTTGTACCAACAGCCATTCTGTCTCGCCAAGTTGCTGTCATTCGAAAGCAGTGTTTAATTATTAACTTACCAGGGCAACCCAAGGCGATTGCCCAAACACTGGAAGGCTTAAAAGATGACTTAGGCAAACAATCCGTGCATGGAATCTTCGCCGCCGTGCCTTATTGCTTAGATTTGATTGGCGGGCCTTACATTGAAACCAATCCAGAAATCGTTCAGGCCTTTAGACCCAAATCAGCTAACAAGCCGGCCTAAAAATGTCTGAATTTAATTTAATCGCAAAATACTTTACACGCGCCTGCGCTAATACAGACTTAGGCGTGGGTGATGATGCTGCGCTTATTCAAATCAGTACTGGCCATCAACTCGCTATTTCAGCCGACATGCTTGTCGCTGACACCCATTTTTTATCGAATTGCCCTGCTTACTTTGTTGGCTGGAAATCACTAGCCGTGAACATTTCCGATATGGCAGCCATGGGCGCAACACCTAAATGGGCAACGTTAGCCATTGCCTTACCCAATATAGAGGAAGCTTGGCTGAGTGAGTTTTCACGTGGATTTTTTGCTTGCGCTGATGCATTTGGCGTCAGCTTAATTGGTGGCGACACCACGCGCGGCCCGCTTAATATTAGCGTCCAAATCATGGGTGAAGTCCCCCTTGGTAAAGCCCTTCGTCGAGATGGCGCAAAAGCTGGCGATGAGATTTGGATCTCCGGCACTTTGGGCGATGCTGCGCTAGGTCTAGCGCAACTTCAAAACAAGCTCGAAGAAAGCGCTCTATCTACAAGCGAAAAACAGTCTTGCATCGATGCCTTGCAAGCACCCCAACCTAGAGTAGCTTTAGGCATCGCATTACGCAATATCGCCAATAGCGCGATTGATGTTTCAGATGGTTTATTAGCTGACTTAGGCCACATTTTAGAACACTCAAAGCTAGGCGCAAATCTATATTGGGAGCACATCCCACACGTCAATCTTAGCGAAAAATTAGACCTAGCGAAGCTACAAAGCCTCACTTTAGCTGGTGGAGATGATTATGAGTTATGCTTTACCGCACCAGCATCAAAACATGATGCGATTTTAGCAATCGTTAAAAATTTGAATTTAAAACTTACTCACATTGGCGTGACCACAAAAGAAGTCTCTCAGCTGAATGTTTATGATAAAAAACACCAACTCATCGAATTGAAGAGCAAAGGCTATGACCACTTCGACTAAAGCAATCACCCCCAGCTTACATTTTTTACTGTGCCACCCCAGCCACTTTATAGCACTTGGGTTTGGAGCAGGACTATCACCCAAAGCACCTGGTACAGTAGGTACACTTGTTGGCTTACCTTTTTTTTGGCTTCTCACTTTCATGCCAGAGCCAGTTCACTATGTTGCGATCACACTTTTATTTTTAATCGGCATTCCGCTTTGCACTCGGACAGGTAAAGCGCTTGGCATATCAGATCATGGCAGTATTGTGTGGGATGAAATTGTCGCCATGATGCTAGTATTAGAGTTCACGCCAGCTAGTCCTTTATGGTGGGGAGTCGCATTTTTGTTGTTTCGCTTATTCGACATTTGGAAACCTGCGCCTATTAGTCAATGCGACGCAAAAATAAAAGGTGGGCTGGGCGTGATGTTTGATGATCTACTCGCTGCCATTTATACAATTATTAGCCTAAAAGTATTGTTATGTTTAGTCCTGAATTAAAAAAATTATCTCGAGAAATAGGCACATTACTTCTAGCAAAAAAACAGGTGCTAATATTAGCTGAATCCTGCACTGGCGGACTTATCTCTGCACTTATTACCGATACGGCAGGAAGCTCTGCCTGGTTTGATAGCAGCCTAATCACTTACAGCAATGAAGCTAAACAAGATTTACTCAACGTCCAACAATCAAGCCTAGATCAATACGGCGCTGTGAGCGAACAAGTCGCCATGGAAATGGCTATCGGTGCCCTACAGCAAGGCAGAGCAACCATCGCCGCGAGCGTCACAGGCATTGCTGGACCCGAGGGAGGATCGTCTGCAAAACCTGTCGGGACGGTTTGCTTTGCTTGGACTAGCGAAGACCTTCCTTCAAAATCGCGCACCTACCTATTCAAAGGGAATCGGGAACAAATTCGTGAACAGTCTGCGATCGCCCTTCTGCTTGAACTCCAAGAAATATTAAATTAAATCTTTCATATTATTTTCAATTAGTAGTGTACGTTCGTACAATGCTTTGCTAAAATCAAAAAACCAACACTAAAAACACTTCAAAATACAAAATCGCTGGTAATTAGTCCTCGGCTTAGCCTTACTTTTAGCCCTAAATTGTGGAATAATTACATTCTTGATTTGAAGACTTTTTTAGTATTTTTAAGGCATAAAAAAGCCGCAACTCATCAAGGTTTAAAACCAGAGGACGACATGGACGACAATAAAAGCAAAGCACTGGCAGCAGCACTTTCGCAAATCGAAAAACAGTTTGGTAAAGGCTCAATCATGCGATTGGGTGATACCGATGTTGCTGAAGACATCCAAGCCGTATCAACTGGCTCATTAGGTCTTGATATTGCACTAGGCATTGGTGGCTTGCCTCGTGGTCGTGTGATTGAAATCTATGGCCCAGAATCTTCTGGTAAAACCACACTCACCCTTTCCGTGATTGCCCAGATGCAAAAATTAGGCGGTACGGCAGCATTCATTGATGCAGAACACGCACTAGACCCTCAATACGCTCAAAAATTAGGCGTTAATGTAAGTGAGCTTTTAATCTCACAGCCTGACACTGGCGAACAAGCCTTGGAAATCGCAGATATGCTCGTGCGTTCAGGCTCTGTTGATATCGTTGTAGTTGACTCAGTAGCAGCATTGGTTCCAAAAGCCGAAATCGAAGGTGAGATGGGCGATTCGCACATGGGTTTGCAAGCACGTTTAATGAGCCAAGCATTACGAAAACTTACAGGCAACATCAAGCGCACGAATACCATGGTCATTTTCATTAACCAAATCCGTATGAAGATTGGCGTGATGTTTGGCAACCCAGAAACAACTACGGGTGGTAACGCACTAAAATTTTACGCTTCCGTGCGTTTAGATATTCGCCGCACAGGGGCAATTAAAAAGGGTGACGAAGTCATCGGTTCTGAAACCCGTGTGAAGATTGTGAAGAACAAAGTTGCCCCACCATTCAAACAAGCTGAATTTGATATCCTGTACGGCGAAGGCATTTCACGCGAAGGCGAGATTTTAGAGTTAGGATCAGACCTTAAGATTGTTGAAAAAGCGGGTGCTTGGTATAGCTACAACGGCGAAAAAATCGGTCAAGGCAAGGATAACTCACGCGAGTACTTAAAAGAGCATCCAGAAGTAGCGGATGAAATTGACGCGAAGATTCGCGCAAATGCAAAAGGCAATCTAGATGCTATCGTGAAGACGATTGGCCCTGATGACGCTGCTGATTAAAGACAAAAAAAAACCGCAAGTTTCACTGCGCCAACGGGCGCTAGATTATCTAGCAAAACGTGAATATAGCGTTGCGGAGCTTGCGCAAAAACTGAACACAGTCGCAAGACAATATGAACTAGAAACAGAAGAGATTCCCGAAATATTAGCGGATTTTAAAAAGCGAAATTGGGTATCCGATACCCGATTTACTGAGCAAATTTTACATGCGCGGAAATCAAAATTTGGTAGTGCGCGAATTGCACATGAGCTTAGAGAAAAAGGCGTTTCCGACGAACTCATCTCAGAAGCGGTGCAAGATGTCAAAATAGATGAATTGGCAAATGCAAAAGCCGTGTGGTGTAAAAAGTATGATGCGCCGCCAAGTTCAAGAGAAGAATGGGCAAAACAAGCGCGGTTTTTACAAAGCCGCGGCTTTGGTTTTGAGATAATCAAAAAAGTCATTAACGAGCAAGAAGACGAAATTTAGCAAGGCCGTCACCAAAGAAAATAAATAGGCTAATTGAATGAGTAAAACAGTATCAGTTAAAGAAATCAGACAACAATTTTTAGACTTTTTTGCGTCTAAAGACCATCAAGTGGTTGCCTCTAGCTCTTTGGTGCCGCACGGCGACCCTACCCTGCTTTTTACCAACGCAGGCATGAACCAATTTAAAGACGTGTTTTTAGGCTTTGATAAGCGTCCTTACACACGTGCAACTACTAGCCAAAAGTGTGTGCGCGCTGGCGGAAAACATAACGACTTAGAAAACGTTGGCTACACAGCTCGCCACCACACATTCTTTGAAATGCTAGGAAATTTCAGCTTTGGCGATTACTTCAAACGCGATGCCATCAAATACGCATGGGAATTGCTGACCGAAGTTTACAAGCTTCCTAAAGACAAACTCACCGTTACTGTTTACGCAGAAGATGACGAAGCTTACGACATTTGGGCAAAAGAAATCGGCGTACCAACTGAGCGCATTATCCGCATCGGCGACAATAAGGGCGCTCGTTACGCATCAGACAATTTCTGGATGATGGGCGACACTGGCCCTTGCGGTCCATGTACTGAAATTTTCTATGACCATGGCGAACACATTTGGGGCGGCCCTCCAGGCAGCCCGGATGAAGACGGCGACCGCTTCATCGAAATTTGGAACAACGTGTTCATGCAGTTCAATCGTGACGAATCAGGCGTGATGCATCCGCTTCCTAAGCCCTCTGTAGATACAGGCATGGGATTGGAGCGTATCTCGGCAGTGCTTCAGCATGTACATGCCAACTACGAAATCGATCTATTCCAAACACTAATTAAAGCTGCCGCGCGTGAAACAAAAACAACGGATTTAGATAACCCATCACTCAAGGTGCTGGCTGACCACATCCGCGCATGTAGTTTCTTAATTGCCGACGGCGTGATTCCAGGTAACGAAGGTCGCGGCTATGTACTTCGCCGCATTATCCGTCGCGCAATACGTCACGGCTACAAGCTTGGCGCACGCAGCGCATTCTTCCATAAAATCTTGCCAGATTTGGTGGCTGAAATGGGCGAAGCTTATCCAGAACTCGTCAGTTCACAAACCCGCATATCTGAAGTGCTCAAACAAGAAGAAGACCGTTTCTTTGAAACCATTGAAAATGGCATGGCGATTTTAGAAGCCGAGTTAGCTGAAATGGTTAAAGCCACAAACACAACCTTTAACGGCGAAACCGCATTCAAATTGCATGACACATACGGATTCCCACTGGACCTCACAGCAGACGTTTGCCGGGAGCGAGATGTTACTGTGGACTCAATCGCTTTTGATGCAGCGATGTCACGCCAAAAAGAACAAGCCCGCTCTGCTGGTAAATTCAAAATGGCAACCAACGTTGAATACGATGGTGCATCAACAGAATTCCGTGGCTATGAGGAGCTCTCAACTGAAGCCAAAGTGCTTGCCTTATACAAAGACGGCTCTGCGGTAAATGCGCTGAATGAAGGAGACTTAGGTATTGTTGTTTTAAACAACACGCCTTTTTATGCGGAATCAGGCGGTCAAATTGGCGACTGTGGCGATTTAAAAGCAAGCGACGGTATATTCTCCGTTGAAGATACCCTCAAAATTCAAGCTAGCGTATTCGGCCATCACGGCTTGCTCACTACAGGCAAGCTAGCAGTAGGCGACACCCTTCAAGCCCGCGTAAATACTAATGCTAGAGCAAGCACTATGCGTAACCACTCAGCAACGCACTTAATGCACAAAGCATTGCGTGAAGTACTGGGCGATCATGTACAACAAAAAGGCTCGTTAGTTGATACAGATAAAACGCGCTTTGACTTTGTTCACAACGCACCAATGACAGACGAAGAAATCAGCCGAGTTGAGAATATTGTCAACACTGAAATCCTTGCTAACGCAGCAACGCAAGCACGCGTGATGGATATTGAATCAGCACAAAAAACTGGCGCCATGATGTTATTTGGCGAGAAGTACGGCGATGAAGTCCGCGTATTGGACATTGGATCGTCACGAGAATTATGTGGTGGCACTCATGTTGATCGTACAGGCGATATAGGGTTATTCAAAATCACCTCGGAAAGTGGCGTGGCTGCCGGCATTCGTCGCATAGAAGCAACCACTGGCCTGAATGCGCTGAAATTAGTACAAAACCAACAAGCCTTAGTCAATCAACTTGCTATTGACCTTAAAACACCCGCAAATGAATTAAATATCAAAATTACTCAATTGCTCGACTCACAGAAATCACTCGAAAAAGAACTTGCTCGACTGAAATCTAAACTCGCATCCTCACAAGGCGATGATCTTGCTGACCAAGCAATAGAAATAAATGGTGTTAAAGTACTTGCGGCCGCCCTAGAAGGCGCCGATGCAAACACCTTACGCGAGACCATGGATAAGCTTAAAGACAAGCTAAAATCTGCGGCAATCGTATTAGCGAGTGTGAACGATGGAAAAGTCAGCCTTGCTGCTGGTGTCACACAAGATATCATCTCGAAACTAAAAGCTGGCGACTTGGTCAACCATGTTGCTAGTCAAGTAGGTGGCAAAGGCGGCGGCAAACCAGATATGGCGATGGCAGGCGGCACAGATGCAAGCCAATTACCTCAAGCACTTGCAAGCGTGCAAGCGTGGGTTCAACAAAAACTTAATTAACCTTAACAGTAAATACTATGGCACTCATTGTTCAAAAATACGGCGGCACCTCAGTTGGTAGCCCCGATCGAATTAAAAACTTAGCACGTCGCGTTGCTCGATTTAAAGCACTCGGCCATCAAATCGTCGTGGTTGTTTCGGCGATGTCAGGTGAAACCAATCGTTTAATTAGCTTAGCAAAAGAAATCATGCCTGAGCCTGACCCTCGTGAATTAGATGTAATGGTTGCCACTGGTGAACAAGTCACCATCGGACTCACTGCAATGGCGCTAATGGAGCTTGGTCTTAAAGCAAAAAGCTATACAGGTTCACAAGTCCGCATTGTTACAGACAATGCTCACACTAAAGCACGAATTCTAAGCATTGACGAAGAGCGTATTCGTGCAGATTTAGATGCAGGGTATGTGGTAGTGGTTGCCGGCTTCCAGGGCGTAGATGAGTCCGGCAACATTACAACACTTGGTCGTGGTGGTTCTGATACTACTGGTGTCGCATTAGCTGCCGCACTGAAAGCAGATGAATGCCAAATCTACACAGACGTTGATGGCGTTTACACAACCGACCCACGCGTTGTGCCAGAAGCGCGTCGATTAAAGTCAATTACCTTTGAAGAGATGCTTGAGCTTGCAAGCCAAGGCTCAAAGGTATTGCAAATTCGCTCAGTAGAATTTGCTGGGAAATATAAAGTAAAACTACGTGTACTCTCTAGCTTTGAAGAAGATGGCGAAGGTACACTCATCACATTTGAAGATCCAGAAAACAAGGACAGCAACATGGAACAACCAATCATCTCAGGCATCGCATTTAACCGAGACGAAGCTAAAATTATGGTTCTCGGCGTGCCAGATAAACCAGGTATTGCGTATCAAATCCTAGGCCCAATCGCTGACGCAAAAATTGACGTCGACATGATTATCCAAAACATGGGAGCAGATGGCACAACGGACTTCACATTCACTGTACACAAAAATGATATGGCAAAAGCGCTTGGCATTCTTAACCAAGTTCAAGCCCACATTGGCGCACGTGAGATTCGAGGCGATGACAAAATTGCGAAAGTTTCTATCGTCGGTGTTGGCATGCGTTCACACGTCGGTATCGCAAGCCAAATGTTCCGCACACTTGCAGAAGAAGGTATCAACATTCAAATGATTTCTACCAGCGAGATCAAAATCGCAGTTGTAATTGACGAAAAATACATGGAACTTGCAGTACGCGTTCTTCACAAAGCGTTTGAATTAGAAGAAGCTTAGATTGATTTTTGGGGCGTAATCAAGTATTGTTACGCCCTCGCAATACAGCAACAAAACGGAGAGCTGGCCGAGTGGTCGAAGGCACTTCCCTGCTAAGGAAGCATACGGGCTTAAATCTGTATCGAGGGTTCGAATCCCTCGCTCTCCGCCAAATAATGGCTTTTTTATAGCTGATTTAGTTCTTTTCTACTGGAAATAAACCTAAGTTCGCGTATAATTCACGCCTCACGCGCCCGTAGCTCAGCTGGATAGAGTACTTGGCTACGAACCAAGGGGTCAGGAGTTCGAATCTCTTCGGGCGCACCATACATTAAAAGGCTTACAGTTTCTACTGTAAGCCTTTTTTGTTTTAATTCTAGTCTTCAAGTATCCATTTTATCCAAGTAGAATAACTATCAAAGTAGCTCACAATATTAAAGGTCTTACGTGAAAATTTTACTGGTTGAAGATGATGCAGCATTAGGTCATGCGATGAGCACTTCACTCAATCGAAATGGCTACACCGTTAACTGGGTTCATGATGGCCACGAAGCTGACATTGCCCTTCATGATCATATTTATGATGCTGTGATTCTTGATTTGGGCTTACCTAAAATTGATGGTTTTGAAGTCTTAAAGCGGATGCGAGCCCGAAAAGTGATGGCTCCTGTTATTATCTTAACAGCAAGAGATGATCTAGATGACCGTATCAAAGGCCTTGATTTAGGCGCAGATGATTACCTCACCAAGCCATTCAAATTACCTGAGTTAGAAGCACGTTTGCGTGCCCAAATTCGGCGTAACAACGCTCTTCTAGGATCAACAATTGAATATGGTCCTCTCGTACTTAATATGACTGACAAAATGCTGACAGTGAATGGCGAACAAATGATGCTCTCGCCGCGTGAGTTTAGCGTACTTGAAATGTTGTTATCGCGCGTTGGCCGAGTAGTGAGTAAAGATGCTATTGTTGAAGCGCTTTGCAGATGGGATGAGGGTGTTGGCAACAACGCTATTGAGGTTTATATCCATCGACTACGCAAAAAGCTTGAACCACTTGGCATCAACGTATTAACCATCCGTGGCTTAGGATACTTACTTCAAAAGGCGCAATCTTAAAATGAAAAAATACTCTTCATTACGCAAAAAGCTGTTGCTACTACTAGTACCACCACTTTTAATCCTTATTCTGATTGCGTCTTCTATCTTATTCAGATTCGCGATTGTCGAACAACGAGATGCTTTTGATAACGCGCTTTATGATTCGGCTTATTCGATTTTCCAACTTATTGAAAAATCGGAAGATGGCATTGAAAAATTATCGCTCCCCAAAAATGAAAAACAATTCATTTTAAATGATCAATCGGATATCGTTTTTTATAACGTAGTAGATACCAACGGCAATGTCCTAAATGGCGAAACAGATGCAGGACTTATGCCGGCCTTAAAGGGCAAGGAAATCAATCCAAACTTTAGTGATGGTACTGTTCATAACTTACCCGTTCGCATTGTTTCAACTTTAGTCACCATTCAAAAAAATGGCCGTGATACGCCCGTTTATATTCAAGTAGCAGAAACACTTAACAAGCGAAAATCATTAGCCAGCCATGTGCTAATTGACATTATCGTACCGCAACTTTTGCTCGTACTATTCACCATCGTGATTATTTGGTTTGGCGTTGAGCGTGGTTTACAGCCTTTATTTGATTTGCAGGCCGCTGTTTCTAAGCGATCATATCTCGACTTAAGCGAGATTGATCTACCTAACGTTCCTACTGAAGTCATGATTTTAGTGAACTCAGTCAATACACTGATGCGGCAGCTTGAAGACGTGCTGTCGGCGCAAAATCGTTTTATTGCAGACGCAGCACATCAACTCCGCACACCGCTTGCTGGCGCACAAGCACAGCTCGAGCTTGCGCTATTGGAGGATGATCCAACACAACACAAACAGCTGCTAGACAGGGTGGGCGATAGTATGGAGCGACTATCACACACCATCAGTCAATTACTTAGTCTTGCCAGAAACCAACAAGATGCCATCCACAATACTGAACGCAGCCCTGTTAATCTCAACCTCATTGCTCAAGAAGTCACTACGGACATGGTGCCTGCGGCAATTAAAAAAAGCATAGATTTAGGTTTTGAAGCATCAGAACAAGCTGCGATGATTTTGGGAGATAGCAAACGCATAAAAGAAATGCTCTATAATTTGATCGACAACGCCTTACTTTATACGCCAGCGAACGGAAAAGTAACGGTCAATGTAAAAAGAGAGGCAGGGGAAATACTTCTTAGCGTGGAAGATAATGGCCCAGGAATTCCTAAAGATGAACGCGAAAAAGTATTTGAACGTTTTCATCGCGTCATAGGCACAGGTCAAGAGGGGAGTGGATTGGGTCTAGCCATCGTGATGGAGATCGCTCAGCTACACCAAGCTTCTGTAGAAATTGTTGATGAGCCCAAGAAAAAAGGACTCAATATACAGGTAAGTTTTGCGGAAGCTAGATAATGCAACATGCGGCTTTTGAGAGGTAAGCGACATGCTTTTGATTTTACTTGGGCTGATCCTCGCACTATTACCGCTTATTTTAACAACAGCATTTCCTCACCTCGTTGTCGTCAGCATTTATGCGGGCCTGCTACCTTGGTTAGCACTTACTTGGGCAGTTATAGGCATTACAATCATTTTTCGGCGGAACAGAATCGCTGAATGGAGAGAAAAAAGAAAGCTGAACAAACTGAAGAAAAAATAAACACGCTATTGCGTGTTGGATTCCCAAGCCTTGTCTAGCAACTTCTGTTTTTCCTCTAGCGCTGTCTTTGCTTTATTTAATCGATCTTCCTTAGCTGGCAAGCGTTTTTTCAAATCATTTAGCTGCAAGGTTTGTTGCTCAATTCTTTGCTCAAAGGCTTTAATGCTGGCACTTAGTGTTTCGTAATCTTGATTAGCTTTATCAAACTCTTTTTGCGCAATTCTTACTTGATATTGCTCATCACTTAAATCTTTTGCCGACACCTGAATGCTGATTACCAAGAAGAAAGCCATGCCTGCGATTACTTGGAATGCAGGGTATTTCTTAAAGGTTAAATCTTTATTTTTCATATGCTTAATATCCAGTTGAGTTATGCAACAATTATCACATTAAAGCTAAAAAAGTGATTAAAAAATACCCATAAAAACTCAGTCAATAAAAAAGGGTTACGCTCACGCGCAACCCTTTGGATTAAAAGAGCTTTTTCGCAATAAAATTAATTTGCGCTACATCCATCTTCTTGTTTATGTGTAGCATCAACCACCACGCGGCGATTAGGCGCCAAGCATTCGATTAAGTTTTTAGTGCCTTTTACACCTTTGCAATCAACAACAGGCTCAGACTCTCCTTTACCAGTTGATTTCATGCGAACGTCGCTAATACCATGTGAAGCCAAGTATTTTTTCACAGCATTTGCTCGGCGCTCAGAAAGCTTTTGATTATAAGCATCAGAACCAATTCGGTCAG
Organism: uncultured Methylophilaceae bacterium; assembly: GCA_903870995.1. GTDB lineage: Bacteria > Pseudomonadota > Gammaproteobacteria > Burkholderiales > Methylophilaceae > Methylopumilus_A. The sequence goes on along the minus strand of CAIQFD010000020.1, from coordinate 4,819 downwards.
TATGGCCAGTCACCAATACATACTCCACATCACCATGCTCTTTAATCTTAGCGGCAATATCATCTAACACTTGATTGTTTTTGCCTTTAATAACAGCGTTGTCAAAGCCAAACAAAGCCTCTGATTGGATAGTAATCGTTTCAACGATAGGCTTACATGCTGGCTTAGCTGGCTCTGCGACCACTATCGGCGCTGGCGCCTCAACTACTGGCTTAGCGGCAACTGGTTGCGGCGCCGGTTCTGCAGCTACCGCAGGCGCTGGCGCACCAAAACGGAAGATAGCACCTAGATTCAATACGGTGTTACCGATTGTTTTGCTGTCGCCACCAACATTTGCTTCGCTCCAAACTTCACGCAAATCGGCTTGCAAGCCAATATTTTCAGTGACTAAATATTGAACACCTGCACCAAGATTACCCATTAAAGAGTCTTTAGATCCACTCAAGGCAACTGAATCTAATTTATTGTGCGCATAGCCTAAACCTACTAACAAGAATGGACGTAATTTTTCACGACTGAACATGTATAGCGCATCAACCCCTAGTAGCGTTTGCTTGTATTTACCATCGGTATTGCCATCCATACTTGCGTAAGAGCCACCAAATTGAACATCCCAATTTTGGCTGATTTCTTTACCGGCACGAATAAAACCACCCACATCATCGTTGGCTTTTAAATCGCTATCAGTCCAGTTATAGCTAATACCTGGCAACGCGTACCAAGCACCTTTATACATTTCCTCTTCAGCGAAAACTGACGTTGAGCTTAAGCCCAATGCAGCAGCTAGTGCAAAATAACTAATATTTTTCTTCATCATGCAGACCCCTTTAATTTCTGACGCATTTAACAACTGGACGCATTATACTTTATCAACGTTTCTAAAGTGTTACGAGATTAATAAAATGTTCCAACGGGTTAAATTAACCTTTTGCTATTTTTGCTTGTCATAGCCTAAATCGATGCGCTAACTGCCGCATTTTTTGTCGTGTGGATAAATTTGAACAAGCGCTTAATGAAAGCACTAAAACCAAAAAACTCAACATAAACATGTTTTGTGATTTCATCATCTTCTAACAAACGGTGAATTAAAGTCTATTAAACGCCCAAACTCGGTCATAAGCATACAAATAAATTAACATATTTGACATAAGTGTTAATTTATTTACTGAAAATACCTACGTACCGCAAAAAGTTCGGTAGCGAGCATCCTCCTTTAAATCTGGAGCTAGCATATACTTTTCATCTTCAGGCGGTGTGTATGGAGATAAAAGCACTTTCAGAAAATCATGAAAAGGCTGCATATTTCCCTGAGAAGCATGATCCAACACTTGCTCGACCAAATGGTTTCTCGGAATTACTAAAGGATTGTGGCTGAGCATCAAGCTTTGTACTTCTTGCATCGTTTGAGCTTGCCTTGATAGTCTCTCGCGCCATTTAGCGGACCAGTTCTTAAATGCCCCATCATCAATCAACTGTTCATTCAATTGACTAGGATTAAGTAGATAAATGAATGTACTCGTATAGTCTGCTTGATGTTTGTACATCAGCATCAACAAATCTTCCACCAAAGAAAGGTCGCTCGGCTCAGCATTAAAAATGCCTATCTTCTTTCGCATTGCAGCGAGCCAATTATTTCTAAATGTATGTTGATACTCATCCAAGCATTCACCAGCGATTCGGATGGCTTCAGGCTGATTTTCATTAAGTAATGGCAAAAGACTTTCAGCAAACCGTGTCAAATTCCACTCACCAATCATTGGCTGATTACCAAAAGCATATCTGCCTTGCTGATCAATCGAGCTAAATACCGTTTTAGGGTTGTAAGTATTCATAAAAGCGCAAGGGCCGTAATCGATGGTCTCACCAAATACGCTCATGTTATCTGTGTTCATCACCCCATGAATAAATCCAATTTGCATCCATTTAGCAATCAATTTGGCTTGGTTATCAATCACGGCTTTAAGCAAGCTAATATATGGATTGAGATGCGTAACAAATGCTGGGAAATGGCGACTGATGGTGTAATCAGCAAGCGCCTTTAAAACCTTTGGTTGCTTTATTGATGCAGCATATTGAAAAGTGCCCACACGAATATGACTTGCGGCCACCCTCGTCAACACAGCGCCTTCGAGTGGCTCAGCTCTATATACAGTTTCTCCTGTGAGCATGACAGCCAAACTACGGGTGGTCGGGACCCCCAAGGCATACATGGCTTCACTCATTAAATACTCTCGAAGCATGGGGCCTGAAGCGGCTAAACCATCACCTGAACGTGAATATGGGGTAGGTCCAGCCCCCTTTAATTGAATATCAACGCGGTCTTGGTTGAATGTAATGTGCTCACCCAACAAAACGGCCCTACCATCACCCAAATTAGCAAAACCACCGAATTGATGACCCGCGTAAGCTTGAGCAATAGGATAGGCAGTTTCTGGAATAGATCGGCCAGCAAAGCTAGCCCAATTATCTGCCTCAAGCTCATCAGAATTTAAATCGAGTGATCTCGCTAGAGACTTATTAAACACAGCTAAGCTTGGATTTTTAAAGCTTTTAGGATTTGCTCGCGTGAATAAAACATCGGGCAGTTTCGAATAAGAATTATCGAAACTAAAACCATAAGGGTCTGGTGTTGGTCTAGTAAAATTCATCATAGACTCATAGTCTACTATTTCAGTTGGGTATTGTTAACTCATTTACTTTGATCCCCACAAATCTTCCGGGAAATATTTAGTTTTAATCCACAAAGCAACCGAAACAAAACCCACAATAATAGGCACCTCCACAGACGTTTGCTGACTAACCACTAAATCTAATGATTAAAAATAAAGCTTAAATAAGGAGTATTGTATGTATTAAATGAAGGATACACATTCAAGAAAACTTATCTTTAAGAATGACTTCAATTTGCATTATCTGACTGATGCACTATAAACAAATCAATCAGCCCACATTTTCATGCCCTACTAAGGAAAAAATCATGTCAAATCAATCAAACTCTCTCAATAAAATAGATATCGGCATCAATGAGAAAGATCGTCAAACGATTGCAGATGGGTTATCTCAGCTACTTGCCGACACCTACACCCTTTACTTAACCACTCATAACTTTCATTGGAACGTAACCGGTCCAATGTTCAATACCCTGCATGTCATGTTCATGGGTCAATATACTGAGTTATGGAATGCGGTTGATCCAATCGCAGAGCGTATTCGTGCTTTAGGCCATTTTGCTCCGGGCTCATATCAGCAGTTCTCAAAACTCGCGTCATTACCAGATGTTCCAACGTACCCACCTAAAGCTGTCGACATGATCAAAACACTAGTAAAAGGTCACGAAGCGGTCGCTCGTACAGCCAGAGGAATTCTTAATACGGCAGATGATGCAAATGATCAACCAACTGCTGACCTTCTCACACAGCGTTTAGACATTCATGAAAAAACTGCATGGATGCTTAGAAGTCTTTTGGAAGAATAAAGAAGTTAATGAAAATCCTTAGTCTTTATTCATGAAGACTAATAGCGTAATTTTTTATAGTTAAGCGTAATATCCATTCAACGCGATGCAATTAATGCAAAGCACATTAAATAAACATTTGGAGAACTATTATGTGGACTAAACCAGCAGCTACAGAAATGCGTTTCGGCTTTGAAGTAACAATGTACGTAATGAACAAATAATTCTTTTAAGAATTGTTGTTAAAAAAAGACAGCTTTGGCTGTCTTTTTTATTGACTGCGGGGTAATTAATCCAGCTCTCGTATTAATGAGAAAAAAGATACATTTTTATGTCACTCAAAACCAATCAAGCTCTAAGCTAAAAGATCAAAAATCAAGACTTCGGCTTGATGACCATTTTTGATTATTACTTGGGTTTCATTCTCAATTAATAATGCATCACCTGAGTCTATTTTATGACCATTGACTTCAAGTCGCCCCTTAACCAAATGAACATAGGCTTTTCTTTTAGGACTCACTTCTAAATGAGCACTTTGAGTCCCATCGAACAATCCAGCATAAACACTCGCATCAGCATTAATCATAACCGCGTAATCGCCCCCATGTGGGGAGGCAATCAAACATAACTTACCCTTGTTCTCTTTAAGAGATGTCGTCTTCTGTTCATAACTTGGCTCAACACCTATCTTATTAGGCTTAATCCAAATTTGGAGAAAATGTGTTTGTTGATTTTTTTTATGATTAAACTCACTATGAACAACACCACTGCCAGCACTCATACGCTGAACATCGCCTGGCGGAATAACCTTAACGTTGCCCATACTGTCTTCATGGGCTAACTCACCCGAAAGAACGTAAGTAACAATCTCCATATCATTATGACCATGCTTGCCAAAACCTTGGCCAGACGCAATACGGTCTTCATTAATCACACACAAATTACCCCAATGAATATGGGCGGGATCCCAATAATTTGCAAAAGAAAATGAGTGATAACTTTTTAGCCACCCATGATCTGCATAGCCACGTTCTTCAGATTTTCGGAGCTTTATCATAAAACCTTATGCTTAATTAATAAAATATCTTATTGGGCTGTGAGAGGATCGAACCCACGACAATGATGTCTGGGCGCTAATTAAAGGAGTAGCCCGCTTCTCGTTGATGCCTAATAGCTAAAATCAAGATAGCTTTCTTATGATCTTCGAAACTATAAAGTACTATATGTAATGGTCTAACAAAGCGGGACATTATTTAAGAGGCTTTTTGATGCATTTGCTCATAGGCTGCCGGCGATAAATTGCCCAAAGTTGAGTGGCGCCTGATGCGATTGTAGAACGGCTCAATATAATCAGCAATGTCCTCG